>CAKSFQ010000001.1 GCA_934454115.1 uncultured Clostridia bacterium
CAGGAGCCGTAAGCCTTGCAGGGTGCCCGTGAGGGAACTTTTTGAGGGAACTCATAAAAAAACAAGGTTTTTGCTCGCAACAAAAACCTTGTAATTGGCGGACGGGGTGGGATTCGAACCCACGTGCCGGTATTACCGACAAACTGATTTCGAGTCAGCCCCGTTATGACCACTTCGATACCCGTCCGTATATATTTTAGCAGTTTGAAAAAGCTCGTAAAAATGAGGGAACTTTTTGAGGGAACTGCGAAAATAGCAATATTAAATTTTTCAAAAAAGCCTTTATTTATGCGGTGTTCAGCCGATAAATGTTCTTAATACATCACTGGATTTCGAGTCAGGGCCGTTATGACCTCTTCGATACCTGTCCGTATATTAAATTTTTATATGTTAAACCCACGATTTTGACAAAGCTTGAAATTAAGGCAAAATTCAGGGCAAAACAAGCAAGTTTTTGTGAGATGCAAAATCTCAAAACCTAAGTAAAATCAAGGCTTTTGGTCTATCGAAGTTCTCTTTGATGTATAACCTTTCGAGTCAGGGCCGTTATGACCACTTCGATACCTGTCCGTATATGAAATTGTGATGCTTTCCCGTGATTTTAACAACATGCGCAATCAAGGAAAATCAGTGCCGGCTCATAAACCGCAAAACAGAAAAATGCCGAATTACAGTCAAAGCGACCTTGTCACTATACCACATATCAATTATTTTGTCAACTTTTTTCTGCGGATTCTTGATAAAAATTCCTAAAAATTTTAAATCATATCCGAAAAAGCAGTCACCCTCTCTGTTTCCGAAGGGTGGCTGCCCGGTTTTAGACTCCTCTCAAAATCGGAGTTTGGATTATCTTCTGTTTAAGATGGCGTCCATATCCTGCTCCGGTGCGGTGGTGGGGTGCAGGTCGTAAGTGTCTACCAGCGTTTTTACGATCGTCTCGGAGAAGAACGCCGGCAGCGTGGGGCCGACATACATATTTTTAATACCGAGGGACAGCAGGGTGATGAGAATCGCCACCGCCTTTTGCTCGTACCAGGACAAAACAAGGGTCAGCGGCAGCTCGTTGACGCTGCACCCAAACGCGTCGGCCAGGGCAAGCGCCACCTTGACCGCACTGTAAGAATCGTTGCACTGTCCCATGTCCAAAATCCGCGGAATCCCGTTGATTTCGCCTAAGTCCAGATCGTTAAACCGATATTTTCCGCAGGCCAGCGTCAGAACCAGCGAATCCATCGGCGTCTGTTTTACAAATTCGGTATAATAATTTCTTCCGGGATGCGCGCCGTCGCAGCCGCCGACCAGGAAGATATGGCGGATGGCGCCGCTTTTGATGGCGTCAATGATTTTGTCGGCATGCGCGAGCACCGCGCCGTGCGCAAAGCCGGTCGTGAGCATGTGGCCGCCGTTGATGCCGCTCATGCTGCGGTCATGCTCGTATCCGCCGAGGGAGAGCGACTGCTCGATCAGCGGACTGAAATCCTTAACGCCGTTTTCGTCCGGCGTAATGTGAATCAGCCCCTCATAGCCGACCACCGAGGTCGTGTAGACACGATCCCGATAGCTTGGCCGCTGCGGCATCAGACAGTTTGTCGTAAACAGCACCGGCGCAGGAATGTCCTCAAATTCCTTTTGCTGGCTCTGCCATGCCGTCCCGAAGTTTCCGGCAAGGTGGGGATACTTTTTCAGTTCCGGATATCCGTGCGCAGGCAGCATCTCGCTATGGGTGTAGATGTTGATGCCTTTGTCCTTGGTTTGCTCTAAAAGCTGGGCTAAGTCTTTAAGATCATGCCCGGAAACCACGATAAACGGTCCTTTTTTGATATCCGTATTCACCCGTGTGGGCGTCGGCGTGCCGAAGGACTCGGTGTTCGCCTTGTCCAAAAGTTCCATGCAGCGATAGTTCCGCTCGCCCAGCTTCATAATCAGCGCAAGCCATTCTTCCACGGTGTGCGTGCGGTTTAAGGCGCAAAGCCCCTCATAAAAGAATAAGAGCACATCATCGTCCATATAGCCAAGATTCATGGCATGGTGCGCGTACGCCGCCATTCCCTTCATGCCGAACAGCAGGGTCGAGCGCAGAGAGACAATGTCGGTTTCGCCGTTCCACAGCTGCACCAAATCCCCCTGGTATCCTCCAAATTCCTGTTCACAAAGCCGCACGCGGTCTATAAAGTTTTTGATCGACGCATTGTCAAAATTGACGTTGGTCAGCGTGGTAAAAAGACCGTCGGCGACCAGCCGGTCGGAAAGCTGCGTGCGCTTTTGCCCTTGCCCGGACGCCTCGGCAAGGCGGATCAACGCATAGATGAGGTCGTCCTGTAAATTGGCGGTTTCGGGCTGCTTGCCGCATACGCCGGTTCGGACGCATCCTTTGTTGCCGGCCGTCTGCTGGCATTGAAAACAAAACATATCTGACATCGTATAGGCCTCCTTTGTTTTAATCCTCTGTTTAGGATTTGTCAAATCAATAAAAATATTCCGGGTTTATCACATTTTTTAAAAGAGGCATTGCCGTGCATTGTTTTTTTTTTGAAACTGTGTTATACTAGGAAAAATGGAATCCGGCCGAAAGAGAGCCGTCTTGGCACACCTGAAAAGGCAAAATTTCGGCTAAAATGTGATGGAGTGAATAGAATGGATCGGATCAATCTACTGAAAAAACTGACCGCAGCGCCCGGTCTGAGCGCGGCCGAGTCGGGCATCGCAGCGGTTTTGCAAAGCGAGTTGGAGCGTCTTGAGCTAACGGCGCACATCGATTCGTTCGGCAACGTCCACGCCATGATGCCGTCCGCGCATCCAAACGCAAAAACGCTTTTGCTGGAGGCACACATGGATCAGATCGGCTTTATGGTGTCCTCGGTGACGGAGGAAGGACTGATCCGGTTTGACAACCTGGGCGGCGTTGATGAACGAATCCTTCCTGGGATGGAGGTTGAAATTTTGACCGCGCCGCCGATTTACGGCGTGATCGGCGCACTGCCGGCGTGCGGCGAAAAAGAGAAAAAGAACCCGAAACTTTCTGAATACGCGATCGACACCGGACTTTGCGCCAAAGAGGCAAAGGACAGGATCCGCCCCGGCTGCTGGGTGCGGATGCTGCACAGTATGACGCCGCTGCAATGCGGACGGTATTCCGATGCGGCGATGGATAACCGCGCCGGCGTTACGGCGATTTTAGAATGCATAGAGAGCCTTCGGGGAGCGCGCCTGCCCTATCACATCGCGGTGTTGTTTTCCACCCAGGAGGAGCTTGGGCTGCACGGCGCCTATACCGGTGTGATTCCCGGATCGGTTGACGCCGCGATTGCGGTAGATGTGACGCACGGAACCACGCCTGACACCAAGGATGAGGTCGGCGTCTTTCCGCTTGGCAGCGGCGCCGTGATATGCAGGGGGCCGAACCTTCATTATGACTATACCAAGCAGCTGCTTGCCTTGGCGAAAAGCAGTGGCATTCCGCACGCCATCGAGGTGGCGTCCGGCGGCAGCGGAACGACCGCCTGGGCGATCCAGACCATCGGCGGCGGAATCCCCGTGATGCTGGTTTCGATTCCACTGCGCTATATGCACACCAATGTCGAAACCCTGGATCAGGCGGATATGGGTGCGGTGGCTGCGCTGCTTGCAGCCGCGGCGAGAGGAGGAATCGAGCTTGCTTAATCAACTGATGGAGGCGTACGGCATCGCCGGACGGGAAGATGCGGTGCGCAGCGTGATCACCAAAGCGCTAAAGCAAAGCGGCGTCGGGTATTACACCGATAAGATGGGAAATCTGCATGCGGTGAGAGACGGCGCAGGGAAGCAGTATTTCCTTGCTGCTTATATGGACGAGCCGGGGATTATCGTCACCAAGATCACCGAGGACGGCTATTTAAAATTTGATACCGTCGGCAGGATTGACCCGGCGTTTTTGGTATCAAAGCGCGTGATCATCGGGGGATGCTGCGGCATCATCTCGCTTAAAGCGATTCATCTTGCAACCAAGGCGGAACGGGAAACGCCGGTGCGCACCGATCAGCTTTATATTGATATCGGTGCCGCATCCGCCGCGGATGCGGCAGAGTGCGTTGAAATCGGCGACTATGGCGTCCTTGACAGCCGCTATCGAATCATGGCGCACGATTTTGTCAAGGGCAGAGCCCTTGCCGGAAGAATGGGCTGTTTTGCGATTTTAGAGACGTTAAAAGAAACAAATGTCCCGGTTCACGCCGTGTTTGCGGTACAGCGTGAGATCGGCTGCCGCGGTATGACGGCGGCGGTGTGGCAGAGTGCGGCGGACGTCAGCATCGTTTTAGACGGCATTGCCGACCAAAGCCCGAACGGCAAAAAGGATACGCTAAAGGCCGGAGACGGCGTCGTACTAATCCGGCGGACGGGGAGCGGCAGCATGGATGCTTCTTTATGGAACCGTGCCGCAAATTATGCCAAAGAACATAGCGTGCCGGTGCAGTACGGCAATTTAAAAGAAAAGGGGCAAGAGGGCGCGCTGATGCAAAACGGTGGCGGTCATCGCTGCCTGTGCCTGGCCGTCCCGGTTCGTTATATACGCTCTTGCGCACAGGTCGCAAGCCTTAAGGATATGCGATCGATGATCGCGTGCATCAAAGGCATCATCGAGGAATCAGAACGGGGGTTATTATGATGAATCATCAAAAATTATGGGATCGCGTGACAAAAATATCACTGTTTTCGGCGGAGGAGATCGCGGCATTTTTAAATTCCGTTTTAAAAAAGGGGACGGTGCGGACGGACGCGCGTGCAAACATACATGTTCAGTCTAAGATGCCGGCAAAGGTGCAGATTTTCTTTCGGCTGATGCCGCGCGGTTTCATGACCGGCGGCGCAGAGGGCGAGCCACCGGCCTTTTTGGGAACCGATCAGCCGGAGGAATTTTTAAACGCGTACTTTTATGAGGACGGCCGGGAGGTCGGCGTCGTGCGGAAGAACAAAGAGGGCATCTGCCCGGAGCCTTTCAAAGATACCAAGCTGAATCCGGGAATTGTTTATTCGCTTTCTAGGGATGCTTTCTGTAAAGAAGATGAACTTTACGGCACGGACGCAGCGTCGTATGCTATGGTGTATCTGGCGGTCACGCTGGCACAGGCGGCAGAGGAAAATGACAAGCCGATTCGTCTTTGCCTTTGGAACAGCAGTTTGAGCGGCGAGGGCGGTATTTTAGAGGCGTTCCGTGCGTCCGACGCCAACTACGGCATTTTGACAGCGCCCGTCTTGGCAGGCGATGCCGCAGAGAGCGGAAAGGGTGTTTGCCGTGTGGCAAAGGATGGCTGCTTTGTCGAGCCGGCCGGGATGCGCAAGACGATGGATCGGATTCTCGGCGGCAGCGATTTCTGCGCTGCGCCCTTTGTGGGAAAGACAGATCGCAGCATGGAATATTTGAGCATTGCGAAAAATGCGCAGGGTACGGCAGGTTTTTATCTGCCCGTAGAGCACCAAAATACGCGGATGCAAAAAATAAATTTGGCTGATGTAGAAAAAACTCGAAACTGCCTATTGAAAATCATCAGCGAGTTGTGATATACTAGTAAGGTGTATTTACGCAGAAGATGGATTGTGTCATAAGGAGGAGTTATTTTACATGAGTGCAACGGGAGTAAACCTTATCATCATTGCGGTTTATGTCTTGCTGATGGTAGGGATCGGGGTATATTGTACCAAGCATTCCAAAAACGTTGACGGCTTTCTGCTCGGTGGCAGAAATCTGGGACCGTGGCTTTCGGCGTTTGCTTACGGTACGTCGTTTTTTTCGGCCGTAATTTTCATTGGCTACGCCGGGAAGAACGGCTGGAATCTTGGTATTTCGGCGGTCTGGATCGGGATTGCCAATGCGGTAATCGGCTGCCTGGTATCATGGCTGGTGCTGGCAAAGCGAACACGGCGAATGACGCACCGTTTAAACGCCAAAACCATGCCGGAGTTTTTTGAGACGCGTTATTTGGATCGTGGTATGAAGATTTTTTGTGCCATCGTGATTTTTATTTTTCTGACGCCCTATGCGGCCTCGGTTTATATGGGGCTCAGCTATCTGTTCAGTACCGTTTTTCCGGCGGTTCCGTACATATGGTGGATGGTGATTATGGCGGTTTTGACCGCGGTTTATCTGACCCTTGGCGGTTATATGGCAACCGTAATGACTGACTTTGTGCAGGGAATCATCATGATTTTCGGAATCTTGTTTGTGGTATATTTTGTGCTTCGCCACGACGCGGTCGGCGGTCTGGTGCGCGGTATGCAGCAGCTTCATGCAATCCCGGAGGCCGGAAAGGATCTGACCTCGTGGTACGGCGGCAGAAACTGGTTTAACCTGTTTTCTTTAGTGATTTTAACCAGTCTGGGTACCTGGGGACTTCCGCAGATGATCCACAAGTTTTATACCGTAAAGGAAGGAAGATCGATTAAAGAGGCAGCCGTGATTTCCACGCTGTTTGCCCTTCTGATCGGCGGCGGCGCCTATTTTATCGGCGCATTCGGACGGTTGTTTTTGAAAAACACCGTGCCGGCTGAGGGATTTGACGCGATCATCCCCGTGATGCTGAACATCGCGCTCCCCGATGTAATGATGGGGATTTTGCTGGTGCTGATTTTGTCGGCGTCCATGTCCACACTATCCTCAGTGGTGATGACGTCCAGCAGCTCGCTGACGATCGACCTGGTTAAGGGTTACTTTGCGCCTAATATGAGCGAGAGGGACACGCTTGGTCTGATGCGGATTCTTTGCGTGGTCTTTGTCGCGTTGTCGTTTACCATTGCCGCCTTTAAACCCAAGGAAATCATTACGCTGATGTCTTTTTCCTGGGGGACGGTTGCCGGTACCTTTATCGGCCCGTATGTGTGGGGACTTTACAGTAAAAAGGTAACGCGGCTCGGCGCGTGGAGCGGTATGGTGCTTGGATTTTTGACCTCGATTGTGCCGGCGATTGTTTCCGGCTTTGACGCAAGGTTCGCGCCTACCTTCGGTATGTTTGCTATGATTGCTTCACTGGTAGTTACACCGCTGGTCAGCATTTATACACCAAAATATGAGAATAATTTTATAAAGGGGATTTTTGAAGAATGATTTGGGATAAGGAAGCGGAATGTTGTTCACACAAAAAAACAGAAGAATTGCAGCTGGAGCGGCTGAGACACATGGTCGAAAAAGCCTATGACAGGGTGCCGTTTTATAAAAAGAAGTTTGACGAGGCCGGAATCCGTCCGTCCGATATCACATCGCTTTCGGATATTGAAAAGATTCCGTTCACCACGAAGAACGATATGAGAGAGGAATACCCGTTCGGACTTTTTGCCGAGCCGATGAAAAACGTGGTTCGCGTTCACGCCTCGTCCGGGACGACGGGAAAGCCTGTGGTTGCCGGCTATACAAAATCTGACCTTGACAACTGGTCAACCGCGATCGCAAGACTTGCCACCGCTGCCGGGGTAAGTGATGAGGACATTGCACAGATTTCGTTTGGTTACGGCCTGTTTACAGGCGGCTTTGGACTGCACTACGGTCTTGAAAAAATCGGAACCACTATCGTTCCGATGTCGAGCGGCAACACACAAAAGCAGATCATGCTGATGCAGGACTTTGGTACGACAACGCTGATAGCGACACCGTCCTATGCGATGTACATATCGGAAGTGATTGAGGAAATGCAGCTGCCAAAGTCGAACTTTAAGCTAAAGTACGGCCTGTTTGGCTCGGAGGGCATGAGTGAGGAAATGCGTGCAACCTTAGAGAAACGGTTCGGCGCACTGGTGACGACCAACTACGGTCTGACTGAGGTTTCCGGACCGGGCGTCAGCGGTGAATGTGAATATAAGTGCGGCCAGCATATCAATGAGGATATGTTCTATGTTGAAATCATTGACCCCAATACCGGAAAGGTTATGCCGTACGGTGAAAAGGGTGAGGTTGTCATTACAACGCTTACCAAGGAGGCGATGCCGGTGCTGCGTTACCGCACCCGTGATATCTCCTACCTGATTCCGGAGCCGTGCCGGTGCGGACGGACAACCTGGCGGCTTGCCAATATCGAGGGCCGCACGGACGACATGCTGATTATCAAGGGCGTTAACGTGTTTCCGTCGCAGATCGAGAGCGTTGTTTTGGGATTTCCGCAGGTCAGCCCCAATTATCAGCTGATTGTCAGACGGAAGAATATGCTGGATAACTTAGAGGTTGTTGTAGAACTGGTGGACGGCAGTCTGCTTGAAAAGTTCAGCGAAATCGAGCGGCTTGAAAGGCAGATTTCCGAGAAGATTCACAGTGTCCTAGGGCTTCGGGTTAAATTGCGGCTTGCGGAACCGAAGACGATTGAACGCACAACCGGCAAGGCAAAACGCGTGATTGACCTGCGCGGAGAAAATGAGGGAAGAGCATAAAACGAGGTGGAAAAATTGGAAAAAAAATTGTTATTAGGAAACGCGGCGGTTGCACGCGGCTTGTATGAAAACGGCGTTCGTGTTGCATCTGCCTATCCCGGCACACCCAGTACCGAGATTTTAGAGTGTGCGGTAAAATACGATGAAGTCTATGCCGAGTGGGCGCCGAACGAAAAGGTCGCTTTAGAGGTTGCCATCGGTGCATCGGTTGCCGGAGCGCGTGCTTTTTGTGCCATGAAGCATGTCGGATTAAACGTTGCAGCAGATCCGCTATTTACCGTGGGTTATACCGGCGTTAACGCAGGGCTGGTGATCGGGGTTGCCGATGATCCCAGTATGCACAGCTCCCAGAACGAGCAGGATAGCCGCCACTATGCCAAGGCGTCGAAGATTCCGATGGTGGAGCCGTCGGACAGCCGCGAATGCAAAGAGTTTGTAAAGTATGCCTACGAACTCAGCGAACAGTTTGACACGCCAATGCTATACCGTTTGTGCACCCGTGTTGCGCATTCGCAAAGCATTGTGGAACTGGGCGAGAGAGCGGACGTTCCGCTAAAAGATTATGAAAAGAACATCGGAAAGTATGTCATGATGCCGGGTAACGCAAAACGTCGCCACCCGGAGGTTGAGAAACGGATCGAAGCGATGACGGAATACGCCGAAACAACGCCGCTGAACCGGGTGGAATACGGCGATAAAAAGATCGGTATCATAACAAGCGGTATGTGCTATCACTACGTGAGAGAGGCGTTCGGTGATTCGGTTTCGGTGCTAAAGCTCGGCTTGGTTTATCCGCTGCCGGTAAAGCTGATTCAGGACTTTGCCGCCGAGGTAGATACGCTGTATGTGGTAGAAGAATTGGACCCCTTTATCGAAGAGCATTGTAACAACATCGGCGTATCGGTGATTGGAAAATCCCTGTTCCCGATCTGCTATGAATTTAGTGCAAAACAGATTAAAGAGTGGATTTTGGGCACCAAGGAGGCCGATTATGTGACCGCCGATGAGGAGGTTCCGATGCGTCCGCCGGTACTATGTCCGGGATGTCCGCACCGCGGAACGTTCTATGTCTTAAAAAAGATGGGCGTTCATGTCTGTGGTGATATTGGCTGCTATACCTTAGGTGCGGTTGCACCGCTCGGCGCTATTGATGCGGTGGTCTGCATGGGCGCAAGCGTCGGCATGTCGTTTGGTATGGCGTTGGCGCGCGGCAAGGAATTTGCTAAAAATACCGTTGCGGTCATCGGTGATTCGACCTTTATCCATTCCGGCATCACCGGGCTGATTGAGATCGCGTACAATAAGGGCATCAATACCGTTTTGATTTTGGATAACTCCATTACCGGTATGACCGGCCATCAGGATAACCCGACCACGGGCAAGACCTTAAAGGGCGAGGCGACCGTCAGCGTAGATTTGGAGGCGCTCGGTCATGCGGTCGGTATCCATCGGGTATCGATTGTCGATCCGTTTGACCTTACAGCGCTGGAATCCACCGTACGGCAGGAGCTTGCCACCGATGAACCCTCTTTGGTGATCGTACAGCGCCCCTGCGCTCTGCTCAAAAACGTGAAGTTCCCCGGCCCGATCCGGATTCAGCCGGAGTCATGTAAAAAGTGCAAGGCCTGTCTGAAACTTGGGTGCAGCGCCATTTCCGATAAGGGCGACCATATCGAAATCGATCAAACACTGTGTAACGGGTGCGGATTATGTCAGCGTGTATGCAAGTTTCACGCAATCGGATAGATAGGAGGATAAAACCGTGGAAGTTTCAATTATGATTGTAGGTGTCGGCGGACAGGGAACCCTGCTTGCCAGCAGAATTTTGGGAAATTTAGCCTTGACGCTCGGCTATGACGTTAAGGTTTCCGAGGTACACGGGATGTCGCAGCGCGGCGGTTCCGTTGTGACCTATGTGAAATACGGCGATACAGTGCATTCTCCGATCATTGATCCGGGTGGTGCAGATCTTATTCTCGCCTTTGAGGAGCTGGAGGCTTACCGCTATCTGCCATATCTCAAAAAGGGCGGACGGATCATCTGTAATTCCCAAAATATCGATCCAATGCCGGTGATTACCGGGGCAATGCAGTACCCGACAGAAATTATCAAAAAGATTCGGGAAAAGGGGATCGACATCATCCCGATCGACGCTTCCAGACTTGCCATGGAGGCCGGAAATATTAAAACCGTTAATGTTGCGCTGATCGGCCTGCTCTCAAAGTCTATGGATATTCCCGAGGAGCAGTGGGAGGAAGCGATACGGCAAACGGTTCCCCAAAAGGCATTGGATGTAAATTTAAAGGCGTTTCAATTAGGCAGAGCCGTAGCCGAAAGAGAGTAATCCGAACCCGCCTGAAAAGGCAAAAATTTTGGCATCTTTCGGCTTGTCATCTTTGCAAGGCGCCGAGCCTTGCTGCATCTTCCACACCAAAATCTGCTCAAAATTGAATCCTTTTCAGGTCGTAGAATTTTGAGAGAGCGGATTTTTGGTTGCTGCATAAGCAAAAACGCAGGTAATCCTAACGGATTGCCGAGTATTTTAACACAGCGAAAGCGGAAATCCGCCTCCCAAAATCGGAGTTCGGATTACTCTCTTTCGGCTAACAATCTCATAGGAGGAATGAATCATGTTAATTAAGCAAATCTCGGTATTTATGGAAAACAGACCCGGCCGTTTGGCAGAAATCACCAATGTTTTGTCAGAAAATAACATTGACATGCGCGCCATCAATATTGCAGACACAACCGATTTCGGCATTCTGCGTATGATCGTGAACGATCCAAAGCGGGCAGAAAAAGTTCTGCGTGAGAACAACATGACGGCAAGCACCACCGATGTGATTGCGGTGTCCATTGATGATACGGTCGGCGCATTCAGCAAGGTTATCATGCTTTTAAAGAAGGAAGATATCAGCATCGAATATATCTATTCCTTCATCGGTGAAAAATCAGCAAAGGCAGTCATCGTGATCAAGACCAACGATAACGAACGTTCGGTTGCATTACTGCAGCAGGGCGGTATTGCAGTATTGTCGCCCGATGACTTGAACGGGTTAAACTATGCAAAATAATTTAGAAAACGAATTATTACATCGGGAGTTTGGCATTTCCGAAAAGACGGTTGCCTGCATGCGTGAGACGGAGGAAGAGCTTGGCGAGGTATTCTCAAGGATCGACCGGGTTGCCTCTTATAATCAGCTTAAAGTGCTGCGTGCGTTTCAGCATCACCGTGTGTCCTATGCGAATTTTGGCGAGACGACCGGCTACGGGTATGATGACCTGGGACGCGACACCCTGGATCGTGTTTTTGCAGAGATTGTCGGTGCGGAGGACGCACTGGTGCGCCACCATATCGTGAGCGGAACCCAGGCGATCGCAAGCTGCTTGTACGGTGTTCTGCGGCCGGGTGATATTATGGCATCGGTAGTTGGTGCGCCGTATGACACCATGGAAGAGGTCATCGGCATCCGCGGCGAGGACGATTGCGGTTCCCTCAAAGATTTTGGCGTTTCGTACCGGCAGGTGGATTTAAAGGACGACAATCAGATCGATTATGACGCGATCCGCGCCTTGCTCCGGCGCGAGAAGATTAAACTTGTTCTGATTCAGCGTTCGCGCGGCTATGCGTGGCGTGATTCCCTGACTGTGGCGCAGATTGGCTCCTTAATCCACATGATCAAAGAGACCGACCCCAACGTTATCTGTATGGTTGACAACTGCTATGGTGAATTTGTTGAAGAGACCGAACCGACACAGGTCGGCGCGGATATTATCGTGGGTTCCCTGATTAAAAACGCCGGCGGCGGCCTTGCGCTCAGCGGCGGCTATGTTGCCGGCCGTGCCGATTTGATTGAAAAGATTTCCTACCGTCTGACTGCACCGGGGCTGGGACGACACACCGGGGCATCACTCGGATTTAACCGTAATCTGTACCAGGGGCTGTTTCAGGCGCCGCATGTGGTGGGGCAGAGCATCAAAACGGCCGTGCTTTGTGCCGGCATGTTTGAAAAGCTTGGCTTTGCGGTCTGCCCTGCTCCAAAAGCAGAGCGCAGCGATATCATTCAGGCAATCCGCCTGAAGACCCCGGACAATGTGATTCGGTTCTGCCGGGCGATCCAAAAGGGTTCCCCGATTGACAGTTATGTCACGCCGGAGCCGTGGGATATGCCGGGCTATGAGGATCCTGTCATTATGGCCGCCGGTGCCTTTGTCCAGGGCGCTTCGATTGAACTCTCGGCAGATGCGCCGATTTGTCCGCCGTATATTGCTTATATGCAGGGCGGCACCATTTATGACGCCGCAAAGATTGGAATTTTGCATGCTGCCGATGCGATGAGAGAGGTGTGAATCATGCCGAAAATGTGTGTGCTGGAAAAGGATAAGATTTGTAATTCCTGTGGAGAGTGCGATTACTGCGATTTAAACCCCTTTCAAAAATGCAATAACTGCGGTCGTTGCATTGATTCCGGTGAAGAATACCGGGAGCTGAAAATTGACCGCGTGATTTTGCCCGGCAAAAACAAAACCCGATAATAAAACGGAAACAAAAGAAAGATTCCATTCGTCAAAAAGGTATTGCCGCATGAGCGGCGGTATCTTTTTATCTTTAAAAATATTATTTTTATGTAACGATTTCAAAGATTGGTTGAAATCGGGATAAATATATGGTAAAATGCTGTGTTAGTGGTGATGCCGGCATAAGATGTCATACAACGACTATTTTTTGATTGACTATCATATACATGATAGGGACAAGTGTTTGGTATTGCCGTTTTAATTTTTGATGAAGGAGTGCAGGATTATGATGCATAAATACAACTTTTCACTGCGGATGCTGGTATTGATTTTGTGTACCGCTATCGGAATCAGTGTATTTTACATGCCGAAGGAAACGCAGACGGCGTCTGCAGCATGGGACGAATTGCGGGGCGTCTGGGTATCAACGGTTGCCAATATCGATTATCCCTCGACCCAGACCACTGATGCGGAGGCGCTGAAAAAAGAACTCGTCTCCATTATGGACCATAGTAAGGAGATGGGCTTTAACGCCGTATTCTTCCAGGTTCGCCCATCGGGTGACGCGCTTTATGCGTCGTCAATTTTCCCGTGGTCGCGTTACCTGACCGGAACGCAGGGCGTTGCACCCGATCACGGCTTTGATCCGCTGGCCTTTGCCGTCGAAGAGGCACATCAGCGCGGCATGGAACTGCACGCGTGGATCAATCCGTATCGCATCACCAATTCTTCAGCAGATAACAGTCGCCTGGCCGCAAACAATCCGGCTGTTTTGCACCCGGAGCTTGTCATGACGGACGCAAATGGAAAGATGTTTTACAATCCGGGAGACAGTGCGTCAATTCGGCTGATTGTGGACGGCGCCGTTGAAATTGTAAAAAACTACGATGTAGACGGCTTGCACATGGATGATTATTTCTATCCGGAGGGTGAATATAACGATGATGTAACCTATTCGTTTTATAAAGATCAGTATCCGGATAAGGCCGATTGGCGCCGGGCAATGGTGAATAAACTGGTACAAACCATGGATATTGCCGTGCATGAGGCAAAGCCGGGGGTTCAGTTTGGCATCAGTCCGAGAGGGATATGGGCCAATGCATCCGACATCAGCGGCGGCAGCAACACCCGCGGCAACGGGTCGTATAAGACGATTTTTGCTGATTCCAAAGCGTGGGTTGAAAACGGCTGGGTTGACTATATCATGCCGCAGATATACTGGAATATCGGCTATGAAATCGCAGATTATTCTGTCCTGACCTCCTGGTGGTCGGATCTGGTCAAAAATACCGATGTTCGTCTTTATATCGGCGAGGGTGCGTACCGCACCACCTCCAGCACACTTGAGGCCTGGACCGGAGACAACGGCACCAATGAGCTGAGACAGCATATCGCTATCGGCCGTGAAAACGCCAATATATCCGGCTATTGTATGTTTACCTATCATAATTTTATGGATAATCCGTCCATTTATCAGCTGATGCAGGAGGTAAACGCCAAGGATTCGGCAAAGGGTACACAGAACGATACGCAGACGTCCACCCCGGCAGCCACCGAGGAACCGGCGGCGCCCGTATCGTCAGAGCCGATGAGCAATCCGGAGACGGACAAGCCATCAGACAGCGCCTATGTCAATAGGTTTACAGATCTTGACAACTACTGGTGGGCAATGGATGCCGTTAATTCCCTCGCATCGCAGGGCATTATCCGTGGCAGAAGCGAAACCGAGTTTGACCCGGACGCCTATATCACCCGTGCCGACAATACGGTACTGCTGCTCCGTATTTTAGGAAAAAAGGCAGATTTTAAGGATAACTTTTCCGATGTGTATCCGGGAACCTATTATTATGATGAAATCGGAATGGCAAAGGCGCTTGGCATTGCGGCAGGCTACGGGAATAACCTTTTTGATCCGGACAACCGGATTAAACGCCAGGACATGGCAACCCTTGCTTATCGGGTACTGAAGGAAGAGGGTATTTTGACCGCAATCCCCAATACGGCTGAGCTTAACCGATTTTTAGATAAGGATTCGATCGACTTTTACGCAAGAGATGCCATGGCGGCCTGCGTGGGCGCCGGACTGATGAGCGGCTACGGCGATGGCTGGGTCAATCCGCAGGGGAACGCAAGCCGTATCGAGGTGGCATTGTTTATGTACCGCATCCAGGGACTTTTGCAGAGTAAAAACCTTACGGAATAGTGCAATACCGTTTAAGATGCCGATGCGAAAAAGGGAAATCCCCCCATGGATTCGCATGTTTCCAATATTGTCGGCGACACCGAAGCTTTGGTAAAGCGGCCGGGCGGAAATCAATAAGAAATAAGACAAGATTAACAAGCGCCGGGCGGATTGCATCCGCCCGGCGCTTTTGTGTACATAAAACGAGTAAAAATTTGTTTAGGCACACGGGAGCAATCCGAACTCCGAGCGCTTTAAATAAAGAATACCCAGGATGAGAACCAGGTTAAAAAGGTCTCGACATAAAAGCGCGATACCGGGATGCCGGACAGTACCGGATAAAACGCCGGAAACATCAAAACGCAGAGAAAGACGAGCGCTGTCGAAATATAGCAGAATTTCGGATAGCGCGCCTCTAAGTCCTGCATGGCATAGACAATGAATAAAATCATAAACGGCAGCGTTGCAAAAAAGTGATATTGCAGTGCATAGCGACGCACAAAAATCCATGGCAGGTACTCTGCCAAAAGCGCAATGGCCAAGAACAAAACCCGCTTGTCTTTCTTTTTGATCCCGATATAGAGGGAGTAGAAGAAGGCGGCAATCCCCAGCCAGCTGAGCAGCGGATTCTGGAAGATGGAAATGCAGCCGATCTGGTCCGCGCGGATACTGCTCTGCGGCGCCTGATACGCCCACATCGGCCGATAGACAAACGGCCAGGTATACCATTTGGAAGAATAGGGGTGTGTGCCGCCCAGTTCACTGTGGTAGTGCAGCATGTAGCTTTGGTTATTGATCATCGCCTCAAAAACGTTTCCGTAGCCGTCCACCATCGAAATCGGCAGATAGGACAGGGTATAAATAACAGCCGGAATCAGCACAAAAAAGATGATGCAAAAGCCGCAGGTCTTGCACACAAACGATAGGGGCTTTGCGCCAGGCTCCCGCTTCCAGGCACGCCATACGGCGATTAAAATAAAGAAATATACGGCCGCAAGCCCGACCGCCGCATAAACCGCCGTCCATTTTGAGGCGCAGCCAAGTCCCACGGAAAGGCCGGAGAGGGCAAGGCAGGCGATCAACTTTCGGTACGGGGTTGATTCGCCCCTCGCGTAGGATAGCGACAATACCCCAAACCGATACATAAAGTAATACATGCAAAGGATAAAAAATACCGGGTAGGAGTCGATCGTTCCCATACGGGTCAAAGAAAAATGCATAAAATCAAAGGCAAAAAGCGCAGTGCCGATCCATGCGTAGCGCGTCTTTCCAAAAAGCTGCTTTACAAAGAGGTAGAAGATCGGCAGCATCAGAATGCCCATAAGCGTTCCCATGCTGCGCCAGCCAAACGGCGTCATGCCAAAGAGCGCAACCCCGACCGCCATCATCAGCTTTCCGAGCGGCGGATGCGTGGTCTCGTAATAGGGCATCCAATGCAGATGCTCATATGCGGTTCTGGGATGATAGATTTCATCAAAGTAGGTGCCGTTTTGATAGGACGGCTGATCGGTCACCAGCTCCTGTTCGTCCGTCATGGCAAGACAGGTCGGATTTTCTGCGCAGGTGACGGTCTCAATCTCCGCCAAACTCCCGTCAAAGCTGCGGATGCCAAGCTCCAGCAGACGGTAGTTATCAGACTGCGCCCTGCCGCGCAGATATTTTGCATAGACGTTTGGTATCGTCTCGGTTTCCCAGCGAAAGACGCTTTTTAAGGTACAGAACGCTGCGGGAAATTCCGTCCAGGTTTCTCCGTCCGCGGAATAGGAGAAGCAGATACCGGGGTTGCTGTCAACATCGCCGATGCCGCAGTAATAGTCGATCTCCGAAATGGTTTTTGCCTCGCGGAGCGTGATCGTAAAGGTCTCGCCGCCCGACAACGGCTGATAAAAGGTTTGCGGCGCGCGAAGATCGCCCAGCCGGTAGAAGGCGACCGCGCTATAAACTGCCATGATTGCGGCAAGCAGGATGTAGTCGATGCGCAGCATTTTTTTCTGTTTTTCAGAATCCGGCACACACAAACGACGAAACCTCGCGGAGGATAAAATCCGTTCCTTTATTTTAGTCATAATATCCTTGGCATTTGCCTCTTTGGCTTTTTTCGGATTTAAAAAATCTTTGACGATCACCCAAATGCTTGCGGTAAACAGGATAAGTGCAAGCAGAGAAATCGGAAAAACCAAAAACGCGGCCGGCGCTTTTTGCGTGGTCTGCGCCAGACGCAGAACGTCATACAGATTCAAAAAGCCAATCACGCTAAAGCCGGCAAAGAGAGAGAGCAATTTTTTGTTTTTGGTGTCCCAATAGGCAATCAGTAAAAAGAGGGTGGGCAGCACCACATATCGCTCATGCATCTTAAAACCGAAGATAAACAAAAATCCATAGATAAAATAGGCGCTGAGCCAAATTTTTACTTTTTTCTGCGAAATTTTGAGATAGAAGAACACTGCGCCCAAAATAGCAACCGCGATGAGGATTCCTTGCAGTACGTTAAGCAGCGTTGTATGGTTTTGAGAGAGCGGAACCCAGTTTAGCCCCAAAAGCCCGTAAAAGTTATAGGCGTTGACAGTATAATACGGATAGGAGGCCAGGGTCGCACGATACTTTTCGATCAGCCAGAGCGGATTGAGCGCATGCAAGAACCCGGTAAAACCGGCATATTCCCGCCACGCCGGAGAAAACGGCAGAATCAGTGCAAACAAAAGAGCAATTCCGGCTGCGGCGCAGGCTGCAATCGTTTTAGGACTTCGGGTGTCTAAGACAATAAGGCATAAAATGGGCGCTAAAATCAGTCCCTGCGGCTTGATCAGTACGGCAAGGACATAGAGAAGCACCCCGGACACATATTTCTTTTGTTGCAGCTTTACCATGGCAAGCAGCAAAAGAAGAAGGAGGACTGATTCAATCTGCCCCCATACGGCGGAATCATACCAAAAAATCGGAGTAATGAGGAAGAGAACACTTAAGAAAAAGGCGTCCTTCTTGCAAAGCGACTTCCCGGCCGTCCAAAAAAGCAGCATCGCAATCCCCATATCACAGAGCAACCCCGGTAGCTTATAGAAAAAGGGATATCCCGCCTCCGGAACGGAAAAGATGGTTGTAAGCCGCGCAATCAGTCCAAGAATATAGAGGTAGCCGGGCGGATAATCACAAAAATAGTCCGCGGTGTAAAAGCCGGAAGCGCCGATGGTCTCCATGCGTTTTCCCCAAGCCGACCAGCAGGATATATCGCCGGTATATCCCTTGGTCAGTGCCGCAAGCAGAATGCGGACCGCAAACAGAATCAGGAATGCAGAGCAAAACCGCATGTTCCATAGTGCGTCATTTTGCAGCGTATCCGTGGATTTTGTGCGGATTTCAGGCCTTTCGTCCGCAAGGTGCGGAAGAATCGCCGCATATGCTATCAAAAATAAAACAGAAATCAAAAAAGCAAGCCCCATAGGGATCACCCCACCTTTTTTCGTTGGTATGACTCAAAAGCGGCGGTGGCTCTCACCACCGCCGGAGCGCATCAGACATTCTTATTGATATCAATCGGTTTTAAAGGGTATTCTTTACATTTGATCCTTTTTGATACCGATGTCTTTGCGGTAATGCGCGTCCCGGAAGGAAATCATCGGTACCAGCTGATATGCCTTCGCGATTGCGTCGTCCAGGTTCTTGCCGATTGCGGTAACGCCCAGCACGCGGCCGCCGTTTGTATAATATGTGCCGTCTTTACAGGTTGTGCCGGCGTGAAACACCATGGCGCCGGCCGCCTCGGCCTCTTTGATGCCCTCAATCGGATAGCCCTTTTGATAGGCCTTGGGGTAACCGCCGGAGGCCATCACCACACAGACCGCCGCGTTATCCTCCCATTCGATCTCAATTTCGTCCAGTCTTTCATCGATCACGGCGTTAAAGATGTCAAACAGATCGGATTTTAGCCGCGGAAGGACTACCTGGGTTTCAGGATCGCCGAAGCGGCAGTTATATTCAATCACCTTGACACCGTGCGGCGTTTTCATCAGCCCGAAATACAAAACACCTTTAAAGGTGCGTCCCTCTTGGTTCATGGCGTGCATCGTCGGAAGAAAAATGGTTTCCATGCATTCCTTTGCCAAATCCTCTGTGTAAATCCGGCTCGGAGAAAACGTTCCCATGCCGCCGGTGTTCGGCCCCATATCATGGTCGTAAACACGTTTGTGATCCTGGGCAGAGACCATGGGTTTTACGGTTTTTCCGTCCGTAAATGCCAGAACCGAGACTTCGGGGCCGGTTAAAAATTCCTCAATAACAACCTTACCGCCGGCGTTGCCAAAGACCCTATCGTCCATAATTTCACGGATCGCGCCTTTGGCTTCGTCCGCATTTTGCGCGATAATAACGCCCTTGCCAAGTGCAAGCCCGTCCGCCTTAACCACGATGGGGAACTGATTCTTTGCCTCTACATATGCGATGGCGTCGCTGCTTTTGGTAAAGACTTCATACTCCGCCGTAGGAATATGATACTTTTTCATCAGATCCTTTGAAAAAGCCTTGCTCCCCTCAATGATCGCAGCCGCTTTATTCGGGCCGAATGCCCGAAGTCCTGCCGCCTCGAATGCATCGACCGCCCCGGCTGCCAGCGGATCGTCCGGCGCAACCACGGTGAGATCAATCCCTTTTTCTTTGGCAAACTGTATCTGCTTTTCAAAATCCATGACGGGGATATCAACGCACTCTGCCAGATCCATAATGCCGCCGTTACCCGGTGCACAGTAGATTTTGTCAACCTTTGCGCTTTGGCTTAACTTCCATATGATTGCATGTTCTCTTCCGCCGCCGCCGATGATAAGTACTTTCATTTTTGTCTCCATTCCGCCGCCTTGCTCCGGCTATGTATATTTTATGTGTTTTTTCATTTAAAACGGTATCATATCACTTTGATTTTGCCCTCGGATGCGCCCGATAGTAGGTGTCTTCCAGTTTTCGTTTTACGATCTGGGCATAAAACTGTGTGGACGCGATATCCTTATGCCCCAGGATGGACTGGATTGATTTTAAATCCGCACCGTTTTCCAAAAAGCGGATTGCAAAGGTACGCCGCAGCATATGCGGCGTGATATCGGTGGTGATTTTAGCCTTTTTTTGATAGTATTTCATAATCTTCCAAAATCCCTGCCGCGTCAGCATAGCGCCGTTCAGGTTTAGAAACAGAATATCATTGTCCGCAATCTGCGGCAGCTTGCCGCGGCCGTACCGCAAATAGGCGGCGAGTTTATCCCTCGCTGTCGTGTGAATCGGAATCACGCGGTTTTCGCCGCCGTGCAGGCAGTTGATATAGCCGATTTCTAAATTGACATCGCTGACCTTAAGTGCAATCAGCTCCGAAACGCGCATACCTGTCGCATAGAGCAGTTCCAGCATAGCACAGTCGCGATAGCCCTTAAAATCCTTGCATACCGGTTGTTCCAACAGCCGTTCTACCTCTTGATCAGTGAGAATTTGGGGCATTTTCTTTTCTGATTTAAACCCGTGAATCTCTTCGGCAGGGTTTTCTGAAACATAGTGTTTTTGCAGTAAAAAGCGATAAAGCGAACGCAAAGAAGCCAGCATTCTTAAAATGCTGGAGGTTGCCATACCCTGCTTTTGTGCAGTGAGCAGAAAATCCAGAATGATGGTGCGATTAGCGTCGCAGATACCACGTTTTTGTACCTTTGTCATATAGTCATGATATTTTAAAATATCACGACGATAGGATTCTAACGTGTTTGGTGAAACCTTTTTTACTTGTGTTAAATAAGAAAGATATTCCTCAATCATAAAATCCAAGCCCGGTCACCTCCCTTGCCGATTCTTTTATTTTACAAAATTTTCACCCTTTTGGCAAGCTTTTTTTCAAAAAATAATCATAAAACTGCAAAAAACGACGCCGGATTTAAACAATGCCGCAAATCGCATGCAAAAGCACGGGAACCACGTAGCTTTCCAACCATGCACAAAGAAAGAGCAGCAGCAAAAAAAGAAGAGTGATCTTGGCATTTCTGCGGTAGATCTGACGCTTTAACGTATGATGACCGGGATTTCCCGCGATGTAGCGTCGTTCTTTAAAAAAGGAGATTTGATAGACGCCGTAGAAACAGAGCGCCGGGATCAGAATCAGATTTTGCGGCAGAAGGGACAAAAGTGCAATTACCATGCCGCGCAACGAGTAGGCGCGCAGCAGGCAGGCGACAACATAGCCGGTGCGAAAGCTCTTTGCGATGATCTGTATCACTCCGATCGGCAGCAGCCAGACCGACCAGCCGGAGAGCCACAAAAGAATTGCAAGCTGAAGATAGTGAAAAAGAGACGATTGCAGTATTTCAAAATTCGATGCCGACTGCAGCGGATAGGCAGACCAAAAAATATGAAAAGAATCCCGGATTTTAAAGTAGTTGTCCGATGTTGCCGCGAAGATGCTTCCGGTTAAAATGCCAATGAAAAATAGAATGGAAATCCCCAAATATTCATAGCGGTGAACCGTAAGTGTGTTTGCAATATCCGTATAAAGCTGATGATACCGTTTCATAAAAGCGCCTCCCGTAGTACTCCTGTTTTGATATATCATATGGCGGGAAGGCAGAAAAAAGAACCTTAATCGAACAAAGAAAAGAGCGCCGATTTTGTCTAAACTTTGGGGGTCACTTTACACGCCGGCCTTTTTTATCGGCTGCTATTATTTGACGGAAGGCAGCCGACGTATTTTTTATAGGTTCTGGAAAAATAGGACATGTTTTCAAATCCGCAGGAAATCGCCGCGGCTGAGACGCTGCTCCCGCTCTCAATCAGGCGTTTGGCCTCCTTGCAGCGGATAGTATTGAGATGCTCAAAAATCGTCTGGCCGGAAAACTTTTTAAAATCATGCGACAAATGATATTTGCTGACGCCGACATGGTCGGCAAGCTGCGCCAGGGTTAGCTTTTCAGCATAGTGCTGCCGAATATAACGAATGGTTTCCTTAATGCGTTCGGCCGTGTAATGTTTCTTTGAATCCTCGGAATTTTGTGTCAGCACAAAATCCCGATAAAGAGAGAGCATCAGTCCTAAAATTGCATGCCGAATCGCCGGGACACGGCTATGATCGTTGATTTGGAAAGCACCGATAACCCTCTCATAATCGCGATGCAGTACACGGGACTGAACATGCTCGCAAAAACGGACGGACTCGGTCGGAATCCCGTTTGCGGCGCAAAAGTCACGGTCTACTATCAAACAGTAATATTCAGCCTCAGGATCCCCAATTACAATATGCAGCCGATAGGCGTTAATCACAATGATATCCCCGGCGAAAAACGGATATTTTTCGGCGTCGCAGACCACATAGCCGCTCCCTTTGGTACAGCACAAGATTTCCGTATTGGCGTGCCAGTTCGGCAAGGCTTTCATTGCAGAATCGTCCTTTACGTGGTCATAATGGAAGATAAAAGGTAAAGACGGATCCTCAATAATATGCGGTTCAAAAATCTGCTGCGGCAAAAAAATCCCTCCAATCGCAATATTGTGTCAAAGCTTCACAAAAAAAGATATTGCTTATCCTTCAATTCAATTGTATCATAAGCGTATCAGATGTGCAAGCAAAAATAGCGTTTTAGCGAAAAATATTGATGATTGCAAGGAGGATGTAACATGGAAAAAGTAAAGGTTGCCTTAGTCGGCGCAGGAAATATCGCAAATCAGCATTTGGAATCCTACAAAAATGTTGCGGATGCAGAAGTGTACGCAATCTGTGACATTGACCCGGTTCGCCTTAAAATGACCGCGGATAAATTCGGGATTGAGAGAAGATATCCGGATATTGATTCCATGCTGAAGGATCTTCCGGAACTGGATGCCGCAGACGTTTGCGTCTGGAACTGCTCTCACGCGGAATGCTCCATCAAGGCGTTAAATGCCGGACTGCATGTTTTATGTGAAAAACCGATGGCCTATAACACCGAGCAGGCCGTTCAAATGCAAGAGGCGGCAAAAAAGAACAATAAACTGTTGATGATCGGTTTTGTACTGCGTTTTTCGGACGATGCAAAAATTGCAAAGGACTTTATCGATCAGGGGTATCTCGGCGATATCTACTACGCAAAAGCGCAGTATATCAGACGTCACGGCAATCCGGGCGGCTGGTTCTGCGACAAGGCGCGCAGCGGCGGCGGTCCTGTCATTGATATCGGGGTGCATGTTATCGATCTTACCCGTTATTTAATGGGCAATCCAAGGCCTGTTTCCGTTTATGCGGCGGCGTATGACAATATCGGAAAGCGGGATAATTTAAAAACCTCGGTCGCCTGGGTTCCCTACGGTGCAACCGAAAAGGATCCCTGTACGGTAGAGGATTTTGCGACCGCAATCATCCGCTATGACAACGGCGCGGTGACCCAGCTTGAAACCTCATACAGCCTAAACGGCGAAAATGTCGAGAGACGGGCGCTTTACGGAACTAAGGCCGGTCTTGATCTTTCAAACGGCGTAAAACTGTATACAACCTGTAACGACTTTTTGGCAGATATTGATATTAAGACCGAAAACTATAAAAATTCCTCCGACCTGTTTACCAACGAGATGGCGCACTTTATTGACTGTGTGAAAAATGGGACGGAGTGCCGCGCCAAGGCGGAGGACGGTATCACAGTAATGCGTATTTTAGATGCCATTTACGAATCCGCAAAAACAGGCCACGAAGTTTTACTGTAGCCAAACCCGATTTCAGGAGGTGGATTTTATGAAAATTTCCGTTAGTGCATATTCGTTTAATCAGGCAATTAAACAGGGAAAGATGACCCAAATGGACTGCATCAAAAAGGCGAAGGAACTCGGTTTTTCGGGAATTGAATTTACCGAAATTGACGGCGCTCCCGATTTTGATGTCCAGATCGAAAACGCGAAGAAATTGCGCATGGAGGCAAAGCGGCACGATATGGAGATCGTGGCGTATGCCATCGGTGCCGTACTGTACCAGGACACGCCGGAGGCGTCAAAAAACGAAGTCGATCGGCTAAAGCATGAGGTTGACATCGCAAAGGCGCTGGGCGCCCCGGTGATGCGTCACGATGTATGTTATGAGCTCGGAAAATCAGGAAACGCGCGTAGCTTTGACCTTATGCTGCCGACTATTGCGGAAAATATCCGCGCGGTCACAGAATATGCAATGCAGCAGGGAATCCGCACCTGTACCGAAAACCACGGTTTTATCGCCCAGGACAGTGACCGCATGGAACGGTTATTCCATGCGGTAAACCACGATAATTACGGACTTTTGGTTGATATCGGAAACTTTTTGTGCGTGGACGAAAACCCAATTACGGCGGTCTCTAAAGTGGCGCCGTATGCCATCCACGCCCACGCAAAGGATATGATCATTACCAAAGAGCCGGAGAGTGGCAACGCCTTTATGACACGCGGCGGTAATTACTGCGAAGGCTGCGTAATCGGCGAGGGAGTTGTTCCGGTCGCACAATGTCTAAGAATTTTAAAGCATGCAGGCTATGACGGCTGGATTTCGATGGAATACGAGGGAAAAGAAGAATGCATCGAGGGGATACGGCGCGGAATGAAATGCCTTAATGATTGTATATGTGATTTGTAAAAAATTAATTCTATGTTTTAAAAAACATAAGTCTGACCGCGCTTGCTTACTGCGGCAGTACAGAATATGAAGAAAATTGCAAATATCCATTGGAAGAGGGATTTGCACTTTTTATCAGCATGGATTAAAAATCTAATATGTATGACAAAACCCACCATTTCTGTTATGCACCCCAAAAGTTAGACACTTTTGGGGTGCATAACATTGACCGGTGGTTTTCATTATTTTACGGTTAGGCCATAACCGATGAAACCGTGGCCGGCGGCGTAGACTGGTAGGTTGGCTCACAGGTAAGGTTTATGCCCAAGCGGCGGAAAATCTTTTCATCCACCGAGGATAAGATAACCGAGGAATGCACCTCGCATCCGCGCAGCTTGTCCAGCTGTTCCATGGCGAGTTCCGCATTCGGATCGGTGGCTGCGCAGATCGAGAGGGCAATGAGCGTTTCATCGGTATGAATGCGCGGATTGCGGTTGCCCAGGTGGTCAACCTTTAGGTGCTGAATCGGGGCAATGACAGACGGCGATATCAGATGAACGTCATCATCAATGCCTGCCAGCGCCTTTAGCGCATTTAAAAGAAGGGCAGAGGAGGCGCCCAAAAGCTCGGTCGTTTTGCCGGTGATAAGTCGGCCGTCGGGCAGCTGCATGGCCGCAGCCGGCGAACCGGTCAGGGCAGCTTTTTGCAGTGACGGCGCAATCACACTGCGGTCCAATGTAGTGATGCCGGCCTTTTTCATAAGAAGCTCCAGCTTTAATATGACCTCTTTGTTAATTGTCCCCTTGCGGAAATCGCAAAGCGCTGTGTAGTAGCGGCGAAGAATCTCCTGCCGGGAGGCGTCGGAGACGATCTGATCATCAATAATACAATTGCCTGCCATATTAACGCCCATATCGGTGGGGGATTTATACGGGCATTCGCCAATCATTTTTTCAAACATTGCAGTGACAACCGGAAAAATCTCAACGTCGCGGTTATAGTTTACCGTGGTCTCGCCATAGGCCTCTAAATGGAAGGGGTCGATCATATTAACGTCATTTAAATCTGCCGTTGCTGCCTCGTAGGCTAAATTTACCGGGTGCTGCAGTGGTATATTCCAAATCGGAAACGTCTCAAACTTCGCATATCCGGCCTGGATGCCGCGCTTATGTTCGTGATATAACTGAGAAAGGCAGGTTGCCATTTTTCCGCTGCCCGGTCCCGGCGCCGTTACGACAACAAGATCACGGGTTGTCTCGATGTATTCATTCTTACCGTAGCCCTCGTCGCTGACGATGGTCGCGATGTCTGACGGATATCCCTCGATCGGATAGTGGCGGTACACCCGCACGCCCAGCGATTCCAAACGCTTCTGAAAGGCCTCTGCGGTCGGCTGTCCGCAGAACCGCGTCATAACGACACTGCCGACATAAAGATCAATGGTGCGGAAACAGTCAATCAAACGGATGACATCCAGATCATACGTGATTCCCAGATCGCCCCGGAGCTTATTTTTTTCAATATCTGCTGCATTGATTGCAATGACAATTTCCACCTGATCCTTCAGCTGCAGGAGCATGCGCAGTTTGCTGTCCGGCTGAAATCCGGGGAGAACGCGGGAGGCGTGATAGTCGTCAAATAATTTTCCACCGAACTCCAGATATAACTTTCCGCCAAAATGTGAGATGCGTTCCCGGATATGTTCCGACTGCATTCTTAAATATTTTTCATTATCAAAACCGACCTTAACCAAACACGGACACCTCTTTCTGAGAAAATCTATCTTTTATTATACCGAAAAAAAGAATTGCTTGCAAGAGGTGATTTTATTTTTTTGTCGTTTATAGAAAATATTCTCTTTTTTTGTCGAAACAGGCTGTAATTGATTCACATAATTCCGTTTTTTTCGTATGATGCTATTGAAATCCAATTGGATGGATAGGAAAATGAAACCGAAAAGGAGTTAAAAAATATGCCTTTTGAACATGAAACCATGCCGATTATGATGCCGATGGCGGGATATGCCTATGTGCCGATTCAGCAGGCCGAAATGCGCAATCTTTATGATCCTGCCGAGGGACTGCAAAACGGCACTATTTTTCCCATTCTCAACAAACCGCTCGGTGTTTACGGGAAACAGGTAAACGGCGAAAAAATTTTTGAGGAGGAGAAACGATGAGTGAAAGAGAGGAAATGCTGAAAAAACTGGGGGCTTATGCGTTTGCCGCATATGACTGGAATCTGTATCTGGACACCCATCCGGACGATAAAGAAGCGATCGCAATGTTCCGTAAAATGGCTGACAAGGCTAACATGCTGCGCAATGAATTTCAGACCCGTTTCGGTCCGCTCACCGCAAAGGAAACGATGAACGAGGAAGAATGGGTTTGGATTCATAATCCGTGGCCGTGGGACAATATATAGGAGGGAGCATTCATTCATGTGGCAATATCAAAAAAGACTGGAATACCCGGTCAATATTAAAAATACAAACCCAAAGCTTGCACAGCTGATCGTTGCGCAGTACGGCGGCCCAAACGGGGAACTCGGCGCATCCCTGCGTTACCTTTCGCAGCGTTATTCTATGCCGGACGAGGTTTCCAAAGCGCTTTTGACCGATATCGGTACGGAGGAGCTTGCCCATTTAGAGATCGTCGGAACCTTGGTTCGGCAGCTTGTAAAAAACGCGACCTCGGACGAAATTGAAAACAGTTCCTACGGGCAATATTTTATGAACCATGGCCGCGGCGTTTATCCGGCCAACGCAGACGGAATGCCTTTTGATGCTAATGCGCTTGCGGTTACCGGTGACCCGATTGCGGATTTGGTGGAGGATTTGGCAGCAGAACAAAAGGCGCGTGCTGTCTATGATAACATTTTGCGTCTTTCCGACGATCCGGATGTCAACGATGTCATCAAATTCTTGCGTCAGCGCGAAATCGTACATTTTCAGCGTTTTGGCGAGGCGCTTGATCAGCTGCAAAACACTTCTAAAATGTACGTGTTTTGCCCGGGGAAAAAGCAGTAGAGGAGAGAAAAAGGCTTGAAAAAGCCTTACCGAAAAGGAATGATCCGATTTTCGCCTGAAGCGGCGACCGGCTTTTGCATATCCCAAAATAGCCGCGGCAGCACTGCATATACGCAGGCTGCTGCGGCTATTCTTTATTCGTTAAAATATTTTTTGTTGATTTTTGAAAAAAAATCTGTTATGATTGTCACTGACTACGATAGATTTGGAGTTTTCATGATGAAAAATAAAAAATGGAAAGGAAATCTTATACTATTGCTGACCGCGCTGATTTGGGGTGTTTCCTTTATCGCGCAAAGCAAGGGGGTAGAGCAGATACCGCCGATGACCTTTAACGGTGTTCGGAGTTTGCTCGGCGGCATCGTGCTTTTGCCTGTCGTTTATTTTTTAGACAGCGGTAAAAGAAAAAAGGGGATGTCCGTAAAACCCATTGATAAGACCCTGATCGAAGGCGGTATCATGTGCGGCGTATTTTTGTGCGTTGCAACGACATTGCAAACCGCCGGTATGATTTATACCAGTCCCGGCAAGGCAGGCTTTATCACTGCGTTGTACATGGTGATTATCCCGATTGTCAACCTGTTTTTCGGTAAAAAGCCGAGACCGATTATTCTGATATCGGTGTTTGTTGCGGTCATCGGACTGTACCTTATGTGCATTCAATCAAGCCTTGCCCTAAACTTTGGCGATTTTCTGATACTGATGTGCGCTTTTGTTTTTGCCGGTCATATTCTTGTTGTTGATCATTATTCGCCCAAGGTTGACGGCGTAAAATTATCGTGCATTCAGTTCTTTGTATGCGGAATCATCAATGTCATCATGGCGCTTTTATTTGAAAAACCGTCATTTGCTCCGCTTTGCGGTGTCTGGGGCGCAATTGCTTATTCCGGCATTATGTCATGCGGTGTTGCCTATACATTGCAAATTGTCGGACAAAAGTACACCGACCCTACATCGGCATCCATTCTCATGAGTCTTGAATCGGTATTTGCGACGCTTTCTACTGTGATTCTTGTAGCGCTTGGCTGGAATATCACGGGCGGCGCGATGACAACGCGTGAAATATTGGGCTGCATACTTATGTTCATCGCAATTATTTTGGTGCAGCTGCCCGAAAAAAGTCGAAAAACATCTTGACAACGAAGGAATTATATGGTAGCATAAAACCCGTTATTGAATAAATACAAAAAAGATAGAGGCGCGGTAATTATCAGTAGTAAATCCTTTAAAAAGGTATTTGGCGTTTATGAAAGGAATTATCGCCGAAGTTTAATCATCAATACCTGGGTGTTTAAACTGGTGTGTTGCAGAATATGTTTCACACTGTCACTGTGATTGTGGAGCGCTATCGGAATTATACTTTTGCGTATAAGCATGAGAGCGTAGTATGATTTGCCTCCGTGCTTTTTTTGTTTTATGAAAAAGAAAAAGAAAGGAAAAAGAAAAATGAAGTTTTTCACAAAGAAAAATCTCTGTGCTGTTCTTGTTGCCCTGTTAGCCTTAACTGCTTGTGTGGCAGCCTTTGCAGCCGGTGAGGACGCAGAGCCGACGAGCAATTTTTATGCAACCTTCTGGGCGATGGTACCACCGCTGGTCGCGATTGCGCTGGCGCTTATCACCAAGGAGGTTTATTCATCACTTTTTGTTGGTATTGTTTTGGGTGGTCTGCTGGCCTCCAACTGGCATCCTATCGCTGCGCTTGATACCGTACTGAACAATGGCCTGATTGCGGCAATCAACGATACTGCAGGTATTTTTATCTTCCTGGTAATCCTCGGCACACTAGTAGCCTTGGTGAACAAGGCCGGCGGCTCTGCTGCATTCGGAAGATGGGCCAAAACGCATATCAAATCGCGCGTCGGCGCAATATTTGCCACATTTATCCTGGGCGTATTGATTTTTATTGACGACTATTTTAACTGTCTGACGGTTGGCTCGGTCATGCTGCCCGTAACGGACAGCCACAAAATCTCACGTGCAAAGCTTGCGTTTATCATCGATGCAACCGCTGCGCCCGTCTGCATGATCGCGCCGGTTTCGTCCTGGGCGGCTGCCGTTTCGGAATTTACTAAGGGGACAGGCTATTCCGGGATTGAGCTTTTTGTCCGTGCAATTCCGTATAACTATTACTCGCTTTTGATGTTTGTATTTATCATCGCCATTACATTGATGAAGTTCGATTACGGTCCCATGCGGCTTCATGAGTTTAACGCGATAACAAAGGATGACTTATTTACAAGCGGAAAAAATAATGCGGAAAAGGCCGAGATTACGGACGCAAATCCGAACGGCAAGGTGATTGACCTTTTAATTCCGGTGATTGTATTGGTCGTTATGGCGATTATCGGTTTGATTTATGTCGGCGGTTTCTTTGCCGGCAGCGACTTTATCACTGCGTTTGGTGATACGGACGCAACCATCGGCTTGCCGTGGGGCGTTATTATTGCATTGATTTTTACGATTGCTTACTTGATGATCCGACGTGTTGTAACATTTAAAGAGGCAATGGAATGCATCCCGAAGGGCTTTTGTGCCATGGTTCCGGCTATTTTAATCCTTACGTTTGCAACATCGCTGAAGAACATGACCGGGCTGCTTGGCGCTGCCAACTATGTTGAAATGCTGATGGATTCGGCGGCAGCCGGTCTTGCAAACTTCCTGCCCGCGATTATTTTTCTGGTTGCGTGCGTGCTTGCATTTTCCACCGGCACATCGTGGGGAACCTTTGGTATTTTAATCCCGATTGTTACCGCAATTTTTGACCCGACAAGCGAGCTTTTGATTATCGGTGTTTCCGCTTGCCTGGCCGGCGCCGTTTGCGGTGATCACTGCTCTCCGATTTCCGATACCACCATTATGTCGTCAGCAGGCAGCCAGTCCAATCACATTAATCACGTTTCTACGCAGCTGCCGTATGCGATTACCGTTGCAGCAATTTCGTTTGTGATATACCTCCTTGCGGCATGGATTCAAAATGCATTTATTCTGCTTCCGATCGGTATTCTTCTGACGGTAGGCACGTTATTTGTGATTCGCTCCGTGACGAAAAACAAGCAGATTGGTTAATTCTTCTTAAAATAATCACGCCTCCCTTACGCAGACTGTTGGGGAGGCGTTTTATATTTGACGCATAATTTTAAATTCATTATTCAATCACGTCAGAGAGAATGTCATTGCTGTCGTTATCCACTTCAATTTCCAGCTTTGTAATCGAAATTTCATAGGCAGTCTTGGTGATGGTTTCTTCATCATTGATTCTTTTTTGGTAGTCGCGGCTCTGAATCCGTCCCCATATTTTTAAATGCGTACCCACCGAAAGCTGCTGTGCAAACTTTGCGTTTCTTCCCCATGCAATGCAGGGAATATAGTCGGATTTATTATAAAATCGGTTGACTGCAAGCAAAATATCTGCAATTTCTCTTTGAAACGGCGTTGTGCGGTACACCGGCGGTTTGCAGATATAACCGCATAAAAAAATCTGGTTTGGATTTTGATATTCCATAGGGTCATAGACCCGCTCCACCGATTTTGCAAAGACGGTTAATATCAGCCGGTTTCCCGTATCCGAAAAATTGTTGTAAGAGCGGAACTGCCCGGCAATATGAAGTAAGTCCCCGAGATCGGGAACAATCTCCGGAAAAAATCGCTCGGAAATGGTCACATTGATGGTATCATAGTTTTCGCTGAGTCTTGGAATCCGCACCTGAAATAAATAAAATTTTTCTCCGTATATCACATGGGAGAAAACCGGCTTTTGACAAACCTCGCCGACAATTTCGACCTTATTGTTTTCAAAATAAGTATTTTCCACATCATTCACTCCTGTCAAGGTTTACGTTTGAGGATAATCGTTCTATAAAGTATATTCAAAAACAGGAGGATTAGAACTTTAAATGCGCAAATGTCTCAACAGAAACGCCGCATAACAGCAGCAGTGTAACCGCCGCAAGATACGGATATAAGTCGTCGGGCTTTTCATGCCATTTTACCTTAAATTCCTGCGGAGCAATTTCCTTTCCGCCAAGCGAAAAAATACCGCGCTGCAAGCAATATGTGAAGCCATCGTCAAGGATGCTGGATGCCGTAATGGTCGAACGCGTGGAAAGTCCGCAGGTTATGATACAATATCTATCATAGCTTTTTATTGCGTCCGGAACGCCTGCATCACTGTTTAAAATCAAGGTATTTCCTATTTGAATCATGCCCATCACCGTAACTATTTTATCCCATTTATGATATCGCTATTCTGCATTGCATCATTTTGTATAACTAAACCATTTTTTGCATATATATATGGAACATAAAGGGGGTTGTATCTATGAGGATTTGGATTATCCGAAAAAAAAGTATATGTATTGGCGTGCTTTCCTTACTTATCTTGCTTTCCTTCCTATGGATAGGGCAGAACCGTGCCGTAACTGTTTCCAAGACGCAGCGGGATTTACCGATTTACTGTGTTGACAAGGGTGATGAAAAGGTGATTTCGATCAGTTTTGATGCAGCTTGGGGTAATGAAGACACGCAGCAGCTGATTGATATTATGGATCGTTATGGGGTAAAGGCCACCTTTTTTGTCGTAGGAGACTGGGTTGACAACTTCCCGGAGTCGGTAAAAGCGCTTTCTGATGCCGGACATGAGGTCATGAACCATTCCAATACCCATCCGCACATGACGCAACTCTCGAAGGAAAAGATGAAGGAAGAGGTCAATGCGTGCAGTAACAAAATAGAAAAGGTAACCGGCAAACGCCCCACTCTGCTGCGTGCGCCCTATGGTGATTATAATAACGATGTTGTTCAGGCGGTTCGCGAGTGTGGGTGCTATACCATTCAATGGGATGTTGACAGCTTAGACTGGAAGGATCTGTCGGCCGGCGAGATTACCAAGCGTGTACTTAATAAGGTGAAGCCCGGATCTATCGTGCTGTTCCATAATGCGGCGCTGCATACACCGGAGGCTCTACCCGGAATTTTGGAAAAACTACAGAGCGAGGGATATCGGTTTGTTCCGATTTCCGAACTGATTTATACCGAGAATGCCTCGATCGACCAGGCCGGCTGCCAACATCAAAATCAAAATCAGACGGATTCTGCATCACAAAAGGAAAAAACAGAATAAAAAAGTACGTGACATCCCTTTTTCTTTGTGCTATAATGTATTTGATTGTGTCAAATAATGCATACAAAACGTTAAATAGCAGGGCTGGTTGAAGTTTTACAGCCTGAGAGTAAAGGAAAAAGAGACTATGCGTTTAAAAAGTATTGAAATGCAGGGATTTAAATCTTTTGCAGACAAAATTTATCTGGATTTTAATCCCGGAATTACCGCGATTGTGGGTCCGAACGGATCGGGCAAAAGCAATATTTCCGATGCAATCCGCTGGGTTATGGGTGAGCAAAGCGTCAAATCTCTGCGCGGCAGTAAGATGGAAGATGTCATTTTTGCCGGAACCGAGACAAGAAAGGCGCTGGGCTTTGCAGAGGTCACCTTGATTTTGGATAATTCTGACGGATTTTTTTCTCTGGACTTTCCGGAAATCACGGTTACGCGCCGTGTTTATCGCAGCGGTGAGGGAGAATACTATATCAATAAGACATTGTGCCGCCTTAAGGATATTCATGAGTTATTTATGGATACCGGCCTTGGCAGAGATGGATATTCCATCATCGGTCAAGGTAAAATTGACAGTGTGCTGAGCACAAAGTCGGAGGATCGCCGTCAGATTTTTGAAGAAGCAGCCGGAATCTCGAAGTACAAATACCGCAAGATTGAGGCAGAACGCAAACTTTTGCAAACCAGCGATAACCTAACGCGTGTAGAGGATATTTTAACGGAGCTTAGCGGCCAGCTTAGTCCTTTGGAGCGGCAGTCCGAAAAAGCCAGACGTTATCTTCTGCTGCGCGATGAAATGCGTGGGCTGGATATCACGGTTTCAGTCATCAATGCCGAAAAAGCAAAGGCTGCATTCAAGGAGCTAAACAGTAATATTGCATTGCTTGCGGAGCAAATTACCGGAATGAAAGCAGCGCTGACGAACAACGAGACAGAGATTGCCAAAATGTATGATGCCTTGAAGGAATATGATGCGCAGACAGAAAACTACCGGGAATCGGATCAGAAAACTGTTTCTTTGATTCATGAACAAAAAAACCGTATCAGCCTTCTTACCAACGATATGGAACATAACAGCCAAGACATCGCCCGGCTGGAGGAGGAAATCGCGGCAGGAAAGGAAGAAGCAGAGCGGTTAGACAATTTGCTCAAAGAACATAAGGCGACGCTGGATGCGCTGAATACCAAAAGTCTCGGAACCGGGAAGAGCCTGGATGCCCTCATGGAAGAATCGAAAAAGACCGATCGGGATGCCAGTGAAAAAAACAGTGTATTGGAATCCATGAAGGCGGAGGTGGTAGAGCTTACCGCAAGGATCAATACGCTGCATGCCGGGATCGAAAATTTACACGTGTTGACAGAAAACTTTTCTCAGCGAAAAACTGCGATTGAGGAAGAACGCTCCGGCAGGACAAAGGATAAAAACGAATACCTCTCGGAATACGAAGAAAATCTAAGAAATCACGATGCAAGTGTTTTACAAATGGAACACTACAAGCAAACTGCCGAAAAGCTTGCAGAGGAACTTAGCCGCAGCGAGGCAGCGCTGAAAAAGTTAGAAGATGAAAAAAACCAGGGGCTTTTGCGCCTTGGCCAGCAAAAATCGCGCCGATCGATGCTGATGGATATGGAGCGGGAATATGAGGGATACGCAAAAGGTGTCCGCGGTGTGATGACCGCTTATCAAAAAGGGGCGATCCCAAATGCGGCGATATACGGCCCCCTGGCGCAGCTGATCAAAACGGAGCAGACCTATATTACCGCAATCGAGACCGCTTTGGGCGCGGCAAATCAAAACATTGTCACAAAGTCGGAGGAAGATGCAAAGGCTGCAATTTCCTACTTAAAATCCCGACATTTGGGACGCGCAACATTTCTTCCCATTTCTGCGATGAAGCCAAAGAGCTTTACGGATTCTGCTGCAAAGAATATGCCCGGCTTTGTTGCGGTTGCTGCCGATCTGGTACAGTGCGATCGCGCATACCGTGATATTGTCAGCTATTTTTTGGGAAATACCGTGATCTGCGAGAAGATGGAGGATGCGATCGCGATGGCGCGAAAATCGGGACACCGGTTTCGCATCGTCACCCTTGACGGTGATGTAATCCAGGCCGGCGGCGCCATGACCGGCGGCAGCGCCTTAAAAACGACCGGCTCTCTTTCTCGTACCGGTGAAATCGAGTCTTTAAACAGCATGATTTTAAAAGGAGAAAAAGCGGTAAAAGAATATGAGTCCGAGCATCAAAAGCTCATGGAAAAGCAAAGGACATTACAGCAGGCAATCCGGGAAAATACGGAAAAAACACAAGCGCTGCAGGGCGAATTGATCCGATTAAAGTCCAATCTTTCCCACAATAAGAGTCTGTTGGACAATCTGGAGGCCGGTGAAAAGCAGCTGAACACAGAGTTTGAAAGCATTGTAAATCGGCTTTCGGATATTCAGGACGATAAGCTTGCAATGGAAAAGGAAATTGCAACCTGTACTGCCCGGTGCGTCGAACTGGAAAAGCAAATTTCTTTTGTACAAAAAGAATATACGGAGTTATCCGGAAAGAATGAGCAGTTGGTGTCAAAGCTGACGGAACTGAACCTTTCCCGTAATACCATTCAAAAGGATATGGAGATGCAAAATGACCGTATCTCAAGATTAACCACGGAGAAATCCCAGGTATTGCTGGTCGTTACCGGGAAAAGCGAGGGAATCTTACAGATTCGAGAACGCAATCATGCCATGCAAACGGAAATCGAGGCGCTTGCCGCCGATACCGCAGCCAAGGAGGAACTGCTTTTTGACTATCGTCAAAAGCTGGATTTGCTGAGCAATGAGCGTGCTCAAAAGGAAGAGACAATTCGAATCAGACAGCAAGCGCTCAAAGAATCTCAGGAACAGATTTTCGGACTGACACAGCAACAGGAGCGGATGGAGAACCGCGCAGAACGCTACGAAAATGAGATTGAGGGCATCGTGACCCGGCTTTTGGAGGAATATGAGCTCCCTTACAGTGAGGCGGCTGCGATGAAAACGGCGGATGATTTTGATTATTCCACCGCGTCATCTCGAATTAAAACGCTGAAAGAGCAGATTCGTGCACTCGGAAATATCAATATTGATGCGATCGAAGAGTATAAAAATGTAAAAGAACGCTTTGATTTTCTGACGGTGCAAACCAAGGATCTGGAAAAGGCAAAGAAGGAACTGGAACGCGTGATTGATGAAATGCTGACGATTATGCAAAAACGCTTTGCAGAGCAGTTCCAAATCATCAACCAAAACTTTAATCGCGTTTTTGCCGCCCTGTTCGGCGGCGGGCGCGCAAACCTTACTATGACGGATCCGGAAAATATTTTAGAGAGCGGTATCGAGATCGAGGCGCAGCCCCCGGGCAAGAAACTGCAAAGCCTGACCTTGCTTTCCGGCGGTGAGCGTGCGTTTACGGCTATTGCGCTTCTTTTTGCGATCTTAGATGTACGGCCGACACCGTTTTGCATTCTGGATGAGATTGAGGCCGCGCTTGATGACATAAATGTGTACCGCTATGCGGACTATCTGTCGCATTACAGCGATAAGACACAGTTTATTGTTGTCACGCACCGGCGCGGCACCATGGAGGCGGCGAATATTCTCTACGGAGTCACCATGCAAGAGCGCGGTATATCCAAACTGTTATCGCTCAACATTGATGAAATACAACAGGAAAAGGAGTCTTAAAATTACATGGGATTATTTCATAAAATCAAAGAGAGTTTAACCAAAACCAGGGATTCAATCAACGAAAAGTTTGAATCCGTCATTAAAACCTTTCAAACGGTGGACGAAGAACTTTTTGAAGAATTGGAAGAGGCGTTGATTACCGCGGATCTTGGAGTTAATACCTCTATGGACATCATAGAACGCTTGCGCACCGCGGCATCGGAAAAGCATATTGTAGACAGTGCGGATTTAAAGCAGGAACTAAAACAAATACTGACCGAAATTTTAATGGACGGCGCTGACAACAAGATGAATGTTTACGGCCTGCCGGCCGTGGTAATGGTGATCGGTGTCAACGGCGTCGGTAAAACCACCTCAATCGGAAAGATTGCCAATATGTATAAGCAGCAGGGAAAGGAAGTCGTCATTGCCGCAGCCGATACCTTTCGGGCGGCCGCCATTGAACAGCTTGAGGTCTGGGCAGACCGTGCCGGCGTGCGTCTGATTAAACAGCAGGAGGGCGCTGATCCGGCAGCAGTCATTTATGACGCCATTGGCGCCTGTAAGGGAAAATATGTTGATGTTTTGTTATGCGATACTGCCGGGCGGCTGCATAATAAAAAGAATCTTATGGAAGAGCTGAAAAAGATTTATCGAATCTTAGACCGCGAGCTTCCGGGCGGCGGAAAAGAAATATTGCTTGTTTTAGATGCTACAACCGGCCAGAATGCCGTGCAGCAAGCAAAGGAATTTAAAGAAGCCGCCGACATTACCGGCATTGTCTTAACCAAACTGGACGGAACCGCGAAAGGTGGTATTGTCTTTGCAATCAAAAATGAATATGATATTCCGGTAAAGCTGGTTGGCCTCGGTGAGGGAATTGATGATATCGCCCCGTTTGATGCAAAAGAATTTGTGGACGGAATCCTCGATACCGATGATCCGGAGGAAACCGATGCAGCGGACGCCATCGAATAGCCATTTTTATCGATAAAATCTTTCTTTCCTATATTACAAATCCTGATCCGTTTTTTGGGGTCAGGTTTTTTTTGGAAAAATAATGCAAAACAAATTGACAAATTCCAAATTATGGATTATAATATTTTTTAGAATTATGTCGAAAAAGAATGAAAAAACAGTAAAAGCTTGCTGTTTGAAAGAAAATGTAAAAAATTACCAACTTTTTCTTTAAAATCTATTGACAAATATTGGAAATTTAGTTTATAATCTAGGTATTCGTGGTACAAAATTTTGAAACAAACAAAGGAGTGCGTAAAAATGCAGGAAAATGGGAAGTCAAAAATCAGAGTAGTAATTGCAGACGATAATCGTGAATATGTTGAGGTACTTTGTAATTTTCTGAAACAAAAACCGCAGATTGAAATTGTGGGTTATGCATATGACGGCCTTGAGGCGATTAACCAAGTCAGGATGACAAGTCCCGATGTATTGATTTTGGATATGGTGATGCCGAATTTAGACGGGTTCGGTGTGCTTGAGCGTTTAAAAAACGTCCGTTTAAACAAAATACCGAAGGTTTTAGTCGTCAGTGCAGTACTAAACGACAGCATCGCGGCAAAAACCATTGCGCTTGGTGCAAAATATTTTATGTTAAAGCCGGTGGATTTTGACACGCTGATTGCGCGGATTGAGATGTTCGTTAAGGAGGAAGAGCCGCGCATCAAGGAATTTCGTCCGGAGTTAAAAGCGCCGTCTAAAAAGGATTTTGAGGACATTGAAACCATGGTAACGGAGATTATTCACGAAATCGGGATTCCGGCGCATATTAAGGGATATCAATATCTCAGACACGCGATCATGATGGTAGTAAAGGATCTTGATATTATCAACTCCATCACCAAGGAGCTTTACCCGACCGTTGCCAAAGACTTTAACACAACGCCGAGCAGAGTAGAGCGCGCCATTCGTCATGCGATTGAAGTTGCCTGGGATCGCGGCGACACCGAGGTATTAAACTCCTTCTTTGGATACACCATTGCAAACTCCAAAGGAAAACCGACCAATTCCGAATTTATTGCTATGATTGCGGATCGCCTGCGCCTGCAAATCAAAAACGCATCCTGAATAAAGGCTTAAAAAACGAATGCGCCGTCCTTTCTTCATAGAGAGGGCGGCGCTTTTTTGATACGGGTCAAAACACGGCATCACAGGGATTTTAGTCTCTATTGACGCTGCTGACCGAAATATATTTTTTCCGAAATTGTTTGGGTGAAATCTTTTTCAGCTCCTTAAACTGCTGAATAAAATAGCTACTGCTGGTAAAGCCGGTCTGCATCGCAATATCAGTGATACTGAGATCCGAGTTCACCAAGAGAATCTCTGATTTAGCGATGCGGGTATAGTTTAAATATTCCCGAAAATTCTGATGTGTGACCTGTTTAAACATCCTGGAAAAGTAGCTGTAACTCATATGACATAAGTTTGCCATCTGTGCGGCGGTGATGTTTTGATCATAGCAGCGGTCCACATAATCAAAAACGGCCTTAAACTGCTTCCAAAGGTTTTGATTTTCGTTTTCGGGAAGGGTAATTCCCATACGGTTCCAGTAACGCAGCACCCACAAAAAAATACGGCATATATTGGTGCGCAGCGCAAAGTCATAGCAGTAGGGACGGTTGCAATAGTCATCCAAAAGCTCTGTAAAGATATCCGGCAAAAAAGTGTCGGCAATCTCATTTGCATGGAATACTTTTTGCGGTGTTGCCTCATTTAAAGTAAATGGAAGCATATATTTTAACTCTAACGAATTTTGATAGACCGCGTATAACAGCTCCGGCTCAAAGCGTACCACGGTGTAATCGCTCATTTCCTTTGATACGGCGCGAATCTGGTGCACCTCCCTGGAATTGATTAAAACCATGTCTCCCGGCTCAAAAACGTAGGGCTTCCAGCTCAGCATAATTTCGTGCGTTCCGGAATGGCAATACAAAATCTCAATATACTCATGTGCGTGCGGCGAGGCACAGACGATAGGCCCCGGCAAAATATTTTTATGGACAATAATGTGGCATTCCTCGCCGTTAACTATGTTTTTCGGTTCTTCATACCAGTTTTCCATTTTATCACCGCCAATCGGTTCGTTCTCTGATTTTCATACTACACGAATTCATTTTTAAAGTCAATAAGATTTTTAAAAAATAATGAAAGAAGGACAAAAAAATGATATTTTTCTGCAAATTCATGATAGTATCTTAAATAGCAATGTGCTATAATCAAGGCAAGATAGAAGCCTGAATCAAATTACAATGAAAGCGAGGAAAAAACAATGAAGCTTGGTGTTATGAACCCGGTACTGAGTGAGTATTCATTTGATGAAGCGCTTGATTACCTTGAAAGCCTTGGAGTGCAGACGATCGAGATCGGCGCAGGCGGTTTTCCCGGCAATTGTCATTTAAAGCCGGAGGAGCTGCTGCACAGTGCAGAAAACGTAGAACAGTATAAGAAAAAATTGGCGGATCATAAGATTGAAATTTCGGCAATCAGCTGTCACGGCAATCCCCTGCATCCGCAAAAGGACATTGCAAAAAGCTTTCACGATCAGTTTAAAAGTGCCATTTTGGCCGCGGAAGCCTTAGAGGTTGATACCGTAGTCGGTTTTTCCGGTTGTCCCGGCGACTGTGAGACATCGAAATATCCGAACTGGGTTACCTGCGCGTGGCCGGAGGATTTCCCCAAAATTTTAAAATGGCAGTGGGAAGAAAAGGTTGTTCCCTATTGGAAGGACATGGCCGACTTTGCTGCAGCACATCACATTAAGCATATCGCATTTGAGATGCACCCCGGTTTTGTGGTTTATAATCCGGAGACCTGTCTGCGCCTCAGAGAGCAGGTCGGTGAAATCATCGGTGCAAACTTTGATCCGAGCCACTTGTTCTGGCAAGGGATTGACCCGGTTGCGGCGATCCGCGCATTAAAGGGCGCAATTTATCACTTCCATGCAAAAGATACCAGAATCGATGAGGAAATCTGCAAGGTGAACGGCGTTCTTGATACCAAGTCTTTGGGTGATATTCCGCACCGCTCCTGGTGTTTCCGCACGGTGGGCTATGGTCATGATAAAAAGACCTGGAATGATATCATCAGTATGCTGAAAATGACCGGTTACGACGGCGCAATCAGCATTGAGCACGAGGACGGCTTAATGTCCCCGAAAGAAGGCCTCGAAAAGGCAGTTGCCTTTTTGAAAGAAGTTTTAATCTATGAAAATGCCGGAGAAATGTGGTGGGTATAATGAAACAATATACAGCAGCGATCATTGGTTATGGCGGCATGGCCGGCCATCATGAAAAGGTGATGCGTGTCGATTATGACCGCATGAAACTGAAAGGAATTTTTGATTTAGATCAGCGCAGATGTGATGTTGCAAAGGAGCAGGGATATTACGTCTATTCTTCCAAGGAAGAGGTGTTTTCCGACCCCGATGTCGATGTTGTGATCATCGCAACCACCAATGACGCCCATAAGGAGCTTGCCATTGAGTCGCTCCGCGCAGGGAAGCATACCATTTGTGAAAAGCCGGTCACCATTACCTCGGCTGACCTGGAAGAGATTATTGCGGTCAGCAAGGAATGCGACGCTATATTTACCGTGGATCAAAACCGCAGAGTCAACCGGGACTTTGTCCTGATGCGCCGTCAGGTGGAATCCGGGATCATCGGCAAGCCCTATGTCATAGAGTCCCGCGTCGAGGGCTCGCGCGGTATGCCGACCGGCTGGCGCACCATCAAGCGCCTTGGCGGCGGTATGATGCTGGATTGGGGCGTGCATCTGATCGACCAGATGATGTACATGATTCCCGAAAAGGTAACCAACGTCTTTTGTAAGATGTATAGCATCGAATACCCGGAAGTGGATGATAACTTCCGCCTGACAATGACTTTTGAAAGCGGTCTGACCGCACATATTGAGGTTTCAACCAATAACTACATCACCCATCCCAGATGGTATGTGCTGGGCGAGACGGGTACACTTGTCATTGACGATTGGAACTGCACGGGAAGAATCGTCCGCTGCATCGATAAGGAGAACATATGGGACGAGGAAATCGTTTATACCAAGGCAGGACCGACCAAAACGATGGCGCCCAGAAATCCGAACTCCACAGAGACTATCGAGCTGTCCGAACCGACCGATGTTGTGGATAATCTGACTGTCGTTTATAACCAGCTGCTTGACTGCGTTGAGGGCAAGGCAGAGTTAACCATCAAGCCGGAACAGGCGCTTCGCGTCATGAAGGTCATGGAAGCTGCCTTTTTGTCTCACGAAAACGCAGAGGCAATCAAAACAAACATTTAGTATGCCGCCAAAACCGTCTGCAAAGAATGCAGACGGTTTTGTTATTGGATATATTTTTCTGACAATTTATAATATTCTGCCAAATAGATTTTTTGAAATATTTCAAAAAGTTAAAACAAACCCTTGACAATACCGAAAAACATTGTTATAATACCAAGTGCGCGGGTGTGGCGGAATTGGCAGACGCGCTAGATTTAGGTTCTAGTGGCAAAACCGTGCAGGTTCAAGTCCTGTCACCCGCACCATATCGGAGCAAGCGCCCGTGCTTGCTCTGATTTTTCATTTCAATGCAAAAGCAGTGTTGCTTTCTGAAACAGAGAGGAGTGTCCCTATGTCAAAAGAATATTTTAATCAAAGAGTTCAATTTGTCACAGAGAACCACCGCAAGGTGACCGGGCGAGTCAACGAAAAAAAGGCAAGCATTAACGGTATTTTTCACCGTTATACGTATCCCGCATTGATGAGAGAGGACATTCCCTTAAATTGGAGATTTGACTTCTCTTACGAGAGAAACCCCTTGTTCTTAGAGCGTATTCGTGTCAATGCAATTATGAATGCCGGCGCCATTTATCTGAACGGGAAATACATATTGGTTGCAAGAGTTGAGGGCAATGACAGAAAGTCCTTTTTTGCCGTTGCGGAAAGTGATAACGGCGTAGACGGATTCCGTTTCCGCGAAAAGCCGGTCGTGCTGCCGCAGGTTAAAGAGATGGATACCAACGTTTATGATATGCGTCTGACGCAGCATGAGGACGGTTGGATTTACGGTCTTTTCTGCAGCGAGAGAAAGGATACCTCGGTTGATGACACCTCATCGGCTGTTGCAAAGTGCGGTATTGTCAGAACCAAAGATCTGGATATCTGGGAGAGAATGCCGGATCTGGTTTCTCCGAACCAGCAGAGAAACGTTACCCTGCACCCGGAATTTGTGGACGGAAAGTATCTGCTCTACACCAGACCGTCTGACGGCTTTATTGATGTCGGCAGCGGCGGCGGAATCGGTGTCGCACTGGTTGACAGTATGGAGCATGCCGAAATTACGGAAGAAAAAATCATAGATAAGCGTATTTATCATACCATCAAAGAGGTAAAGAACGGCGAGGGCGCGACCCCCATCAAGACAAAGGACGGCTGGCTGCATATCGCGCACGGCGTTCGGAACCACGCAACCGGGCTGCGCTATGTCTTGTACTGCTTTATGACCGCGCTGGAGGATCCGACCAAGGTGATCTACGCACCGGGCGGCTACTTTATCGCACCAAAGGGATCGGAGAGAGACGGCGATGTGTCCGGCTGTATCTTTAGTAACGGCGCGATCGCGGACAAAGACGGCAATCTTTTTGTGTATTATGCGTCCAGCGATACCAGATTGCAGGTTGCATCGACCACGATTGAGGCCATCGTCGATTACTGCAAAAACACGCCGGAGGATGGCTATAACACACACGCCAGCGTTTCGGAAATTTGCAAGCTGATTGACGCAAACAAAGGCTTTTATCAGGAATAAGGAGAAAAAGATGCTGCGGGTAAAAGATACAAAAACAGAAATTGTGATCAACGATTTTGAGATCAAAGAAATCATGTACGCCTTTCATGATATCGACGGTACGCATTCTTTGATCCGTGAATGGCCGCCGGTGATGAGCATTTGTCTCTACGATGTCATTGTCAACGGACTGCCGGATGATTTTGACAGTAAAGAAAATGAAAAACGTCTCATTGACCTTGCGGGACAAGCCCCCCACCCGGAGACTGATCAGTTTTGCGTTGAATCGGCAGGGCTTTCGGCGCTGACCCAGATGGAATGGGCCATCCGCCGCGCCGTACAGGAGGGAACCGTCCGCGTAGACTGCGATCAGAATACCAACACGGCGATCATCGACAGAATCTGGAAAGGGGAGGAGTATTTTGACGATCTTCCCGAAACAGAGGCGATGCAGCAGATGCTCTCTACACAGACGCCGCGGTTGTTTAAGCTTTATGAGGCGGTCTTAAACGGGTACTGCCGCGATAAAAACCTTGCAATCGCCAAAAAGAATCCGAAAAAGTTTCAGGTTCCCGGCTCAATGGAGTTTATGCACTATTTAAAAGATCACGGAGTCAAAAATTATTTTGTGACCGGTGCGGTTGTAGAAAAAGGCATGGGCATGTATGAAGAAGTCGAAACGCTCGGCTATAAAATCGGCCCCGGTGAAATCATGGAAGAAATCATCGGTTCCACCTGGACCGAAAAAATGCCCAAAGATATGGTAATGAAAAAATTGCTGAAAGAGCTTGGTGTTGACGGAAAAAACGTGATGGTTGTCGGTGACGGTCGTGCAGAAATTGCTGCCGGTGCAGAAATGGGATGTCTGGTAATCAGTCGTCTTCCCGAAGATGCCGCCTACCAGCGTGAGCTTCACAAAGAACTCGGCGCCAACATTATTATAGCGGACTATTTGGATCAGAAACTTTACGACATGTTTGAATCATAATAATAAGCGGAATCCATTCGTGTATCTTGGTATACTTTTGGATTCCGTTTTTCATGCTTCGGATAATTTAAATTAAGTCAGAGCAATCTCTATGCAAATTTATTTTCAGAGGTGTTGCTATTTTTTTTAAAATGTGATAAAATGTAACGCAGTATGTTACATGGAGGATCTATCATGCACAACCGGCAAGAGAATATTCGGAATTTTTCGATCATCGCCCACATTGACCATGGTAAAAGCACCCTTGCAGACCGCCTCTTAGAGGCTACCGGCGCACTGACCCAACGGGAGATGCAGGCACAGATTTTAGATAATATGGACCTAGAGAGGGAGCGCGGCATCACCATCAAAGCACGCGCCGTCAAGCTTTTATACCGTGCATCGGACGGAGAAGAATACACCTTAAATTTGATTGACACACCCGGACACGTCGATTTTAACTATGAGGTGTCGCGCAGTCTTGCGGCCTGTGAGGGCGCCGTTCTTGTCGTTGACGCGGCGCAGGGAATTGAGGCACAAACCCTTGCCAATACCTACATGGCGTTAGAGCACGATTTGGAGTTGGTTCCTGTCATCAACAAAATTGATTTGCCGTCCGCTCGCCCGGAAGAAGTGAAGAAGGAAATCGAGGATGTGATCGGTATCGACGGCGAGAACGCGCCGCTGATTTCGGCCAAAAACGGCGTTAATATTCCTGCCGTTTTAGAAAAAATTGTGGAACTCATTCCGCCGCCCGACGGTGACGAAGATGCACCGCTTAAAGCGTTAATCTTTGACTCCTATTATGACCCCTATAAGGGCGTTATTGTCTATGTTCGCGTGATGGACGGAAGGCTCAGACCCGGAACTCAGATTCGTATGATGGCAACCGGTGCGGTGTTTGATGTGGTTGAGACCGGCTATCTTCACCCGAACGGTATGCTGCCCGCGGACGAAATTTCCGCCGGGGAGGTCGGGTTTATTGCCGCAAGCATCAAAAATGTGCAGGAGGTTCATGTCGGCGATACCGTCACCACCGTAGAAAACGGTGCAGAGGAACCGCTACCCGGCTATAAAGAGGTAAAGCCCATGGTTTACTGCGGTATTTACCCGGCAGACGGGGCAAGATATGATGATTTGCGTGAGGCGCTGGAAAAATTGCAGCTCAATGATGCGGCGCTGCGTTTTGATGCCGAGACCTCGGTTGCTTTGGGATTTGGCTTTCGCTGCGGATTTCTGGGACTTTTGCATATGGAAATTATCCAGGAACGATTAGAGCGCGAATACAACCTTGATCTGGTAACCACTGCTCCGTCGGTGGAATATAAGGTCATTAAAACAGATGGCGAAGAATTGCTTATCGATAATCCGACCAATCTGCCCAGTCCCTCTGAAATTGATTATATGATGGAGCCGATCGTTAAAGCGTCCATTATGACGCCGAAGGAATACGTCGGCAGTATCATGGAACTATGTCAGGAACGCCGCGGCGCTTATCTCGATATGACCTATTTAGATGAAACCCGTGTCGCACTCAACTATGATTTACCGTTGAACGAAATTATCTATGACTTTTTTGACGCGCTGAAATCCCGAACACGCGGTTACGCCTCGTTTGACTATGAATTTGATCGCTTTGAAAAGGCAGAATTGGTTAAGCTTGACATGTTATTAAACGGCGAAATGGTAGACGCACTTTCTTTTATTGTGCATAAGGATCGCGCCTATACCAGAGGAAGAAGGATGGCAGAAAAGCTGAAAGACGTCATTCCGCGCCAGTTGTTTGAGGTGCCGATTCAGGCGGCCATCGGCGGAAAGATTATTGCCCGCGAAACCGTCCGCGCAATGCGCAAGGACGTGCTTGCAAAATGTTACGGCGGCGACATCAGCCGTAAGCGTAAGCTTTTGGAAAAGCAGAAAGAGGGTAAGAAACGGATGCGTCAGGTGGGATCCGTTGAGGTTCCGCAGGAGGCTTTTATGTCTGTACTCAAATTGGATTAGAAGAATAGGCTGTAAATTTTTTTACAGCCTATTCTTATAGGAGGTCATCGTATGCCGCTCGGTATCTATGTACACATACCCTTTTGCAGGCAAAAATGTCTATACTGCGATTTTAATTCCTATGCCAAAAAAGAGAAGTGGATCAATCCGTATTGCAGCGCTTTAAAAAAAGAAATAAACGGCTTTTCTGCCGATCAGACGGTGGATACCGTTTATTTTGGAGGCGGCACTCCGACCTGCATCGGCGCCGGTCGGTTAAAGGATCTGCTGTGTACCGTAAAGGAACATTTTACACTTACAAGGCAGTGCGAAATCACTGCGGAATGCAATCCGGGTACCATTGATTTTGAGGGGCTTAAAACCCTGTTCAATGCCGGATTTAACAGGTTGAGCCTTGGACTGCAATCGACGGATGACGCCATGCTAAAACGCCTGGGACGGATTCACTGCTATACGGATTTTACCCGATGCTACCAATGGGCACGGGAAGTCGGGTTTCAAAATATCTCCGTTGATTTGATGTACGGTTTGCCGGAACAGAGCGTTGCTATGTGGAAAAAAACACTCAAAGAGGTTGTGCTGCAAAATCCTGAGCATCTATCCTGTTATGCATTAAAAGTCGAGGAGGGAACTCCGTTTTATTCTCTTCCTTTGCAGCTGCCGGACGATGATACGGTGCGAACGATGTATGATACTTGTGTGGATTTTTTAAAAAGCGCCGGATATGAACGGTATGAAATTTCTAACCTTGCAAAGCCAGGGTTGGAGAGCCGTCATAATCTAAAGTATTGGCAGTGCGATGATTTTATCGGCTTTGGCGCCGGCGCGTATTCGTGTATCGCAGCGCAGCGATTTCATAACGTTTTGCCGATTGAGACGTACTGTGAAACGATAGAAAATAAGTGCAGCGCGGCAGATGGTACAACGGAAACGTTATCCCTTTCGGATCAGATGAGTGAATTTTGCTTTTTGGGACTTCGCACGTCAAAGGGGATTTGCGCCGACGAATTTTATCAAAGATTTCAAAGGCGTATTGAGGATGTATACGGCGATGTGCTTTCTAAAAATCTAAAGCGCGGTACAATGGTTTATCAAAATCATCGCTACAGGATTCCGGACTCCTGGATTTATGTCAGCAATACCATTCTCTCTGATTTTGTATGAATCATGATTTTTTGTATATTTCTCCAGCCACGGGACAGAATACTGATAAAGACTGAAAAAAAGGAGAAGAATATTATGAAACGTAAAATCACGATGACACTGGCGGCGCTGCTTTGCTGTTTTATGCTGGCCGGCTGTAGTAACGGAGCGACAACCATGGATCAGGGAAAAGATACCGACGGCATCGCCGGAGAGGCTCCGCCAGAGACTGACCGCGCGCATAACGCAACCTCCGGAGAGAACGGAGAAGGCGCCCAGGAGTCTACAGAAAACATCACCGGCGGCGCGGAAAATGCCGTCAATAACGCAAAAAAAGCAACGGAAGATGTAGCGGGCGGCGCCGGACAGGCCGCAAAGGATGTGGTGGACGGTGCAACAGACGCCGTAAAAGACGCCGCGGACGGAGCAAAAAATGCGGCAGAGGATGTAACCGGACAAAAAAACAAATAAGGCTTTTATTAAAGCAGCGTCGCATATCTGCCGTGAAATAAGGCATTGCATGAAAAGCCGTAATTTAAACGTATAGTTTATTAAAAAATCGCCGTATACTGAAAAGGACGGCGATTTTTTTAAGTAAAAATAATTGACGCTTTTGTAAGATTATGTTATAATAAACGAGCGTCTGTGTGTCAATTTTCATCTTGCAGCGACAGGAAAAAAACAGAGCAAACCATGATTTTATTGGAGGTGACGTGCTTGAAAGAGAAGAAGAGACGTCATGCACTAAAAGAAAATTTTGCAAAGGAACGCCGGGGTACGGCCATTTTATACCTGGTGCTGACCGTCATTGTATTAGGGGTGCTGATCGCACAGTTTTTTACGGGTAATTATGAAAACTGTTTTACCTGCATTTTAACCCTGATTCTTTTTTTGATTCCGGCATTTGTCGACCGTACGCTTAAAATCACCCTGCCTCACACCTTTGAGGTTATCATTGTTCTTTTTATTTTTTGCGCAGAAATCCTTGGCGAAATACGCGGCTTTTACCTCAAAATTTCATGGTGGGACACCATGCTCCACACCTTAAACGGATTCTTAATGGCCGCCGTGGGGCTTTCCATGATTGATATCTTTAACCGCAGCGAATACTTTAAATTTCAGTTATCACCTTTTTTTGTTGCACTGGTTGCGTTTTGTTTTTCTATGACGATTGGTGTTTTGTGGGAATTTTTTGAGTTCAGCATGGACGTTGTGACGCTGACCGATATGCAAAAGGACACGGTGCTTCATACGATTGCAACTGTTGATTTAAACCCGGCCGGCAAGAATGTTCCTGTCGTTGTAAAGGGGATTGAGGATGTCATTGTCAGCGGCTCATATTTAACGGTCGATGGAAAGCCAATGTCTGAATATGCTTTTTCGCTCGGCGGTTATCTCGATATTGGTTTGGTTGATACCATGAAAGATCTAATCGTCAATTTTATCGGCGCTGTAACCTTTTCTGTGATTGGTTTTTTTTATGTCAAAAACCGCGGAAAGGGAAGCTTTGCGAAACGATTTATCCCGCGCCTGAAGTCAAATTCAGCCAAGGATGCGGCGGATTCGGATTTAACCTAGCCGGCAGTGCAGCTAGCATGTTTTACAAAAAACAGAGCAAAGCCGTAAAAGAGAATTTACACAAAATATTTATTTTATTCATAGTTTTTCTTTGGCAAATTGACTACCTTTAGTTATTATGCATAAAAAAAATAAAGTTTTTTATTAAAAATAATAAAAAAACTATTGACTTTAGCCTCTTTTTTTAGTATGATAATGGTGTCTTATTTCCATGTTAACCAAGGGACGATTACGGAACAGAAGGAGCGGTATTATGTATATGAAAGAAGTTGTCGTACAAAACCAAGTTGGTTTGCACGCTAGGCCTGCGACTTTTTTTATACAAAAAGCAAATGAATACAAATCCAGCATATGGGTTGAGAAGGATAATCGGCGTGTGAACGCGAAGAGTCTTCTCGGGGTTCTCTCATTGGGAATTACAAAGGGACTGAATATCACAATTGTTGCAGAGGGTAGCGATGAAGAAAACGCTGTGACAGATTTAGTTGAGTTGATTTCCTCCAACTTTGCATAACTCAAAGAAACTTACACATAAAAGGAGCAACCCATTTTTGCCGGACGACAAGAATGCGGCTTGCTTTTTTATTTATTCCAAATTACGAAGATACCATATGGATCAATGGAGATTGTCATGGATTTTGAGAAAGCAAGCATCAAGCAAAAATTAAAAAATCTCCCGCTTTGCCCCGGTGTATATTTGATGCGGGATGAAGAAGGAAAGGTTATCTATGTTGGAAAAAGCAAGCTGCTGAAAAACCGTGTAAGTCAGTATTTTATGCATTCTAAAAATCACACCCCAAAGACAGTTGCCATGGTTTCCAATGTCTCGGATTTTGATTATATGGTCACAGACACAGAAGTAGAGGCATTGGTTTTAGAATGTAATCTTATCAAAAAATACCGTCCCAAATACAATATTTTATTAAAAGATGATAAACAGTACCCCTATATTAAAATTACCATACAAGAGGATTTTCCGCGTATTTACATGACGCGAAAGATTTTAAAGGACGGCGCAAAATACTTTGGGCCGTACATGAGTTCTTTTATGGTGCGTGATACCCTGGAGACGATCCGGCATATTTTTAAGGTACGCAGTTGCAATAAAAACTTGCCGAAGGATATCGGAAAATCCAGACCGTGTCTGTATTTTCATATGAAGCAGTGTTCCGCGCCCTGTGACGGGCGAATTTCAAAACAGGAATACCGAGAGGTTTTCGATCAGATTTCAGCCGTTTTGGAGGGACGATACCACACAATTATCGAAGAATTGACCGAAAAGATGCGCGAGGCCTCCGATTGTCTGGAATTTGAACGCGCGGCGCGGTACCGTGATAAAATTGAAAGTTTGAAAATCCTTGGTGATAAGCAAAAAATCATCTCCACCAAAGAAAATAACCGTGATATTCTCGGTGTTTTTCAGGACGAAAAGGAGAGCTGCATCCAGATTTTTTATATGCGTGACGGCAAAATCTCCGGTTCGGAATACTATGTCTTTCCGACAGAGGACCACGACCGCGAGGAGCTGATTTCCGGCTTTATCAAGCAATATTATTTTAATGCAACCATGATTCCGCAGGAGATTTTAGTGCCGGTTCCCTTTGAGGATATGCACGAGGTGGAAAAGTGGCTGACACAAAAGGTAAACCACAAAATCACTTTGCATCATCCGCAGCGCGGTGAAAAAGCTTCCTTCATTGAGATGGTGAACAAAAACGCGGAAGAATCACTGCAAAAGTATTACTTTAAACGTGACCGGGAACGCTTAAAGGCAAACGAAATACTCAAACAGTTAACCGAGGTTTTGTCGCTTTCCAAAACGCCGTTTCGGATTGAGAGCTATGATATTTCCAACATTTCCGGGACGCAAAGCGTAGGCGCTTGCGTTGTTTATGTGAATGCAAAAGAATCGAGAAAAAACTATCGACGCTTTCGAATTAAGACCGTAGAGGGCGCAAATGATTACGAAAGCATGAAAGAGGTCATCTATCGGCGTTTTTGCCGCGCTTATCAAGAGGAAGAAGCCATTCGATCAGGAAAAATGAAGGAAGAGGATGCTAAGTTTTTGCCGCTGCCCGATTTGATTTTGCTCGATGGCGGAAAGGGGCATGTGGCCGCGATTCGCCTTTTAATGGAAACACTGGGAGAAGAGGTTCCTGTTTTTGGCTTAGTTAAGGATGATAAGCACCGTACACGGGGACTGACTGATGATTGCAGGGAGATTTGCCTTGACAAAGACGGCGACCTTTTTCACTTTTTAACCTGCATGCAGGACGAGGTGCACCGCTTTGCGATTACCGCATTTCGCAAGAACCACGAAAAAAATGCCATACATTCCGAACTGGAAAACATACCCGGTATCGGTGCGGCAAAACGCCGCGATTTGCTGCGCACCTTTATTACTGTCGACCGCATTCGGGAGGCAAGCTTTCAAGAGCTTTGCAATGTTGTGGGAAAGAGCGCAGCAAACAGCGTTTTAGATTTTTTTCACGGGGAGGAGACGGAACATGAGTCTTAATATTTTAGAAGAAGCCGGCAAGCTGCAGCCGCAGCTTGTTGCTGATCGCAGATATTTACACAGCCACCCGGAGCTATCCTTTCAGGAAAATCATACAATGCAATATGTCAGCGCCAGGCTGACGGCAATGGGAATATCTCATCGCACCCAAATTGCAAAAACGGGAATCTTGGCGGAAATAAAGAGCGAAAAGCCCGGAAAATGTCTGTTGATTCGCGCTGACATGGACGCATTGCCGATTGAAGAAAAAAATACGGTTTCTTATGGATCTAAAAATAAAGGCATCATGCACGCATGCGGTCATGATGCGCATACCGCAATCACCCTTGGCGTCTGCCAGGTTCTTCAAAGCCTCCGCAAGCACTGGTGCGGTACCGTAAAGATCGCCTTTCAGCCGGGGGAAGAAACCACCGGTGGCGCAGACCTCATGATCAAAGAAGGGGCTTTGGTAAGTCCGGCGGTCGATGCCTGTGTCGCTTTGCATGTCGATCCCGATCTTGAGGTCGGCACGATAAGAACCAATGCCGGCGCGATGTATGCCTCACCGGACGATTTTTATATTACGATTCACGGCCGCGGCGGTCACGGCGCTGAACCGCAGCTTGCAATTGATCCCATCGTGATTGCCGGACAGCTGATTTGTCAGCTGCAAACCGTTGTCAGCCGCAGCGTTGACCCATTTGATGAGGCGGTTGTTACCATTGGATCGATTCACGGCGGTAATGCAACCAATGTGATTCCGGACACGGTTACGCTGAGCGGTACCGCAAGGGCTTTGAACGAACCCATGCGCGATCATTTATCATCTCAAATCGAACAACTGACAAAACACGCCTGCGCGGCTTACGGTGCCGATTACGAATATAAATTCGTAAAATTATATCCGCCGCTTATCAATGATCCAAAGATTGCTGCCATGCTTTTTGACAGTGCAATCCATTGCCTTGGCAAAAAAAATTGTATCTTTGGCGGACGCCCCACCATGGCCGGAGAGGATTTTGCTTATTTCGCAAGAGCGGTTCCCTCTGCCATATTCAAGCTTGGCTGCCGCAATGAAAAGGAAGGAATTACAGCTCCTATCCATAATCCGCGCTTTAACATTGATGAAGGCTGTCTGTCGGTCGGCGCTGCTGTTCTTACGGATTTTGCACTTCGTTTTTTAAAGGATTAGTCTCGTTATTTTTTGCCTTATAAAAATAAAAACAGGCAGGCGATGGATGCGGTTCTATTTTGTTGGTGATCACATTGAGATAGCATAAACCGTCTTTTTGATAAAGACAAGCTTGTTCCGAACAATGAATGATAGACATTTTTCTCTCCTTTTATGGAATATCCATTTTGCAGACAATACCAAAAATCCGCAGCGTTTGATACATAAATCTATATAGACTTAGTTTGAGCGAAAATATAAATATCATACAGAAAAACGGCTCCGAAATTGACGGAGCCGCTATCTATATGAAAAGGGCACGCGCGCATCATGCACCTGTCACTCTAATGTATGCAAAAAACAAAATTGCGTTCCCAATCATAATAGAAATAACTTTAGTATCCGGAACCCATCCGGGTGATGATACATATAATACACCATAAAAAACCAAAAACGATATTTTCAGATTTGAGTTTATGTGATCCGGGAGGTATAATCCATCTTATGGAGTGACAATATTATGTCTGTCAAGGCTATCATAGGACGATAGGAAGAGAGGCGACGTATATGGATCGGGAAGAAGTAATCATACATTGCGGATCGGATTTATCCGCCTTTTGGCATAAAATGCAGGATTATTTTTCAAAAGACGAAATGGAGCTGATTCATGTTCCGGGCTATGCCTTTAGTGTCCGAATCTTAAAAAAGCACCTTGCAGGGCTTGCTCCGCGCATGGCCTATTGGATTCATAAAAAAATTTCTATGTCTGAATTACAAAATTTGCTTACAAAACTTGCCCTGGAGGAGGAAGAGAAGTCCAAATTCTTTTTTTTCGCCCTGTCAAAGCTGGGCGAAGAAGAAAATGCATTGTGCAGTCTGCTAGAAGAAAAGTTGAATCTGTTTTTTTGTGAAAACAGTGAATTTTTTATGGAAGGATTTTTGCGCTTTGCGATATGGGAATACCGCGAAAATGTCATTTTTCTGCTGGATGACTGTTTTGATGAATTTGCAGCACAGCAGGAATATTCCGAATTTTTAGAATTGCTGCACTATTTTGTTGAAACAGAAACGCCGCGTTTTGAGGATCTGACGGTATCAATTCATGCAAACAAAGAAATTCAGTTTTATGACCGGGACGGTGCAGATATTACAACGCTTTGTAAAAAAAGGTTTATAGAGGAATTTCAGGACAACGCACCCGATACAGAGGATTTTATCATGAGTACACTGATTTTGTATTTACCGCAGCAAATATGGATTTACGGCAGCCAATTTTTAAATAATAAAAATTTTTTTGTTACACTGCGTCATATTTTTGGCGAACGGGTACAAATATACGGTGTTCCGCTGCGGCTATCTTAACAACCGTCTGTGTGCTGACAGAAGGTAGAGATGCGCTTCGTTATCTGATTTCATAGATTAAAACGCCAAAATCAATATTTTTTTTAAATTACGATCAAAAGGAGGTATATTAGAGATAAATCAAACATTGCACAAAATAAAAATTTTGTGCAATCGAGAAGAGGTTTTTAACCAAAGGAGAATGATCCCATGCAATCAGCAAAATCCCTTGATCATGGCGCACCGGAACCACTTGCATCATTTTTAATTTATATGGAAAACATTCAGGGCAAGTCGCGCAAAACCGCAGATGAATATTATTATGATCTGCAAACGTTTTATCGTTTTTTAAAAGTTTATTTTCATAAAGTTGATCCCAATACAGATTTTCATGAGATTTCTATTGACGATGTCGATTTATCCATGCTGCGCGCCGTTAAGCTCAACACCCTGTATGAGTATTTAAACTATCTCAATCGCGTACGCGGCAATGTTGCCGGAACCCGTGCCCGCAAGGTTGCATCCTTAAAGTCGTTCTATAAGTATTTATGCAGCAAGGCAAATCTTGTTGATGAAAATCCGACTGCGGAACTGGAATCCGTGAAAATTCCAAAACATCTGCCGAAATATTTCTCCTTAGACGACTGCGTCACGCTTTTGGCATCCACGGATCAGCGGAACGCAAAACGGGATTACTGTATGCTTACCTTATTTTTAAACTGCGGAATGCGGCTTGCGGAATTGGTCTCTATTAATATTACGGATATCCGCGGGGATTCGTTGGTAGTAATTGGAAAAGGCGGCAAGGAACGCACCGTATACTTAAACCAGGCGTGTCTATCAGCCATCGAGGCCTATTTGCCGATTCGCAAAGAGCAAAAGGCTACTGCTACCAGTCGCAATGCGCTCTTTTTATCTGAGCGCGGAAATCGCATCAGCCGTCGAACCGTGCAGTATACGGTTGAAAAATACGTCAAAAAAATCGGGCTGGATTCTCATAAATACACAACGCATAAATTGCGTCACACTGCCGCAACACTGATGCACCAATCCGGTGTGGATATTCGTGTCTTGCAGGAAATTTTGGGTCATAAACAGTTATCAACCACGGAAATTTACACCCATATCAATAATGATCAGATTCGGGATGCGGTTAATCAAAACCCACTCTCTTCGATTCAGCCGCCAAAATCAGACATTGACGACGATTAGGTTTACATAATTATATTATGTAAACCTAATCGCACTTTTACTCAGATGATGAAATTTTTTCGTATACCGGGATTGATTCTGTCGTAACCGTAAACCACCCGGATGAAACCGGCTGCTTGGTATACCAGTCGACCCAGTTACCCTCCGGCAGGTAGACATTACGCGTGTCGCTTTCCGCTGTGAGGGGTGCAACAATAAGGCGATCACAAAAGATGTATTCATCATCAATCTGATAGGTCTCCTGATCCTCTGTGTAATCCGAAACCAGCGCTCTTAGCGGCGGAATCCCATATTTATGATAGCAGTCAAACGCCTTCTTCAGCATGGGAACCAGGCTTTCACGCATTTTTAAAAGCGCACGCACCTCGTCCTCACAGTCAAATTCCGCCCACGGTACCCTTTCACAGTACCATGCGTTGATTAAGCATTGTACCGAGAAAACCGTGGTTTGCATCCGCCGCAGCAAATCCTTTTTTGATGCGGCATCGCGCAGCTCCGGCGTCCATAAAATGCCGGAAAATCCGCTGTTTACCGTTCCGCGGATAAAGTCCTTGTGATCGTATAGATCACTGTATAACACAAAAGGATAGCTGGCCGCAAGCGCGCCGGCATTTCTTACTTCGGAAAGCGTCTTATGATCTCCGAGAGCCTTCATAATTGCCTGCATATATAAAATGCCAAACATCTGGTGATACTGCTCGCCGTCCATGCCACCGGGAAACTTCGCACAGTCCGGAAAGCTCCAGTCATTGACATAATCGCTGTCATCGCATTCATCCAGCTTAAACCCATCGATTCCAAGATCTACAAAATTTTCACGATGATATTTTGCAAAAATATCCTGCGCCTCCTCCATGCTGAAATCCGGGACCAAGCCCTCCCAGACCTCGTAATCGCCGCTGAGATCAAACATTTTTTGATAAATCGGCGATGTTGCATGGATAAAGGCATGCTCCCACAAACTGATATGAAAGCCGTTGTCTTTTAAGTAACCCACAACCTCCTTATAATTGGGAAAACGCTCCCGATCCCACACATAAGAACAGGAATAACTGGAGGACTGCCATCCCGGCTCAAATCCCATAATGCTGCACGGAATGTCGTTCGATCGAAAATAGTCGGCAATCTCCATGATTTGATTTCCCGTACTTTTTCCGTATGCCCGATAAAAAACGCCGAGCGCCCATTCGGGTACCTCGCAGCCTCCGCCTGAAAAAACGTTATATTGCGCTACGATATCGGTAATGTTTTTTCCTTCAAACAGGTAAACATCAATTCCCTTTGCGGCCGGAATGTCAATCGTCATGACGGTCGGCTCGTCCAGATTATCCTTGCTGTACAGCTCGTCTACATCGGTGATGACATCGTTGTTTTCCTCCGCAATGCGATTTCTTTTTTTCACATATCCGCAGTGAACTTCGATATGTCTCGCCGTGTCAATATACATACCATACCCGCCCGTTGTGGTAAAAAACGGAACCGGCGCATGCGAATCCCCGGTATAAGAAACCGGATCGGAATTTGTTTTTAGGCGCAGCTTGTGACCCTTATGATTAAATCCTTTCAGCTGCAGTCCGAATCCGTAAATCTGTTCTCCGGCAGAAAGCGGAAACTCCAGCATACAGCCGCGCGGCGTTTCCTGAAACTGAATTTGATTGATGTCATATTTCACTTCTGTTTCGCATACATTTAAATTTTTACAAAATTGGGTCGGTACCAATTTTTCCGGTATTCCGTAGGTTAGTTTTTTCATAGCTACTCCTTCTTCTGCTCTTTCTGTTCGTCTTTCGATTGTCCATGCTTTATTTTTTCGATATAACGTTTCAGTGCCAGATAGCAGCCGGCCGTCCAGCCCAGCATCGGCGGCGTTTTAAGAGAAGACGCCGCGTTGCAGCTGCCCTCAATCACGTTATACTTCTCCCATAAATTGTGAGTTTCTTCATAGACATTTTCAACCAGATCAACATACTTTTTTGCGATTCGTACAGCGTCCTCTCGGTAACCGTAACGATCCAGCGCCATTACCACGATATATTGCAGACAAGCCCATCCGTTGGGATAATCCCATTGGAAAATGCCCTTTTCCTCATTTTCTTCACAGGTTAAGATGCCAAAGGCGCTCTCCAGACGCGGGAGCTGGCGAACTGCGGCTACCGCTTCCTCCTCATCTGCCAGACCCACAAATAACGGATAAAAAGACGCCGCAGAAAAAACACTGCTTCGCGTTTGCAGCTTTTCGTTATAATCAAGGTAAACGCCGTCCGCGCCCTTCATCAATTGCTGCATGCGCATCTTCCTGTTTTCGGCGCTCCCTATCCAGGCGGCATCTTCGCCGTATTCCAGTTCTTTGGAAAAATAGGCCATGTTTTTTTCAAACAGATACATCAAAGAATTTAAGTCAACCTGGACAAAATCCTTGCCGACAAGTCCCCAGCGCGGATTTAAGTCCCACCCGGATTCACACATTCGATGAAATTCGCTGACCGCATCGGCCGGCGTAAGATTCGGATGGTATCCGATTCTGCCCACAAAATATTGATATGTCCCGTCAATATCCTCTTTGGGGATTGTATTATGTCCGTAGCGGTTTAGCCCGATTGCGGCAAGGCGATGATCCATCCAAAACCGATGTTCGGTTTTAAGGGCGGAATAAGCGTCCGCCAGCCACACCTTATCCCGACTGTAATTATAGACGTCATAAACCATCATAGACAAAAACGGAGGCTGCGAGTTTTTTAAAAAAGAGGTTCTGTTTCCGTTTGGCATAAATCCGTATCGGCGAACCAGATATAGCATGTTATCCGTATTATTTTTGACCTGCCGGTGTCTGCCGGTAATCTTTAACCCCTGATTGAAAAAGTAGGTGTCCCAGTAATACATCTCGTCAAAAAAGCCAACGGATGGCACGCTGTACGGATACGGAAGACCGATTAAAGTCCCCTCATCCTCGCGATTGACCTTGGTACAATCATCGATATTATCATAAATATATTGCTCGACCGCATTCATAACCTATCCTCCAAAAATTATCATAAACCGTATTGTTTGTCAAGTGAAAAAAGAGACAATGCCTTGTCTCTTTTTTCACTTTCATGTTACTCAATAATCATAACCAGACGTACAATGGATTTTTCAAATACAACCAGAATGTTGCTGTAACCGTTTCCGGCATCCTTGTACCCTAAAATCTCTTTTTGCGATCCGCCGATCACAGTCTTATGCTCGGTATCATAGATGAAGGTTTTTGCACCCAATCCGTTGATCAACTCACCTTTTAACAGAAGATTTTGTTCTGAAAAATCAACATTCGGCTGGTTGCTGCTCGGCACCAGTTTGAAAATCGAGTCTGTTCTTTCATAGACACCGGCATACATCATACGATTATACTCATTCCAGCCTGCGCTGGGATTTCCGCCGGACACCGTCCTTTGATCGGCATCAAATAAAACCACGGCAGCTCTGGTGAGATATTTGTGCTTATCCTGACAGAATTTGATATAATCACCAACACTGACCCCATTTAACAGGGCAGGGTTATCCGTATATCTCGATGAACCATCCTCAAGAATGATTTCTTCGGTAATCGTGTCATTCTTTATAATGCTTCTGCGATCTGTCACAAGTCCGTACTTGTATTCGTCCATCCATGTTGTACCATAGGCGCCCGGATCAGCATATACCACCAAATAATCCGCATATAAGGAATCGCCGGTGGTATTATAAGATTCGATTTTTGACGCATTTCCATCACCGATATCCCACGCGGAGCCGGACATGATAAACATCTCATTCTCCGCACTCTTTGCATCACGCGGAACAATAAATATGGTCGGATTTTCCTTGAGGAGAACCTTGTTTTCAAACGTTCTGACATTAGGATTGCAGACAATCGTTCGGTCACTTGTTACCAGTGTTCCGGCATCGTTGGTTGTCGGCAAAATACAGGAGAACGAAATCCGGAAGCTGTTGCTGTCCTCACCGGCCGGCGGAGTCAATGTGCGATAATCAGCTGCCACGCCGGGTTGCTTATTGTAGGCGGTGTCAATCGAAACAACCTTTCCATCCGCGTCAGTCTTATAAAGAATCAACTGGGAAACAACCTCCGTTGTTCCTTTCTTTAAAAGGCTCAAAGCCTCCGATGCCTTTTTCACTGTTGTGTTATCAATTTTAATTCGGTCCGCACCGCTTAGGTATACCAGTTTGTCAGAGGAATCATAAATCTTAAACTCAACCGTACTGTCAAATCCCGATGATGTTGATTTTGCGTCTACCAGATAGCCCACTCCGTCAATGGCAGAGCCGATGACAAACCCGGCAACCTTTCCGCGATAGTCTAAATGGAAGGTTCCGAGTGTACCCAGCGCAATTTGATCTGCTTTAAAGTATTCGTTGACACTGCCGTAGGTTTCGCGGACATTGCCGCCGTAAAACCGATCGCCGATCACTAGATCCGCATTCAAATCATGCTTGCGCACCTCGCAGAGAGGTCCTGCAATGGTACGATTTGAGATGTAAAGCTTAGCCATTTTGTGATCTTTGCTGACAATCGCGGATACAACCGTTCCTTTCACAATATCCTTCATCTTATACGGCGTTTCCTCATTATCAACGATCAATGGTTCATCACAGTCAGACAGATCGATCGCCGCATCGCCTTCCTGGCCATAAATCACCTGTTTGTTGTAGTCAACGCCACTTACCATCATGGTTTGGATATCCGTGATGATAACCGAGTCAAAACCATTTCCGCTGTCAACAAGCTTTATCGTTCCGTAGCTGGGAACAAATGTCTCCTCCGTATCCTGATAGGAACCAAGGTATCTTCCGTTATATACGACATCCTTGTCTCTGGTTAAGGAATAAACCTTTTCCTTTCGGCTATCTGCCGTGGAGACGGAATACTGATTTTCCAGATAGGTTACCTTATCGTCAAAGGTTTGAATATTTACAACACGGTTTCCGTCCTCCAACCCTCCAATGTAGATGATCTCATCATAAATACTGTCATCGGACTTTTGGTAATAGTAGGTCACTCCATAGCCGAGGTAAGGATCCAAATCGACATCACACTGATAGATTTTTCCATTAATACACACTTGTCCGGATTTTAGGTCAGATTCCTGATAAAGATAGGTGCTTTCCGTCCCTTCAATCTTACCTCTTCCTCTTTCACAATCAAAGAAAGTCTCTAAGAAGCTTTCGCCTCTGACTCTTTCATAATCATCGACAGAATGCCGATAAACCTTTGCGCTCAGCACGTCGGCATCAAGCGCATGATCGAAGATTGCTGCAAAGTCTGCACAGTTTAGCGGTGATTCGCCGTCTGATGAAAGACCCTGAAGTAATCCGAGCGTTGCGGCAACGCTGCGATAGCCGTACGGATAGCCGCCCTGATCTTCGGCCACAGCTGACCAGCCCATGACAGAAACCATCATCTTGATTGCCTGATCAACCGTCACCACAGAATCCGGCTCAAAGGCCGTGTCGCTGCAGCCATTCATCAATCCAATACCGGTGACCGCGTTCACTACACCGGACTGTTCCTCGGAAACATCAAGAAATCTTGTATCGCCCGAAACGGTATTGCTGCCGACACCGACTATGTTAAGCAATGTTTTTGCAAAGTCATACCTCGAAAACGTAGCCTTTTCGGATGCGCCGGCTGCAATGACACCCAGCGCCTTGGCACGATCCATTGCAGTATTACTTTGGCTTAAGTAGGTTCTTCCGGCCGTACCGCCGCCTGCCTCTTCCTTCGGCTGGTCAACATCGTTTCCTTGCTCATAAAAATACCAGTCGTCAATATAGGTGATGGTACCGGGATTCTTCACGGCAACCATAACATCAACCTGTCCGTCTACCTCCGCATTGTCCTCAATGGTCCATGTATTTTCAATCGTGGTCCACTGACCCGCAGGTATTTCGACTCTGGCCATATCGTGGTAGTTGTGTGCGTTGTTCGGTACGTTATAAAAGAGGGCAAGCCAAATGGGCTGTGTTGTTTCCGTTTTCACCCGCACTCGGCTGCAATAAGTTTTTCCCCCTTCGATAAAAGCCTTTGATTTTACTGCCGCTTCATTCCATCCTGGTGTCAAAAACTTTAAGACATTATTTCCATCCTGGTTCACAATAGAAATATCACGAGTGGTATCACCACCAAACCCCGAAATAAAGTACGGATCAGAGAGATCTTGGTTCGAAATCTGCCGGTAAGACGGCGCATCCTTCGTCAGGGAAAACGTTACTTTCTTCTCTTCCATAGAAGCGCCGGATTTTGCCTTAATACCCTCTTTAAACGTTACGGTATATTTTTCTCCTAAGACGAGCAAATCTCTGTTAAAAAATATCGTTGCAGTGTTTTCGCCGGTTGCCATGACTGAACTGAAAATACCGCCGGAAACAGAAATTGATGTCATGCTCAGCGTTGATGCATCAACCGCCTCCGAAAAAGTAACATCCATTTTCAGATTAACCGGAGAAATATTTTTTGCTCCGTCATAAGGGGTAACCGCAGTTACCGAAAACGTCCTGACAGGCGACTCATCTTCCGCAAAGGAAGAAATCTGTATCACCGTGATAAGCACAGCAAGAAATATTGCCAATAATCTTTTTAATTTCATACTATTTATTACCTCCGGTTTCATTACGATTGCATACATCTAAAAATCTGTCAAACACGACTGCCGCCTGTGCTCTTGTTGTAATCCCCTTTGGATCAAATTTTCCGTCGCCAACGCCCCGAATCATGCCCATTTGATTTAAAACAGACACGGCGTCTTTTGCATAATCGGAAATATCGCTCTCATCCGTGAACAAAACATTGCCGGATTCGATTTCAATGCCGGCGCTTTGAAGCATTCTAAGCAGGATCACTGCCATATCCTCGCGGGTGATGGACATATCACCGCCGAAACGCCGATCGCCGATTCCGTGAATCAGTTCTTTTTGATAAGCGCTGGCAACATAAGGATAGCTCCAGTCATTTGTGCTGAGATCCACAAAATCTACCGATGCATTTTCAACGCTTCCGCCGTTTACCATCACTGCGATCTTTGCAAATTCCGCACGGGTCAGAGTGTCATTCGGTGCAAAACGCCGATTGCCTTTTCCGTTGATGATTCCCATATGATAGAGTTTTAAGATGCTGTCTTTTGCCCATAATGCCTCAGCAAGATCAACAAATGCTTCTTGACTTTGCGGCTCATTGCCGTAGAACATTGGATTGCTTGCGCTGCCGCTTGTACCGCCGCCGCCCGATCCGGAATTAACTCTTCCACCGCCGCTGCTTCCTCCTCCGTTTCCTCCGGAAGTAGAATCGCTGGTGGTATTGATCACATTTATCAACGCCGCCTTAATATCAGCAAGGCTCTTTGGGGTAATCCCCTGCAATTTTTTGTAGTATGCAGCCGGATTTGTCTTGGCGTCTATCGTATCGAGCAAAGCCGAAATCGAGTTGGAATCCTTAAAATTGTCTTTGGCAAGCTTTAACAGTTTTTCAATTCCTTCTGCGCCGCGCAGCGTATCAAACGGCTTACAGATTACCTGAGTAATCAGCTCTGCATAAAGTTTCTCATAAGACTGATCCTTGTTTGTCATTGCGTAATTTACAATCCCGGCTCTGGATGCACTGTTTGTAAGCGCCGTGTCAGTGAAGATTGCTGCGGTTCCCTCATTCAAAACGGAAACAATCATGGTCTCAATCACGCTCACATCGGTAACATGGTTGAGAATCAGCGAAAACGCACATGCGTTCATTGCATCGGTCAATGCACTTAAGTCTGCAACCCGGCTGCCGTTTGCCATAGCGGTATAAAAGGCCATCTTTTGCTGCGGCAGCTGATTTAAGATGTAATCGTAGGTTTCGATCGCATCCATTTCCGAATAAACGCTCTCGATCGCTGTTTTCATCGCATCCGGATTCCCCAGTGCAGCGTTTACCATCTGTACCAGTTCCGAAATAGTAACCGTAGTAAAACGGAACACATAGGGTTCTGTCTTTTGACCGTTGATGGTCATAACCCTGTCCGGAACAGTGACAGTGTACTGAGTGCCCTTTTGCATCTTCGATCCATCCAGGGTCACAATACACTTTTTAATATCTTTCGCATCCGGAATCACCTTTGCCCCGGCGTCCGGCGTTACCGTGATATTGCCAAGCGTTGCCGGTTCCATGGGCGAATCAAACGTAATGCTGATGGCAGCGTTGGTACAGGGGATAGCAGTCTGCCCATCCGCCGGCGTGGTCGAAACCACCTTTGCAGCCGTATCCTTTACTGTTACCGTTGTAAAGGTAATGGCGGCGCTGCCCGTCAGCGCTCTGCCCTTAAAATCCTTTACTCCGCTAAGGTTTAGCGTATACCTCGTGTTCGGATCAAGATTTCCGAGCCGAACCGTGCAGCGCAACGCGTCGTTTGCATCAAACAACACCTTTTCGATCTTATTGTTCGGTGTCATTGTGATTCCGCGAAGCAGTGTATCAAACCGAACCGGTGCATCAAATTCCAGATCAACAGACGGTGAAATCGTGGATACCTCTGTCGCGCCGTTTTCAATCCCGGAGAAGCGCAGCTGCGGCGTGCGATCCGGCGCAAGACTGACATCGTATATGCTCCAGTCGTCAATATACATCACCTTTTGGCCGATCGAACGAATCGAGATTTCCTCCGGCATATTGGGCGATATTACGGTAAACTCTTCGGAAAGATAATACCATTCATTCGCATTTAACTGATGCTTTCTGGTATCCCAGTTGTCACCGCCGCACCAAAACGCCATGGCAACCTCCTGCGCCTCCTCCGTCTTTACCCATGCCGACATTCTGTAAACGCCGGCTTTTTGGATTACGGTTTTTGTAATGACGGGCTGGTCGCCCCAAGCCGGCGAGAACTTTAATACATAATTTTTACTGCCGGTCCGATCGGTCTCATCGGCAAACATGATGCTTTCGTTGCGGTTCTTATCATCAAACCCCGAGAGCAGAGCCGTGTTTTCCATGTTTCCGTTATCAACCAGATTGGAAAATCCTTTTTCAGTCTTAAAGTGAACGGATTTTGGAAGTGCCGACATATTAGTTAAGGAGATAACCTGATTTGTGAATTCTACCGTATAATCGGTATTCGCACGCAACTCATCCGTAAATATAACCTTTAATTCATTTTCCGCAGCGCCCTTTTCAACCCGATATGAAACCGATGGCGTGATTGTTACGGCGTTGTCTGTAAGCGATGAAAAATCAATCAGATTATTATATACCGCTGAAACGGTGAAATTCTTGACCGAAACATCGGTTGCGCCATCCTCCGGTGTTGTTCGTGTAATCTGAAATTCCGGCATCGTTTTTACTGTGTGGAACGTAACATTTTCTCCGGCAGCAACCGGAAAGCCTGCCAGCGTCTTAAATCCATCCAAAAATGTAACGGTATATGCCGTATCCAGCTGCAGCGTATCCAGCGCAATCTTGATGCTGTCACTGCGGCTTGTACTGCCCGGCGTTACCGTGAAAGAAACGGCAGGGCTGATCTCAATATTTTCCGTCTTTACAGTCGTCTTATCAAGATACCGATCAAAATGGACTTCGAGCTCGGTTCCGATTAAACCGACCTCTTTGCCGGGCTCTAAAGAAGTTGAAACAATCGATGTTTCGCCGTCATCAAGACGGGAATCCTTCTCCCACGAAAGAATCGGATAACCGTCATTTACCTCTGCCGTGTCAGTCGTGTATGCAGAACCTAAATCCACGGCCTTATTTTTTAACTGATCTGCCGTAATCCGCACACCGGCATAACACTCTGCCGGCCAGTGGGGACTGTCCACATAATACGAGTTTACAACCTTGGACTTTAATCCTTCCTCTTTGCAGCGCACAAGCAGGGTATTGGAATAACAGTTTTCAACCTGCGCCACGGCGTGAATACCGCCGATCAGACCGCCGTCTTCGTCAACCTCGCCATCATCCATTGCACAGTCGATTGCGTAACAATTTTTAACATTGACGCCGCTGCCGTTAACCAGGCCGATTAAACCGCCGCCACGCTTTGCATAGCCTTGGGTTGTGGTTGCGTTAATGGATATATTTTTTGCATAGCAGCTTTCAACCGTTGCGTTTTCGTTTACCTCGCCGATCAGGCCGCCGATGGCGTGCGTCCAGTTAGATGCCGTTCCGGCTGCGTTCTCAACGCCGACATTTTTAATTTGTGCGCTGCCGGCAACAACGCCGAAGATACCGTAGGGCAGTTCATCGGTGATTGAAAGTGTAAAATCTTTAATTGTATGTCCCTGACCGTCAAAGATGCCGCAAAAAGGATGTCCCTTAACACCAATATTGGAGTTCCATAGCATGTTATTCAGGCTGATGTCATTGTCCAGATAATATACCTTCCCGGCACCGCCCTGTGCGTCTGATTGGATATCACTTGCCATTTGTATGAGATCCTGTGCGGATGTAATATGGATTTCGCTTTCACCAAAAAGAGAAACCGTGTCCGCGGCAACCGTGAAAGATATTGAGCTCATTATCATACATGCTGCCAGTAATATACTAAAGAATTTTTTCATATTTCCTCCCATAATCTCTGTGTCTTACCGTCGGATCATTGGTTTCTTCCGGGAGAGCTTTTGCCCTCCCGGAAAACCCGATATCTAGTTTGCATTTACAAACACACCGATCGGCAAACCGATTGCCTTTACTTGTCCTGCAACAAAGTCCGCAATCCAATTTGCACCGTCATCATTAAAGTGCAGCTGGTCTGCAACAAAAATGTTCATTGCCTTTGTCGCGGTAAATCCTTTTTCTTTCAGTAGGTTGAGCGAGTAGCGGTTTAAGTCAATCACCGGAATATCCTTTGCCTTTGCAAAGTCTCTTAAATCATCCGGATATCCATACAAGTAGGAATTTACTTTATAAGTACCGTCGCCGAGTTTTTCATCCGTTGCGGCAGAAAGTCTTTCCGGCGGCGTTACAATCACTGCTGTCGCTCCCTTTTCGCGGATCGCATTTACCATCTGTCCCATGAGATAGTTGAAATATTCTCTGCTCAGGCCGCTGATTAAGCCCTCTGCTTCAAACCAACTATCGTTGGTTCCAAGCTGGATAAAGACATAATCGCCGCTCTTAATCTTACCCATCAGGGTTTCAAATCTGCCGTCCTCTACAAACTCTTTTGCGGTCATTCCGCTTCTTGCCAGCGAATTGTCGATCGTGACATTTTCGGCATTGAACTTTGCACCGATCATCTGTCCCCAACCTTTAATCTCGCTGGAAGCGTCATAGGTCTGGCACAAGGAATCGCCAATGGTATGAATGGTTGTCTTGTGATTGCTTTCATCGTTTTGATACGACTGCTTCACCTGGCTCATCGGCTTTAAGGAGCCGTTCGCAAGCGCGTAAAGCTTTAACGTATCTGCGCCGTTTACATCCATATCCACCAGGATGTCGCTGCCGTCAATATCAAAGTACGAAACAGCGGTCAAAACATCGTTCTTATAGAGTGCAACAACCAGCTTACCGTCCTCTATGGCGTTCTTCTTCACCGTAACCGTGCCAACCTTTGCTGCATTTTCCATGCCGTAAACGCGGTTTCCTTCTGCGTCTACAAGTCCCAGGTTCTGAATATCAAACGGATTCTTTTCCCGAACCTTTAAGTTGTACATCTTTTCAATCTTATCGTCCGCAAACTCAATCGTGCTTGTGATCGTGATCGGCTGAACATCATATCCGACCGGAATGTTATCATAAATGAGCATACCGTCCTGATCGAAGCAGTCATATGTAGACCTGCGGTGTACTTCCAGTCCGTCATCAATGGCGCTGAAGGGATCTAAGCGATCGACAACATCAACAAACTGCTTGGACTGGATTTGTCCAACAAGCGCCGTCTTTTCAAATTCTTTATCTACAGCAAGAACCTCAACATCGTCAAGATAGATGTCCTCATCCGCGCCGATCGTTAAGGTAACATCTCCGTCCGCAGCAGCCTTTGCGTAGACAACCTTGTTTTCCCACTTGCTTTGTACCGTCTTGTTTTCCAGCTTTGCGGTCAAATCCATATCGCCAAGTTTAAAGGTGAGCGCCGCATTGGCCGAATCGGAAACCGTACGTGCCGCAAAGGAAATCCGGTAATAACGATCTTTCGTGAGCGATACCCGGAACGTATCGGCTGCACTTGCATTGACCTTTTTCACGAGCGATTTTCTGCCGCAATCCTTGCCGGAGACTGCCGCACTGTTTAAATTCATGCTGCCGTCTGCAACCAGATTCACGTAGTTACCCTTGCTTTGTACCCACTTTAAGTCCGGCATATTGCCTGCGGGTACATAATGTCTGTCAAAGCCATAGCCAAGCCTGGAAAGATCGGTCTGACGATAACCGTAGTCATAGCCTGACGGCCATTCGGTCGGAGAGCCGGCATGGTAAGAATTTACCAGCGTCAGCCAATTCTTATATCTTCCGATATAGGTGTCAGCAAGACAACTCTCCACCTGTGCAAAGTTATCCGCCATACCAAAGAGTCCGCCTTCGTTATTAACAATCGGATTTTTCGTATATGTTTCAATGAACTTTTTGGAGTAACAATCTCTGATTTCGACGCCTTCACCGTTGACATAGCCAAACATTCCGCCGCCGCATTCTATTTCACCCTGTCCGCCTTCACGTGCGAAAGTCGCGGAATATTCAATATTATTTACATAGCATGCCGTAACCGCCGCGTTATCAATCAGGTCACCGGCCAAAGCGCCGCAGTGCGATTTCCAGCTTACATTATTGGAAAGTATCGCCTTTACGCTCTCAATTCCGAGATGGTGAACATGCGCATTTCCTCCGATATAACTGAACAGTCCATAAACCTCGTCGCCGGTAATGTTTAGCGTAAAATTCCGGACAACGTGACCGTTTCCGTTAAAATCACCCTTGAACGGATTACTCTTGGTACCGATATAGGACGTCCATGCTACGCCGCCCATATCGATATCATTCATCAGCTTAAAGTAGAGACCCTCGGTACTGCTCAGCATCGACATTGCAAAAAGCTGCGTGACCGTTTCGATCTGGTACGGATCCTCTGCCGTGCCGACTCCCTTTTCAAATTCAGGCTTTGACACCTGCTGCCAAACCAGCATCGGATAGCCTTGATTCGTAAGATCGCCGGCCTGGAATGAGGAACCAAGATCAGCCGCCTTATCTTTGAGTGCGTCCGCCGTGATTCGATCACCCGAATAACAACCGTAAAACTCTCCCGTATGGTTTCCTGGGCTTGTGCATGCAAACGGCCATGGCGGCGATGCAACATAGTAAGAGTTTGTAACTTTAGCACAGTTATTTGCCATGCAACGAACCAGCGTCGTGTTGCTGTAACAGTTTCGGATCGCGGTCATCGTGTCAACTCGTCCGACAAGCCCCGCGTCATAGTCTACCTCTGCCTGGTCAAGGATTGTTCCGACACTATAACAGTTCTCTACCACAACGCCGTCGCTGTTTGCATAGCCGGCAATTCCTGCCGCAGCACGGATCGGACCTGCGATTCCGCCGCTGGTATCATAGCTCAGCTTAAAGCTGATATTTCTGGAATAACACTCGTTGACCCTTGCGCTTCCCAAAAGTTCACCGACAATACCGCCCATCTTGGTTTGGTAAGCGTTTTTGTTGGTCATGGTAAAGCTTGCGTTTTCAACGCCAAGGTTATGGATATAAGCGTCACCGCCGGCGTATGCAAAGATGCCGGCATTGAGACCGCCGTTTGTCACGGTGTAATTTTTAATGACATGACCGTTACCGTCAAAATCACCGCCAAACGGCGCCGTTTCCGTTCCGATATAGGTTGCCCACTCATTATGATCCAGGTCAATATCGTTTTCTAAGCGATAATATTTTCCTGTCGTATCATTCTGTGCGGCAACCGCACCCAAAGCGTCCGGCCCATCAATCAGATACGGATCTTCCTTGCTACCGGTTCCCTTTAGCTCGTTTGATACCGTCTGCCAGGTAAATGCCGGATAGCCGCTGCTGACAAAGCCGCCGTCCTTAAAAGATGCGCCAAGATCCGCAGCCTTTGTCTTTAACGCCTCGACAGTAATTTTTTCACCGGCATAACAGTTTGTGTTATTACCTTTGTTGTTGCACGCAAACGGCCACGGCGGACTCGCAATATAGTACGAATTTTCCACCTTGCCACAGGTCTGATTGAGGCAACGTGATAGTGTAAAGTCAGAGTAACAATTTCTTATCGCACTGATTTTATCTACTCTGCCTACCACGCCGGCATCGTAGTCCACCTCCGCCTCATCCATCGTAATTCCAATCGCATAGCAGTTTTCTACCACAACACCATCGCCGTTTGCATAGCCGGCAATACCTGCGCCGCCGCGGATGCATCCGGAACCTTGCGCATAGCCGCCATCATAACCGATTCTTAGTCTGATGTTTTTCGCGTAGCACTCGTTGATTCTTGCGTTATCGCGAAGCTCTCCGACAATACCGCCTATCATTGCGTCATAGCCGTATTTGTTATTCATGCTAAAGACTGCCTTTTCAACACCAAGATTGTGAATGTATGAGTTCTGACCGACATAAGCAAAGATGCCGGCATGCTCGCCGTTGCTGTCTACGGTAAAGTTTTTGATGGCATGGTTATCGCCGTCAAACTCACCGTTAAACGGCGCCTCGCTGGTGCCAATGGCTGATTCCCATGCGGTATTTTTAAGGTCAATATCGCAAGTCAGTTTAAAATATCGATACTCTTCAACGTCATTATAGGACGCAGCCTGTGCCAGGGTTTCAGGGCTCTTAATCAGATACGGATCGTCCTTGGTCCCCGTTCCGTCAATAACGGCAAAATCGCCTTCCCATACCAGAACCGGATAGCCGCCGTTCATCGGCGACGCCATCGAATCCGCGCCATAGCCTGCGCCGAGCTCCTTAGCCTTTCCTTTCATCGCATCGGAGGTCACTAAGGTGCCGACCGTAGTATAGCTGGAGCCGTACGGCTTTGATTCACAAAAGCTGCCGACTACTTTGGATACATTATTGTCCGCACACATCGAAAGCGTTGTGTTGGAGTAGCAGCTCTTCATTTTGCTGAATCTTGCAAGCAGGCCGACAAGACCGTTGTAAGACGCCGCAGAGTCGTTTTCGATCGCGGTATTCAAACTATAACAATTTACCACAGATGCATTGTTACTGTCAACCTTACCGATCAGACCGCCTGCCATCAGGAAGTTAAACGATACATTCTTTTCGTTGACAAATTTTACATTTTTCGCATAACAGCTGACGATTTGCGCATTGCCGTTTACGAGTCCGACAAGACCGCCGCAGGTCGCGCCAAAGCCCCATTCTCCGCCCGGTCCTGCCGTTACGTCTCTAATACCGATGTTTTTGATGATGGCGTCACCGCCAACATAAGCAAAGAGACCGAGATAGGTGTTGTTTCCGTTTTGAGGTGCGGCCAGCTTAAAGTTTTTAATCATGTGTCCGTTACCGTCAAATACTCCACGGAAGGGGTTTGCCTGGGTACCGATGTTGGTTGTCCAGACCGCACCTTCTAAATCGATATCCTCTTCCATTTTAAAATATACACCGGTTGTATCTCCGTATGCAGAAACCTGCCCCAGGTTCTCAGCATTTTTAATCAAAAACGGATTTTCTTCTGTTCCTGCACCCTCCATAGAAGGAATGTCAGCCTCCCAGTTCAGGATTGGATAACCGCCGTTCAGCGGTGCAACCACAGAATCTGCACTGAATCCATCACCCAACGCCGATGCGATTCCCTTCATCTGTTCTGCCTCAATGCGTTCTCCCGCATATTTATCCCCCGGATCTGAGGTCCATGGCCAGGGAGCAAGTTCGATATAGTATAGCGCGGTTGCTTTTGCGGCAGTACCGTTATAGAAACGTCCCAGCGTTGTATCGGAATAGCAGCTTGCAAAGGTTGCAAACGCCCCTGCGCCGCCGACCAGACCGCCGTCATAGTTCACCTCTGCCTGATTCACCTGTGTTCCAATCGCATAACAATTTTTCACCACGGCGCCGGTTCCGGATACATCACCGATCAGGCCGCCTGCTGCTGACATCTGTCCGTTATCGCTGTTCTTCACAAACCCAAGTTTAATGACTACATTCTTTGCAAGACAGTTCTCTACAGTTGCATTATCAACCATCTTGCCGACCAGACCGCCGACCTCTGTATGCCAGCTGTACTGGTTCGTAAGTTCAATGCTTGCGTTTTTAATACCCAGGTTAAAAATCTTTGCCGATCCGCCGGCCGCGCCGAACAGGCCAAAGGCGCCTTCGGCGTCTGCATAGACGATAGAATAATTAATAATATAGTGACCGTTGCCGTCAAAAGTCCCCTTAAACGGATTGGATTGTGTTCCAATATAAGTCTGCCAAAGCTCTCCGTTTAAATTGATATCCTGGGTCAGTACATAATACTTGCCCTCACCTCTGTTCGGGTCAGCGTTGATGGCATTTGCTGCCGCCTTTAAATCGTCTGCGGTTGCAATCTGAATTGCGCCGTCCGGAAAGGTGTCTTCCCCTCCCTCTGCATACACAAAGGTGAAGGAGCAAAGAATCATGGAAACGGCAAGCAAAAAGCTTAAAATTCTTTTCATGATGGTATCCCTCCAATTTTATTATGATCATCAGTACGTAAAGCTTCGATCGTCTCCTGCACCGATTCTGGTAACGTACACCTTGTGTTTTGCCTTGTCAACCGTAAATACTGCAAAGCTCTGCTCGCTTGTCGTGTTAACGAGTCTTTCGTTTCCCGCTTTGTCTGCTTTTTGACAGGTATCGCCGTCCTGAATAACATGGATAAAGTCGTCGATCTTTACAATGCCGTCCGCATGCCGATGCCCGGAAAGCCAAGCGATAAAGTTGCCCTTACTGTTCGCCATATCGCCTTTGCGGTTAATAAAATCAGAAACTACCGCACGCATCTCGTTCATGTTTATAAATACATCCGCTCCATCACCCCAGGGGTTTTCACTCGCATTCAGCACATAAACATGAGTTAAAAACACACAAGACCATTCATCATCCGGAAGATTCAGCGCCTCTTTCTTTACCCAGTTAATCTGATCGTCAGAGAACTCATACCACATGGTTTTGTTTCTCTCATAATCAAGCTCGCCGGTACCGCTCGGATAATCCATGCAGTTTAAGGATACATAGCGCACCTTGTTGATTTTATCGTCTTTATAGAAGTAAGTCTTGTCCTTTCCGTATACAATATCGTTATCTTTTGCGGCATCCTCTCTGAAATAACGGTTATAAGCCTGTGCGGTCGAGATATTCCACTGATTTCTTCCGCCAAAGCCCCACTCGTGGTTACCGACATTTTTAATCATCGGGATATCGGCAAAGAGATACCGAAGTTCATCATAGTCATCCCAAAGTCCCTGAATACCGTCAACGTCACCGAGCCAAGCCGTTACCCAGTCACCGCCGCCCAGCACCTGATTGATCGCGCAGCGATTCAAAAGATAACGGATCAAGGGCATCGAATGCTTTTGGTTGTGCTGGATATGCGTGTCTGTGATAAAGACAAAGCTGAAGGTATCCGGGTTGTCCTGAAGGTTGTTAATGGAATCCGCCTTCTCTTTGATGTAATCCACGTAATATTCCGGGATATGATGCGCGTTGTCTACCTCATAAATTTTAAGTACATCCTTTGCCTGGGCTGGGCTGAGTGCGCTTCCGTCCTTAGACTTTACCACAAGGGTGTAATCCCTGTCTTTGTAGACATTAAAATATCCGAAGTCAAGCCATTCGCCAAACGGAACCTTGTAGGTCGGGCCGTACTTTCTCTTGATGGTCAGGCTGTTGTTCATCACGATCTGAACCTGCAGCTGATAACCCTCTTTCGCCTTAAAAAGCAGGCTCTTTTTCGCCCCAAAGTTGGTCACCGCGCGAATCTGGTCGGACGCTTCCTGTGCAACCTGATTTCCGCCGTTTGCAACGTAGGTGCCGCTTTCCCATGCGATTTCTCTGATATCCGTAATCTCACGCAGAGAGGTGTCGACATCAGACTGATAGTAGGCGCGAACATCAGCAGCAGAGACGCTCATCACCAGCTGTGAGCTCAGCATCAATCCGGCAAGTATTCCGGATAAAACCTTTTTGTTGACTTTCATCACATTCATCCTTTCTCGTTCTCATTATGTGCTTTTGCACCTTTATGATTTTATTATACATCAAACATTGTCTAAATTGAAGTTTAAAAAACATATGCTTTTTGGGCATAGTGTCAAAATCTACGCCCAAAAAGCATTGCTTCATCCATTACTGTACGATGACAAAGTCACCGATCGGCAATCCGATGTTCTTCATCTCTTTTGCCGCAAACTGTGCATTTTGTGTTGCACCTTTTAATGTAAAATGAACGTTGTCGCCAAATTGGTTTGCCCAGATTCCCTGGCTCTGCAATGCGGACGCGCCCTGTTCGCGCATCAGCGAGTGTGTATACTCATACAGATCCAGAACAGGAATGTTGCGCTCTGCCGCAAGCTCTTTTACTGTTTCCGGGTAACCACGAAGCTGGGTATTGACCTCATACTTTCCATCGGCGCCCTTTACATCCGTTGCCGCGGTCAGCACCTCCGGCGAGGTTAGGAACACCGGGATTGCACCCTTTTCCTGTACACTGACCAAAAGCTGACTGAGCAAGAACTTAAACTTCTCTTTGGAGTATTTGCTGTGATCGTTATGAGAAAGCTGGATGATCACATAGTCGCCCTGCTTCAGCTTCGGAAGCATAGCTGCAAGACGCTCCGGCGCTCTGACAAATTCCTCGGCGCTCATGCCGCCTCTTGAAAAACTGTTATCAACGGTAACATGGCTCTCATCAAACTGTGCACCAAGCATCTGACCCCATCCCTTTAAGTTATCCTCCGGGGAGTAGGTTGCTGCGATCGAGTCGCCAATGGTGTAAATGGTAACTTTTGCGTTATGATCCAGGGTCGGATAGGTTGTTTCTTCGATACCAACCGGTTTGATGGTCCCATCCGCCAGTGCGAAAACTCTGATCTGGTCTGCCTGCGGCAGCGTCCAGTTGAGGGTGCAGGTGTCTCCCGTAACTTCTGCGGTCTTAACGCCGACACAAAGATTGTTTTTGTAAGCGACAGCGTAAAGGGTTGCTGCGTCATCACTTTGGTTATCCAATGTGATTTCAGACAAGGTTGCGGCCTTTTTCACATCATAAACACGCTTGCCCGATGCGTCTGAAAGAACAGCTGATTTGATATTGTGCATCTCCCGCTCCTTGACGTTTACATCAATGGACTTTTCAACGTCACGGTCGCCAATCGATACCCTTGCATGGAACGAATCGGCAATCGCGCCAAGACCCATCGGGATCTTGTCATAAAGCATTCTGCCTTCTCCGTCAAAGTAACCCAGGTCATCGGTATAGAAGATTTCCAGCCCGCCGCAAATTTTTTCTTCTACGTAGATGCCCGTATCGGTAACCTCGGTTTTGTTGTGCGCCAGGTTGATGCTCTCGGTTGCCTCTTTGACTTCATAATCCGGATTTACCTGTGTTACCGATACATTGTCAATATAAAGGTCAGAATTACCAGAAATTGTAAGGATTGCGTCCGTATCGGCAGCAGCCTTTACATATACAACCTTGGTATCAAAATTCCAATCGCTGGTAAGGCTCTTATCAATCAGCTTTTCACTAAGATCCATATCACCCAGCTTAAGGGTAAATCCACCGTCCGCAGTCGCCTGTGTCGTTCTTCCCATAAAGGATACACGGTAGTATGCATTCTTTTTCAGCGGTACTTTGTATTGCAGCGAGGTCGTGCTCGGCAAGCACATCACATCGGATGCAAGACCAACATTGATACCGTTTACGATGCTGGCGCCCTTTACGCCGAAGATCTTTTCTGCATTCTCATCGGTGATGTCCATCGAGCCGCCGACAACCAGGTTGTTATACATCCCCGGATACTGCTGCCACTTAAACACCGGATAGGTGGTGTTATCGCCGAAAATATAGTAATCATGATTCCACTTATAACTTAGGTATTGCACATCGGATTTCCATGCGCCCCAGTCATAGCCTGTATCGAACTCTGTTGGCCATCTTGTCTGATAACAGTCCTCAACCCAGATGCCAAGCTTGGTTCTGCCGACATAGGTGTCGGAGTAGCACTTGTTAAGCGCCAGGAAGTTATCGGCGATACCTAAGACACCGCCGTCCTTATCCGCGAGTGGGTAGGTGCTGCCGTCTGCCATCACTCTTACGCCGTCATCAACATAGTTGCTGTAACATTGACGGATTTCAACACCGCTGCCGTTGGCGTAGCCAACCAGGCCGGCTGCCGCCCAGAATTCGCCCTGCGTCCTACCGGAATTTGCAACATCCCACTCTGCCTCATACGTTACATTTTTCGCATAGCAACGTGTGATGGAGGATTCGCCGCGCATCTCTCCAATCAGACCGCCAAACTTTGCCGACCAGGAATAGTGCGGAAGTATTGCCGTGATTTTTTCAACACCAAGGTTATAGATGTGTGCTCTGCCATCGGTATAAGCGAACAAACCGTGGGTGGCCATCTCAGTTGCGCGGATTTTGTAGTTAGAAATCACATGGCCGTTTCCGTTAAAATCACCTTTAAACGGGTTCGCCTCGCTGCCGATGTAATTCTCCCACTGCATACCCTTTAAATCAATGTCATCCATCAGCTTAAAGTATACACCCTCCGTTTTCGTCAGCATGGAAACTGCAGATAACTGGCTCGCATTCTCGATCAGATAAGGATCGTTGGGGGTACCCTCCCCTTTGTCCAATACAATCTCCGATACGGTCTCCCAGCTGAGCGCCGGGTATCCGCCGTTTTCCAATCCGCCTTCTTTGAAAGCTGCGCCCAGCGTTCCTGCCATGCCTTTGAGTTCTGCCTGGGTCACCGCAGTTCCATGATAATGACTGCTGCCGTCCGCATTGGTCCACGGCCACGGAAGATTACCGCAGTAATAAGAATTGATGACCCGATCCTTGAAAGAATCATCGCATCTTACAATAGAGAAGTTGGAATAACAGTTCTCGATTTTTCCAAAGTTATCACCGCGGCCTAAGATGCCGGCATCGTAGTCTACGTTAGAATCCGGAATATCAATGCCGACACTGTAACAATTTTCAATCACGGTACCGTCACTCCTGGAGGTTCCGGCGATCGGCGCAACTGCATTGATTTCCGCCTCTTTTCTCTTATAGGTCACGCTCAGTCCGCGTGCAAAACAGTTGCTGATTCTTGTGTTACCCTTAATCAACGCTACGATTCCGCCGGCATTTTCGCCGTATCTGCCGTTTGCAGAATTGATTTCTACATTAACAATACCGAGCTTTTCGATTACGGCATCACCGTCTGTAACCCCAAAAAGGGCTGCATAGCTTTCCTCGCCGGTGGCAGGTCCAGGAATCATAATTCTAAAGTTTTTCACAGTTTTTTCATTACCGTTAAAATTCCCCTTAAACGGGTTGGCCTCGGTGCCGATGTAAGAATCCCAAAGACTACCGCCAAGGTCGATATCTGCGCCGAGCTTAAAATACTTTCCGCTTGTTTCTGTCATCATCGAAACCTCGGCTAAGTTATCAAGGCTCATAATCAGGTACGGGTCTGTCTCTGTGCCGGAGCCGGTCATCGGCGCCGATACGATTTCCCAGCTAAATGCAGGAAAACCCTTGTTTGCAGAGGAGCCTTTCACATAGGCGGTGCCCAGTGCGCCCTGGTGATCCCTGAGTTGTTCCACAGAGATCTGCGTTCCGTAATACTTATGAGCATCCGGCCAGAAGTCCTGATCGGCCGTGCCCGGCCAGTCCGGCGATGTCACATAGTACGAATTTTTGATGTTATCCTTTAACTCGTTTTTAAAACGGCCCAGGGTGCTGTCGGTGTAGCAGTTCTCTACATTCGCAAAGCGTTCACCACGACCGATTAAACCACCATCGTAGTTTACTTCATTCGGGTAGAGATCTGCGCCGACTGCATAACAGTTTACGACGCTGACGCCGTCTCCGCTCAAGTCGCCGATAAGACCGCCGCAGGTATCAATCGAACCCTTGTCACTTGTCCAGGTGTAACCTAATTTTTGCCTGATGTTCTTTGAAAAACATCTGTTAAACTTCGCGTTTCCGCTTGCAACAGCTGTAAGACCTCCGGCAACTGCCTTATACTTTCCGGGATTGGTCATGGTGATGGTGACATTTTGGATGCCCAGGTCATAAACCTCAGCGCTGCCGCCGATATAGGCGAACAATCCAAACTTGATATCATCGTCTGCCGTTACCGTAAAGTTTTTAATGATTTTTCCGTTACCGTTCAGGTTGCCCTGAAACGGTACGGCCTCGCTGCCGATAAAGGTGTTCCAAGGCTCATTGCCGAAATCAATATCGTCGGTCAGACGATAGTACTTTCCGGCGCCGCCGGTCGGATCCGCATTGATTGCGGCCGCAAAATCCCGAAACTCGTCTGCGGTTGCGATATCAATCGGATCGCCCGCACTTGCGCCGCTGCCGGCATAGACGATCGTCATGGAGGTAATTACCATGACAAGTGTCAAAAGTATGCTTGTTATTTTTTTCATAAAAATCCCCTTCCGTTTGTTCTTTATTTTTCCGGATTTGTCCGGCTAATCAATTTCTATTCGTACGGCGCCGGAAAGGTCCAAAGCCCCTCGCCGGATGCCCACATCCACAGCGTTCCGTCCTCCGGATGCACCACCAGCGTTTCACAGCCGGAACCGGCGCTGTCACCGTCTTTGACAATGGATTTGTTATCGCCCATGGACGAGATAATCTGAAAACTCTCTCCGCGGTCGCAGGAACGCTGTACCGAGTTCGAGCATTTCATCTGCCCTGAACCGTAACCGCCGACATATAAGATATCGGGGTGTCTGGGATCTAAGGCAATCAGCTGATACCACTTGTCGCCGACGCGCTCCTGGAGCTGAACATTCACGCCGATGTTTTTATGGACGTTATTCTCCACCCGGACGAGGTTGTGCGCCGAGTTGCCGCTGCCGTTGGCATAATACAGGATATCGTTGATTCCGTCATACTCGATGTCCCAGCAATGCTTACCCCAGCCGCGGGATGCCTCTTCGTCATCTAAGTAAGTATCCGAGAACGGATACCATGTCTCGCCGTTGTCGTAAGAGATCACAATCACCTCGTTGTTTAGTCCATAGATTTCACGGTTATGATAGTAATTCACCGCCATCACAAACTGACATCCGTCCATTTCCTTCCAGGTTTTTGCCCGGTCGTGAGTGACATACTCGCCGGCAAACAGGGTGTTTAAATCCGTAGGACTGCCCCAGAACGAGGTAGCACGGCGTGCATAGCCGTATTTTAAGGGAAGCTCGGTGTTTTCAAAGCTTTTTCCCCCGTCACGGCTGACATGCAGCTTCCGCGTCGTATACCAGCCGTCCGCAATCGCAGCAATCAAAAGATTTTCGTCTGCCGCGTAATTTCCGTAGGTGCAGCCGAATCCGCCCTCCGATTCAATCGGGACGAAAGTATATCCGCGATTTACCGAAAACAAACCGGTCAGGTCCTGTGCACCGCAGAAGATCAGATCTGGGTTAAATGGGTTAAAGTTAAATCTTCCGCCCGGCGGTGTTCCGCAGTTGCCGTTGTTATCCCAGATAAAACTTTTTCCGCCGTTGTTGCTTGAGACAATCCAGTCTCCGCCAAGCGTCCAGACCTTGTTTTCATCGGTCGGATGCCACGCGTACGGATGCTGGCGGCTATGGTTAAAGAAAAAGTCCTTTGACGCGTCATAGCTGCTCTCTGCCCAGGTTTTTCCGCCATCGTGGCTGTAATAACGCTTGTTATTGTACCTGTGATAATTGCGGTCATCCACCATCATATAGTTTGGGTTCGCCGGGCTCACCGCCAGATCGCGAACGATATCGCGGACATCGCTCAAATCGGTACGCCTTGGAAACCCGCTTGCCTTGACCCTGGTAAACGTCTTACCGCAGTCTTTGGATATCAATACGCCTTTACTGTCGTTGACATAGACATAGTCCGGTCTTGTCTCGATCACGTCCAGTCCGTAGATCGGCTCATCGGACAGAATCTGCGCAAAGGTCACGCCGCCGTCCTCCGAGCGGAAGAATCCGGATTCGTTCCCGGCGTAAACAATGCCTTTGGTCGGATGTACGGCAATCACACTGTCCGACATCTCTTTATTGACGATGAACCAGTTTTTGCCGCCGTCCACCGTTTTAATCAGACCGCCCTTAGAGTGGGAACGGAGCGGCTGATATTCCTGGTCGGAGTTTTCAAGACCGGCCTTTAAATGATACAAATTTGACCAATAGGCAACCTTGCTGCCGCCCAGCCTTTTATCATAGCTGGATTTATCCCAGGCAAGCTGCCCTCTGGTATCGCGCTGTCCGTTAAATACATAGGAATATACATGATGCCAGCTATATCCCATATCCTCGGACATATAAATGCCGCAGAACGGTTCGTTTGACAGGGAACCGATGGCAAGGACGCGGTTTTTATTGTTCGGGTCAATTTCGATATCTACGCAGCCGGACGCCGTAAAGCCGCGGTAGGAGCGGTGCCAGGTCTTGCCGCCGTCGGTCGAACGGATCAGACCGGCGATATCGATTCCGGCAAACATCAGATTGCCGTCCTCTTGATCAATTTCAATCGCCTGCATCCACTGTCCGCCCTCACCGCCGGACACGCCCATGCCACGCAGTTCCTGCGTCACAGCAGGGACTTGCGTCCAGGTATGTTTTTTTTCGTTATAAACGTCAAGGTTTTTGGTGGGCGAAATATCCTCTGTCCAGGGGATTTTCGGCCGGTTCTCCATCGCGCTCTGATAATCCGATCCCGTACGGAATGTGATCTGCGCCGTGCCTGATAACATAGCGCCGCCCGCGGATTGGATTCCGTCAGCCTTCACGGTGTAGGACGTGTCCGATGTCAGCTTATCGGCAAACAGGACAATATACGCCTTTTTTGGGTCGGTGGCATCACGGAATGCGTGCTGCACCAGCCCGGAATCCGCCTGTCCGTTTACCAGAATCATCCCCTTATCAATCGTATCGATCGCACGGCTGAAATTCATGGTAATGACCGGCACGGTACCGCCGGCAATCACACTGCCGCCCGTCACCGAGATATCGGTCATGGTGAGCGGCGTCTTTTCGGCATCGCTGCTCTCGGTCTCGATTTCTACTAAAACGTCCTCGTTTGGCATGGTAAAGTTATAGCGCTGATATCCGCTCACCGCCGTACCGTTTACCGTAACGGAACGTACCTTTTGGGTTGCGTCCGTGCTCACATCCAAAGTCACAAGCTTTCCGGCCGGGCAATAATTTTCGCCAATTTTTGCATCACTTCGAATCAAAGCGCTGACTGTTTGATCCTGTTTCACTGTGACACAGTGATAATCTTTCGGGATCGCGCTCTGATCCGCATAACCGTAAATTTCGTGAATCTGGATATCGCCGAGCCACGGCTGCATGTCACGGATTGCCATGCGGACGTGCTTGGTTGTCACCAAGCGATCCAGCACAAACTCATAATACGGGCGCACACCGCCGGAATCATCCCATAGCGTGGCGCTGACTACCTCGGTCTGTACCTTGCCCTCTAAGGAATCCGCCGCATAGACACGCTCCCACGTGCCATCCTCTGCCGTATCGCTGACATAAATTTCAAAGCCCTCTGCCCACGCCCTGGTGGGTTTGTCCTTGTACATCAGCGGCCCATCCTGATAGGGCGTTCCGGTCTCCCAAAAGACCTTTAACTTTTCCAGCGGAACCGGAACCGTTGTATCAATATCCATCAGCACAATATAATCGCTGCCCGGATTGCCGTTGATGTCATAAATCGGAATCCCGTCATATTCTTCGGTGCCGGCCGTTGTGATGATATCGCGGTCAAAAACGACTTTTCCGTCTCTGCGGTTGATCGAGGTGTCCAGCATCGGCTCCATACCGGTCGAGGATTTTACATGAAAGTCAGCATTAAAAATGCTGAATACGTCTACTAGCTTAGCCGTATTTTCGGATGTAAGATACTTTGCCGCCGGAAGGGACAGAACCCGGATTGCATCGCAAATCCACGCTGCCGCCCACTTTGCGCCGCGTGCGCTAAAGTGATGATAATCGCCCTCTTGATTGTTCCAAAGCCGTCGGCTTTCCATGACTGCGGCGCCCTGCTGCTGCATTTCCTTTATCAAATATCCATTTAGATCAAGGAGCGGGATATTCCTGTCATTTGCATAGGCGCGGATTACTGCCGCCGTTTGTACGTGGTGCGGATTTGTCGCATAGGTTCCGTCCGCGGTTTTTTGATTTCTTGCGGCGCTCAATGACTCCGCCGGTGTGACCAAAACAGGAATCGCACCCTGCTGTGCAATCGACCTGCAAATGATGTCGGTATAAAATGCGGTCATCTCTGCCGCATCGGGATAGGATTCCTCCTCCGATAGCTGCAAAAGTACCACATCGTTTTCATTCAAAGCGGACTGCATCGCAGGTAAGTATGCTTCCTCTTTCACAAATCGCTCCGGCGTGAGGCGATCGCCGGAAAAATCGGTACATATCCGCACATGCGCTTTGTCAAAACAGTCAGACAGGGCGCTGCCCCAGCCAAAGCCGTCATCGCCGTCCGCCGCCGAAACCGATCCGCCAACCGGATAAACAGTGATAGCGCCATCTCCCGTAAGATCTGCAAACGGTTCTTTCGGTACAGACGCCGGGACAAGCTTATCATTTTCCAGCAAAAAGAATTTCAGCCGATCTGCGCCGCAAATATCCCAATTAAGGCTGCAGACTTCCTGCTCTGCTTTTACGGTTTTGATTTTTGTGAGTACATCGTTTTGATACTGTGCGGCATAGAACGTCACCGGCGTATCGTTGTGACGGATGATCCGCACCTCTTTTGCCTTCTCCGCACCGGAGAGGCTGTAAACCGTGTTTCCGTCTTTGCTCGTAAGATACGGCGTTATGATTTCGTACGCCTCCTGCGCGGCAACGGTCACATCAAAGGCCTTTTCCACAAGGAGATCCGCCACGTTTACTGCGGCAAACACCTTGTCGTGCGTCTCGCCGCCGATGGGGATATTTTTTTCTATCTTTTCACCCTTACGGTCAAAATAGTTCTTCTCGCTCCGGTACGCAACCGGTACGCCGTCACAGACCGATTTTTTAAGGTATGTTTCATATTTTGTATCCGTCTCCATTTGAGACAGAGCGCGCTCAATCTCTTTGACTTCCTTTTCCGGATCGATGCGCATGACGGATAAATCGTCGAGATACCAGTCTTTATCAAGACCAAGCGTCAGCATTGCCCGCCCGGTTTTGTTTGCTTTGACGTAAACGGCGCCCGGCACAAAATGCGTATCGGAAAACAACGCCGCATCCAGCCGTCCGCCGGCCGCATTCTCATCCCCAAATAAGAGGGTCAATGCCGGACTCTGTCCGTCTTCTGCGCAGAGCCGCCCGCGGAACGAGATGCGATAGTACGCGTCCTTTTGCGTGCTGACGCCGCAGGAAAGCAGCGTGCCGCCCGGCAAAAACAAGCTCGTGGAATCCTCGCCGATTTCACTGCCCAAAACCGTCTTTGCGCCGGCTGCGCCGAACAGGTCAAAGGCGCGATCACTGTCAAAACTCATCGTGCCGGAGGGAATCAGGTTCCGGTAAAAGCTGCGATCCTCTTCCCACTTTAGCTTTGGCGTATTTTGCGTATCCTCAGCTGCGGCATAATCATAAGAAAACGCAGCAGGGATCTGATTGGGCGCAGACTGCGTGATACCCTGCCGTCCGTTTGCGTCCTTTTCGCCCTGATAACACCGATCAATCATGACATAAGGATCGGTTTTTCCGATTTGGCGCGGCGCATAGCACCGGCTGATCCGCGACAAATTCTTGCCAAAGCCTATGATTTCGCCAAAATATAAAAGTTTTGATGCATCGCCTTCTGTGCTGCTGATTTCCTGACTGTAACAGTTTACAATTTCCGCGCCGTCGCCGTTTGCCAGGCCGACAAGGCCACCCACTTTACAGTTAGATTCCGCCTCGGCAGCAGAATCAATTGTTATATTCTTCCCGTAGCAGCAATAAAGTCCGGCGTTATCCTGCATACTTCCGATCAGTGCGCCGACTGCGGCCGTCTCACCGATATTGCCAAGGAGGGTTACAGTCACCTCTCTGATTCCAAAATGGTGAATGAGGGCATTCCCTCCCAGATAGGCAAACAAGCCATGCGCGCTGCCATCGTTTGCTGTTATCTTGTAGTTACGGATCTCATATCCGTTACCGTCAAAATCGCCCTGAAACGGATTTTGCATCGTGCCGATGGCGTACGCTAGGTCCGCACCGTCCAAATCCAGGTCACAGGTTAAACGGTAATAGATTCCGTCCGTATCTTTCATCCCGGCAAGCAGCTTTAGTTCTGCAACGCTCCCGATCAAATACGGCTGATAGGCGCTGCCGTTTCCACCGGAAAAGCTGATTTCTGCCGCATCCTCCCAAATAAGCATCGGCAGGTTTTGATTGATACCGCTACCGTTTTTGTATGCACTGCCCAGCGTATCGACGCTCTCTATCAGCGCATCACGGCTTGTCAGCGTGCCAAAATAACATTCTTCATTTCCAGGATCCGTACCCGGCCACGGTGGCGTGGTTAGGTAATACGAATTTTTCACCTTATCTCCTCGATCGTGCGGCGCCCTTACCACCGTATAATCCGAGTAACAATTTTCAATCCCTAAAAAGCATGTGCCGATTCCAACAATCCCGGCATCGCGATCCACATTTCCCTCCGGGATCGTAACCCCGACGGAATAACAATCTTTTACCTGTACGCCATCGCCGTTTACCACGCCGGCAATCGCGCCGACCGCATTGATTTCCGCACCGATCTCACTGTTTTCTTTGCGGTATGCGACCGTAAATCCTCTGACATAGCATTTTTCAATCCTTGTATTTCCCGTTAAACACCCGGCAACCCCACCGGCGTTTTCCTGATATCCGCCGATTTTAGAATCTACCGTTACGTTTTCGATTCCTAAATTCTTAACCTCCGCCGCGCCGGACAATACGCCGAAGATTCCGGTGTATGTGTGATTTCCGTCCTCGGACGGCGTTGTGATTAACCGATAGTTTTTAATCACACGGCCGCCGCCGTCAAAGCTTCCGCAAAACGGCCGATCCAAAGTCCCGATGGGATGCTCCCATACCGCGCCGCCAAGGTCAATATCCGACGCCAGACGGTAATACTTCCCTTCCGTCTCGCTTTCCTTGGCAAGGTTTGCAAGTTCTTCTGCCGTTTCAATCAGATACGGATTCTCCTTCGTGCCGACCTCTCCGGGAAAGGGCAAAACCGTCTCCCAGGATAGTGCGGGCAACCCGTCTGTCGCAGCGCCGCCTGCTTGATAGGCGCCGCCCAAGACATAAAACGTTTCTTTCAGTGTATCGGCATCGGTTTGCATGCCAAAATAACATTCTTCATTTCCAAGATCCGTACCCGGCCACGGTGGCGTGGTTAGGTAATACGAATTTTTCACCTTATCTCCTCGATCGTGCGGCGCTCTTACCACCGTATAATCCGAGTAACAATTTTCAATCCCTAAAAAGCACGTGCCGATTCCAACAATCCCGGCATCGCGATCCACATTTCCCTCCGGGATCGTAACCCCGACCGAATAACAATCTTTGACTTGTACGCCATCGCCGTTTACCACGCCGGCAATCGCGCCGACCGCATTGATTTCCGCACCGATGTCACTGTTTTCCTTGCGGTATGCGACCGTAAATCCTCTGACATAGCATTTTTCAATCCTTGCATTTCCCGTTAAACACCCGGCGATCGCACCGGCGTTTTCCTGATATCCGCCGATTTTAGAATCTACCGTTACGTTTTCGATTCCTAAATTCTTAACCTCTGCCGCGCCGGACAATACGCCGAACAGTGCGGTGTATGTGTGATTTCCGTCCTCGGACGGTGCGGTGATTAGCTGATAGTTTTTAATCACATGGCCGCCGCCGTCAAAACTGCCGCAAAACGGTCGATCCAAAGTCCCAATGGGATGCTCCCATACCGCGCCGCCAAGGTCAATATCCGATGCCAGGCGGTAGCTTTGTCCCGCGCCGCCAAGCGGATCGGCAGCGATCTCTTCCGAGAGGGCGGCGAGTTCCTCTGCCGTTGTGATGATGATACTGTCATCAAAAGCCGCCGAAACATAAAATGGCGAGGATGATAAAGCCAGTGTCCAGCATAAAATCAGTCCCATCCATCGCTTTATCATATCCTCACCATCCTTTATGTTCTCAATTTTTCAGTCTGTTTTTTAGTCAATCGAAGCCTTCATGGAAAGCGGCGTAAACTGACTTCCGTCATCCAAAATCAGGAATACCTTTGCCGTCTCGCCGTCACCCACGCTAAGGTCTATGGTATAGGTGCCGGAGGCAGTCACCTTTTGGGCGCCGATTGCCGCACGAACCATGAGATCACCCTTGTATGCCGCCGCGTACAGAGTGCCTGTTTCCCGATTTCCTTTCTTTACAGTAACCGTAACCTGATTATCGCTCTTTTGCGCAGAGGTAATCACGTCAAAGCCGCGCTCCCAGGCAAGCTGCGGATAACCATTGTTAATAGAATCGCCCGGTACAAACGCACCGCCAAGGCTCTCGGTCAAGGTCTTTAATTTGTCAGTGGTGGTATTTGGCAGGAAGAAAGAGGCATTATCGCCATGCCATTCCTTGCCGGTGTCATCTCCGCTCTTTTCCACGGCATAGCAAGCAGTAAAAGCGGTGCGATCTAATTCGTTAACAATTTTCATCAGGCGTTTATCGGAATAACAGTTCGTGATCGTTGCCTGCGCAGTAACATATCCAATCAATTCCGCATCGCGGTTAACTTTGGCTGCAACATTACACTTTGCAGCGTAGCAATTTCTAACAGTCGCGTTCTCGCTGGTAACCGCGCCGATTAAGCCACCGAGAATCAAATTTTCCCCGTACTCGGTGTTCAGTTCTTCGTAGGTCACATTTCTCGCATAACATTGATCTACCGTCGCATTTTCCATCACCTGTCCGATGAGTCCGCCGTTTTTCTGATAACACTGTTGCTTTAATCGAAAGATCAGATCCTCAACCCCGGTATTTTTCACGACCGCGTTACCGCCAAGGTTGCCAAATACGCCAAAGTTTCCGGTAAATCCTCCCCATAATTCCATTTTAAAGTTTTTAAACACGTGGCCGTCACCGTCAAAAATACCTTTAAACGGAGCGTCCTCCGATTGTCCGACAAACACCTCAAGCAGCTTATTTTCTGAGGTCACATTTTTACCGATATCAAGATCGGCGGTCATTTTAAAATACTCATTTTCACCGTAACCCTGATTGATATAAGTGCGGAAATCCACAAAATCATGATAGCCGCGGATAAGGTAAGGCGTATCTTCAGTGGCGCCGGCAACAGTACCCGGCGTTATCTCCCAGCGCAGCCGCGGAAAACCACCATTGACATTTTCGGTATCCTCGACATAAATTCCCATCAGGCGGTTATTTGCTTTTAACTCAGCCGGAGCGATTGATTCTGCTAGGTATCTTCCCGCGGTATTATTATTATAGTATTTGTAGACACCATCAGCATTTTTATAGCAATTCACAATTTTTGTTGTAAATCCCGCAAGATTATCGGAAACGGCCGCAAACTCATTACTGGTTGCATAACAGTTCATTGCGGTAAAACTCGACTTGGTATTTGCGTGTGCATCGGCAAAGAAGTCGCCGCGATAGCCGGGTGTCCCCCAGTTTTCATATTCTGCATTGTTCAGAACATAGCAATTTTTACAAGTTACCTGTCCCCAGAAAATGACGCCAACAATTGCACCGAAAGAACAATCCAAAATCCTTTCGTAGGTCCATCCTCTGACGAAGCAGTTTTCAATCAAAACACTGTTTTTTGCGCGGCCGACCAGGATACCGAAATCCTCGCCTTTTGTGGATACATCAACCTTTGCGTTAACGATACCAAGGTTTTTAATGGTACCGCCCATAACGTAAGCAAATAGACCGGCAATCGTTGATTCAGAATCTGTCTCGGTCGATATTTTGATATTGGAAATCGTGTGACCATTGCCGTCAAAGGTTCCCTGGAAATATGCGACCGATGCCTTACCAAACGGTACAAATCCGGCATTCGTGCCGTAATCAAAATTAGTAAAATCCAGGTCTGCGGTCAGCTTATAATACTTATCCTTAGAAAAATTCTCAGTACTGTTCGACTGATTTGCCGCATCCTGCAGCTCCTGCGGGGTCGAAATCAGATATGGATCCTCCGCCGTACCGGATCCCTGCAAGCCGTCCGCGTGAACAACCACAAAGGAGCTTAAAACCACGCACAGCGCCAGACATAGGCTAAAAAGTTTTTTCATTCTAAATCCTCCCATCATTTTTTAAGAGACATGCTCTTGTTTTGATATATTATGTCTTACTTTAAATGAGGAAAAATTCTGCCCGGCAGCCGGAGGAAAACACCTCCGGCTGCCACACGGCTGTCATATTTTATTCTTCATAAGGAGCCGGGAAAGTCCAAAGTCCCTCGCCGGCAGCCCACAGCCACAGCGTACCGTCCTCCGGGTGTACCACAATGGTTTCTGCACCGGAACCGGCGCTCTCGCCGTCTTTGACAATGGACTTATTATCACCCATGGACGAGATAATCTGGAAGCTTTCGCCGCGGTCACAGGAACGCTGTACCGAGTTCGAGCACTTCATGGCACCGGCGCCGTAACCGCCGAGGTACAAGACATCGGGGTGTCTGGGGTCTAGGGCGATCAATTGATACCATTTATCCCCGACTTTTTCCTGAATCTGTACGTTGCCGCCGATGTTCTTATGGACGTTGTTCTCTACCCTTACCAGGTTGTGCGCCGAGTTAACACTGCCGTTTGCATAATACAGGATATCGTTGATTCCGTCATACTCGATATCCCAGCAGTGCTTACCGCTGCCGGTCGAATACATCGTACCCAGGCCGCGCAGAGCCTCTTCATCATCTAAGTAGGTATCGGAGAACGGATACCAGGTATCGCCGTTGTCATAAGACACCACGATCACCTCATCCTGGAGGCCGTAAGCCTCTTTATTGTGATAGTAGTTGACTGCCATCACAAACTGACAGCCCGTCATTTCTTTCCAGGTATCGGCACGGTCGTGGGAGACATATTCTCCGGCAAAGATGGTATCGCGATCCTTCGGGCTGCCCCAGAAAGAGGTCGCACGCCGTGCTAAGCCGTATTTTAAGTCAAGTCCCAGGTTTTTAAAGCTGAGTCCGCCGTCACGGCTGACGTGCAGCTTACGCAGTCCGTACCATCCGTCGGCAATTGCCGCAACCAGGAGGTTTTCGTCCACAGCGTAGTTACCGTAGGCGCAACCGAAACCGCCCTCGGATTCAATCGGTACAAAGGTATAACCGCGGTTGGTCGAAAGCAAACCGGTCAAATCCTGCGCACCGCAGAAGATCAGATCCGTGTTAAACGGGTTAAAGTTGATACGGCCGCCGGGAGGCGTTCCGCAGTTACCGTTGTTGTCCCAGATAAAGCTTTCGCCGCCATCCTGGCTCGATACCACCCAGTCACCGCCAAACGTCCAGACCTTATTTTCATCGGTCGGATGCCAAGCGTACGGATGCTGACGGCTATGGTTAAAGAAGAAGTCTCTGGAGCTGTCATAACCGCTCTCTGCCCAGGTCTTTCCGCCGTCATGGGTATAATAACGCTTGTTATTATACTTGTGGTAGTTACGGTCATCCACCAGCATGTAGTCCGGGTTTGCCGGGCTGACTGCCAGGTCGCGGACGATATCGCGGACATCGCTTAAATCCTTGCGCTTTGGGAAGCCGCTTGCCTCGATCCGCTTAAAGGTCTTGCCACAGTCCTCCGAAATCAGCACGCCCTTGCTGTCGTTGATATAAACGTTGTCCGGTCTGGTCTCGATGACATCAAGGCCATAAATCGGCTCGCCGGACAAGATCTGGGTAAAGGTCACACCGCCGTCCTCCGAACGGAAGAATCCGGATTCGTTTCCGGCGTAGACGATGCTCTTGGTCGGATGTACGGCAATGACGCTGTCCGACATCTCTTTGTTGACGATATTCCACGTTTTTCCGCCGTCCTCGGTCTTTACCAGGCCGCCCTTGGAGTGCGAACGTAAAATTCCGTATTCCTGATCGGAGTTTTCAAGGCCTGCTCTTAAACGATGAAGATTCGACCAATAAGCAACTCTGGAGCCGCCGATGCTCTCGTCATACGTTGATTTATCCCATGCCAGCTGGTTTCTGGTATCACGCTGTCCGTTAAATACATAAGAGTAAACGTGATGCCAGTTCTCGCCCATATCATCGGACATATAAATACCGGTGAATGCGTGGTCGGACAGGGAACCGATGGCTAAAATGCGGTTTTTATTGTTCGGGTCGATCTTGATATCGACACAGCCGGACGCCGTAAAGCCGCGGTAGGAACGCTGCCAGGACTTACCGCCGTCCGTCGAACGAATCATACCGGTGACGTCGATACCGGCAAGCATTAAGGAACCGTCCACGTTATCGATTTCAAGCGCCTGCATCCACTGACCGCCTTCACCGCCGGCAATTCCCATATCGCGAAGCTCCTGCGTGATGGCAGGGATCTTTGTCCAGGTATTGTTCTTTTCGTTATAGGTGTCCATGCTCTTGATTTCGGGGATATTCTCTGTCCACTTGATATGGGTCGACAAAGAATCCGAGGCCGCCGAAACAATATCCTTGACTGCCCAGTGATCCGCCGGTACATCGGTAAAGGTGTTTTCGTCCTTCACCTCGCCGCGGCCGATCACACGGTTAAAGAGCGTCACCGTCTCGGCACGGGTCACATCGCTGTCCTTGCGGAATGTTCCGTCCTCATAGCCGCGGAAGATACCGCCCTCTACCAGGGCGCTGAACATATCGTCCAAGGATTCCATGGATTCTCCGTTTTTGAGGATATAAAGAATCTTTGCAAGCTCCACACGGCGAATCGGCCGATCCTCCTCTGCAATCGAGGAATAGTCGTACTGCCGTGCCAGCCTTTTTGCCATGGTCAGCGCGTCCTTCACTGTGACCGGATCCTCCGGTCCAAAGGCGCCGTCGCCGTAACCTTTAATATAGCTTGCATCCTCAGCATGGATATCTCTTTGATAATCCGCCGCGGTCTGAAAACTGCATTCCGCACGGCCGGACAGAGACTTTCCTGCCATAGATTTTACATCGGCCAGTTCTGCCGTATAGATCGCGCCCTCTTCCAGCTTATCGGAGAAGGGTACAATATACACCTTGGTCGGATCGTTTGCGTCCTTAAACGCATGCTGAATCAGATCAGAATTTCTCTCGCCGTTAAACAAAACCATGCTCTTGTCCACAAAATCGACACGGCGGTTAAAATTCATAGTAATGACCGGCACGGTTCCAGCCGGCACAACATTGCCGCCAACCACCGACGCACTCTCCATCACAAGGTCTACGTTTTCATCATCGCTGATACCGGAATCGACATCCACGGTTACCTCTTTATCCGGCATGGTAAAGAAATATTTCCCATCTTTCTCTTCCAACTCCTTGCCATCGACCTTTACGGCGTGAATGGCGCTCACGGAGTCCGGCGTAACCTCCAGGGTAATTTCCGATCCGGCAGCGCCCAGGTTCTCGCCGAGCTTTTCGCTGCTGTTGATGACAACGTTTGCGTGCTCCGTAGTGTTCACATGAATGGTGTGATACTTGGCATCAATTGCGCTCGCCTTGGTATAACCGTAAATTTCGTGTATCTGAATATCGCCGAGCCACGGCTGCATATCACGAATTGCCATACGGATATATTTTGCCGTCACAGGCTTTGTAAGCTCAAATTCATAAAACGGACGAACACCGTTGGAATCGTCCCAAAGCGTGGTGCTGACAACTTCGGTTTGCAGCTTTCCCTCTAAGGTATCTGCCTGATAAACCAATTCCCAGGAGTTATCCGCGCCGGTATCGCTGACGTAGATTTCAAATCCCTCAGCCCAGGCTCTGGTCGGCTTATCTTTATACATCACCGGGCCGTCCTGATAGGGGGTACCGGTTTCCCAGAATACTTTTAATTTCTCCAGTGGAACCGGAACCGTGGTCGAAATGTCCATCAGAACAATATAGTCATTGCCCGTCTTTCCGTTTACATCGTAAAGCGGAATCCCGTCGTACATTTCCGTTCCCGTGGTTGTAATAATATTTCGATCAAAGACGCTGTCACCCTCGCGCACCAAAGAAGTATTCTTCTGCGGCTTCATTCCGGTTGATGATTTGACATCAAAATCCGCATTATAAACATTAAATACGTCTACCATCTCTTCTTCCGCCGAAACCGCTGCGGGAACCGCTGTCACAACCCCGGCTGTTAATGTAAGCGCTGTCAGATACGACAGGGCTCTCTTCCATTTCATTTTCATCGTAATCCTCCATTTCCGACTTGACACAGAAAATCGCACCCCTTTATGTAATTTTCTGCGCCTAACCTTTCACTGCGCCATCTGCCAGACCTGATACAAAATATCGGTTTGCAATCGCAAACACAAATAAAACAGGTACCAACGCAATCACAGTCCCGGCCAACATCAAATTCCACTGTGACGCACCCTGACCGGAATTTTTCAGCGCCATAATTCCCACAATTAACGTTTGCTGCTCCGGTCTGGTTAAGGTAAACATCGCAGGCATCAGATAACTGTTCCAGCTATAATTAAAGGTCAGTACCGCAATCGTTGCCATAACCGGCTTTAAAAGCGGTAAAATGATTCTAAAGAATATCCCTGTAAAGCTACAGCCGTCAATCTTTGCGGATTCATCCATTTCTCTCGGCAGAGATCCGACAAAGCTGCGTACCAGATACATATTGACAATTGGAATACCAAAACAGGTAATCACCAAAAGTCCTACCAGGGATTTGTTCAAATTCAGCAGTGAAAGGACTTCAAACTGCGGATAAATCGTAATCGAACCAAGCGAAATAAACATCAATGAAGAAAAAACCGCAAAAATCAGTTTCTTTAACTTAAATTCGCCGCGCTCAAACACATATCCGGTGACCGCCGAGGTCAAAAGCGTAATCAAAACGGACGCTACGGTAAACCATGTACTGTTAAAAAACATCTGGCCGACCCGCAGCACATCCGATGTCCATGCCGTCACGTAGTTGTCAAACGTCCAATGCTCCGGAAAAATTCGTTCCGGATTTGCCATGATTTCTACATTTGTCTTAAATGAAGACGCAATGACATAAAGCAAAGGGAACAGCATAATCACTAAAATGATGCTTAAAAACAGATAAATCAGAATCTTTCGGAAAGGACTGATTCTTCCTTCGTTCATGCTTACACCTCCATTTAATATAATTCAGAAACCTTGCGTGTGGAACGCATATACAAAATGCCGATTGCCGCACAGATAATCGAAGAGATAATGCTGACCGCGCAGCCGTAGCCGACATTGACGACACTGCTTCCGGACGCAAAGCCCGGCAGAAACATTTTGATAACATAAGCTTCTGCCGTCAAGGTTTTTCCGGCCGGGGCGCCGTTGGTCATGACGATGATATATTCCCCGACGCGCAGCGTACCGTTGATCGCGAGCAGCAGAATTGTCTGAAACACCTTCGCGATCATGGGCACTGTAATTTTGAAAAACTTAGTACAGGCTCCGGCGCCTTCCATGTCCGCTGCTTCATAAAGCTCACGCGGGACATTGGACAGCGCCGCTGTAAAATAAACAACATTGGTTCCGAGATTCGACCAAATACCGCCCAGGATCAAAACAAACATTGCCGTCCATTTTCCGCCGAACCAATCGATCGGTGCATTGATGATACCCAGCTTGGAAAGCCACGCATTAGCAAGGCCAAACACATCAAAAATGTTTGAAAAAATGATACCTACAATTGCCACACTGATGACGCAGGGCAGGTAGTAGAGGTTCCGAAAGAAATTGGAACCTCTAAGCCCTTTACTGAGTATCGTTGCAATAATCAGTGCAAGCGGAATCTCAATCGGTACCTTAATCAGTAAAAACTGAAGCGTTACCAGCCATCCGCGCCAATAGTCGCCGCCCTTAGTAAAGAGCGTCACAAAGTTATCAAATCCGACAAAGCGCGTATGATTGGGAATCATATCGTAAAAGTAGAACGCTTTCAGCGCCGACCATATCAGCGGATAAATGGTGAATACCAAAAACCCGATAATCGGAAGAGACAACAACAGGTAGCACTGTATCTGATCGGAACTCTTTATTTTGGCAAGCAGCGGAACCCGATCTGCTTTTTTGTTTTCTTTTCTCTTTACTGCCTCCAACGATGAATCGCTCCTTCGATGATTATCTAGTTAACTTCCAATCCGGATAGATAAACGGCGTCGGATCATAATCCGGGTGAAGCTCTTTATATTTTGCGACGCCGTCATTCTGCTTCTTTTCATAATCCTTAAAGATCTTTTCTACCTCGGACGGAGAGGACGTTTCGCTCAGCATCTCAACGCAAAGGTCGCTCATTGTTTTTTCACCGGTCATGTCACTCTTTACGGTCAGCGGCGGGCACTTGCTAAATGCTGCAAAGCTTGCAAAGGTTTTCCAGTTTGCTAAATCATCGGAAACCTTCACGTCTTTTACCAGATCATAGTCGATCGGAATCGACAGACCGGCCTGATACATTTCCTTGAGCATATCGTCACTGGTGAAGTAATCTAGGATCGTGACAATCTTATCTGCGCCGATTCGTTCTACGGACGACTTGTTTACCGAGCACAAACCGTCTGCCGAAGCATACTGGATTCCCTTCACATCGGTGGACTCAACCGGGAGCGGTGCAACACCCCATTCGATCTTTGCCGGGAACTGCTCAGTCAGCACACCGTAGTCGTAGCTACCTGCAATCTTCATGCCGATATCGCCCTGTCCGAAACGGGCGCGTGCCGGGTCGTTGTCAATACCCTCCGTGCCGGGAACGCAGCTGCCGTCGCGCTTCATCTGAATCATGGCATTCATCACGGTAATCTGGCCGTCATAATGGAAGCTGCCGTCACGGGGATCATAGGCATCGGTCATACCGTTGATTGCCGAGGATGCCATATTGATATCCGTGGTATAAAAACCGTCCCACTTTCCGGGGAAGATGATGCCGTACTGCTTTGCATCCGGATTGGTCAGCTTTTTGGCGTACTCAACCACCTGATCCCAGGTTTCCGGCGCCTTTGGTTCGCCGTTTTCGTCAACCAGGCCGGCATCCTTAAACATCTGTTTGTTATAGATTAAACCATAGGTCGCAGATGTAATCGGCAGTGTATAGGTCTTACCGAGGTACTTATGTCTGGTCTCTAATGCGTTCTTGCCGAATTTTTCAAGCAGCTTTTCCGCGCCTGCAATCTCTTCAAGCGGCATGATCTGATCTTTCTGTGCACGCATCTCGATCTGCCATGTAGCATATAAGTCCGGCGCCTGATCGGAGGTGTATGCCAGGTTCAGCATTTCCTCCATGTCGCCTTCTTTCACAACATACTCAAGCTCGATTCCCTTTTCTTTTCCGACCGTTTCGTTAAACTGCTTAAATTTTTCCTGCATAAATGCTTTGTCGTGGCCGGTGCTTCTCCACCAAACCACCTTGGTGACATCGGTGTTTGCTTCCTGCTTGGAAGTGGAACAACCGGCAAATACGGACGTCATCATCACCGCGGCAAGAACACCTGCAAATAACTTTCCTCTTTTCTTCATAAGACTCCTCATCCTTTCTTGATTAAAGTGCGGCTAAACTCTCATCCGCCTTTCTTGATTTTCATTATAACGCATAATTTTTCGTTTTTGAAGTTTAAAAAACATATGCACTTTTACTTTTGATCGCTGTAATACAGATCAATAAACTCAAATAACTCCATTTCTTTCAGTGATTTTATCAGGCTTTTCATGCTTTTTGTCTCAAATTTACGTAAAATTCCCGATGCCTGCGCACGGATTGTCCCCTCCTCCACATATCGCTCTGCCGCAATTTCGCGATAAGATTTTCCGTAGTATATTCCGCGCAGAACGCTGATTTCACTCTTTGACAGTTTGGTAATCTGATTCACGGTATATAAAAGTGATTTTTGCATCTTCATCACATCGCGCAGCTTTTTTGTCAGCGGTGCGGCGATATCTGCGTCAATGGCGGCCTTATTTTGATACACATCGAGTACCTTGCTTACAATTTCGCCGTCTTCGGCCGTTTTGTATAAAAAATCAACCGCCCCGGAGGAAAATGCCCGAAATACATAGTCTTCGACCCGGTGAGCCGTCAGCATAATAATCTTTAAATCCGGCTTGATTTCAAGCAGATCCTTGATGACTTCCAACCCCTCGTCGTTGGTGCGCATCTGGATATCCAAAAGCAAAATATCCGGCTGCGTCTTTTGAACCAGCGCTTTACATTCATCGCCGTTTTGCGCCGTGCCGACGACCTCCACTTCGCTTGTTTTTGAAAAAACCTTTGCGTAATATTCGCACAGGCTTTTCATATCGTCGCAGATTAAAAGTTTCATTTTTCTTTCCTCCTACATCCATTTTGAACCGCGGTTCTGATAAATAGGCATCGCAATATAAATACTGGTCAGGATTCCCTCAACGCTTTTAATGGCAACATCGCCGCCGTGAATCGTAATGACGCGTTTTACAAAGTCCAGCCCAAGCCCGTTTCCGACCTTTTTCCGTTTGGTGGTGTAAAACGGTCTAAATACACTGTGCATATTGCCCTTTTCAATACCGCAGCCGTTATCCGTGATTTTGAGTAAAAGCATGTCGCGCTCGGTATACAGATCAATCTGGATTCTACCGTTTTGGATTTCCTTTTGTTCAATGGCCTCCATCGAATTTCGGAAAATATTTACCAGGCTTTCCACGATATGTGCTTTGTTGCCAAGGACAATCGTTTTGGTATCACGATAGTTCCGTTCAATATGGATAAGGGGGTCACCGGTTTTTTTCAGCGCCTCATCAAGACAGCTTTCGATGGTAAACACATGATACTCCATCGAGACCGCATTGAGCATCTTCAGTGTACGGCTGATGTTCTCAACCGATTCTCCCGCCTCACGTTTAATTCGTGCAAAAACCTCCATCACCTCTGCCCCATCCTTTGTCTCTTCGGCGTCCTCACCCAGCGAGACCAGTTTTTGTATGCACAAGAAATTATTTTTATAGGTGTGAAGGAGCATATATACATTTTCGCTGATCATCCGGCTTCTCTTGATAAAACGCCGGTTGCTGCCGTATTTTTTAAACGGGCTGAAGTAAAGCAAAATAAAGGTGTTTACTGCAAAGATACACAAAACACTCGCCATAATCGCCATGTTCTCGCCAAACATACCAAGCGTACCCTTTTTAGGAAAGTTCATAAGGTCAATATTATAAAACATGGTCGGCTTAAAAATTCCGTTGATGAATAGCAGATACAAAATGAGATAGATAAACAAAATACATGCCATACAGGACAGGCCGTATCGCTTTTTGACAAAAATTTTGGTCTTAACCCAGTAGATGCCAAGAATCACCATCGGCATCAAAAGATACAAAAGTGCAACAAAAGCGGACGCTTTTTTCAGAAAATATAAAATGTGAATACCCTTTCCGACATTTGCAGCGTTTAAGTGTATAAAGATGTGCCAGTTCACAAACGGAAGGTTGATGACAAAAACATATAAAATAGGGAGTGCCATCAGACCGTAAACCCATTTTTTGCAAGGGTAAACCAGCTTTAGGCAGGCAATCGCGCCGGACATGATGACAGCAACCCCAAAATTATGTACAATTGCACTCCTATAAAGTCCCAGATGTATTTTGGAGAGATATTGTAAAAAGATGTAGTCAATCCGGCTCATATAACCATAAGAAGAAATTGCAATAAAATAAAACAAGCCGGCAAATACCATAATTACGCAGCCGAAGAAATATAGCGCTATGACATAGGCAAACTGCGTGCGATAACTAAAAATCAAACAGGTCGAAAGAATCACCAGGATAAAAAGTATCAGTAACATAGAAAATTCCCTCCAGTAGCCGTACTATTAAAATGATTTTGATTATTTTACATATCAAACTGTTCTTGCATTATGCAAAATAGGCAAATATTTCAATAAATTTTTTATACACTTTAGCAATATGACAATATTCTAGCAAATCATTTTTGGATTATCAACCTTTTTCGCCAAAATAAATGTTTAAAAAACGTATGCATTTTCTGGAAAATACGGGAAAATCCGGGATTTCAAAAACAACTCATGCATCTTAGTGCAAAATATCTGTAAAGTATAATAACTTTGCATGTATAAAGCTATTATGCTTTACAGGAGTAATTCTCGTTCTTACAATGGAAATCGTTGACTTTATTGTTGGGATATGCTATACTTTTCGTGAAAGATATAATAATAATATAAAATGGTTAGGAGTTACATTTATGGATTTAAAAAACTACATATTTTCTCCGGGAGAAAAGCCCCTGGATCACATGGTAACTAACGGAGGGTTCACCGGTATCTTCCGCACCATTGCATGCATTGGGGACAGTCTTTCTTCCGGTGAACTGGAATCTTTTGAACTGGGACATAAAGGATATCATGACTATTTTGAATATTCTTGGGGACAATTTATTGCCAGGGATGCCGGCTGCAAGGTTTATAATTTCTCTCGCGGTGGCATGAGCGCAAGAGCTTATATGGAGAACTTTGCCGAAGAAAAAGGCTTTTTTGATGTCGAGCTGCGCGCACAGGCCTATATCATGGCGCTCGGTGTCAATGATACCACATTTATTTTATCCAAGGAATTGGAGCTCGGAACGATTGAAGACATCAACCCCAAAAACTATACGCAAAACAAACCGACCTTTGCCGGATATTACGGTGCAATTATAAGCAAATATAAAGAGGTTCAGCCCCACGCAAAATTCTTTCTTATGACGATGCCGCGGGACGATGCCGATGCAGAGCGAAACGCTATTTATGATCAAATGTCTGATCTGATTCGTGCGATTGCAAAACTGTTTTCCAATTGTTTTGTATTAGACTTTAGAAAATACGCCCCGGACTACGATGAAACATTTAAAAAGAATTTCTTTTTAGGCGGCCACTTAAATGTACAGGGCTATCGGCTGACCGCCCTTATGGTAGAATCGTACATTGATTATCTGATTCGTGCCTATCCCGAAGAATTTAAACAATGCGGTTATATCGGAAAGCCGTTTTATAACGGAGAAACCCTATAAAAAATACCCCAAACAATAAAAGGCTGCATGATAATGATATGCACCCCAAAAGTTAGACACTTTTGGGGTGCATATCAAACAGCCGCTCTTTTCCATTTTAACTTTTTTGACCCCAACTATTGACATAGAGCCTCTTTTATTTCATATTTCATTGAAGTCTCTCAGCGGTCTTTATTCTTCGGGTTGACGATATCACGCCAGCCGAGGTCACCGCGCGCGATTCCCATAATCAATACCTCTGCCGTGGCGACATTGGTCGCAAGCGGAATATTATGCACATCGCAAAGCCGAAACAGTGCGGAAACATCCGGCTCATGCGGCTGCGCGGTCAGCGGATCTCTGAAAAATAAAACCGCGTCAATCTCATTATAGGCGATTCTGGCGCCAATCTGCTGATCGCCGCCCTCCGGCCCGGACAAAAACTTGCTGATAGGAAGGCCGGTTGCCTCTGCAACCACGCTGCCTGTTGTTCCTGTTGCACACAAGCTATGTTGTTTTAAAATCCCGCTATAAGCGATGCAAAAGTCAACCATTAACTCTTTCTTCTTATCATGTGCAATCAGCGCTATATTCATGTAAAACTCCCTCCCGATCAAGTGATACAAAGTTCGTATCCCCATGACATACTATCTTTTATTGGAAAAGCAGGAAATTTGCTTTCACGATCAATTAAAACCTCTACCTTTTTTATCATATCACACAAATAAACAAAAGTCAAAGGGATTTTTTATATCTTTTTAGATATTATCATGATTTCCATATTTTGGGTGATTGATACACCCATTTACAGGGTACCGCTGCCGCTCGGATCGGCCGTGTTTCCCGGCTCACTTGACGTATCGGGCGCCTTGCCGCGCTCGGTCGGCGCAGCGGTACGTTTGGGCGACGCGGTGGTAGTTGCTTTCTGCGATTTAGCCGAAGCCGACGGCGATGCCGTCTCTTCGCTACCGTCCGCCGTAACCTCGGTTTTTTTCTTCTCAGCGGCCGCCTCCGGGTTTGTCCGCTCCTCCTTCAGCTGCATATAGGCATCAAAGACATCCCTTGCCACCCGTGCGGCATAGGCGCTGGACGCACCGTGCTCAATCACCACGGCAACCACGATTTCCGGGTTCTCATACGGGGCAAAGCCGACAAATAACACGTTATCCGCGCCGTCCGGCACCTCTGCCGTACCCGTCTTTCCGGCCGCCTTGTATTTGCTGCCGGCAAAGGCGCTGCGTGCCGTACCGTTGGTTACCACCTGCCGCATCCCGCTTGTTACCTTATCAAAGGTCGAATCCGCAATGGCATGCTCCGCCATGACCTCCGGCTCGTTGTGATAGACCACCTCACGCGTATCATAGTTGACGATATCGTTCACCAGATGCAGCCGATAACGCACGCCGCGGTTTAGCAAGGTCGCAATATAGTTTGCAAGCTGCGCCGGCGTAAACAGGTTATCCGACTGGCCGATCGCGGCCTGAATCACGTCGCCGGGATACCATATTCCACCGTTTTCCTCCCGGTGCTTGGGGCTTGCCATCAACCCCTTGCTCTCCGGCAGTTCAATGCCGGTCGATTCGCCAAGGCCGTACTCCGCCGCGTATTCGTCCAGTTTGTCAATGCCAACCAGACGCCCCACTTCATAAAAGAAGTAGTTGCATGATACCCCAAGCGCCTCGGAAACTTCGATCGTTCCGTGCGTTGCACCGCTGGAGGAATAAATCAGACAGGTCGGCTGATAGGATTTAAAGTAGGTATATTTTCCCTTATCAGTGATATAGGTATTCGGCTGAATCACCCCGGTCTCCAGTCCGGCAATTGCCGTCAGCGGCTTAAAGGTCGAACCGGGCGAATAGGTGCCGGACAGCACGCGGTTAAAAAGCGGTTTGGATTTTGCCTGCACCAGCTTTTCATAGTCCTCGTCAAAGGTGGCCGGGTCATAATTCGGGTAGGAGGCAAGCGCCAGCACCTCGCCGGTACCCGGCACAATCGCAATCGCGCCGCCGGCGCCGCTGCGGCTCACCGCCGCCGTGATATTCTCCTGCAGCGATTTTTCCATCGCCTGCTGCAATTCTAAATCCAAAGTAAGCCTTGCAAAATTGCCCGGCTCCACCTTTTGGCTCTGCAAGATTTCGGTCACGCCGCCGTCACGGGACATCGAAACGCTCTTATAGCCGTCTTTTCCCTTTAAATAAGGCTCTAACACCTTTTCCAGGCCATCTTTTCCGATGATGTCATTCATGCCGTAGCCCTGGTCTTTCAGTTCCTGGTATTCTTCCGCGTAGATTTTTCCCGTACGCCCCAAAATGTGCGCCGCACTCTTTCCGGCGGCAAATACGCGGATCGGCTCGATCTCAACCTCAACACCGGGAAAGTCGGCAGATTGTTCCTTGACCGACTGTAATACGGTCTCGTTGACATCGCGCGCGATGATATACGGATTCCGGGCGCTAAAGCCGCTCTTTTGCATATCATAGCGCACGCCGACAATCGTCAGCGCCTCTTTATCCGTATATTTGGCCGCCACCGCAAATTTACTGCGGTAATAGTCCACCACCTGCTGCGCCGTCTCATAGCTCTCCAGCTTGTTTTCCTTTTTCCACTGATCCAGCTTTTCCTGCCGCTTTGCGATAAGATCGGCTGCCGCCGCACTATCAACCTCGGCAGCGCTCTCTTCCTCGTCCTTATCTTCCGTCAGGCGCACCGCCGTCCTGTCTTTTTTGGCCTCTTCCCACTGGGTATCGGTAAAGCCCCAGGTCTTATTTCGCTCGGAATAGAAAACGGGAAAATCCGTCTCCAGTGTACCGCCGTTTTCGGTGATCAGGCGGCTGACGTCCACGATCTCCTGATTGAGTGCGTCATCGCTAAGGCCGATGCTTTGAAACTGAATCACGTATCCCTGGCGGTTGGCCACAAACGCGCGGTCATAACGATCTAAGATCTCACCGCGCGGCGCCTTAACCGGATAGGCGCGTACCAGTCTCTGCTGCGCCTGTTCCCGATATGCCGCACCGTTTACGATTTGCAGCTGAAACAGCCGTATCACACAAGCCAGTATCATCACGCATACCAGCCCCAGCAAAATCGCATAACGATAATTTGCGCTGCGTCCTTCCATATTCTCACCTGTCTTTATCTTATGAAATTTGTTTCATCTTAAACAGCTTTATCGAGGCCACCGTCGGATAGCTCATCAGCCAGCCGACCAGACCGCTGTATACGCCCTCCGGAAGGGCAATCCGCAGCATCGCCGTCCAAAAGGGAACGCTGCCGCCGGTCATGAGGATAGCCGCCGCATAAACCACCGATGCCAAAATCGTCCCAATCGCGATCGCACCCATCGCAGCAATCCGCTTTGCACCGCTGAAAAAATGCTGACCCAAAACACCGGCGCCAAAGCCAAGATACAGGCCGCAAAGGCTGCTGACGCCGATCAGCCGTCCAACCAGAATGTCATATACCAACCCAAACACAATACCGCAGACGGCGCCCTCGGTCTTGCCGCGGTAGAGGCCGATCAGAACGACAAAGGCATAAAAGAGGTTTGGCGCAATCGAAAAGACGGCGATTCCGCTTCCCAAAGTCGGCTGCAAAACCGCAAGCAGCATCAGCCATAGGAGATAAAATAAAATCCGCATCAATCGCTCAGCTCCGATCCGTTCATACTCTTTGAGGAAGTTTCGCCGCCGCTACTGCTACTGCTGCTACTGCTGCTACTGCTGCTACTGCTACTACTGCTACTTCCGCTGTTACTACTATTACTGCTGCCGCTGCTGCCACTATTGCTGCTGCTGCTTTTTGCCGTATCAGCCGAGGATTTTGGCTTTGCGGTCGTCTCGGATTTCGTGCTGCTGCTATTGTCGCTTTTGCTGCTGCCCGACGTGCCGGACGTGTCGGACGAAGATGTGCGATCGCTCCGATTATCCGTACTGTCATCTTTTGACCCGGTATCATCCTCTGTGCCGGTCGCAGACGGCTCATCCCGTTTAATCTCTTCCGTAAAACCGGTAAGTACGCACACCTGCGACAGTTTTCCGATCGAGACGGACGGTTGTACGGTCGCATATTTTGACATGTTGGTGTGATCCTCTCCGATTTCCAGAACGGTGCCGATCAAAAGTCCTTTGGGATAGACGCCGCCCATGCCGGAGGTTTCGATATAGTCGCCGATCTTGATATCGGTGTCGCGCGCCAGATACCCAAGCCGGCACAGTCCCTGCTGCAGTAGTGCAGTATCTCCCTCTACCACGCCCAAATCCTTGGAGCGTTCAATCATACTGCCCACGCCGCTGTCCGGGTCCAAAATCGTGATAATTTCTGCCCAGTTGCTGCCGACCTTATACACCTGGCCGATCAGCTCTTTATTGGCGGTCAGCACCGGCTGATTCTTCAAAATCCCATCATTGCTTCCTTTGTTGATGGTAAAGCTGCTGTACCAGTTGGACGGCTCCTTTGCGATCACCTGCGCCGCAACCAGATCCAGCTTGCTCTCGGTTTTCATCAGGTTCAGCATCGCACGCAGCTCCTGGTTTTCCTGCGTCAGCCCCTCGGTATCGCGCACCTGTTTATCGAGCGCAACATTCTCCTGTTTGAGCGCCTCGTTCTCGGCGCGCAGCGCCTTCACGCTGCCAAAGTAAGAAAACAGCCCCTGCAGCCAGCCGCCGACGCCGCTTGCCACCGTCTGTCCCGGCTCTGCCGCAGCGCCTACAAGGTTCTCTGCCACACCGGCTCTGTCCCGTGCGGAGAAGGCGGCAAACACGCCGATGAGTATCGCAACCGCCAGCGTTGCGGCAATCAAAAACACCGCCGTTTTATGTTCTCTAAAATTCCTCACATCGATCCCTCACATTTTACAGAAATCTTCTTTGTCTCTGACCCAGTTCCGCCATAAAGTCCAGATTCTTCCCGGTGCCGATTGCCGCGCATTCCATCGGTTCTTCCGCAATATAAACCGGGATATCCACATTAACCGAGATCAGCCGTCCGAGGCCGCGCAGCTTTGCACCGCCGCCGGCCAAAATAATGCCGCTCTCTACGATGTCGGCCGCAAGCTCCGGCGGCGTCTGTTCCAGCGTTTGCTTTATGGCGTCGATCACCTCGTCCGCGCATTCCTGCATGGCCTCGCGCAGCTCTTCGGAATTAACCGTCACCGTTTTCGGCAGTCCGCTCAGCAAATCCAGGCCGTTGATTTCCGACCTTTCGCGTTCCTTTTGATAATAGACCGTACCGATGCTGCACTTTAACTGCTCTGCCGTGACGGCGCCGGCCAAAATATTATACTTTCGCTTGATATACTGAATGATGGCATTGTCAAACGCCTCGCCGGCCGTTCTTACGGTGTGCGACACCACGATCCCCCCCAGCGAAATCACGGCAACCTCGGTCACACCGGCGCCGACTGTCACCAGCATGGTGCCATGCGGCTCTGCCACAGGAGCGCCGCAGCCAATGGCCGCCGCCAGCGGCTGTCTGACCAGGTATACCTCACGCGCACCGGCGTTTCTTGCTGCCTCGGTCACAGCGCGTCGTTCTACCTCGGTAATACCGCAGGGAACGCAAATGATCGTCCGCACCCGAAAAAAGCTGTTGCTGACCGTCTTTTTGATAAAATGCTTTAACATTGCCACCGTCCCCTGAAAGCTGGTGATGACTCCGTTTCGGATCGGGCGGATTGCCTGTACGCCGTCCGGAGTTCTGCCCAGCATGTCGCTGGCCTCCTCACCGATCGCCAAAAGCTGCTGATTTTTCTTGCTGCGGATTACCATGGAGGGTTCGTTTAACACAATCCCCCTCCGTTTATCATAAATCAGGGTGTTTGCCGTTCCCAAATCAATTCCGATATCCACCGCCATCGTGCGTCCGCTCCTTTCTTTTCTTTCTAAATTCGACCTTTGTCAATCCGTGGTTCGCGCCTTTAACAGGTCAAAAGAAAACCTCTCTTTGAGTAGTTTATCCAATCTGCAGAGCGGCAGACCAACCACGTTAAAATAATCACCGCGGATTCCCTCGACGAATAACGCGCCAAGCTCTTGAATCCCATAGGCGCCGGCCTTATCCATCGGTTCACCGCTTGCGATATAGGCGGCGATTTCCTCCGCACAAAGGCAGCGGAACTGCACCGCGGTCTCCTCAACATCGCCGTGGGCGACGCCGCTTTTTGCATCCACCACCGCGATCCCGGTCAGCACACTGTGCGCACGGCCGGAAAGCGCGGCAAGCATTCTCCCCGCCTCTTCCCGATCCTTGGGTTTTCCCAAAACCCGATGATCTGAAACGACAACGGTATCGGCGCCGATTACCAGTCCGTCTGTAACCTTTTTCGCAACATGAACGGCCTTTTCCATCGCAAGGCGCTGCACCGTGGCTTTGGGATCTTCGCCCTCTATTTTGATTTCCGGCGTATCATCGGCAAGAACAGAAAATTCCGAAAGCAGCCGTCCGAGCAGCTCCCGTCTCCTGGGCGACGCTGACGCCAGTGTAATCTTTTGCATATTTCTTCCCCTTTTCCTCAGCGACCCGTAGAACCGAATCCGCCGCTGCCGCGCTTAGTCTCATCTAAATTCTCGCAGGGAATCAATTCTGCCATGCCGACCGGCATAAACAAAAGCTGCGCAATCCGATCCCCGGCATGGATGGTATAATCCTGATCCGAAATATTGTGTACCGCAATCTTGATCTCGCCGGTGTAGTCACTGTCGATTACGCCGACGCTGTTGCACATGGTAATGCCGCTCTTATACGACAGTCCGGAGCGCGGAAAAACAAACCCTGCATAACCCATGGGGATCGCCACCGCAATCCCGGACGGAATCAGGGCGCGGCCGCCTGCCGGCACCGTGACCGGCTCCTTGATCGAAGCTGACAAATCCAGTCCTGCGCTGCCTGTCGTTGCGTATTTCGGCGGTGTTACCGATGGATCACAATATTTGATTTTTACCTGCATAATTTTCTCCCATCCGCGGCGCTGCCGCTTTTTCTTTATTCAATTCCCTTTAAGTAATGGAATCTGGTGTATTTCCCGGAAAATGCTCCGCCCTCAAAATATAGTCTGCAAACCGCGTCACAGCGGTTTGCCGTCTCTACGGTAAAGCACAGCCGGTACGAATCGGCGCCGGCACGGCGCAGCTCCTCTTTTTTATCTCCCATATAAAGCGGAATACTGTTTAAAATCACACTGCGGCAATCCGCACCATCCTTTACCACCGGAAGGGCGTTTCCCTTTCGGTCAAAGATCACCTCGCCGCCACGGCAGGGGCACCGGCCAATGTTTTTCAGCACGCAGTTTTGGGTCAGCATCAGTGGAATATGGCCGTATGCGATTGCCTCAATCCAAAGTTCATGGCTCAAATCACGAATCTGCGCAAGGTTCAGCTCTGCCGAAACGCATGCAGCCGCTGCGCCCATCTCGGATAACCGGTGCAGCGCCATCGAATTGGCAAGGTTCAACCGATGTCCGCCCCATACGGCAAAGGGTCTCTCCCACGCAAGCTGGCCGATGTTCTCGGCGCGCAGGGCGCAAAATCCCATGTCATAAAGACGGTTCAGCTGCTCATTCATCGCCGCCTGCTGCCCGTCCGGCACAATCGCCGGGAGCGCAAGCAAAATCCGATCCTTTTCCGCAAGGTAGCGCTCCGGCTCCTGCGCCACCAGATGAATCGGTACGTCTATTTTATAAAACGGGTACTTTTTGACCGTTTCAAACTGTTCTGCATCTCGGACGGAGGCCGTATAACAGAGCGCCTCTTTCACCGTGCCGCGGCAAGCGGTAAGCCTTGGCGCGTCCAAAAAGGGATAGCCGTCCGTTTTTGAGAGCGCCGCCGCAAGCTCTTCCAGTCCCTTACGGCGCAGCTGATTGGTGATTTTCACCGGGATATAGGGGCTGCCCGTCACCTCTGCGGTCACGGTGTCAAGCCGAAATGGCGTGCCGCCGGTCTTTCGCAGCTGCTTTTCAATCTCCGCCGTTGCCGCCTTACTGTTTTGCGCCGTCTCCAGCACGGTATCTAAGGTAACCGTCACCTTCGCTTTGCCGCTCGTCAGCGTGACGGACGGCCGCTCGCCCTCGGCAAAGTACGCATTCGCGTTTACCGCAATCTTTCGCTCCGGGAGCGGGATTTCGTATTTTTGGTTTTTTGCATAGGGGTTATCCGGCTTGTCAAAGGCAAACATGTCCGTGCCGGTACGCCCGGTAAAATATCCGTCGGTCAATCCGCCGCGGAAGAACACGCGGCGCAGCCGCTCCTCCTCATCCCGGTTCGGACGGCGCATCGAATCGATGCAGCTGCGATACGCCTGCACCACCGCCGAAACATAGGAGACGCCTTTCATACGCCCCTCGATTTTTAAGGATGCGACGCCCATCTCGGATAACTGCCCCAGGTGACTGAGCAGTGACATATCCTTTAAACTCAGATAAAACCGCTCCGCACCGTCCCCTTTGCAATAGGGCAGACGGCAGGGCTGCGCACACTTGCCGCGGTTGCCGCTCCGGCCGCCCAGTACACTGCTCATCAGGCACTGACCGGAATAGCTCATACACATCGCGCCGTGCACAAATACCTCAATCTCTGCCGTGCAATGGCGAACCACATGCGCGATCTCCTGCGCCGACATCTCCCGCGCAAGAACCACCCGTTTTGCGCCCAAGCGTTCTAAGGCCTCGACGCCGGCCAGGTTATGCACTGTCATCTGGGTGCTGCCGTGCAGCGGCAGAGACGGGCAAAGCTGACGAATCCGCGCCATCACGCCGATATCCTGGACGATCACACCGTCAATACCGCTGTCGGCCAAAACCCTGATATAGCGATCCAGCGCCGAAAATTCTCGGTCTAAGGTCATGGTGTTGACCGTCACGTAGCTCTTTGCGCCGTACAGGCGGCAATAGTCGGCGGCCGCCTTGATCTCTTCTTCCGAAAAATTGTCCGCAAAGCTGCGCGCGCCAAACTGCTTGCCGGCAAAATAAACCGCGTCCGCACCACACTGTACCGCCGCTTTTAGGCAGTCCATGTTGCCGGCCGGCGCAAGCAACTCCATCTTCGTCTGATCCTGCATCCTTCCTCCGCGCATTAAATATCCATACCGCCTGTCCGCGGACTGCGGCGCAGCGAGGAGAGCTCGGTTTCCTTTTTGGCAAGCTCAATCTGCAGCTTATGCATATCCTCTTTCAGCGTCTCGACCTCCAGCTTTTTCTCCTCCAGTGCCTCACCCTTGGTCTTGGCCTCATCAATATAGCGCCGCAGCTCCTCACGGATATTATCAAGCACACTCTCGTTTTTCAGCAAATCATCCGCAATGTTAATTGCTGCCAGCACCGCGGTCATCGCCGTGCTCAGCTGCTTGTTTCCCTCTTGAATCTGTCCCATCCGTTTGTTGACCAAAAGTGCGACACGCTGTACATATTCCTCCGGCTCATTGGTCACCAAAAGGTATTCGACATTATTAATTTTTACCTCTACCCGTTTGTTTTCCATGGCTTTCTCCTCTTTCAAGAGCTATGCCCGCTGCAATTGCAGCTTGTACAGCGTTTTTAATACTCCGGCTACGGTTTTCGCATCCGGTATTTCATTTTTCATGATTTTTTCTGCCACATCCGTGATCGGCATCCACACAATATCCAGATATTCGTCCTCGTCCGGGTGCATGGTACCGCTCTTTAGGTCGGTGGCGAGATACAGATGGGTCACCTCGTCCGTAAAGCCCGGCGACGGATAGATACAGCCCAAATATTCAAAGCTCCCGGCGCGCAGCCCGGTCTCCTCCTCCAGTTCACGCATGCCGCAGACGCGATGCCCCTCTCCGGGGTCCAGCTTGCCGGCCGGAATCTCTAAGGTGACGGACTCCATCGCCTTGCGGTACTGCTTTACCAGAACGATCTCTTGCTTTTCGTTCAACGCCACTACACCGACGCCGCCCGGATGCCCCACAAGCTCTCTCGTTGCCAAGCTGCCGTCCGGCATCCGAACCTGATCGACAAACACCTTCAGAATCCTTCCTTCGTACTTTACATCAGACGATACCGTTTTCTCTTCAAATACCAAACCCCATCCCCCGTTCCTCTTTATTTTCCGCTCCACTGTTCTCTTAACAGACGATCCGCGAACATCTCTTTCAGCTGGCTGAAAGAGATGTTCGCCGAGCGTCCGCGGCTTTGTGCCCTTCCCGGTTGCGCGGGAGATGCCGTGGAAAAACTACGGCAGCCCGCAACAACAGGGAATATTTCATTTTCTCCGAATTTTACAAATCTTATACAATTCCGTGCGCCATCATGGCATCGGCAACCTTCAAAAATCCTGCAATGTTTGCACCGGCTACATAGTTCCCGGCCATGCCGTACTTTTCAGCGGCCTCATCGGTCTTTTTAAAGATATCCTCCATAATGTTCTTCAGCTTTGCATCAACCTCTTCAAAGGTCCAGGAATAACGCATGCTATTCTGGCACATCTCCAGTGCGGAGGTTGCAACACCGCCGGCATTGGCGGCCTTTGCCGGGCCAAAGAGCAGACCTGCGCCCTGCAGTGCAGCGATTGCTTCCGGCGTAGACGGCATGTTTGCGCCCTCAGCCACTGCGAAGCAGCCGTTCTTGATCAGCGCCTTTGCGCCCTCTTCGTCCAGTTCGTTCTGCGTTGCGCAAGGAAGTGCGATGTCACAGGAAATCGTCCAGATACCCTTGCAGCCCTCGTGATACTCTGCGTCCGGATGGCTTGCTGCGTATTCCTTAATTCTCTTTCTCTCAACTTCTTTCAGCTGCTTTACTGCGGCAAGGTCGATACCGTTCTTATCATAAATATAACCGTTCGAGTCGGACATTGCAACAACCTTTGCGCCGAATTCGGTTGCCTTTTCGGTTGCATAGATTGCAACGTTGCCGGATCCGGATACAACAACCGTCTTCCCCTCAAAGGACTTGCCGTTCCTTTTCAGCATTGCATTGGTAAAGTAGCAAAGACCATAGCCGGTTGCCTCGGTTCTTGCAAGGCTGCCGCCCCAGGTCAGGCCCTTGCCGGTCAGCACGCCGGTAAACTCGTTTCTCAGGCGCTTATACTGGCCGTACAGAAAACCGATCTCACGGCCGCCAACGCCGATATCACCGGCAGGAACATCGGTGTCCGCACCGATGTGCTTTGCCAGCTCGGTCATAAAGCTCTGACAAAAACGCATTACTTCCTGGTCAGACTTACCCTTCGGGTCAAAATCAGAGCCGCCCTTACCGCCGCCGATCGGGAGGCCGGTCAACGAGTTTTTAAAGATCTGCTCAAAGCCCAGGAACTTAATAATGCCCTGGTATACGGACGGGTGCAGACGAAGGCCGCCCTTGTACGGGCCGATTGCACTGTTAAACTGAACACGGTAGCCGCGGTTTACTTGGGTCTTGCCCTGATCGTCAACCCACGGAACACGGAAGGAGATTACTCTTTCAGGCTCTACCAAGCGCTCCATCAGCCCTGCTGCTTCAAATTCCGGGTGTTTTTCAACGACCGGCTCTAAGGACTCCAGCACTTCCTCGACTGCCTGCAAAAACTCCGGCTCATGTCCGTCACGCTTTTCAACCTGTGCAAAAACCTTTTTGAGATACGCATTTTGAATTGCCATCTTGTATCACTACTCCTTGCTATATATGAAATTTTTATTTTTTTCTTATTTGTTTTGCTGCAAATACTCGTCAATGGACTTTGCAGCTGTCTTTCCGGCGCCCATCGCCAAGATCACTGTAGCCGCGCCGGTCACCACATCGCCTCCGGCATAAACGCCCTTCTTGCTGGTCGCGCCGGTTTCCTCCGTCACAACGATACAGCCGCGGCGGTTGGTCTCTAAATCCGGGGTCGTATTTTTAATCAGCGGATTCGGCGTCTGGCCGATCGCGATAATCACGACCTCGGCATCGATGCAAAATTCGCTGCCCTCGATTGCGGCCGGTCTGCGCCGGCCGGATGCGTCCGGCTCGCCAAGCTCCATCCTCACGCATTCTACCTGCGTTGCCCAGCCGTCCTCGCTGCCGAGAATCCGAACCGGATTGCAAAGCAGCTTAAATTCGATACCCTCTTCCTTGGCGTGATGCACCTCTTCGCGCCGTGCCGGCATCTCCTCTTCACTTCTGCGGTAGACGATGCTGACATGCTCCGCGCCCAGGCGCTTTGCCGAACGTGCCGCGTCCATCGCAACGTTGCCGCCGCCGACAACCACTACGTTTTTACCCATATAGATCGGGGTGTCGTATTCCGGAAAACGGTAAGCCTTCATTAAGTTGATTCTTGTCAAAAACTCGTTGGCAGAGTACACGCCGTTTAAGTTTTCACCGTCGATGCCCATAAAACTGGGCAGTCCTGCGCCGGTACCCACAAAGACCGCGTCATAGTTTTCCTGTTTCATCAGTTCCTCAATCGACAGGACCTTGCCGATAACCATGTTAGTCATGATCTTTACACCCATGACCTTAAGCTTTTCAATCTCCGCCTTGACAATATCCTTGGGCAGACGAAACTCCGGAATGCCGTAAACCAGAACGCCGCCCGGCGTGTGGAACGCCTCAAACACGGTGACGTCATAGCCAAGCTTTGCCAGGTCGCCGGCACAGGTCAGGCCGGAGGGGCCTGCGCCCACCACGGCAACCTTTTTGCCGTTCGGCGCGGCGGCTTGGATCTCGCTCTTTCCGTTTTTCATGTACCAATCGGCAACGAACCGTTCCAGACGGCCGATGCCCACCGGTTCACCCTTTTTGCCGCGGACACAGTACTTTTCGCACTGGTTCTCCTGCGGACATACACGGCCGCAGACCGCCGGGAGCGAGCTGGTTTCCTGAATTTTATGATAGGCGTCCTCAAACCTGCCCTCTGCAACAAGGCTGATAAACTCCGGGATTTTTACATTGACCGGGCAGCCCCCCATACAGGGACGGTGCTTGCAGTTTAAGCAGCGGTTCGCCTCTTCGACCGCCATTTCCTCTGTATAGCCGCAGGAAACCTCTTTAAAGTTTTTGTTTCTGACATTGGGATCCTGTTCCGGCATAATAACCTTAGTCAGTGACATATTAGGCACGATCCATTCCCTCCAATCTGCAGCGATGCGCTGTACGGGAGAGACGTTCTCCCTCTGAGAACATCTTAGAACGGCGGATTGCCTGGTCAAAGTCCACCTGATGCCCGTCAAAATCCGGGCCGTCCACACAGGCAAACTTAGTCTCGCCGCCCACCGTCACGCGGCAGCCGCCGCACATCCCGGTACCGTCAATCATAATCGGATTCATACTGACAATCGTTTTGATGCCGTACTGCTCGGTAAGGCGGCACACGGCGCGCATCATCACAAGCGGGCCGATGGCAATCACAATGTCATAATGGTTGCCGGCCTGAATCAGCTCCTCCAGCTTTGCGGTGACAAAGCCCTTATTGCCGTTAGAGCCGTCATCGGTCATGGTATAAAGATTGGTACAGGCTTCTCTGCAAGCATCCTCAATAATCACCAGATCCTGATTCCGAAATCCGTTGATCATGTCCACCTTAACGCCGAGACGGTGCAGCTTTTTCGCCTGCGGATAGGCAATTGCCGTTCCCAGTCCACCGCCGATCACCGCCGCCGTCTTGATATCCTGAAACTCCGAAGCCTTGCCCAGGGGGCCGACAAAATCCTGCAGGCTGTCGCCCTCTTCCAAGGTATTCAACCGTTCGGTCGTCTGTCCTACAATCTGAAATATAATCGTTACGGTTCCCTTTTCCCGATCAAAGTCGGCAATCGTAAAGGGAATCCGCTCCCCTTGCTCGTCCACTCTGAGGATGATAAACTGTCCCGGTTCCGCCTTGCGGGCGATGTAGGGCGCCTCCACCTCAATCAAAGAGACCGTGGGGTTTAAGGCCTCTTTTTTTACTATTTTATACAATCGTCGCACCTCCAAATAAGCTGCATTTGAGTTTCCGGCCGCAAAGCCGTGCCTTGTGCCTACCCTAATGTGATATTATACCATAGTATAGACCCCGTTTCAACATTTTTTTGAAAAAAAACATGGCTTTTCAAAAGGTTTTTCTGTGCCTTTCTGACAAAAAATACAAAAGCGCCGCAACGCCGCGCCTTTATCATGTACCGCATCATAACGAAAAAAGGGCGCAGTCGCCTGCGCCCCTTTTGTTTTATGGCATAAAGGTTGCCACATATTTTTTTACCATAAAGGCCGGACGGTATGACTCCTTGGCCTTCCGAAGTCCCGGAATACCCATATCCTCTTCCCGGTTGACATACTCGTAATTCTGCCATTCCTGCGCCAAAAACTGCTGGTTCATCATGGCAAATGCCCCGACATAATCCGTATCCGCGTGCTCTAAATGAATCACCACGGTATCCTCGCAAAGCGGCTCGCCGACTGAAAAGGCCACCATTGTCCCTCCTACGCGCAAGCAGCCGCCGCGCACTCCCAGTGCGTCCCAGTTTTCAAACAGTTCCCGTACGGCCTCTGCCTCCTCTGCGATGCTCTCCGCATCGCCGTTCTCCTTTTGGCTCCACCGCGCAAACAACGCCATGCACTCTCCGGCGTTTTCGGCACCGAGGCGCTGATACTCCCAATCATAGCTCTTTTGAAAACGATTGACAAAATTCTTTTTTGCGTGATATCGCTTTCCCGAAAGACGCACCAAATCCGAAACACGGTACACATAATCAAAATAGTTGACGTCCTCGGTAATCAGAAACCGCCCGGGGAACGCCGTCACCAGCCGATCCACCGTTTTATTGTCATAAAGCCGCAGCAAAAACTCCCTGTTTTCTTCCTTCGCCTGACGGATCAGTGTCTCAATCACCGGTCCGATATCGTATTCACCGCCGTCCTCGGTCATAAAACCGATCGGAAAGGTCGCACTTCGTGTGCCGCCCTTGTGCTGCGGCATGATGCAGAGCATGTCATTTAAAATAAGGTAGCAAATGTCATAGCTCTTTCTCCACATAAACAGGTTGGTAAAGGTAAATTCTGAATTTCGGCTGCACTTTCTCTTTAAAAAGCAGTCAAACATTTCCTTATCGTCAATAGTAATCTTCTGTAATTCCAGCATAAAGCCTCCTATACAATGTACTCCCTGACACGGAATTTCACACCGCAGTCCTCCGCGATTTTGCGGCAGCGCTCGATTTCCTCCGGCGTCATCAGATCAACGACCGAAAAAATCACCTCACCCACGTATTGCTTTGCACGAACCGCAAATTGCTTTAATCCCTCAAAGGCCGCCTCGCCACCGAACTTGCTTCTGCAAACCGCCTGGTATTTTTCGGCATTTTCTGCATTCAAACTGATCGACACCGTGTCAATACAGCCCTGCATCTCAGGCGTGACGTCCCGTCCCATGATTAAGTTTGCCTGTCCGTTGGTATTTAAGCGAATCGGAGTATCGGGGCTTATTTGCTTTAACCACCGCGCAACCGCAATCAAATCGTCAAAACGTTCGGTCGGCTCACCGTAGCCGCAAAATACCACCGCACGGTATTTAGTCAGATCCCGTTTTAGAAAATCCTCTTTGATTTCCTCTAACGTAGGTTCCCTCGTTAGCCATAAATTATCCACACCGTTGACATCGTCATGGTTGTTGCGCAAACAAAATGTACAGGCATTTGAGCAGCGGTTTGTCATGTTTACATATAAAGAATCCGAAAATTCATAGGTTATCGTCATAGTTCTCCTCCTCTAAAAAAACAGCTGCCATCCATTTTTTCATCAGGGCAGCATCGGGTATAAAAACCTTTGGCTCGTGCAACCGCCTCTTCTCCTGCGGCAGAATCAGTGTGAATCTTGCGCCGCCTTTTAAGTTTTTTGCCAAAAGATCACCGCCCATATCCTTTGCCAATTTATAACACAGCGGCAAGCCAAGACCTGTGACCTTGTGCGGCATCCCGTCCGCCAGGTTGCTTGCGCCAAGCCTGCCCTTATAAGTAAACGGGTCGCGGTAAATCCGAGCCGGCAGACCACCGCCAAAGTCGCGGATGCAGATCTCGATCGCACCGGCTTCACTCCGACAGGTCACGCGCACATTTTTATTGTCGGTTCTGCCGTGTTTGATCGAATTTCCGATCAAATGATACATAATAATCGATATCCGCCTTGCGTCAAAGACTGCGTTTCTTTCCTCTTCCGCCTCCATATGGAAGGTAATGTCACCGTGCAGCTTATCGCCGATTGCCAGGTTGATTTGCTCAATCAAAACACTCATAAACTGTTCCACATTATAAGATGCCGGGCTCAATTTTGAAAAGGAATCCGCACTGCCAAACAGCTCAGAAACGGCATTCACCCTGGATGCCATATCACGTGCGGTCAATGCCGCACGGTGCGCCATCTCAAACAAATCTGCCGGCAGCGTGCCGGACCGCATCAACGTCTCCAGTGTTGTCACTATCACCGATGCCGAACTTGTCACGGTATGCTCCACAATCCTTGTAAAACCGACTTCAAAATCTTTTTTCGATTTTATCATCTCCTGCGGCCGAACCATCGTTGCTCATCCTCGATTCTGTTTTATATTTCTTGATTATAGCACAGAGAGCTGTTTTTGTCAAAGCCATCGGCTCAATCCTCTTGCCCGGCAGACTGCTTCTCCGTCTCGGTATCCGACGCCAGAAAATGCTCCATGGCATATTCGCAGCGCGGATCAACACACAAAACAAGACGGCCTTTGCCTTCTGCAAACACCGTCCCGTCCGTGTGAAACATCACCGTCAAGGAACTATTCTTCCTCCGGCATCTCCCAGGTATGATATACATTCTGGACATCGTCATTTTCTTCCAGCATGTCCACCAGACGTTCCATCTTCTTCGACGCCTCTTCATCGTCTAAAACGGTGGTGGTCTGCGGAATATAGTTGATTTCCGCCTGGACAAACAGATACCCGGCTTTTTCCAACGCCTCACGCACGGCGCTGAAGTTATCCACCGAGGTCATGATTTCAAAGCAGTCATCCTCCACATTAAAGTCGTCTGCACCGGCCTCTAACGCGTCCATCATCAGCGTATCCTCGTCAATCTCCGGCGTTTTTTCGATTACGATCACGCCCTTGCGGTCAAACATAAAGCTGACACAGCCGTTTTGTCCCAGGTTACCGCCATTTTTGTCAAAGTAATGGCGAAGATCGCCGGCGGTACGATTCTTGTTATCGGTCAGCGTCTCAACGATCACAGCAATACCGCTCGGGCCATAGCCCTCGTAAACCATCTCAAAATATTCACTGGTACTGCCCTCACCGGAAGCCTTTTTGATACTGCGCTGAATCGTATCGTTCGGCATGTTGTTTGCCTTTGCCTTTGCAATGACGTCACGCAGCTTTGAGTTAGAATCCGGATCCGGCCCGCCCTCTTTCACCGCAACCATAATCTCGCGCCCAAGCTTAGTAAAGATTTTGCCGCGCTTTGCGTCAATGGCTCCTTTTTTTCTTTTGATGGTTGCCCATTTGGAATGTCCTGACATACTAAAAATCCTCCTAAAACAAATCTTATCCTTATCTGTAATTTTTGCCGAAAGATGCCGAAATTTTGGTTTTTCAACCGGGCATCGGCGGCTTTCTTATGGCTTGGCCGTAAAATCGGGAGGGGATATCCCCTCCCGAGAATGTACCCAACGTTTTTCCGCTACTTCTGCGGTTCGTCTTTTACCGCAAGCTCCCGAATCCCGGTAACCAAGCCGGCAAGTCCCTGAATCTCCGACGGAATAATAATTTTGGTTGCCTTACCGTCGGCGGCCTTTTGAAAGGCCTCCAGGCTCTTGATGGCAATAACCGGTTCAGTCGGGCTTGCCTCGTTCAGCATTTTAAGTCCCTCTGCCGTTGCCTTTTGCACTTCTAAAATTGCCTGCGCCTCACCTTCGGCAACCCGAATCGCCGCTTCCTTTTCGGCCTCTGCCTTTAAAATCTGCGACTGTTTTTCCGCCTCGGCCTGAAGAATACGGGATTCTTTTTCACCCTCGGCAACCAGTACGGCCGACTTCTTCTCACCCTCGGCGCGCAGGATTGCCTCACGGCGTTCGCGCTCTGCCTTCATCTGCTTTTCCATCGCCTCACGGATGCCGGACGGCGGAATGATATTTTTCAGCTCCACACGGTTGACCTTAATGCCCCACGGGTCGGTTGCCTCATCCAGAATCGACCGCATCTGGGTATTAATCACATCACGCGATGTCAAGCTCTCGTCAAGCTCCATATCGCCGATAATATTACGCAGCGTCGTCGCCGTCAGATTCTCGATGGCCGACATCGGCATATCAACCCCGTAGGTATAAAGCTTGGGGTCGGTAATTTGAAAATACACCACTGTATCAATCTGCATGGTAACGTTATCCTTGGTGATAACCGGCTGCGGTGGAAAGTCCACGACCTGCTCCTTTAAGCTGACACGCTTTGCAATGCGGTCAATCATGGGAAGCTTGACATGCAGTCCCACGCCCCAGGTCGCATGATAGGCGCCCAGCCGCTCAATCACGTATGAATGTGCCTGCGGTACAATCTTGATGCAGGACAGCACCAAAAGAACCAAAATAATCAACAGTCCGATGAGAAATAACATCTGTAACATCCCTTTCCTGATAAAAAGTCATGACTTGGTCTCGTCTTTCATGATATTGTGAACACTTGCACACCATCAGATTGCTCCGTCGGGTCTCCCGGCGGCGGTCACAATTGCGTGTACGCCCTCAATTGCCTTGACAACCACCCTGTCGCCGATTTCAAACTCTTCCTGATTGGCGGACGCGGCCGACCAGACCTGTCCCAGCGCTTTAATCTGCCCCTTGTTCTCGATGGCATCAATCCGTGACAACACCACGCCCTCCGCGCCGATCAAGCGATCCGCGTTAGTGCGCACCGTCTTTTGCTTACGAAATTTGGATGAGAGAGGAATCGTGCAGACCAAAAGCAACGCCGACAGTATCAAAAATACTAAAATCTGCATCAAAACACTGCCGCCGAACGCCGCCGTGACTGCGGCGCCGACCGCGCCGACCGCCATCCATATCGAAACGAGGGCAACCGTCATCCCCTCAATCACGCCCAAAACCACTGCTGCAACCAACCAGACCAATACTGCACCGTTCATTTTCCTCACTCCCGCATTTTCTGACTAGTAGGCTCTCTTATATCCGCCGCTGCGCTTGCCCTCGTTGCTGCGCTTTAAATCTTGAAACTTTTCATCGCTGTCCTGTTTGAATTTTTGCAGCATGTCGTCAAAGGACATCTCACCGCCGCTGCGCTTGCGCACAAACTCAAATTCCTCCGGCGGCTGCTTCGGATCGTAAGCAGGCCTCGGCTGCCGGCTCTCGTGCCGTCTCGGCCGCTGCGCACGGCGCTCTCCCTTTCCTGCGCTCTCTCCGTCTTCTGCCTGCTTAATGGAAAGGCTGATCTTGCCTTTGTCCATACCGATCACTTTGACCTTAACGGCCTGCCCTTCCTTTAAGCGCTGATGGATGTCGCTGACATATTCCGATGCGATCTCCGAAATGTGTACAAGACCGGTCTTGCCGCCCTCCAGCTCCACAAATGCGCCAAATGCTGCGATACCCGTAACCTTTCCTTCCAGAACTGCTCCTACCTCAATTTGCATCCTCTTCCATAACCCTTCCCGGAGGCTCTGCCTCCTAATATGTAATTTCAAAGCACACCGGGGATTTTCCGGCACGCTCTTTTGTTTTCTGATTCGTAAAAAGCCGCGCACAAAGCCGTCAGTCGCTCTGGTTACTGTCGCTTTTGTTTGCGTCCACAAACACGCGCTCGTTCGGGCGCACAAGCCCCAGCTTTTCCCGTGCGATTCTTTCGATATACTCCGGATCCTCCATGCTGCTGAGCTGCTCTTTCAGCTGCTCGGTCTGCTGCGCGGCGGCGCTGATTTTCTCCTCCAGGGCATCGATCTCTTTATTTTTTTTGGACAGCATCACCTGCTGCCAAATCATGATATAGATAAAGTACAGGAGAAACAAACCGACCAGAACGACCACCAGCAGCCGTCCGGGCGCAATCCTCCCTTTTTGTTTTTCATTGGCAGGCGACGGCCGCACCGAAACACGGCTCTTTTTTCTTCCGTCCGATTGATTTTGCATAAGTCCGCGCCCCTCCAGAGTACAATCTTATGGCATAATTATATCCTAAAGGCGTCCCTTTGTCAACGAAATTTTTTATTTCGAGGCAGTTTTTTCCGTGCGGCGTGCATCGGCCGCCGTTTTGGTTTTTTTTCCTGCCGCCTCACTTGAATTTTTGCCTGTTTTTTGGCGTTTTTTTCCCGTTTTCTCTTGTTTTTTTCCGCAATGTTGCATTTATGGCGGATTTCTCTCTGTTTTTTTCTGATTTTCATCTTGTCCCCGGCAGAACGCATCTGTTTTTTACTGTACCACACAATAATGTAAAACGGCTTGGATAAAATCCGATAAACCAGCCGCACCGGAAAAAGAATCAGCCGCATTGCGGCGCAGATCCCCTGCACAATTTTTTCGTAAAGGCCTGTCAAAAAGCAGACCATATGCTCCTTCAGCAAATGCCGATAGGCAAAAAAGGCCGCGCCGGCTCCCAAAAAGCCCTGCCAGCGCAGACGGCCGCTGTTTTTTTCGTATGCCGTCCATAAAAGGAGCAGTCCGCAAAGCAAAAAGAAGAAAATATCCTCTAAATTCACCACCCACACCGCCGCATGAAAAATCCGCCGTGCGGTGCGCAGCAGATCATATAAAAACGCCAGCACGAAACCAAGAAGCAGCGACCACAAAAAATACCCGACTGAAATACCGAACTGTACCTCCATCGTATGCTTCCTTTTCTACTGAAACATCCGGGAGAAAAAGCCGCCGCTTGTCTTTTCCCGGACATCACTGTACCCAATCTCGTCGATCGTCCCCTCGATGATCAGTTGGCCGTCCTCCACGTTTAATTTATGAATTTTAAAATCGCAGCCCTTTACCGTCATGGTACCGAGCGATGTTTCGACAATGACCTTTTCCTCATCAAAGCTCTCCACATCCTCCACCGCGCTGATCGTTATCCTTTCCCGGTTCTCGATGGTGATACAGTGTTTCCTGGTTTCCTCCATCCCGATTCCTCCTCCTTATATTCTCTCTCTGACATGTTTATTCAACGGCAGACCGTTTTATGAGACAAAGCCTCTTCTTTCGTCTGCTGCATACCAAATATTTCTTGACAGTTTATGGGTGATATGTTAGAATCAAGCTATGCTCGAAAGACAGTAAAATTTACCTTTTTGGGGCATTTTGTCACGCGCTTTCGGCGAACCGAAAACTTACACAAATAAAGGAGAATGATCATGGCAAAAGTGATAAACGGTACTGCGATTCCGAATCTTCCGTGGGAAGAAAAACCGGCAAGCTGTACCGACATTGTGTGGAGAAGCGAAAAGAACCCGATCATTACGCGGGATCTGATTAAAAATTCCAACAGCATCTTTAACAGTGCGGTTGTCCCGTTTGAAGGCGGTTTCCGCGGCGTATTCCGCAGCGACGACACCACGCGCCGCCAGACGCTGCACGCAGGTAAAAGCAGCGATGGCATCCACTGGGAAATTGCGGATGAACCCATCCGTTTTTCCTGCAGCATTGACGAAATCAAGGAATTTTGCTACGGCTACGATCCGCGCGTATGCAAGATTGAGGATAAATATTATGTAACCTGGTGCAACGGCTATCAGGGACAACCCACCATCGGCGTTGCATGGACCACGGATTTTGAGACCTTCCATCAGGAAGAAAACGCCTTTTTGCCCTACAACCGCAACGGCGTTATGATTCCGCGCAAGGTAAACGGCAATTTTGCGATGTACAGCCGTCCGAGCGACACCGGCCACACCCCCTTTGGTGATATGTATTACAGCGAAAGCCCGGATCTGGTTTACTGGGGCAAGCACCGTCTGGTAATGCGCCCGACGACCGGCTGGCAGGGCACCAAAATCGGCGGCGGCCCGATCCCGATCGAAACCGATGAGGGCTTTTTGGTGATCTATCACGGCGTACTCAACAGCTGCAACGGCTTTACATACAGCGCCGGCGCGGCACTGATGGACGCGGATCAGCCCTGGAAGGTACTCTACCGCACCAAGCCGTACATTCTGTCTCCGAGAGAGCTTTATGAGTTTGTCGGCGATGTGCCCAATGTGGTATTCCCTTGCACGGCGCTCTGTGATGCCTATACCGGAAGGATCGCCATCTACTACGGCGCGGCCGATACCGTGATCGGTCTTGCGTACACCACGGTCGATGACCTGATCGACTTTACCAAGAAAAATTCTTACTAAAATAGCAGAGCCGAATCCTCTGCCGCCGGCCGGGACTTTTTGACCGGCGCGGCCTTTGGGTTCGGCTTTCTGTCGGATTTTTCAATAATTGATACGATGAGGTGAAATAAATGGTACAGACAAAATATGAACGCTGGCTGAGCAGCGTAACGGATGACGCCACCCGGCAGCAGTTAAAACAGATGACAAAAGCCGAAATTGAGGATAGCTTTTACCGCGATCTGGAATTTGGCACCGGCGGACTGCGCGGCGTCATGGGCGCCGGCACCAACCGCATGAATATCTACACCGTCCGTCAGGCAACTCAGGGGCTTGCCAACGAACTGAAAACCCACGGCGCGGCGTTTTGCGCCCGCGGCGTTGCCATTGCCTATGACTCCCGAAATCATTCCGCAGAGTTTGCGATGGAATGCGTCAAGGTTCTCTCTGCCAACGGGATTTTGGCCTATCTGTTCGATTCGCTCCGTCCCACGCCGATGCTTTCCTTTGCCGTACGGCATCTAAACTGTGCACGCGGCATTGTGATTACCGCCAGCCATAACCCTAAGGAATACAATGGCTACAAGGTTTACGGCGAGGACGGCGGTCAGATTCCGCCCGACACGGCGGCCATTATCTTAGACAGTATCGAAAAGACGGATATCTTTGACGGGGTGAAGGTGGACGAGAATCCCGACTACCGCAGCATCGGCAAGACGGTTGACGACGCCTATATCCGCGCGGTCAAGCAACAATCTATGGGCATTGCGATCCCCGATGACCTTAAAATCATCTACACGCCGCTGCACGGCTCCGGCAACCTGCCGGTACGGCGGATTTTAGACGAAATCGGCGCAAAAAATGTGTTTGTTGTCCCGGAGCAGGAGCTGCCGGACGGCAACTTCCCGACGGTAAAATCGCCGAACCCCGAAAATATTGAGGCGTTTGACATCGCCATCGACTATGCCAAAAAGATGAACGCCGACCTGGTGTTCGGCACCGACCCGGACAGTGACCGCATCGGCGTTGCCGTGCGCAAAAGCGACGGCAGCTACTTTGTTTTAACCGGGAACCAGACCGGTACGCTGCTTTGCGAATTTATTTTGCGGAATATGCAGAAAAGGGAGACGCTTTCCAAAAATGACGTTGTGATTAAAACCATCGTCACCAGTGAGATGCTCCGTGCCGTCACCGACCGCTACGGCGTGACGCTTTGCGATGTGCTGACCGGCTTTAAATTTATTGGTGAAAAAATCAAGGAATTTGAAGAAAACGGCAACCTGCAGCGTTTTATCTTCGGGCTGGAAGAGAGTTACGGCTATTTAAAGGGGACCTACGCAAGAGACAAGGACGCCGTGGTTGCCTCGATGCTGGTTTGCGAGATGGCCGCCGATTATTTTAAACAGGGCATGACGCTCTATGACGGCCTTACCGCGCTCTATCAAACCTACGGCTGCTACTTAGAAAAGCTGAAAACGGTTACTCTGACCGGGAACGAGGGCGCCGCTGCCATCCAAACGATGATGGACGGTTTTCGCAGTCATCCGCCCAAGGAAATCGCGGGATATAACGTGCTTCGTGTGCTTGATTATCAGACCGGGATTGACGGTCTGCCAAAATCAAACGTCTTAAAATATGTGTTTGAAAACGGCTGGTTTGCGGTTCGCCCATCCGGGACAGAGCCCAAAATCAAATTCTATTTTGGGGTCAGCGCAGACGATGAGGACGCTGCAAAATCCGCCCTCTGCCACATCGAGCAGTATCTTAACAACCTGCTTGCATAAAAAACCGGCCGCGGCATATCGCAGCTGCTAAACCGTATACAAAGCAGGCTGTTTTCAAGCAAAGCAGCCTGCTTTTATGATAAAATTTTCCTGTTTGAATGGAACTGTACCGCAACCAATTCCACGGAAGGAGCATATGACTTTGAAGATGAAAAGAATATGTAAATTTTTGTATCTTTCTTGCATTGCAGTTTTGATTTTACTTACATTGCCGGGCGGTGCGTCGGCTGCGAGCGGAAGCTGCGGCGATCACCTTACATGGACGCTCAGCGGCGGCAGCTTAACCATTCGCGGCACCGGTCCGATGACAAGCTGGTCCTCGGTGACAGAAACGCCGTGGTACGATGCGCGCGACAGCATTACCTCGGTTACCGTCGGAAACGGCGTGACAACAATAGAAAAAGAGTCATTTTATTACTGCACAAACCTGCAATCAATTACAACTCCCGCTACGCTGACAAGTATCGGCACAGGTGCATTTGAATATTGCAGCAGCCTAAGATCCATTGTGATTCCGAGCGGTGTGACCGAAATCGGACAAAATGCGTTCAACGGATGTACAAGCCTTGCCAATGTAAATATCCCATATGGAATAAAATCTATTCGGAGCGGCACATTCAACCAATGCACAAGTCTTGACCGCATCGACTTGCCGTCCAGCGTTGTACAGATCGAAGACAGAGCTTTTTCGGATTGCTATGCACTGCAATCTGTCGGAATGTCGGACAATGTCGTAAGAATCGGCTGGAGTGCGTTTAGTTCCTGCAAAAGCTTAAAAAAAATCAATATTCCGCAAGGCGTCAAATGCATTGAAAGTAACACATTTTACGGATGTACCGCTATGAATGATTTGTATTTGCATGCATATCTGCAGGAAATAAAATCCGGGGCATTCGGAAATTGCACAAGCCTTCCTAACGTCACAATTCCCGAGTCGGTTACAAAAATTGAGGGAGGCGCATTTAAAAATTGCACCGGCTTGACAGACATCATTTATAAGGCTGCAAATTGCAGTACGGTGAATGTAAGTTTGTCATCCTCTGTATTTTCAGGCTGCAGCGGGGCAGCAACCGTAGGCATCGGAGACAATGTGGAAATCATTCCGCCGTATCTGTTTTGCAGCATGCCTTATTTAAATTGGATTGCCTTTCCGGAATCATCAACAAAACTGAATGAAATCGGAGCATATGCTTTTTATGGCTGTAAAAAGCTGACAGAGATAACCGTTCCGAGCAGCGTTATGACGATTGCCAAAGGTGCATTTGCCAATTGTGATTCCATAAAATATCTCAGCCTTTCGGGCACTTATTTAACAAATATCGGTGCTGAGGCATTTTCCGGCTGTTATGCTTTGACGGAGATTGATATTCCGATCGGTGTTTATTCCATCGGAGAAAAGGCTTTTTTCAATTGTTATATGGCAAAAAGCCTGAATCTTGGAAGCAATGTAACCAAAATCGGCAACAGTGCCTTCGACGGCTGCTCCTCGCTGCAGGATATCCCCCTTCCGGACGGAGTGGAAGAAATCGGAGAACGGGCATTTGCTTTCTGCATTTTTGTAAAATCGGTAAAAATACCGGACAGTGTACAATATATCGGAAAAGGTGCATTTTATAAGTGCGATGCCTTGACTAAAATTACGATTCCGTTTGTGGGCAGTTCGCGCACAAACGACCATTCACCGCAGGCGGTTTTCGGCCACCTGTTTGGCTCAGTCACAAAAGACAGCGATCATGCAACAACGAGTTTTACCTATCAGTATTATGCAGACGGACAGTATTATTATTACAACATTCCAAGCAAACTGACAAGTGTTACCGTCACAGACGCGGAAAATATTCCGGAGCATGCTTTTTATAACTGCACGAATATAACTTCCGTTTCTTTTCATAGCGCTGTAAGCAGCATCGGTACGGATGCGTTTAAAAACTGCAGCGGTTTAAGAGCAGTCCACATCTCGGACATCGCGGCCTGGTGCAGGATAGAATTTGCAGACATGGAGCAAAATCCTCTGTATTATGCAAGAAAATTGTACTTAAACAATGAACTGATCACCCATTTGACGATACCGGACAGCGTGACAACAATCGGCAATTATGCGTTTATCGGCTGTAACAATCTGACCGATGTAACCGTCCCGGACAATGTGACAGCGATCGGTGACAGCGCATTTTGCGGCTGCGGCGGACTAAACACCGTAACGATAGGAAACGGCGTGACAACAATCGGCAGCGATGCGTTTGGCGGCTGCGGTAAACTGACGGAAATATTGGTTGATGAAGAAAATGCGAACTACTGCACATCAGACGGAATCCTGTTTGATAAACATAAAACGCAGCTTATATGTTGCCCTCGGGGAACTTCAATCAGCGAATATACGATACCAAACAGTGTAATAACGATCGTCAGTCATGCGTTTTCCGGTTGCCGCGGCCTAAAAAGCATCACCGTCCCGGACGGCGTAACAACGATCGGCAGTTACGCATTTTCCGGCTGCACCGGTCTAAAAGGCATCACCATACCGGGCCGCGTGACAACGATCGGCAATTACGCATTTTATGGCTGCACCGGTCTAAAAAACATCACCATACCGAACAGTGTGACAACAATCGGCAATGATGCATTTTCCGGCTGCACCGGTCTGACGGGCGTAACCATCGGAAACGGCTTGACAGTGATCGGTGACAGTTTGTTTTCCGGCTGCAGCGATCTGACCAGCATCACCATTCCGGACAGTGTAACAACGATCAGTAGATGCGCATTTGAAGGCTGCAGCGCTCTGATCAGGGTAACCATCGGAAACGGCGTGACAAGCATCGGAAATTGCGCGTTTTGGAACTGCACCGCTCTGACAGACATCACCATGCCGGACGGCGTGACAACGATCGGCACGCAGGCATTGGAAGGCTGCAGCAGCCTGACAAGCGTCACAATCCCCGGCAGCATAACAAGTATTGGCAGTTGGGCGTTTGACAGCTGCGATAACCTGACGGACATATACTATAACGGCTTTCGCAAAGAATGGGATAAAATTAATATCGGAGACTCCGCCATTCCCTCTTCTGCGGTGATTCATTATCGTGCGGCATATGTTGAGGGGATTTCGTTAAACAAGCAATCGATCGAACTTTTTCGGGGAGAGACGTTTCAGCTGATACCGATTATCACCCCGGAAGATGCAGCAGATCAAACCGTATCATGGACATCCTCTGATGAAACGGTTGTCTCGGTGGATAACGGAACCGTAACGGGCATCGGCACCGGCACTGCTTTCATCACGGCAATAACCCATGACGGGGAATTCCGCGCAGTATGCAATGTATCCGTATACGATGCCACGCCGGAGTCGGATTTTTCGATCGGCTACGGGACGATAACCGGGTATCACGGAAATGCCGAAAACGTATATATTCCGAGAAGTATAAACGGCTCCAGGGTAACAAAAATCGGCAGCAGTGCATTTGGGCGCTGCACCGGTCTAAAAAGCATAATCATACCCGATAGCGTAACAAGCATCGGCGACAGTGCGTTTTTCGGCTGCAGTGGCCTGACAAGCATTACGATACCGGATAGCGTGACAAGCATTGGCTACGGCGTATTTGACGGCTGCACCGGTCTGACGAGCATTACGATACCGGATAGCGTGACAAGCATTGGCTACCACGTATTTGACGGCTGCACCGCATTGACGGAAATAGCGGTGGACGAAAACAACCCCGGCTATTGCACATCAGACGGAATCTTATTCGACAAAAACAAAACAGATCTTATACGCTGTCCTCAAGGAATTTCAATGCGCGAATATACCATACCGGACAGCGTGAGATCTATCGTCGACAGTGCGTTTGAAGGCTGCACCGGTCTGACAAATATCACCATGGGAAACAGTGTGACATGGATCAATGTCTATGCGTTTTTCGGCTGCAGCGGATTGACAAGCATCACAATACCCGATAGCGTGACAAGTATCGGCAGCAGTGCATTTGGGGGCTGCACCGGTCTAAAAAGCATAATCATAGGAAGCGGCGTGACAAGTATCGGCAGCGGTGCGTTTGGCGGCTGCACCGGTCTGACGGAAATAGCGGTGGACGGAAACAACCCCGGCTATTGCGCATCAGACGAAGTCTTGTTTAACAAAAGTAAATCACAGATTATACGCTATCCGGGTGCAAACGGGCTAAACGAATATGTCATACCGGACAGCGTGACAAATATTGGCATTGATGCATTTGACGGCTGCAGCGGTCTGACAAGCGTCACGATACCGGACGGCGTGAGAAGTATCGGCTACGGCGCATTTAAGGGCTGCAGCGGTCTGATAAGCGTCACGATACCGGATAGCGTGACAACAATTGGTGGTGAAGCGTTTGGCTTCTGCCGCGAGTTGAAAAGCATAAACCTCGGAAACGGTATAACGAGCATTGGAAGTTGTGCGTTTCGGTACTGCGAAAGTCTGACAAGTATCACGATATCCGACAGCGTGACAAGTATCGAAGATTATGCGTTTTATTCTACATCAATTAAGGATGTGTATTATAAAGGCTCAGAGAACGACAGAGCCAAAATGGATATTGCAAACGGAAATTCTTCATTTTTAAATGCAACATGGCATTATAACGGCGACACGACAGATCCGGCAGTGATAGAAATTGATGTAACCATCCCGGATTATCAAAAGGGCGGCACGGTAATCGCGGCTCTGTACGATGAATCAGATACCCTGATCAGTATAAAATCATATCCACCCGCCGAAACCGTCAAAGTCTCTTTTGAACAAAGCGGCGCATACATCAAAGTGCTGCAATGGGATATGAGCACTATGAAACCGCTGGCGCCGCCGCAAAATATTAAAGTGAACTGATTGAAAAACAGGGCAATGCCTAACCACAAAAAGGCAGCCGCATCGATAAGCCGGCTGCCTTTTTTGTTTGGAAGATGATTAAACCGGCCGCGGCATATCGTATTTATGATATACCGCGGCCGGGTTTAAATTTTGGCTTTATCATAAATGTTGGGGCAAGCAACAAATAGCGTTCAAGAAGTCAATAAAAAACTGAACAGAACCAGTAAAAACGGACAAAAAAAGTCTCCTATGGTATAATAAAAATAAAACCATAGGAGTTATTTTTTTGTCAAGAAGTTATCGTCATATACAGGAATATGAAAAAGAAATTATTGAATGAAAGCATAGCGGCTATACAGGTAGACAAATATGCGAGAAATTTGGATTTAGCAAAAAACAAGAGGAATCAGATATTGTAATTATTGGCGTACAGGGATTTTTGCTGATTGAGCAAGTCCTGTAGCGTGACGCTGTCTAAATATTCGGAAATCACGCGGTCAAGTCCCTGCCAGAGGGCGTATGTCGCACAGGCGTCACTGCGTTCGCAGGGGTCTGCGCCATCCTCCAGGCAGCTGACCGGCGCAAGACTCCCCTCCGTAATGCGGAGAATGTCGCCCACGGTATATTGATCCGGCGCCTTTGCCAGCTTATAACCGCCGAGAGCGCCGCGGTTCGTAAAAAGAATCCCGGATTTATTGAGCATGGGGACAATCTGCTCCAAATACTTTTTCGAAATGCCTTGTCGGCTTGCAATATCCTTGAGTGCGGTATAGCCGCCGCTCTGATGCTCTGCAAGGTCAACAAGCATACGCAGCGCATAGCGGCCTTTGGTGGATATTTTCATGATGAATCACCTCATGTTTCTATCATAGCACAAATCAGATCGGGGGACAATCCCTCATTTTGTGTAAACCTTAAAATTTTCTCCAAAATGATCCTATAATCTGAGTAATTTTTGCGGGCTGAAAGTCAGATTTCGTCTTTCAGCCCTTCATTGAATATAGCGTAAAATTTCCGGCATGTCAAGGGCGCCCTCGCAAGAGGCGTTTATTTCGCCCTTGATTTGGCGGCTTTTTTATGTTACTGCGGTAATTTCTATCGGCAAAGAATATTTCAAGCTGTGAGTGGATTTGCCCCCTTCTTTCACACGCTCCATGTACGTGGGCTTTCTGAAACATGCCGAACGTCAGTGTCCCATGACGTTAGTCTTTTCCAGCTGCTCAGAGAATTTATGCAGTGCGCGGTTTGCATACCGTTTTAGAATCAGCCCAAGCGCCGTAAAACCGACGCCGTAAGCCGCGATCACGGCGATATCCACCGCCAGGTTTTCCCACACGATACCGCCGACCGCCTCACGCATACCGTTGATGCCGTAAGTAAAGGGCAAAAACCGATAAATCGTCCGAAAGAACACCGGTGTGCACTCAATCGGAAACGTGCCGCCGGAGCCGGAAATTTGCAACACCAGAAAGACCACGCCGATCGCCTTGCCGACGCTGCGAAACAGGGACGCCAGGCAATAGATAATCATTGAGAAAACCAGGCTGTAGAGTGCCGAGAGCAGCACAAACAACACCGGATGCGCCATCGGCACTTTCAGCAAAAGCACGTCGCCGATGCCGGCAATTAGCCCCTGCACGGCGGCAAGGGTTGCATAGAGTAGGTATTTGCCGACAAACTCCTGATTGGGCGTAAAGGCAAAATCCACGTTATGGGCGCTGGTTGCCAGCATGGCCGAGAGGATCAGTGCGCCGACCCAAAGGCAGAGCGTGGTATAAAACGGAGTCAGCCCGGCGCCATAGTTTTCTATCGGGAAGATACGTGTTGTCTCAAGCACCACCGGGTTGGAGAAAAAGTCGCCTTCGGTCTCAGCATCGTTTTGCAGGATGCTTGCCAAATCCTTTAGATCCAGATACTCGGACAGCTTGCGGATTTTTGAGGATAAGTCCTTCATGTCGCTCAGATAATCCGGGTACTTATTGCGAAAACGGTTCAATGCATCGACCGAGATACTGTCGCCGTTCAGCTCGTCAAGAAAACTGCGGATATCGTCACTGCCGCGGATGCCGCGCTGCAAAAGCCCGGCGATATCACCGGCTGCGCTGCCGGCATTCGATAGCGCCGACTGAATCTTTGCGATGTTATCATCGCCAAACAAAGACGCTGTCGTGCGGCAAACGTTTTTGATGGCTGTACAGGATGAAGAAATCCCGCGCAGAATATCGATCACGTCCTCCGATGCGGCAATCTTGTTTTCCAGCTTATCAAGATTATCGCGCAGCGACGCCAGATGCTCGGTCAGGGTATCGATATGCGCCGACAGATCGTCGGTCTCCCGATCGCCGATTTTTGCAATCAGCGTATTGGTTTTATCCAGCATATCGGCAAGATTGCGCAGCACAGTGCGCGCGCCGGTCACCGTGTCGGACAGTCCATCGTCGGTATAGCGCAGCACACGGGACGCCGTGTCTGCAATCCGCGTCACGGTGTCCAGGGTATCGCACACCGCACGGAGCGCCGACAAAATATTGGTCTTCTTGGTCTCTGCCCTCGTGCGCACCGCGTCAAGCTGGTTGCTGAGCCGCAGCGCCAGCATATCGAGCGCTGTCTCGCCGTTTTTGATCTTTGTTTCCAGTGTATCTAAAGTCGATAAAATCGGCCGGAAGAGAACCGGGTGCTTCTCCAGCGCCTCTCTGGCGGCGGCGATCTGTGCAAGAATCACGTCACGGCCGGCGTTTTGGTCGATGCTGCCGATAATGTCCGACACGGTATCCATGGCCGCCGCCATCTTATCAAACGAGGTGTTCATCCGTTCGATAACCTGCTCGACCTCTTTTTTGATCTGCTCCGTCTCGTTTTTGATCCGGCGAAAGACCGCACCGTTTGCGCCGATCATGTTGCCTGCCTTGTCTAAGGTGGCAAGCGCCTCTTCTAAGGTGCGCAGCCCCTTTTTGATGCCGGCAATCTTTTCACGGATAAACGCTGTGTCAATCTCATCCAAAATATCCGTGTTCTCCGAAATCGAATCCAGCCTTGTAATCAGGTTGCCGATGTCAATCGTCAGATCGTCCGTCCGCGCAAGCAGGTCGGGCTTTGCCGCGGTCACATCACTGCTCAGGCGGTCAACGGCGGTCGCAATCCCGTCCACGGCGGCGGAGATATCATCCAGGCTGCCGCGCAGCTCCTTGGCGTCCTTGGCCGTGGTCTCGCTGAGGCTTAGGGTGTTTTCCTCCACCTTGTCGGTATATTTAAGGGATTTTTCCAGAACATTTTTTAGATATTCCACGTCCTCGCCCTTATCCGTAAGCGAAACCCTGCCGTTTTCCGCCGCGTCAATCAGCTTGCCGATCCGACTGTCCACATCGGGCAAATTATTGTCCACCAGGTTCATCAGTGCGCGGAACGCCTCTGCCTTATCCATATTCTCGTCAAGCGTAATGCCAAGCGGATTTAAAACGTCAAAGATCTTTTCCACCACCGTTTTGGAAAACTCCGCCGTGATGGTCTTTTGCAGCGTATTTGCGCCGCTGTCGGTCATTTTGGGCGCAATCGCGTTGATTTTCTCGTTGGAATAGTATTGAAGCTTCGGCTTTTCGGGGTTTTTATCCGCCAACGTCAGCAGTTTTTGGGAAAAATCCTTCGGTACAATGATGGTCGCGTAGACATTGCCCTTTTTGCACTGCTCGATGCCCTCCTCCGCTGTGTCAAAAAATGTCCAGCCCAGCTTTTTGTTATCCTTTAATTCGGCGGCCAGCTCGGCGCCGATCTCCACCCGCATATCCATGATGGACGCGCCCTCGTCCTCGTTGACAATGCCGACCTTGATGTCGCCGGTGTTGGAATACGGGTCCCAGCACGCCAGGATATTGACCCACGCATAGAGCGAGGGCAGCAGGCAAAGCCCCAGGCATATAATGATTGCAACCACACTTTTGGATATCTTTCGGATATCCGCACAGTATATTTTCAAAACATTTTTCCAGAATGTCACAAGCGCACCTCCGCATGAAAAATCATCATCTTTTATATTTTCGCCTTAGCCAAAATGGAGCAATCTAAGTTCCAATTTTAAGAGGCAGGTGCTAACCGCGCGAATCGCTGCACAAAACGGTCACCGCGCCGCCGCTGCGGTCGGCATAGTCCATCTGTAGCGTATCGCCGGCCGTAATCTCTGCTGCACCGCCCAGCTTGGTTGTCTCCATAAGCACGGTGTATTTGCCGTCAAGCGTGAGTTTTTTGTCAGCATAGTCTGCGGTCGCCGTCAGCGCCAGCGCCTCTGTATGGTCATAAATCAGACGCGTCGTGATTGTATATGCCATGGTCGCGGTGTTTTCTTTGATGTTGCCCCTACCGCCGATCTCAAGATACAACTTTTTTTCGCCGACCACCGCGCCAAAGTGCAGATCGCAGGTGTTGACGGGAAGCTTGCCGCCGCCAAGCGCAATCTCCAGCGAAATCTCGGATACGGCAAGGTCACTAAGCGCCAGCGACATCGCGGCTTTAACCACCTTTTGCTCGTACAGATAGACCTTAAGCCGAATCCCGTCCGTGATACAATCTGCCAGGCGGCTGGTATCCGGCGTGATGTTTTGAATAATCTCCTCGATGGTGGACGGCGGAATCGAAAGGTTCAGCTGACGGTTGACGGTATCTAAAATCACACCGGCACGGTCGATCAGAAATTTCTGCGTCTCGTCCATCTTCATATGCCGGATATATTCTGCCGTTTTTTGGGGATCACACTGCACATCATAGACGCTGCACCGCAGCTTTTTGCCGCCCGTGAGCAGATCCTCCGACGGCGCTTTTGACACCTTTAAGGAATAGAAAAAATCCTTGGTGACGCGGTAGTTATCCATCACCTCGTCCGCAAAGTCGGAGACGTCACCGCCCTGCGCCGTTTGCGGCGCATCGCCAACGTCCGCGGCACGCCTGTCACGGATTGCAATCCCGTCCGAAAAGGTGATTTCCAAGTTCTCAGACTCGACCGATACAGTACGGACATCGCGTCTGTAGCCCAGGTTGGCGGCGGTAATCTGAATGCCGTCACCCAAGGCATCGTAGGTTCGCGCAAAGCACTTGGCAAGATAAAAAATTCCCACGCCGCGCACCCAAAAGGCATAACACAAAACGGCCGCTGCCAAAACCGCGGCGGCCGCCGCTGCAATACACATTCTTTTCCGTTTTTCCGTAAGGCTGCTCATCGCGTCTCCCCGTTTTCCGATTTCCCTCTCATCTTTTTTATTCTTTATCCAAAGAATAGCATAATCGGGAAACTCTGTCAAGTCCAGGCCGTGTTTGTTTGTGTAAAATCAGACAACACAAATATTTTTTTCGATAACGGGTCTTTACCGCATTCTTCACAAAAACGGAGAAATGACCACAGGGTAAAGAAAAGATAAAGAGGGATTTGTCGTCTGCATTATATTGACAAGGCAACTTTCATATTCTTACATCACGGTTTTCTTTACTTCCGGCGCCTGTGAGAGCAGGATCGTCAGGTTTCCGTTTCGGGTGCGGAGTGCATTGATCATTTCCTGTTCATTGGCATCCTTGTCCATACAGATCTGGAACGTCAATTGATACAGTGACCCTAAATCCGTGGTTCTGATCTGGGACAACTCATATTTTGAGGTATACTGAGACAGGATTTCATCAAACACACTCTGATAATTTAAATCCTCCGGAATGGTAATCTTCAGTGTCTGATAAATGCTGCGCGGAGAGAACAACTTTGCCTTTTCTACAATAATGATAATGAGACACAAAACCACAACAAACAATGCTCCGTAGCCGTACATGCCGACACCGCACGCAAGACCGGCCGCAATATCAAAAAAGATAAATCCGATATCCTTTGCATCGCCCGGTGCGCTGCGGAAGCGAATGATGGATAGCGTCCCGGCCAGTGAAAAAGCGCGCGCAATATTGCTGCCGATAAACAAAATAATTACAGATAGAATTATGGGCAGCATCACCAGAGTAATTGCAAGGCTGCGCTGGTATACTGCCTCTTCCTGCGTTTTTTGGTACGTTAATGCAATCATGATTCCAAAAGCCACAGCAGTCAGCATGGTAATCATTGCCGATAAAATGGTAATCTCATCGGAAATATTGGATAAAATAGTGTTAAATAAATAATCCATAAAAATTCTCCTCGGTTAGGCTATCGTATCTGAATTGTTTTATGTCTAAGATATCGCCCGTTGATATTTTTTAAATTCCGTCCCGTATTTTGAAAAGCCGGTGCGAAAAATGCCGATGTCGGCAAGTAAGTGCGCTAGCCAAAGCGGCTTTGCCAAAGAGGTTTTTACCTCCATCAAATAAAAGGGTTCGTCCATCAGCGGCGTACCATAATCCCCTTTTTCAAGAGAAACCTCCGTTCGTCTGGAACGAATGTTCTGGTCGAACGAAATTCTAAGATCAGGATTTCCCTTTTCAAAATACGCGATGCGGTCGTATGCCAGATATAGCTTTGGAAAAAGCGTGTAATGCGTAAGAAAATAAGAAAGCTCGCGGAGCACTTGCAGATTGATTCCTTCTGTGCAGTCAGGGCATTTTCCGCTTCGGATAAACCGATAGGCATCCTCCAGACAAATCGTGGTACGTCGTTTATTGACAAGCCCATTATACTTCTTTTTAATCTCCAAAAACACCGTGCTATCCATTTTGGGGACGCCATAAGCACGAAGTCGCAGCTTTTCGCGGTAGGTCGGGCTTGACAGAGATGTTCTGATCAAATAATCATCCGCCGTATCATAGTAAATATTAGCTATGGTGTACGGCTTATGCCCGGCATTATAAGCATCAAGCTCCATATGCCGATCCATCTGACAAAGAACCTCTTCATAGGTTTTTTGATTCAAAAGGTACTTGTGCTCAAAACGGTTAAACACTTCTTTTGCCATCGCTCTCATCTCCTTTTTACAGATTGTAACGCGCTCAGATTAAATCTGCATTAGAAAAAAAGAAAGCGCGGCTCGCGCCGCGCTCACTCAAACTAAACTCTTCCGTACATTCGGTTCCACTTTTGGAATTTTGACCCATCCATTTCATAAAGCTGATTCTTTGTAATGCGGTAACTCCAGTTTCCGTGACTTCGCCCCGGTGTATTCAGCCTGGTATCGCTGCCATAAAGCAACAAATCCTGTACCGGCAAGATGAGAATCCCCGCATGGCTTTCAAACATGGTTCGCAAAATGCTGTCATAGCCCTGATTCCAGTCCTCACCGGTGTATCCACAATATTCCAGCATATAACGCCTACTTTTTTCATCCAGTTCCCAGACATATCCAAGCAAGGTGTTGTTATCGTGCGTTCCGGTGTAGGCAATGCAGTGATTGCTGTATTGATGCGGCAGGTGGATGGAATCACCATCTCCCAAAAAGCCAAACTGAAACACTCGCATGCCGGGAAATCCGCTCTCTTCGACCAGCTCTTTGACGTCCGGTGTGATATCCCCCAAATCCTCGGCGATCAGAAGGCTGTCTTTTGCGACCTCTTTTAGGACACGCATCAACTCCATGCCGGGACCTGCCTTCCACTTTCCGTCTTTGGCAGTTTCGGCGCCGTAAGGAATCGCATAATAGGACGCAAACCCCCGAAAATGATCGATTCTGACCCCGTCAAACAGTTCCAGCATAAACGTAAGTCGCTCGCGCCACCACAAGAAGTTATCCTCTTTCATTCTGTCCCAATCATATAGCGGATTGCCCCAAAGCTGACCGTCGGCGCAAAAATAATCCGGCGGTACGCCGGCTACCGCGGTTGGGAGGTTTCTTTGATCCAATGAAAAATACTGCGGATCTTTCCACACGTCCGCACTGTCCCACGCAACGTAAATCGGAATATCGCCAACAATTTTCACGTTCTTTTTTTTGGCATATTCCCTGATTTTTTGCCATTGTGTGTAGAATATGTACTGCGTAAACTGCCATAGCATCTGTGTTTGCTGATCCGGCTCAGTCACCGTCCACTGCGTCCATGGTTTTTGATCGTTCACCGATTTCAGCGCCATAAATTCACAAAACGCTGCCGTGTGCTTGTGACTTTCCATAAAGCTGTCAACGGCGTCCCAATCAACAAACCGCTGCGCCGCCTTTTGAAGAAGCGGCAAACGCTCGTTCCACAGCCGTTCAAACTCGCAGCTGTACGGCGTCTTTTGTTTGGCCGCGGCGCATTCCTCCTCGGTGAGCAGACCGCGCGCACACAAATCGTTAAGGTCAATCAAAAACGGATGGTAACTAAACGAACTGTATGATTTATACGGCGAATTACATTCATCCGGCAGACAAAACGGCAGTACCTGCCATAGATGAAACCCGTGTTCTGCCAAAAAGTCAATCCATTCCATCGCTTCTTTCCCGGCTGCCCCGATGGAATATTCGCCCCATAAGGACGACAGATGCATCAATACGCCGCTGGATCGTTTCATGATGATTCCCCCTGTTTGCTATGCAGATCGCATTTATTGTCAAACGGACTTTTTTGATTGCTTTTATGTAATAGACCATATTCCGTCCGCTTTTTCTATCTTATTATAATACACAAAACACTCAAAAATCAATCCCTTTTTATTGCCAATCTATGTAAAAAGGCTGCAAAAGCAGCCCTTTATCAGTCGCCGTACATACCGGCGCGGTCATTGACAACAAAAATCCGAAGCATGTCGTCACTGAGCGCAAGCTCGCCGGCATCGTTTCCCTTTAGCCATCCCTTGTCAACCAGCTTTTTTATCGTGGGTCTTGCCCACTCCGGCATATTTTCATCAATATAATTATAAATCATTTCCGCATCAATCAGTTTTTCCTCCAGTTTGTCAATGCGATTTGTCAATTCCTCATATTCTCCCATGCTCAGTTCTCCCTCCCTTTTGAGTCCAAAGCCGATTGCAATCCCCTCCGAGATTGCCTCGGCCACCTTATCCCTTAACCGATGATACAATTCCATGTCATCTTTATCATCAATAAAGGCAACCTCAAGCAGCGCAGAGGACACGCCCTGCGCATGCACCTTTGCAATCAAACTAAAATTTTTTCTTTTCACGCCGCGATTGCGAAAGCCCAGTTTTTGCATTTCTTCTAAGATCTTTTCTTCCACAGTCGTTGCCGTTTCTTCTCTGGTGACATAGATCTCTGTTCCTGTTACAATCCCGTCACCTTTTTCGTCTCGGGCGCCGGAATTAAAATGAATTTCCAAAACATATTGATAGGGCTTAAAGTCATAATGATGATTCTTAAGCCATTCATACCAGTTTCGTCCGACATCCCCTACGGTCACATTGGCATACCTTGCAAGATATGCCGGAATCTTTGCAGCCACCTCTCTGGTTAAATCCTCTTCCCGGTATCCGTTGCCGGTTGCGCCGCTGTCACCATTCCCATGTCCTGCAATCAAAAAAATATTCATACAACCACTCCATTGTTCCGCACCGTTATCCTGTGTTTCAATATTATTATATGCACGCCGCGGCAGGCGGTTCTTTGCACAAAAAAAGCCGCCTGTCAGAGGCGGCTGACGCTTTCTCTATTTTGGAGAAAAAAATGTCGATTCTTCAATAATATAGCGCGGACGGTGTTTGACCTCCTTATAAATCTTGCCGATATATTCCCCTATCACGCCGATTGATATCAGCTGCACGCCGCCCAAAAACCAGATCGATATCATCAACGACGTCCATCCGGTTACCGCAACGCCGAAGATTCGGGCGATAAAAGCATATATTGCCGCAAAGACCGCAAAAATACAGACAAGGCTTCCAAGTCCCCACACAAGCCGAATTGGCTTAATACTAAATGAGGTTACGCCGTCAAGCCCAAAGGAAAGCATTTTTCGGATAGGGTATTTGCTCTCTCCGGCAAAACGCTGCCTACGTTCATAATAAACGGTTGCGCTGCGAAATCCGACCAGACGTACCATGCCGCGCAGAAAGAGGTTAACCTCCGGAAACTCTGCCAGGGCGCCGAGTGCGCGATGACTGAGGAGCCGATAATCCGCGTGATTTTCAATCACATCAGCGCCGAGCAGACGTAACATTTTATAATATGCGTTGGCTGTGATACGCTTAAAAGCCGTATCGCTCTCACGCTGACTGCGAACCCCATATACTATGTCATATCCCTGACAAAACTTTTCAACAAATTCCGGGATGACAGCGATATCATCCTGCAAATCCGCATCCAAAGAAATACAGCAATCACAGTACGGTTCCACGCTTAATAGCCCGGCAAGCAGAGCATTTTGGTGTCCGCGGTTGGAGGACAATTTGATACCTTCTATCATGGTATTCGCCGCATGGGCATCTGCAATCATACTCCATGTGGCATCCCGGCTCCCGTCATCGACGCATACAATTTTACTCTCCCTGCTAATCTGCTGCTCCTCTATCATAGAATGGTACAAAGCGGTCAATCGTTCCAGTGTTTCGAACAGAACCGCCTCTTCGTTATAGCAGGGAATAACAAGATATAATTTCGTATTTTGCATTGTAAGTTACCTTCTTTGAAAAAAAAGGGGCGAACCAGTGTCCGCCCCTTCTTAGCTTCTAATTATTCAGCAGGCGTTTCCGCCGCGCCTTCAGCAGGCGCTGCCGCGTCCGTGCTTTCCCCGGTTGTGTCTGTTGCTGTACCCGTACCGGCATCCTCTGCGGTTGCATCCGCACTCTGTTGTGCTTCCTGCATTTGATCTGCCGTAGCTAAAACGTTGCCGTTTTCGTCTACCAGATTTCCATTCTCGTCTACCGTTGCATTGCTGGTCGAGGCATCGCCGCTCGTTTCGGTATTCTGGGTATCTGCGCTATTTTTCTGACTGTATTCGTTCACAGCGACTGCTGCAAGTACAATGGACGAAACGATAAACAAAACCGCAACAACCGCAGTAAACTTTTTAAGCATTGCGTCAACGGTTCTGCCCTTGTTCTTGCCGAAAAAAGTCTCCGCGCCACCGGCAATCGCGCCGGAAAGTCCTTGCTGCTTGCCGTGCTGCATCAGTACAACAATCACCAGTGCGAGTGAAATAACTACGTGAATAATGGTCAATGCTAACATCATCTTTTAAATCTTCCTCCTCATTTTCCACACCAAAGTACAAATCGTATCTTCTTTTGTGATTCCATTGTGAAATATTGTATCATAGATACCGAAAACATGCAAGAACTTTTTTTAAAATTATTAATTTTTCTGAACATTTAACCGTTCTGTAACCTTATTTTGCGAAAGGAGCCGGGCTTTAGGGCAAAATGATTCTCATAAAATCGGTTCATAAACAATTCACATTTCCTTTACAGATTATTCACCCAAGATTTTTTAAGCATGATATACTTAAGATGTAGCAAGGAGTTGCTACAAAAAATAATACATAACTCCCTCCCTTGAAGACCGTTCCCCCAAGCGGTCTTCTTTCTTTTTTGCATTTTTCTCCGAAATAATCGTTATCTTTAAAAAAAATTAGAAAAAACCCTTGATTTTTTATGAACACTAGTTTAAAATTAAGAGGTCTGTAATATAAATTTAATGAGGAACTGTTTTATCATTAAATTTATAAAGGCGGGAACGGCAACCTTGAAAAATTACAGAGAAAAAAATTGGAAGAAACTCACAACAAATATCGGAAAGGCTGCATTATTAACCGGCGCCGCAATGCTGATTATTCACCCAGCCGTAACTCGGACGGACAGTGTAGCGCCATCTCCGGTCGCCGCAGTCAAACCCCATACGGAAGAGATTGCAAAATATTCTCTTGAAACCTACGAAGATGTACCGGAGGATACTGATAGCGCCGAGACGGCAGAGGCCGCTGCAGGTGACGACCTCTTTATTATGCCGGCGCAAGGGGTATTAACCTCCCCGTTTGGGAGCCGCTGGGGCAGGCAGCATACCGGCATCGATATCGGTGCGCAGCAGGGTACGGACGTTGTTGCTGCAAAATCCGGGCTTGTCGTTTATTCCGGATGGGCAGACGGATATGGGTACTACATCATCTTAGATCACGGAGATGGTCTTAAGACGGCATACGGTCATTGCAGTACATTGTTTGTAAACGAGGGCGACTATGTCCTCAAAGGACAAAAAATTGCCGGCGTGGGAAGCACCGGGAACAGCACCGGCCCGCATCTGCATTTTGAGGTAAAGTACGGCGATGTTTATCAGGATCCGTTAAACTATGTTGCGTACTGACTCGCTGCAGTCTTGACGTGAATGTGAGATATTCCGGAGGTGGAGAAATGAGTAAAAAGATTCTTGTGGTAGACGATGAAAAAAGCATTGTCGATATTTTAAAGTTAAATTTACAAAATGAAGGATATACGGTATATGAGGCGTATGACGGTGAAGAGGCCGTTTTAAAAGCATCTAACATTGAGCCGGACCTGATTTTGCTGGACGTTATGCTTCCGAAGCTGGACGGATTTTCAGTCTGTAAAAAAATTCGCGAAACGTCGTCCGTGCCGATTTTGATGATTACTGCGCGTGAGGAAGAAGTGGACAAGGTGCTGGGCTTAGAACTGGGCGCCGATGACTACATTACAAAACCCTTCAGCGTACGAGAACTGATGGCACGCATCAAAGCCAACATGCGCCGCCAGGAACAGGAGACGCAGAACGCAGATGATAATGATATCATTCATGTCGGTTGCTTTACGCTTGACTGTAACCGTTACGAACTGTATAAGAACGGTCAGCTGATCGACCTGACCGTGCGTGAATTTGAGCTGATTAAGTTTCTGTCCGCACAGCCCAACAAGATTTATTCCCGGAAATCCCTGCTTGAATATGTCTGGGATTATGAGTACTACGGCGATGTCCGCACCGTGGATGTTACCGTGCGCCGTGTACGGGAAAAGATCGAGGATGATCCCTCACAGCCGCGTCACATTATGACCAAGCGCGGTGTCGGTTATTATTTTGCGATCTAGGTCGATTTTGCCGCCAAGGGACGCGGCAGCCACTGGATAGAACAATAAAAAGCCGGCGCGTGCCGGCTTTTTCAATGCACTCGCATAACCGAAAGGAGTTTTCACATGATTCATATTTCTATCATATGCGTCGGAAAAATCAAAGAAGATTATTTTACGGCGGCCATCAGAGAATACACCAAACGTTTGCAGCGGTATTGCAAGCTCACGGTCATTGAGGTCAAAGACGAGGCAACGCCGGATGCACCCTCTCCGCGTGAGGCAGAACAAATTCTTGCAAAGGAAGGCCAGCGCATTCTTGAAAAAATTCCTCCCGCCGCCCATGTCACCGCACTCTGCATTGAGGGAAAGCCGATGACCTCGCCGGCGTTTGCTGCATCCATTGCTGATTTTATGGCAAACGGCGGCAGTCGGCTTGTCTTTATCATCGGCGGCTCTCTTGGGCTTAGCGATGCCGTAAAATGCCGCGCCGATCAAAAGCTGAGTTTTTCGCCGATGACGTTTCCACATCAGCTGATGCGCATTATTCTGCTGGAACAAATCTACCGTGCCATGAATATTAACCACGGCGGAAAATATCATAAATAGCTTAGGTTACTTCCTTTTGGTCAGATTTTAATTTACCGGATTTTCAAGCAAAGCGCTTTTCTCGCTGAATCCCGAGTCATGGCAGGGACAGTCCCAGGAATGCTCCGCGGCATTCCATTTCAGCGCGCATCCCGAATGCGGACAGCGCTTTACCGTGGGCGTAAAAAAGTCCAGAATAACCTCGCCGGCGTTACATAGCAGTTGCCTGTGCCATATACTGCGCTGAGGCGAGAAAATTTTTTCCATTTCGTTGTCGCGTTCTAAAATCAGATCTCTCAGCAGCATTGCCGCGCTCATAGAGGCAGTCATCCCCCATTTGTTAAAGCCGGTCGCAACGTAGTAATCCGGGGTGAATGCCGAATATCGCCCGACGTAAGATAGTCCGTCCAGGCTCATACAATCTTGTGCTGCCCACGCAAAATTTTCTTTTGCATACGGAAAGTAGTGTGATGCAAAGCTTTGCAACTCCCTCCATCCGCCACACCGCCTCCCGGTTCGGTGCGCACCGCCGCTCAGAAGCATGTATTCTCCCTGTGATCTTGCCGATATACCGTTTCCGTCACCGTTTACATACATTCCGTGCAGACGCGGCGCATTTTTAAGCGCCAGTGTATAAGAGCGGTTTTGGTATAGTTTTAGATAAAATCCGCCGATGCGGTCCAAAAACGGAAAGTGAGTTGTCAGGATAATTTTCTTTGCGGTAATGGTTCCGCGGTCATAGACCGCCTTTTTTCCCGAAATATTTTTTATCCTGGTATTTTCGTAAATATGAAGTCCCCGGCTAATTCCTTGCATAAACTTTAAAGGATGAAATTCTGCCTGCTTTTTCATTTTCACCGCGCCAAGTGTTGCAAACGGAAGCTCTGTTTGTGAGACAAGCTCCGCACTTCCGCCCAGTGAGCGGATGGTTCTTACCTCTGCCTCCGGCTTTCCCCGATCCTTCATGGTAAAGGTGTACGCCGTTTTCCACTGAAAATCACAATTAACATTTTGCGCAATATTTGCGTAACGTTCCAGCGCCGATTCGTTGGATTCCAAATAGAGCCGTGCCGCGTCTCTTCCCAGCTTTTGCATGATGGTCTGATAGGCAAATCCTTGTAATACGGAAATTTTAGCCGTTGTCCTGGCTGTGATGCCTTCGCCGATCCTTCCGGCGTCAACCAGACAGTAGTCAAGACCTGTCCAGCTTAAGAAATAGGCACATAAAAGGCCGCACATTCCTCCGCCTACAATTAGCACGTCTGTTTTATAGTCACCAGAAAGCGATGGATACTGCGGCATTTTAAAATTCTCATTCCAAATTGTCTGCTGCATTTTTGATCTCCATTCCTTGTTTTTTTTAGTGTTCCTAAAACAGAGAAAAAAATGCAGCGCCAAGGCTTTATGCCAAAGCGCTGCGTATGCCGGTATTAAAATAATAAAAACGTAAAATCAAAAATCTACTCGTCCGATCCCTCCGGCAGTTGACCGGGTTCCTCACCTGACGGCAAGGCCGAAATTTCTGTTTTTTGCCACGGCATCTGCCACGCGGGAAGCTTGTTTTTCTTTTTCAAGAACCGATAGCCAAACAACAACGCCAAGAGGATAATTACAATTCCCATGAAAAGCAAAATCCAGAACCACATGCTGTGTCCCTGATGTAATACCACAAAATCCTGTTGTTCGTCCAATGTGAAAATCAAGTAATTGCCGTCTCTCTCGCAGTCAATCACTTCATTTTTCCCGTTCTTCACAATGGCAATTTGATTGCCTTTGCCGGATTCGTCGCGGACGTGGACGCGAAGCTTTCCCTGATACTCCGGGGAAATATGAAAGGTATATGCGGCAATCTTCCGATAGGGTTGATGGATATCCAGCGCCCAATCAATCACACTTGCGGTCAACGTTGTGCCATCGGGAAAATTCCCCTCAACAAGCAAAATCGGCGGATTTTCCGAGGTTGCAATCGTGGTGGTCGCGTCCTGATAATCGGCGTAAAACGCGGTATTTCTTCGGATTGGCTGGGTCACGTCCTTATCCCACTGCGGACAATAGCCGTCCTTCTCCTGAAGTACCGGAATCATTTCTTTCGAGAGTACGGTGTCATAGTCCACGGTATAATGCGCCAGCTGCTGATCGTCCTGATAAAAGGAAACCTGAAAATGGAATCTTGCCATCTCTGCTGATTTCCCTTGCAGCATACTTGCGTTGTGGGCGTTATCTACATAGGCAAGCGCCGCAATTTGCGGCAGATAAATATCGTCACTGCCCATTACCCAGTCCTCTGCCGCAAAACCTGCATAAGCGACCGGCAGTGTACCGGTTCCGACCATCTCGGCCGCCGGCAGTGCAACAGCGGCGGATTCAAAATCCGCGCCATCCATTCCCGGCAGCCCCTCGCTGATAAAATAGTTATTCTCAATCGTCCCTGTTACCATTCCAGCGATGGCGCCGTGATGCTCCGCCTCAGTCTGATAGCGCGGCAAGGTATAGCTTTGCCTGATATTCTTTCCCTTACCGGCAATGCCGCCGATATAGTTCTTCGCCTCTAAATCCGTAATGGCGATACAGCGTTCGATGCTTCCGTCATGGTAACCCGTAATACCGCCGGCGTATTCGCCATCGGTGACCTTTATCTCACCGCCGCTGATCGAATCATAAATCCAGCCAAGAGCCGCACTTCCGGCAATGCCGCCGGCGTACCCTTCTTTTGCCGTCACATTCTGCGATGTAATGCATTCCCGTATTGTTGCTTTTACATATCCCTTTAAATCCAGAGCGTCGGGGTTGGAAAGTTCCACATTTTCTCCGTCCTTGACCGAGGATTCTATGCCGACATTCCCGGCAATACCGCCGGCATAGCTGCCGCCGTTAATCTCACCCTCATTATAGCATTGGTCGATGACCGCCATATCGACCCATTCGCTGCCGACCGCACGATAAAGCGGCGCCTCGACCGAGATAACCTTCTTTTCCTCTTCCGCATAAACTGTTGCAGTAAATCGGTCAACCCACCGATCAAACCAAGAAGATAAAAACCCAACCGTCTTTTGCGTGCTTTCCTTGGAGGGTTTTTGCGGAAGTTTCTTAAGCAAATCATCCATTAGCTTGTGTAGCTTATCGATGGCGTCACGTATTTTCTGAATCCGATCCGAGATATCCTGCATCGCGCGGTCAATTCGGTTCAGCGGCCCTGTGATCGCGTCTGAAATATCGCCCAAATCACGGCGTAGCGAGCGTGACAATTTTAGAATCTCGTCATGAATATCTTTTAAATCATCCTGTGCCGGGATCAGATAGTCCTTTTCCAGGCGATCTAAATCGTCCAGCCGCTGTTGCAAATCATCAAGGCGCTCCCTTGCATCCTCCATACCGGTATCGACATTCCCGGAAAGACTGGATGCCATCTCATCGATGCCGCTAGCCGCGTCTGCAATTCCATCTGCCGCGCCGCCGATACGGTCTAGAGTATCCGGCAGCACATCCGTGGCAGAGCGCACCGTATCCATGGTTTCGTTGATACGATCGAGTTCTTCACCGCTCAGACGGTTGGTAAGATTGGTCAGCGAATCGGTCACCGAAAGAATCCCGTCCTCCAGCTCGCCGATTTTCCCGCCGCCGGATCGCAGCGATGATGCAGCGTTTGCCAAATCCCCTGTTACCGAATGAATATCGTCTAATATGCCGGTCGTTTTATCGCCGACCTTATCCGCGTAATTTTCAATCTTATCTTTGGTTTGTTTAAAATCATCAACCCCTGTCTGCACCAGATCCTTGATACCTTCTGCGGAGAGGTCGATATCCGTAAACGGTTCAAAGCGGCCGGCAATGCCGCCCACATTTTTTCGTCCCCATACCGTTTTATAGTTATTGCACGCGGTAATCCGCCCCTTTTGACGGCCGACAATACCGCCGATATTGTTCCCGATTCCGTTAGTACCGATCTCGCCGCCGTTATTGCAACCGCGGATCAATCCGCTGTTTTTTCCGGCGATGCCGCCAATATCCGAATATACAGCATCCAGTTCCTGATTCACTGTGCCAAAATTGCCGGAGCTTTCAATTCTTCCGGCATTGGTGCCGACCACGCCGCCAACCTGTGACTTGCCGAGGATCGCGGCATCGTTGGTACAATAATCGACCACACCGCTGCTTCGGTTTTCGCCCACAATGCCGCCGACTGCGGCATCGCCCGTGATTTTCCCATGGAACACGCAGCCAACCACCGAGCCGTAGTTGGTCGCCACAATGCCGCCGACATTGGTCGTGCTTTCTGTGTCGTCATCATATTTTAAGCCAAAACTCTTCGCCATGTTGGAAAGAGTGTTTTTAAAGCTTGTAGATGCCTTTTGCTCCGGCACGATGTTAATTTCGCCGGAAAGCGTCAGACTCCTTACCGTAGCACCTTCAGCCAGGCGAATGATAAACGCCTTTTCGGAGCCCTTCTCTTCCAAAACAAAATTACTGATGGTATGGTTGTTTCCCTCAAATGTCCCGGAAAAGACAGCAATCGGCTTGATGCTCTCTCCGGCTAAATCAATATCGTTATTTAAAATAACTTTTTTATCCTTTGAGTATGCATCATAAACACAATTGTTTGCCAGATTTTTTAAATCCCCTGCCGTACTGATGCTGATGACGCTCTCGTCCGCCGCGATATTGGCATAAGGAACCGCGGCAAAAAGTACCGCCGTCAAAAGAATGCAGGATACAATCCGGCGGCAGCCTCGTTTTGCGATGCGCGTCATTTTTGTGTATTTCCTTTTCTGCAAGATTGCTCGCTCCTTTCTATCCCTTTTTCGTATCAGTATCCGCTGCAGGTTCTGTTGGCTTTCCATCTGTAATGGCCGGCGGCTTGTTCACCGAAGTGCCGACATCGACCTTTGCATGAATTTCACCGCGGATCACGCCGTGCAGACTGCCGTCAACAAAGCCGTTGATATATCCGCGCACTCTGCCGTTGACATATACAATGCCGTTTTCGTCTGCCTGCGGCGTTTTATCTTTGTTGCTGCGCTCAAATGCGCCCTTATCCACCAGTTTGTCGCATACGACCATAATCTGGGGCAGCACAAGCATAACCAGGATAATGGAAATCAGTGTGCCGCGGCCTAGGCAAATGCCCAGCGACGCAATCGTCGGATCGGATGACTTTAAACCGACCAAAAATCCCGCAACCGTCATAATACTTCCGGAGGTGAAGATTGTCGGGAAGCCCTCGTTCAGCGCCTGAACCGCCGCATCCTCCACCGGTTTTTCCTTTTTCAGTCCAAGGTATCGGTTTGCAAAAACGATCGCATAGTCGATGGTTGCACCCATCTGGATCGAGCTGACGACCAAATAACCAAGGAAGTAAAGCGGCTTTCCGGTCAGGTACGGGAACGAGAAATTCATCCAGATACTGCCTTGTATGGTGAGCACCAGCAAAAACGGTACCACCGCCGACTGGAAGGTAAACAGCAAAATGATAATCACGGCCAAGAGCGTTAAGATACTGATTTTATTATTATCGCCGCTAAACGAACTCTTTAAATCAAGGCTGCTCACCGTATTGCTTGCAAGAATCGGATCGTTATAAAACCGTTTTATCTCCTTACGCACATCATCGGTCAGCGTTACATTGTCATCGCTTTCAATTTCGCCGGAATAGGTAAAGATCAGACGCGAATAATTCTCGCCCTCCAGCTGCGCTCTCGCATCGGAGAGGGTATCGTAGAGTTCGTTGACCTTATCGGTCATCTCATCGTCTAAGGAAATGACGCCCAAATTCATTTGTTCATGGACAAAGAGGAACAAATCTAAGATGCGGATCCGATATTCGTCCGAGTTTTGAAAGATCGACTGATACTGTTTATGGGATGCGCCGTACGCCTGGTATAAAATCCGGCACATCTCAATGTCAATGCCGGTCAGCTCGGAAAACTGCAGCGGCGTAATGGCATCTGTCAGCATATAATCATCGTTAATTTTGGTATTGGAAAGACCAAGCGCCGATGTAATACCCGGCATCTGTTCCACATTTTCCAGAATTTTTGCCTCTTTTTCATATTCGCCTTTCGGGATGACAACCGCAAGCGTGTTATCCGTATCAAAGGTGTTTTGAATCTTTTGTTTTGCCAGACTGTCCTCATTCAGCTTACTTGCGCTGACCGAACTGGTATCAAACGCATAGTCACACTTTGATGAGAAAAAGATACAACCGACCGTCAGCACCAAAAACACAATCGGCACCACGTTACGCAGCTTTAATCCCTGTCTTCCGAACTCGCTGATATTCGGCACAAAGGATTTGTGTTCTGTCTTGTCGATCCACTTTGACGCCATCAGCAAGAGACCCGGCATCAGGAAAAATACGGTGATCAGGCTGCACAAAATGCCCTTACAAAGCACCATACCCATGTCCTGTCCGATCTTCAGCTGCATAACCACCAGGGCAGCAAGTCCAGCGATAGTAGTCAGGCTGCTGGAGCTGATCTCCAAAATCGCCTTTGAAAGGGCAGCCACAATGGCATCGTAAGCGTTCTTGGTTCGTTTTTCTTCTGCAAAACGGTGTGATAAAATAATTGCATAGTCGATTGCCAGGGCCAGCTGCAGCACCACCGCAATGGATTTTGTAATGTAGGAAATCTCACCGAACCAATAGTTGGTTCCCATGTTTAAAAGCGCACTGACGCCGAATACGGTAAGGAAAACCGGAACCTCCATAAACGACTGGGAGGTAAAGAGCAGCACGGCAATAATAACCAGAACCGCGTAGATCAGAATCATATTCATTTCCTGATTGATGTTTCGGTTGCTGCTGTCTACCGTTGCAGAGTAAACATAAACTTCATAATCCTTCAGTTCTTCTTTGATCTGATCCAGAATGGAAAGCTCCTTATCATTGTCATTCAAAAGCTCCAGCGTCACTTTCAGCAGCGCGGAAGAACTGCGAAAATAATCCGAGCTATTTTCAAACTCCACTTTTTTTACGCCCTCGATGCCGCGGATTTTTTCTGCCGCCTGCTCGGCATACTCTGCCGTTGTGTTTGTCAGCATCACCTGCGCCGTATCGTAGGTCGTAAATTCCTCCTCCATAATATCAAGTCCCCGTCTGGTTTCGGTGTCCTTCGGCAGGTAAGAGGTGATGTCGGTATTGACCTTGACCTTCGGAATGGATATCACACACAAAAATAAAGCAAGTCCGAAAAAGATATAAACCGCCTTGCGTTTGTCGATAATCAATTTTGCGAAGCGTTCCATGGGATTATTGTCCTTTTTCATAATTCGTCTCCTATTATGATGCCAAAGCGTCTATGTACTGCACATGATGTCGTTTTTCATACAGATCGCAAAACATATTCTAATTTTTGCACTTTTGCCAATTTACTGCTTAAAGTATACGACTTGGAAGATAAGAATACAACCGTCGATTTTCTATATTCGTCAAGATAAAAGACATAGTTTAAAAACTGTACACCGTTTTCACAAAAAAACTGCTTGACTCTGTGCGGAAAATGCGGTATGGTAGACAAAAGGAAACATAAAAAGGGGAGGCCTTAGGCTTATGTCTGAAAAGAAAGAGGATCTAAGAATCCGCCGGACGAGAAAATTATTATCCGGGGCGCTCATCGATCTCATGAAGAAAAAGCCCTTTGAAAAAATTACGGTGCGGGATATCTGCGATACCGCCATGGTACACCGTTCCACCTTTTACACGCATTTCAGCGACAAATATGAGCTCTTGCAGTACTGCCTCGGCGATTTTAAAAGCGTTTTTGACCAGACCGACATCACCGAAAACAGTCTGGACGGCTATCGCGCCTATTATTTAAAGGTCGCAAGAGAAATCGCAAAGGAAATCCAAAACAATCGGGATATGTACCGCGCATTTGTAAAAAAGAATCATGAAGAATCGATTATGCAGCGATTCCATCGCGAGTTGGAGCTTTTGATTTTAAAAAAGCTGAAAAAATGCGAGCCGCAGCTGGTTTTGCCGGTTCCGCCCGATTTTTTAGCAACCTTTTATTCCGGCGCCTGTATGAGTGTTCTGGTTAAATGGTTAGAATCTAACGATACCTATCATACAGAGGAAATCATCCACTATCTTGATATTCTGATTCAAAAACCATTCTAAAAAGAATGATTTTACTGTAAATTGATAAAAAGCGATATTGCGTCAAATCGTAATATCGCTTTTTTATGATTATAAAATCTCCATCGTACGGATACGAATATCCTGCGTTGGCGTTCCGCCCTCCGGACCGGTACGCTCTACCTCCAAGAATGCGTCCACGGTTTCCATGCCTTCCGTTACCTGACCGAAAGCTGCATACTGACCGTCCAAAAAGTCGGCATTGTCATAGCAGATAAAGAACTGGCTGCTTGCCGAATCCGGGTTCATCGAACGCGCCATCGAAATCACACCGCGCTGATGAGAGAGTGTGTTCTGCGCGAAGCCGTTCCCGGAAAATTCACCGTAAATCGTCTCCTTGCTGCCGCCCATACCGGTACCGGTCGGGTCGCCGCCCTGTGCCATAAACCCATCAATGACACGGTGAAAAATCAATCCGTCATAAAAGCCCTCGCGTACCAGCTTTTCAAAATTTTCAACTGTTTTGGGGGCATATTCCGGCATAAGCTCAATCACAAACTGATTGCCGTTCTCCATCGTCACTTTTACTTTTGTATGTTCCATGCTCATTCTCCTCCTGCATTGTTGTTATTTGCCGCTTTACTGTTTTGCGCCTGCAAATCGCTTTGTGCCTTTGCAGCGCCCTTCATCACATCTGTGACAGAAATCTTGTTTATCACATCGTCAAATCTTTCAATCGAAGCGTTTTCCAGCCAGTAGTTTTGCAGCTCTGCAAGACCGGCAACACGCTTTATGATATGATATCCGTATTCCGTCTCCACAACATCGCTGACCTCACCGCAGTCCAAGTCAAAAGCCGCGTTCTCAAACGCCTCTACCATTTCGCCGCGGCCAAAGGTATAGCCGGATTCATCCTCGCCCGGATCCTCGTTATATTCTTTCATCAAGGCGTCAAAATCCTCGCCGGCCTTGACGCGCTTTAACACTTCCTCGATTGTGGCCTTCGGATCGGAAAACTTTTCACTGTCATTTTTAATCAAAATATGCTTTGCCGTCACCTTGGTGTCGCTTTTATGAGCTTTCAGCACATCCTCGCTGACCGTGTAATCCTGAAAATTAGCGGTGATTGCGTCCTCCGCCTTCTGTGCCGCAAAAACATGCTTTGCCAAAACCTTGTAGTCATCCACAGATGAAATACCCAGGGCGTTTGCATTGAGCAAAAACGATTCTTCTCCGTTTTTGGTAACAAAATCATCAATGGATTTTAAATTCTGGTTTTCCTCGTCCTCGGTATAGGTGACGCCCTTTTCCGCCGCCTTTTGGATCATAATCTGTTCGGTCAGAACCGTATTGAGGGCATCCTCCATCACGGCATCCTGCAGCGGCTGACCCGACTCCGTTTTTTGTTTCCAGTCAAAAGAGGCGAGATCCGGCTTTTGATCGATGCGGTACGCGCGTACCGTCGCCGCGTTGCAAATATAATACCCAAACTCGCCTGCCGTAACGCTGTCGCCGTCAATGGCGGCAATGACCGCATCGGACGCCGGCTTTTCCTTGCTTTGCGTGCTCTCTGCCGTGCTTTGGTTATCGCCGCCCTTGCATCCCGTCAGGGTCGAAAAGCACAAAACCGCAGCTGCCGCCAGTATCAATGTGTTTTTAAATTTCATTCCATTCCCTCGCTTTGTTTCCTGTCATTTTGGGTTTTATTATACCCAAAATCGGCCGAAAAGTCAACCGTCTTTTCTTAAAAAACGCCCCTTGTCCGAAAGGACAAGGGGCATATAACATTGCTTAGTACATTCCTGCACCGGCGCCTGCCATTGCGGCAGCCGCTGCGGCGTCACCGGCAGGATCCGGCTTATCCGCAACCACGCTCTCGGTGGTCAGAATCATCGATGCGATACTTGCGGCATTCTCAAGAGCCGATCTTGTTACCTTGGTAGGATCCACAATACCGCCCTTAATCATATCCATGTATTCGCCGATCAGTGCATTATATCCAACACCCTTTTCGCTTGCCTTGATCTTGTCAACAATCACGCTGCCCTCAACACCGGCATTATAAGCGATCTGGCGAACCGGTTCTTCCAGTGCGCGAAGCACAATCTGCACACCGGTCTTTTCGTCGCCCTCGCTCTTGTTAAAGAGCTCCTCGACTGCCGGGATTGCGTTAATGAACGCAGTACCGCCGCCGGCAACAATGCCTTCTTCCACTGCGGCACGGGTTGCAGCCAAGGCGTCCTCGATTCTCAGTTTTTGCTCTTTCATTTCAACCTCTGTTGCGGCGCCGACCTTAATCACCGCCACACCGCCGGCCAGCTTTGCCAGACGCTCCATCAGTTTTTCCTTATCAAATTCAGAGGTGGTTTCCTCAATCTGCGCACGAATGTTGGCAACACGGCTTGCAATTGCGTCCTTATCGCCCATACCGTCAACGATAATGGTGTTCTCTTTCTGAACCTTTACCTGACGTGCACGACCCAACTGATCGATCGTGGTATCTTTCAGTTCCAGACCAACTTCTTCCGAGATTACCTGACCGCCGGTCAGGATTGCAATATCGGTCAGCATTTCTTTTCTTCTGTCACCAAAGCCCGGTGCCTTTACGGCAACGCAGGTGAAGGTGCCGCGCAGCTTGTTGACAATCAAGGTAGAAAGCGCTTCGCCCTCGATATCCTCGGCGATAATCAGCAGCTTTTTACCGGACTGTACAATCTGCTCCAAAAGCGGAAGGATCTCTTGAATATTTGAAATCTTTTTATCGGTAATCAGGATATAAGCGTCATCGATTACGGCTTCCATCTTATCGGTATCGGTTACCATGTACGGCGTAATATAGCCGCGGTCAAACTGCATACCTTCTACAACCTCAGAGAAGGTCTCTGCCGTCTTGGACTCTTCCACCGTAATGACACCGTCGTGCGTTACCTTTTCCATTGCGTCGGCAATCAGATCACCAACACTGTCGCTTGCCGCAGAAACGGAAGCAACGCGCGCAATGTCGTCTCTGCCGTTCACCTTTTGGCTGCCATCCACGATTTCCTTCACAGCGGCATCAACGGCTTTTGCCATGCCCTTGCGGACAATCATCGGATTGGCGCCGGCTGCAACGTTCTTCATACCTTCCCGTACCAAAGCCTGCGCCAAAAGCGTTGCGGTGGTGGTACCGTCACCGGCAATATCGTTGGTCTTGGTCGCAACTTCCTTTACCAGCTGTGCGCCCATGTTCTCAAACGGATCCTCCAGCTCAATTTCTTTTGCGATCGTAACACCGTCATTGGTAATCAGCGGTGCGCCGTACTTTTTATCCAAAACAACGTTTCTGCCCTTCGGGCCAAGGGTTACCCTAACTGCATTTGCCAATTGATTAACGCCACTCTCTAAAGCGTGTCTGGCCTCTTCACCAAATAAAATTTGTTTTGCCATTTGTATTACCTCCCAATCAGTTTAATCTACTTTTGCCAAAATATCGCTCTGTCGTAAAATGGTGTATTCCACGCCATCCAGCTTTACTTCAGTACCGGCATATTTGCTCATCAATACCTTGTCGCCAACTGCAAGCTCCATCTTTACTTCCTTGCCGTCGACAACGCCGCCCGGACCAACGGCTACAACTTCCGCCACCTGTGGCTTTTCCTTTGCGGAACCTGCAAGAATAATTCCGCTCTTTGTAGTTTCCTCTGCCTCCAGCATTTTGATGACAACTCTGTCGGCTAATGGTTTAATATTCATTGAATAGGACCTCCTTATCGATTTGCATTTTTGTTATTAGCACTCTAACTCTATGAGTGCTAACACATGTATCATACAAAAATCAGCCTTGTAAATCAAGCTCAGTGAATCACTGTTATTTGGAATTAAACGGGATTATCGTAAATTTTCTTACTCGTTTAACGCTTTCCGGCAATTTCCTTTTTTTTCAAATTTTTTGTGTATTTACTTGGATAACATAGCGTCCGGCACACGAGAGCCAAACCCAATACGCCCTATTTATACCATAGTTCATTTGACTCCTGTGCGGTTAGTAAAAATCTTTCTGACGATGTCGAGCGGAATCACTGTAATAGCCATTGAAAGCACCAAAACCCATTCTGAAAAGGTGAGTCCTGCGGTACGGAGCAGTGCGCCGCCGTAATAGGTCATCAAAACCTGGGTAACACCGATTCCCAACATGACAACCAGGAACTGTTTATTAAGCGCGAGATTTTCCATGAGGTCAATGCTGTCCGTGCGCGCATTAAAGGCGTTGAAGATACCGATAAAGATAAAAAAGGTAAAATAACCCGTGTAAAAATAGAGGTCACCCTCGGACGGACGAAAGCACTGGTGAATCTTTGGCGAGATAAAGATCATCAGACTCAGCGCTGAAATATAAAATCCGTTCCATATGATTGCACTCCACATCTTAGTATCTAAAATCGCCTCGTCGCGACATTTTGGCCGCTCCAGCAGAAACCGTTTTAACGCCGGTTCGCCGCCGAACGCGATGGCGGCTAAGCTGTCAATCATTAAATTTGTCCATATCATTTGCGAGATGTTGAGCGGTTTTTCCACCCCGGCAATCGGCCCTAAGATGGAAATCGCAACGGCGGCAACATTGATTGTCAGCTGAAACTGAATAAACCGTTTGATGCTGTGATAAATGGTTCTGCCATAGAGCACCGCGTTGCGGATCGAGAAAAAGTTGTCATCTAAAATGACAATATCGCCAGCCTCTTTGGCAACCTCCGAGCCGGAACCCATGGCAAAGCCGACGTCCGCCCGTTTCAGCGCCGGTGCATCGTTGACGCCGTCTCCCGTCATGCCGACCACGAGATTCATTTCCTGCGCAAGGCGAACCAGGCGGCTTTTATCGGTCGGCAGCGCCCTGGCCACCACGCGGAGATCGGGGAGAATCTTTTGAATTTCCGCATCGCTCATGGTGCCAAGCTCCGCCGAGGATAATACCATATCCTCTTTCCTTGTATATAGCCCGGCGTCCTTTGCAATCGCGAGCGCCGTTTCCTTTCTGTCACCGGTAATCATCACAACCTGAATCCCGGCACGCTGCATTTCATTGATGGCAAGACGCGCTTCTCTGCGCACCTCGTCACGAATTGCAACAAATCCGATAAAGATCATTTCGTCCGGCAGCATCTCTCCCTGCAGTTTGGTGTCCGCCGCGGTCAACGCAAGCAGACGAACCGCATTCTGCGCCAGCCGATTCATCTCCCGTTCGATTTGGCTTTTATGCGAGAACGGAACGGCCTTTCCGTCCGCATCATAACATCGCTTGCACCGCGGCAGCAAATATTCGGGTGCGCCCTTAAAAAAGGTTTTGCTGTCTGCCCCTTGAACCTGTACCGCGGAAAATTTCCGTTCGGAAGAAAACGGAATATTTACCGTGACGTCAATCCCCTCCATTGGGATCGCGTACGGGTCAATGGCACGGAAAAGCGCCTTTTCGGTTGCGTTGCCGCCGATAATCTTTTTGCCCGAAAATTTGGCGGCGGAGTTTAGCACAATGCAATGTCCCATAATTTTCTTTAGTGCGCCCGGAAGAGCGGAAAACGTGTCATACGATGCCCCGGCGCCGTCAATCCATGCAATGACATCCAGACGGCCTTTGGTAATCGTTCCTGTTTTATCGGAAAACAAAATATTGACGCTGCCGGAGGTTTCGATCCCGATCAGTTTTCTTACCAACACCTTGGATTTTAACATCTTTTTCATATTGATAGAGCATACAATAGCAATCATGAGCGGCAGTCCCTCCGGCACTGCAACGACAATCACGACGATTCCAATGATGAGCGAGGACACCAGATCCGATACGACCTGGGCATAATCTTGCAAATAACGGAGCGTGGCCTGTATTTGAAATCCCTGTTCCAGCACCGCCTTTTGGAGAAAAGACAGAACAACCAGAGCTGCTGCGCTGATGTAGCCGAATTTGCTGATTGACTGGGCAAGCCCTCGCAGTTTTACGGTGAGCGGACTGTCCGGGACGTCCGTTTGGGTTTCCGTTGTCATTCTGCCGTAAACCGTCTGATCGCCCACCGCATCGATTCGCATGGTACATTCGCCGCTGCAAACAACACTGCCGCGGTACAGGCTCCGGGGATTCCAAAAGTCCACCAGCTGTGATTTTGGTTTTAATACCTCGCCGGCTTTTTTGATCACCTCTTTACTCTCGCCGTTCAGCGGTGACTGATCGACCGTAATATGGCCGCTGACGATCTGACCATCTGCCGGAATCATGTCGCCGCATTGCAGCAGCGCCTTGTCGCCCATTACCAGTTCGGTAATGGGAAGTTCCGTCAGATTTCCATCGCGGTAGACCTTGCACGAGATTTTTGACGCTTCCTCCTGGAGTTTTTGAAACGTGTTTTCGTTATTATGTTCCGAGAGTGCACTGACAAAGGTCGAAATTAAAATTGATAAAAAGATTCCGGCGCATTCGTGCCAGTCCACCTTTCCGAAAAATGTGAAAATCACATTGATTCCGAGTGCAAACAACAAAATCAAGATAATCGGGTCATCAAATTTACTCCAATACGTCTGCCAAAAGGTCTTTTTTTCCTGTTTTGTGAAAATATTGCGTGCCGTCTTTTTTGAATTTTCCGCTTCTTCCGTTGACAAACCTGAATATTCTGCCATATATGATACCTCCGCTTTTGCTTTTGAATCCTACTTAAAGATATGCGGACAAGATATGATTTATGACGCACGTATTTTTTCTCTCCTCATAAAATATAAGAGACCCCTTTAACTTTTGCAAGAGAGGTGCTTTTATGCTTTCCATGGTTTTTTTTGCGCTGTCACTCAGTCTGGACGCCATCGGTGTCGGTTTGGCCTATGGACTGAAAAAAATAAAAATCTTGCCTACTTCCTGGCTTTTTATGAGCTTGATTTCGCTTTTGACCGCCTTTTTGGCCGTGGCGCTCGGAAAGTTTTTTTATCAGGTTTTGCCGGATCGAATCGGGAGTTATATCAGTATTCTTATGCTTTTGGCAATGGGAATTACCATGATCAAAAACGCGGTGAAAAAGCTTTTGTCACAGGATGCTGCATCCCGGCCGGAACAAAAGCCGAAACAAAAACAATATGTTCTGCATATTCTCGGCTTAACCATCACTGTGATGCAAGATCCGTCCTGCGGCGATTTTGACGGATCAAAGCGTATTGAACCAAACGAAGCTGCCTGTCTCGGACTTGCGTTATCCCTGGACGCCATTGGCGCAGGGATCGGTTACGCAATGAGTTCCGCCTCGATCCTTTTGTTTCCGGTTTGTATCAGCCTGTTTCAGTTTTTATTTCTGCGGCTCGGAATCAAAATCGGAACCTGCTTTACCGCGTTTCGCATCCACGAATCCTTTTTCTCTTTTCTCCCCGGCACCATTATGATATTTCTTGCTATTTTGCGGCTGTTTGGTTAGCCTCTGAGTCGGTCTTTCGGCATATTTGCAATAAAAAAGGGGCTGCATTCGCAGCCCCTATAGCGTGTCGATAAACCGCTCTCATGCCTTTTATGTAATCTACGCCTTTTTCATTGCGACAACAGCCTTTGCCTTATCGACAATCGTCCTTGCATCCAGGCCGTACGCCTCAAGCAGCGGATTGGGTTTTCCGCTTCTGCCGAACACATCCTGTGTTCCAACGCGCAGCATCGGCGTCGGAACCGTTTCGCAGAGAACCTCCGCAACCGCCGATCCCAGGCCGCCCATCACATTATGCTCTTCTGCCGTGACGATGGCGCCGGTCTCTTTGGCAGCCTTTACAATGATGTCACGATCAATCGGCTTGATGGTTGCCATATTGATTACACGCGCCGAGATACCCTGCTCTTCAAGAATCTTCTTTGCCTCCAGCGTTGCCGGAACCATCAGCCCGGTACCGATCAGCGTCACGTCCGTACCGTCCTCTAACATCACGCCTTTGCCGATTTCAAACTGATAGTTGTCGTCAAAAATAACCGGAACAGCCAGTCTGCCGAACCGCAGATATACCGGCCCCTGATATTCAATGGCCGCCTTTACGGCAAGACGCGACTCGGTGGCGTCTGCCGGGTTTAAAATCACCATGCCCGGAATGGTACGCATAATGCCCATATCCTCCAGGCACTGGTGCGTTGCGCCGTCCTCACCGACCGAGATGCCGGCATGGGTTGCGCCGATCTTAACATTTAAATGCGGATATCCGATGGAGTTTCTGATCTGCTCAAAGGCACGCCCTGCCGCAAACATGGCAAACGAGCTGGCAAACACGATCTTTCCGCAGGTCGAAAGTCCGGCCGCGGTTGACATCATGTTTCCCTCCGCGATACCCGTATTGATAAACCGTTCCGGATAGGTCTTTTTAAACCCGTCCGTCTTTGTGGATTTGGATAGGTCTGCGTCCATCACGATGATATTTTCGTTGGCGCCGAATTCCACCAACGCTTTTCCGTATGCTTCTCTTGTTGCTACTTTTTCTCCGATCTGATAACTCATTTCGCAGCACCTCCCAATTCATTCAAATATGCGTCAAGCTCACTGATTGCCTGTTCGTATTGCTCCTTATTGGGAGCGGCGCCGTGCCAGCCGGCCTGGTTTTCCATAAAGGAAACGCCCTTTCCTTTTACGCTCTTTGCAAGTACCAAAGTCGGCTTTCCTTTGACCCTTTTTGCCTCTTGGACCGCACTCTCAATCTGCGAAAAATCGTGTGCGTCAATCCGAATAATGTGCCAGCCGAAGGCTTCAAATTTATCATCCAGCGGCGTGGGGTTCATGACCTCGGTCACAGGGCCGTCAATCTGCAAGCCGTTAAAATCCATAAACGCCGTCAGGTTGTCCAGTTTATAATGTGCGGCAAACATCGCGGCCTCCCACACCTGACCTTCTTCACTTTCGCCGTCGCCCAGGATCGCATAAACCCGATAATCCTTTTGATCCAGCTTTCCCGCCAGAGCCATGCCGTTGGCTGCACTGATGCCCTGACCCAATGAACCGGTCGACATATCAACGCCGCATACACCCTTCATATCCGGGTGTCCCTGGAGATAGCTGTCCGCACTGCGGAAGGTTTTAATATCCTCTTTCGGGATAAACCCTGCCTCTGCCAAAACGCCGTAGAGCGCCGGTGAGCAATGACCCTTGGACAAAACGAAACGATCCCGATCCGGGTCTTTGGCGTTTTTGGGGTCTACCTTCATCTCCTTTAAGTACAAATATGTAAGAATATCCGCAGCGGACAAGGAACCGCCCGGATGTCCTGAGCCGGCGCTGTATACTGCTTCCAGCGCCATTTTGCGCACGTGTGTCGCATGGATTTTTAAATCCCTGATCTGTTGTTCATTCATGAAACCATAACCTCCATTGTATATAAATATATCATTCTTATCATAGATTTTATGTTGTAATCATTTTAAATCCGTTTCCAAGCACCTCTCTGGCATCGGAAACAATGACAAATGCAGACGAATCCGCTGCGTTTACCACGCGTTTCAGCTTTGGCAGCTCGGTCTTGCGGATGACGCAAAGCAAAACCTGTTTCTCTTTGCCGGTATAAAGTGAAACCGACCGAAGCCCGGTCACGCCGCGGTGCATCTGCCGATAAATCCCCTGGGCAATTTCCTGCGCCCGGTCAGAAATAATATAGACCATTTTTGCATAATCCACACCGGCAAGCAGCGCGTCAACTACCTTACTGCTGACAAACAGTGTGAGCGCCGAATACAGTATGACCTCCCACCGTCCAAAGACAATCCCTGCCCCGGCAATTACCAATCCGTCAATCATCAAAAAGAACTGTCCGACGGAAAAGCTTGGAAATCGTTTTTTCAGCACAAGGGCTAAAATGTCGGTACCCCCGGTAGAACCGTTCACCATCAAAACCAGTCCAATCCCCAGTCCGGAGCCTGCCCCGCCAAACACGGCGGCTAACAATAAATCACTTGTCATTGCCGGCAGAAACGAAAAAAACTGTGTCGAGGCAGAGAGCGACATTGTTCCCAAAAGAGAATAAAACAAAAACCTTTTAGAAAAATGGAGCGCGCCCAGCAAAAAAATCGGAATATTGATGATTAAAATCAGGATTCCCACGCTGACACCGGTCAGATAATTGATCACCGTTGCCGCGCCGCCGACACCGCCGGCCGCAATGTGCAGGGGTATTAAAAATAAATTCAGCGATAATCCCATAAGCGTTGCACCGGCAACGGTAAATACCCCTTTTTTGATCTTTTTATCCATATTACCACTTCCTATCTGGTGCGGCATCCCGGAATTAAGCCCGGTATACCTATGTAAAAAGATCAAAAGAGATATCGCATCAGCTGCGAGATCCGCGCAAAGTCATTCTTTAAATACAGATAACCGATCAGCGCCTCTACGCCGGTCGCGATACGGTAATCCGAAAGCTGTGCGTTTTTCGGGGGATGCGATTTGGTGTTTCGCCCCCGATGAAAAACCGACTCTTCCTCTTTGGTCAGTATACCCTCAATTTTATGATAAAATTCCGCCTGTGCGGCGGCACAGACAAATTTTGTTGCGCTTTTGTGCAGCACATTCACCTTTTGATCTGCCTTTGCAATTAAAAAACTGCGCACATACAATTCGTACACACAGTCGCCGATGTACGCAAGCGTTAAGGCGCTGTACTGATTGGGGGATTGAAAATCCCCTCCAAAGCTTTCTTTGATTTTATCCAGCATAACGATTCCTTTTCTAAGCCTTGCTAAGCTGTTGCCCCTGCGGCGTATCCTTGACGAGATATCCCATCTCTCTCAGCTGATCCCGAAGTGCGTCGGACGTCGCCCAGTCTTTATTGCTACGTGCGGCCGCACGTTGCGTAAGCAGCGTCTGTACCTCGCTCGGTATTTGATCCTCAGCCTCTTTTTTCAAGATGCCAAGCACACCGCCCAGTTCATAAATGGTATTGCAAACCTTTTCGATCACTGCCGGCGCGGTATCGCTCTGCGCCGTAATATTTTTATTTGCCAGAGACACCAGTTCAAAAATCACTGAAATCGCGTCCGCCGTGTTAAGATCATCATCCATCGCCGCAATAAACTTTTCGCGGTAAGCTTGCACCTCCTGCAAAAGCGCCTGCTCCTTCGCGGTTTCGGCGTGATCCTTCCCCGATTTTTTTAAAAATGCCATTGCGTCCAGGCAGTTATGAATACGCTCCAATCCCGCCTTTGCCGATTCCATCAGATCCTTGCTGAAGTTGATCGGGCTGCGGTAATGCGCGGAGAGCATGAAAAACCGGATCACGCCATAGTCAAATTCCTTTGCGACATCCCGCACGGTAAAAAAGTTCCCCAGCGATTTTGACATTTTTCGGTTGTCCACGTTGATGTAGCCGTTATGAACCCAGTAGTTTGCAAAGGTGCAGCCGTTGGCCGCCTCGCTCTGTGCGATCTCATTTTCATGGTGCGGAAACACAAGATCCTGGCCGCCGCTGTGAATATCGATGGTCTTGCCCAGATATTTATTTGCCATGGCGCTACATTCGATATGCCAACCGGGACGACCCATGCCCCAGGGGCTTTCCCAGGCGATTTCTCCGGGTTTTTGTTTTTTCCAGAGTGCAAAATCCATCGGATCGGCTTTGTCCTCGTTGACATCAATGCGCGCACCGCTTTCTAGGTCCTCCAGGGGCTGATGCGACAGTTTGCCGTACTCCTTAAACCTTTTGGCGCTGTAATACACGTCGCCGTCCACATCGTACGCATAGCCCTTATCGATCAGCGTCTGCACCAACGCAATAATCGCGTCAATGTTTTCGGTTGCCCGCGGATGCACCGTTGCTTTACGAATACCAAGCCCTTTGGCATCCACAAAATATTCTGCAATGAACTGCTCAGCCAGCTCTTTGACCGTGATACCGAGCTCCTTCGCCTTGCGGATCATCTTATCATCTACATCGGTAAAGTTCTGTACAAAATCGACCGTGTACCCCTTATATTCCAAATATCGGCGCAGCGTATCAAAAATGATAAACGGTCTTGCGTTTCCGATATGGAAGAAGTTATACACGGTCGGTCCGCAGGAATACATTTTGACCTTTCCCGGCTCGATGGAATGAAATTCCTCCTTTTTTCGGGTCAGCGTATTATACAAAACCAGCTTGCTCTCACTCATTTTCTTTTTCCTCCAGTTTTTTCTTCAAATGATCAATTTCAGCACGCAGACTGCAAATTTCCATCGAGACCGGATCCGGAATATGGATCTGATCCAAATCCGCAACCGGCCGTATGGTCGGCGCCGCATGCGCAACCCGTTTATTATCCCTCTTTACGATATGAGCCGGCACACCCACGCAGGTACTGTTGGGCGGTATTTCATTTAATACCACCGCGTTTGCCGCGACCTTACTGTTATCCCCCACGGTAAACGGACCCAAAATCTTGGCGCCGCTGCCGATCGTCACATTCTTTCCGATCGTGGGATGGCGTTTTCCTTTATCTTTCCCCGTTCCGCCAAGGGTTACTCCCTGATATATGGTACAATAATCGCCGACCTCCGCCGTCTCACCGATCACAACACCCATACCGTGGTCGATAAAGACGCCTTTGCCGATTTTTGCGGATGGGTGAATCTCAATCCCGGTCTTTTTCCGGGTGCGCTTGGAAACCCAGTCCGCCAAAAAACGGTGTCCTCTTCCGTCCAGCCAATGTGCGATACGGTAGTTGATGATTGCACGAACGCCAGGATACAGAAAAAAGACCTGTGCTTTAGAGTATGCCGCCGGGTCGCGTTCAAATACAATATTGACTTCCTGCTTAATCAGTGATAAAACTCCCATTGTCATCTTCCCTCTTTATCGAAATATATGATTCACATTCCGAAAGAATTCTGCCAAAACAATAAAAATACAAGAGAAATTTCCCTTTGATAGCATTTTAACATATTTTTCTGCCGGAGTAAAGGGGAAACTGATAAATATTTCATCTTGATTTTTAAAAAAAATTGGCATATAATGTACCATAGTATATGAATATGTTTTCAATTTGGTGCCTGCACCCCACGGTGTAGCACAATCAACGGCAGAGGGGGTCCATGATGGTAGTGCTATCTAAAAAGAACGATCCGGAATATTTATCCATGATTCAAGATCTGTTATACAGCGATGCCGTACAGCGGCTGGATCATTGTACCCACCATTATGGCGTCTCGCGCATGCGGCATTCGATCAATGTTTCTTATTATAGCTATTTGATCTGCAAAAAATTCCACTTTGATTGTCGAGCAGTCGCACGCGCCGGGTTATTGCATGACCTTTTTCATTATGAATGCAGGGTCAAGCGGTTCGGCCCGCTGCGCCATGCTGCAATCCATCCGCAGCTTGCACTGCGCAATGCGCAAAGATTGACGAACCTGTCCGAACTGGAAAAGGATATTATCTTAAGTCACATGTGGCTTTGCGGTAAGGCGCTGCCCCATTATAAGGAGTCTTATATTGTGTCCCTGGTTGACAAATACAGCGCCGTGTATGAATTTTTGTACGGCGTCTGCATAAAAATCCGCACGCTCTGCGGCGCCAGATAATTTTTAACGAAAGAAAGATTATTTTTATGAAAGGATGATACGATGAAAAAACATGTTTCTTTAATTCTTGCCGCCCTATGTATTGCGCTGCCGCTCAGCAGCTGCGGCAAATCCAAAACGCGGCCTGCGCCCACCGCTCCAACGGAGAGCAGCGTTCCGGCAAAGACCGAGGCACCATCCGAGGCAACGAATACGCCACAGCCGCAGAGCGAGGCGTCGCCTTCGTCGACTGCCAACGCGGCAGCGCAGGACGATACCGCCGTACGGGCAGAGATCGCCAAGATGATTCGCGATGCCAATGAACTGATTGAAGAGGGCCTCAGTGATGACGCTAAGATGGTATTGCGTGATTTACGATCCCGTGATCTGACAGACGAGGAAAAGGAACAAGTCAACGCCCTGCAGGCAAAGCTGCTCAGCATCAGCGACTGATTTATCAATGAATTGCTAAGAGCCGATCGGTATCCTACCGGTCGGCTCTTAGACTCTCTGTCAGTTTAAAATTCCGCCTGCCTTTTCAAAAGTTTCCTCAACTTTTTTCCTTAGCGCGGCATACGCCGGCGTATCCAGGTTGGGATCCATCTTTAAAAGGTTTGACGCACAGCTTTGCGCCTCCATCAAAAGCTGCATATCGGTCTTGATATCACCGCAGCGCATCTCTAACAGTCCATGCTGCCGTGTACCCAAAAAATCACCGGGGCCGCGGAGTTCAAGATCTTTTTCTGCGATTTGGAAACCGTCGTCTGTGTCACACATCACCTGCATTCTTTCTTTTGCAAACGCACCGTGTCCGGCACAAAGCAAAACGCAGTAGGACTGCCAGCTGCCGCGCCCTACTCTTCCGCGCAGCTGATGCAGCTGCGACAGGCCGAACCGTTCTGCGTTTTCGATTACCATCACACTGGCATTGGGAACATCCACGCCGACCTCAATCACGGTGGTTGAAACCAGTGCGTCAATCTCGCCTTTCACAAACTGTGTCATAATCATTTCTTTTTCCGCGCTCTTCATGCGCCCGTGCAGCGCCGCAATCCGTTTTTTTCGGTAAACGCCCCGCTTTAGCTTTTCAAGATAGCTATCCACCGCATTGGCTTCTATGACCTCCGATTCCTCAATCAAGGGACAGATGAAGTATGCCTGCCGGCCGGCATCAAGCTGCGCAAGCACAAAATCATCCATCTTCGCACGTTGATTTTCAAAAATGGCAATCGTTTTAATTTTTTTTCTGCCTGCCGGAAGTTCATCAATGATGGAAATATCCAGATCTCCGTAAAGAATTAAAGACAACGTGCGTGGGATTGGCGTCGCTGTCATCACTAGGGTATGAACCTGACAGCTCTTTCCGGAAAGCGCCGTTCGCTGCCGGACGCCAAACCGATGCTGCTCGTCTGTAATAGCAAGCCCCAGGCGGTAAAATGCGACGCCCTCGGTAATCAGCGCGTGTGTTCCAAGGATCACATCAGCCGTGCCGTCCGCAATCTTTTTTAAACTTTCTCTCCGCTCCGCCGCCTTTTGTCCGCCGCTTAAATAAGCGACCGTAATTGAAAAAGGCCCAAAAAGCTTTGACAAATTTTCATAGTGCTGCTTTGCCAGGATTTCTGTCGGCGCCATCATGACCGACTGGTACCCGTTTCGCGCTGCGGCAAACATAGCGCACGCCGCAACCATGGTTTTACCGGAGCCAACATCCCCCTGCACCAGCCGATTCATCGGAATATCCCGTTTTAAATCGGCGCAGATTTCATTAATGACCCGCTTTTGTGCGTTTGTCAGCGTAAACGGCAGACTCCTGGCAAAATCCGCAATACATTTTACATCTGAAAATACAGGCGCTGCACCGCATTTGCGCTGTTTTTTTGCCATACCGATTCCGATTTGCAGAATAAAAAACTCTTCAAAGGCAAAACGCTGCCTTGCCGTTTCAAACGCATCCATACTATTGGGTTGGTGAATCTGAAGGATGGCCTGCTGCACCGGCGGAAACGCGAATTGCTTTCGTATCGGCTGCGGCAGAATTTCAGGGATGGGGTCTTCCAAAGCCGAAAGTGCGTTGCCGATCGCGTCTCGGATATTACGCTGCGTCAACCCTGCCGTACAAGGGTAAATCGGCATAATCTTCCCGGTAGTGCTGCCGGCACGCGCCGCACTCTCTGTTACGGGGTTCACCATCTCCGGCATCATGCCGCGAAAAGAGACCTTCCCAAAGAGGACAACCTCTTCATTTTCGCGCAGCATTTTCTCGATATAAGGGGCATTAAACCAAGTCACGGACAAAACACCGCTGCCGTCCGACATCCGAACCTGGGTCACTCGTGCGCCGTTTCTGGCACGGAAGGAGCGGATTCCGCTCACCGGGCTGACGCGGACACAGGCGGTATCGCCCTCTGACAATTCACTGACTGCGCGGACATCGGTGCGATCCTCATACGAGCGCGGAAAGTGAAAAATCAAATCCTCGACAGAAAACACGCCGAGCTTATGAAACAACGCAGCGCGTTTTTCTCCGATTCCTTTTACAAACTGAATAAGATCGGTTCGTTTCATACTTATTCCACCGCAATAAAGTAGTAGTAGACCGGTTGTCCCCCATAAATCAGGGAGACATCCAGATATTCATAATGCTTTTTCAGCTCCTGCTCTAAATCCTCTGCCTGTGCCTTTTCAATGCCGTCCCCGTAATAAAGGGTAATCACACCGGCCTCGTCATGAATCATGTGATGCACCAATTCTTTTGCAACCGTGTTGATATCCTTGCCGGTACAGAGAATCTCACTTCCGCACATGCCCAAAATATCGTTTTTGCGGATCTTTACGCCGTCCACGGTAGAATTTCTGGCTGCAAAGGTGATCTGACCGCACTGCACCGTCTCCATCATTTCCTGCATAGCCGCAAAATTATCCTCAGCGGTCTGCCCGGCGTCAAACGCCAGCGCCGCCGAGATTCCCTGCGGAATATTACGGCTCGGAATCACAATTACCCTTTGATCGGTAAGTGATTCCACCTGCTGCGCCGCAAGAATGATATTTTTATTGTTCGGCAGAATAAATACCACGTCTGCGGCGATTTCCTGTACGGCATTTAAAAGATCCTGCGTACTGGGGTTCATGGTCTGTCCGCCCTCAACTACAACGTCCACACCAATGCTCTCAAAGACCTCCGTCAGTCCGTCTCCTGCCGAGACGGCGACCATACCGTATTTTTTTCTGTGTTCCACCGGAGAATCCTCCTGACGGATCATCTCCTCATGCTGGAACTTCATATTATCGATTTTTAAATTCGTCAATTCACCGAGCTTTAATGCCTGCTCGATCACAAAGCCGGGGTGATTGGTATGAATATGCACCTTAACGATTTCATCTTCATCAATGACAAGCATACAGTCTCCCTTGGATCGGATCGCCGCCTTAAACTGGATAGCCTGCCGCTCCGGGCTTTTATGAATCAAAAATTCGGTACAATAGTGGAACTTAATATCCTCTGTCTCAAGCGTCACATCACGCTTTACTGTAACCGGCTGTGCCGCTGCCGCCGCATCGTCAAGCGATACCGGCTTCCCGCAGAGTGCGAGGTATGCACCCTCAAGCAGCGTCACTACACCCTTACCGCCGGCGTCAACAACACCGGCTTCTTTTAATACGGGCAAGATTTCCGGTGTTTTTTGAAGACTCTCATTGGCGGCGTCTAAAATCGCCTTGATAAACTTAACCGGCTTTTTTTGCTTTGCCGCAGCGCCTTCGGCGTATTCCGCCATCTCGCGGACAACCGTCAAAATCGTGCCCTCTGTCGGTTTCATCACGGCGCGGTACGCCGTATCACGGCTCATCTGCGCCGCCTGTTTAATCTCTTCAATGCCGATGCTCTCTGCACCGTGCACCGCACCGGCCAGTCCGCGCAGAATCTGTGACAGAATTACGCCGGAATTCCCCCTGGCGTTGCGCAATGATGATTTTGCTAAAATGTCGATCAGTTCCCCGGCCGGCGTTTCCTCATCCGCACGAAGCGTCTCTGCCGCAGCCGCGCCAAAGGTCATACTCATATTGGTTCCTGTGTCCCCGTCCGGAACCGGAAAAATATTCAGGTCGTTGATCTGTTTTTTATGGTTTAGCAAATGATTGGATGCGGACGCAATCATTTGACGTATCATTTCGTTTTGCAGTACTTCCACGTTGGTTCCTCCTCCTTGTCAGCAGCGCCGCTCTCAGTGAACCCGGAGGCTCTCTACATTGACTGTTACGCTGCCGACCTCAAGACCTGTCATTTCTTCAATCTGATATTTTACATTGCTTTTGATGATGCCGCCCACAGCGCCGATATTGACGCCGTATTCCATGATCACAAAAAGCGCAACATCAACCATGTTTTCCGTCACTTTCACTTTAATACCGCGATCCATGCTTTCCTTTTTCAGCAGTCTTGCAATACCGTCCTTGCTGCTTCGAACTGCCATTCCCACAACGCCGTAGCATTGTGTTGCTGCAAAGCCGGCCAGCTTTGCAATGACAGCATTGGAGATTCTGATTATTCCATATTCATTTTTTACTTCTGCAGACATCTCACGTTCCCTCCTTCAAATGAATCCATTTACTATTTGTTTCGATAGCGCGTCTCTGATCCCGTGCATGACAAGAAAAAAACAAAATCTGTCGGCGCTTTGCATGCACGATTAAAAGATCAAACGCCGATTTTTCTCTCTCATCGTCATAACTCATCAAAAAATCGTCCAAAAACAGCGGCTGGGTGCCGTCCCCCATCAGGTCGCAAAGCGCAAGACGAAGGGCAAAATAAATCTGTTCGTAGGTTCCGCGGCTTAACGATTCCGCCATGCAAAGGCGTCCATCCCGATCGGCAAGCCGCATCCGATATTCCTCCGACACCTTAACGTCTTGGTATTTTCCCTTTGTCAGCGCCGAAAGATTTTCATTGACCTTTTCATTGACAAGCGGCGTAAAATCCGACTTTCGCTTTTGATAAACCTCCGTAAATACCGTCATCGCAAGCTCTGCGGCGCGGTATTGTTTTTCCTCTTCCTCAATTTGCGCCTGAACCTGCAAAAGCTCAGTTTCCGCATCGGCCGGCGTGCGCTGCGCAGTATAAACATAGCTGAGCTTTCCCTCAACCGCTTTGATCTCGGTTGCGCAGTACAGTACCGTCTTTTGCAGCCGGTCAATATCTTTGTCAAGGCAAAGCGCCGCAAGCTCCCGCCCTTGTGCAAAACACGCCGCAGCTTCTTCCATCTCCGTCCGGAGTTTTTCGATGTCCTCACCCTCCATCAGGGATGCATAGGTGTTTTTGTAGCTCTCTGCCTCCATTTTCGCTTGTCTGCACTCTTGAAATCCGTTTTTCAAATCCTCAACCGTCTTGCAGCCGTAGGGCGCAAGCAGTTGCTCCAGTGCGGCGCGCAGTTTCTCTTTTTCCCTCTTTTTTTCCTCTTCCTTGGCAGTGATGCGCCGCAGTAAATCCTCCTGCTCTTTCTCTTTTTTCTTGCCGCTTTGCATCAGATAAAATCCGACCGCAGACGTAAAAACGCCTGCCGCACCGCACACCACGGTCAAAGCGACCCAAGCTCTCTGGCGAAGAACCGCAAAGACGAGCGCAAACAGAATAAGCATTGCGCCGGCAAGCATAAGGCGGGCGTTCTTTTGCAAGGATTTCCTTTGCAGCTCTTTTTGTTGTTTTGCCTGTTCTTTATCATACTCTATTTGATCGGATCGGTCAAGTGTTTCGTATATTTTTTTTAAGGATTCGGCACGCTGCACATCCTCCTCCTTAAGATTTTGAAACGTTTGGTACGCCGCACGACCTTCTGCCTGCTGCGCAAGATTTTGCATTTTTTCCGCCTGCTGCCACTTTTTAAGCCTTGCGTCCAGCTGTAAAAAACACTGCTTTTTTTTCTGCAGATCCTGCAATTTATCAAGTTCGGCTTTTGCGTCTTTCTGTTCTTTCTGTAACCGCAAAAGCCGCTCCTGTTCCGCCTCTCTCTGCCGCATTGCGGAAATAAGGTGATAGCGTTCCCGCAGCAATTCCTCTTTTTTCTGCCAAAGGCGGTCAATGGTACCGGGATTGCTGCGCTTATCCTTGGCCTTTCTCAGTCTTTTTTCCTTTTCGATATCCGCCAGGACGCGATCTGCCGAGATATCCTCTTCTCCCGTTTGGATCAGATTGAGAAGTCTTTTGCTGATTTCACCGTCCGCGCCGCCGATGTCAGCGCCGCCCTGACGCAGCCAGAACGTCTTTTCAAAAATTTGCTCCGGCACATGCAAAATCTGCTCACCAAAGTTCTTTTCATCATATTCCGGTAGCTTTTCACCGGTTGCTGCGTCCATCACAAGCGTCTTATCTCCGGCAGCCGTCTTTCCGAACCGCCGCCATACCGTAATTTCTCTTCCATCTACACTGAGCTTTAGCGTTCCCTCGGCATATTTCTGATCCCATGGGATCATGCGTTCCCGTTCCTTAACGCCGCGCTCATCCTTCTTTGATCCCGATACGCCGTAGAGCATCACCTTTAAAAACAACTGTATTGTCGATTTCCCGGCTTCGTTTTCGCCGTAAAGGACGGTAAGACCGTCCGCCAGCTTCTGCGACCAATTTTTAAATTTTCCAAAATGCGTGAGTGTCATCTCCGAAAAATATATCATTCTTTTGATCCTCCGCTCATGGCGCCAAGTCCGATCCGCATCGCAAGATATCCGATCTCTTTCTCATCGTCCGGCATTTGTTCAATCCTTGCAAGCATTGCGGACGCAAAATCGCCGCGCAGCGAATGTTCGTGCACGATATCTCCGATCGCATCCCCTATTGTCGTCTCATTCTTCACGGACAGATAAAATGCGCAATCCTTGCACGATTCCTCCAAAAGATCGGTATTTATCCACGAAAAATCGCCGCTGCCGATTAGGTGCATCTGATAGCAGTCGTCCCGGCCGCCATGTTCCTTCATTGCCGTTCGCAGGTTCTCCTCCAGCGCCACGCTGTCCTTCAGCTTTGAAATATCCAGCGATACATCCCAAAACCGACGGCGGCAGCAGGGAACCCATGTAAGATTTACACTGCCCTTTTCCGCTTCGCCTTCATAATAACCGCAGTCTCCCGTTTCATCAAAGCCGCGCCCCTCCGGAATCCCCGGATAAGCATACCAGGTATCTTGGCACCGCTGCAATTCACTCCTTCGATGAATATGACCGATCGCCATATAATCGACGCCGGACGATGCGATATCCTGTTTTGTGATCGGATGATACACGCTCTTCGTTCCGTTTGCTACAACCTCGCCATGTACGACCGCAATGTTACACCAATCCGGTGCGATAGAAAGGTTTTGGAGCATCGAAGTCTCCTGTCGGCTCTCCGAAAAGCTGACGCCGTGGATTCTGGTTTTTCTCTCCGGAAAATCAAGACACTCCATTTCTGTAGAGAAGATATGCACATTCTCGCCCCACGCAATTGTACGGTAGGGCGATGTCTCGGTATAAGGATCATGGTTCCCGGCTGCGATAAAAACCTTGGTATCAGGGATCTCGGAAAATGCGCGCTGCAAAAAAGAGACGGTTTCCAAAGATACAAACTCCCCGTCAAACAAATCGCCGCTGATGAAAAGAAAATCCTTTTTTTGGGCGGCGCGCACAATCGTCTGAAACGTCTGCATCAGTTCTTTACGGCGGAGCTGCATTTGCTTTTGGGTAAAGCGCGCCGAAAACGGGGTGTCCAAATGAACATCCGCCGTGTGAATAAAACTTGGCATTTAATCTCCTCCCCAGCGCTGAAATTTCATCTTTATTCTAACAAAATCTGTCTTTCAAGTCAAGAGCTGACGCCGGATTTTACGCTTTACCGGTAAAGCTTAGCGTAAAATTACTAACGGAAAAACAAGTAGAAAATTTTGGCTTTAATATGCTTGTGATGTGTATTGAAAGCCTTGGTCACTGTGGAGTTGCACCTCTGCAGTGACTTTTTCCTTTTTCTTTATAATTGTTTAAAGTTATACTTAGCTTCTCTAATTGTTTGCAGCACCGGATTTATGTTTTGCTCTGTTCCGGTTTTGTATCGTTCTCCGTTACAACACTATCTTTTGCTGGTCTGCCTTTGATTGACAATAAAGGTAGGATATGTTAGAATTTTAGATGTTTGATTCATACAAAAAAGGAGTTTATGAACCATGAAAATTGCACTGCAACTCTATTCGATCCGGGAAATCACCGAAAAACACGGGCTTTGTACCGCACTGGATCAGGCAAAAGAGCTTGGCTATGACGGCATTGAATTTGCCGGACTGTTTGGGCTTGACGCAAATCATGCCAAGGCGGAGCTTGACAAACGCGGACTCGGCTGTGCCGGGTTTCATGACGGTTATACCGATGTACTGGAGCATACGGACGCCATGATCGAAAAGGCAAAAATATGCGGCGCGTACAGTCTTTGTGTACCATATTTTGACGCCGATTCGGCAGAGGAATGGACAGACTTTGCGAAAAAACTGGATGCAGCAGGAGAAAAATTTCAAAAGGCCGGCATCCGACTGGGCTATCACAATCACGAACACGAAATTAAACCCATCGCGCCGGGCATACGGCCGATCGACATCATTCTTGCAAACAGCAGTCCCAAAAATGTATTTTTTGAGATGGATACCCGTCATGTAAAGGCCGCCGGAGAGGATCCGGCCGCACTGGCAAAGAAATATGCGGGCAGAATACCCGTCCTGCACGCCAGAGACTGGGACGGAAACGATGACTGCGAGGTGGGCGGCGGTCTCATTGATTTTGAGGCAACCGTACGCGAGGGAGGCATGCCGGAATGGTTTGTGGTCGAAAATGAGAACAAGGATCTTGCGCGAAACATTCGCCAGAATGCGGCAAGCGTGGCTTATCTTCGTAAAACCTTTCGGCATTGATGCGCATGACACGCAAAAATGGGCAGGATAGCCGAGTTTAGGGGTCCTGCCTTAGTTGTAATATAGCACGGAATTTCATTCCATTGACAAACCCACCATTTCCATGTGGGTTTTTGTCATACATCGCAGTTCTTTTGATTCTGCAAAGCTGCGTTCGATTTTCTCTTTTCGTAATACAGGTGAATGCTTATAAAGGGTTCCGGCGCTAACCCGGCTTTCGGCGTCTCCTTCATCGATACATTTTTTTCTCCAGTACAAAAGACTGTAGTTAGTATTGGCTAACTACAGTCTAAAAATTAATTTACCGATGTAAAATAATCCGTGAGCGCCTCGTTTAAGGCACAGGCGCTGGAAGAATTGCAATGCAGCAAACACGCCCCCGACTTTTCTGCCTGACAGGATGCGGCATTACGCATCTTATGCGCTACTGTCCCGGTAAAAATCACGATCAGATCCGGTGATCCGATTTGGTTTTTAAAGTCTGCCGGGCACTGCGTAAACACCTTGCATTTGCAACCGTGCTTTTTGCAGATCTCTTTATACCGGCAGTGCATACGATCATGACCGCCTACAATGACTACACTCATTTTTGCCTCCTATTTCCGTCATTTTTCGCTTGTTTTGTCATTTTTTTCAGTGCGGTGACAGGTTCCGTGGAGTGCGCAATGTGCGCAGCTCGCACCGCATGAGGATTTTCCGGCCTTTTTATTTTTTAAGGTCGTCCTTACGATCATAAAAATAACTACCGCTAAAACAATCCCTATCAAAATGGTTCCCGCATTTTGTAACAGCCATGACATGGAAAAAACCTCCTTTTGTTACTTCTTTTCGGGGCTGCAAAATTCATTTTTGCAGCCCCGACATTTTTATACGTTTATACCTTTACCTTTGCGGTCAGGGTGTTTGCCTCTTTATAGGGCTTAAACAGCATATAGAGCATGAATGCAAGAACAAGCAGTGCAAAAATCAGACCAACAATGTGCACACTGCCCGTAAAGAGCGTGCCAAACTGGTTTACCATCAATGCGATGGCATATGCAAATGCGCACTGATAACCGATTGCAAACCAAGTCCATTTTGCGTTGTTCATCTCACGCTTGATTGCGCCGATTGCCGCAAAGCATGGTGCGCAAAGCAGGTTGAACACCAGGAAGGAATATCCGGTAATATGAGTAAACTCTCCGGCAAGGTTTCCGTATACCGTACCGCTGCCGCCGTACAAGATGCCCATCGTACCTACAATGTTCTCTTTTGCGACAAGTCCGGTGATCGATGCAACCGCAGCCTGCCAGTTGCCCCAGCCGAGCGGTGCAAACAACCACGCAATCGCATTACCGATTACCGCTAAGATACTGGAATCAATCTGATCTTCTTCCAGCATGCAGAACTGACCGTCCACAAACCCAAAGTAGGTGGTGAACCAAACGATAATCGTAGAGAGCAAGATGATGGTACCGGCCTTTTTAATGAAGGACCAGCCGCGCTCCCACATCGACCGCAGGACATTGAGCAGCGTCGGCATGTGGTATGCCGGAAGCTCCATCACAAACGGTGCAGGGTCGCCGGCAAACATCCTTGTCTTTTTCAAAATAATACCCGACACAATGATTGCAGCCATACCAACGAAGTAAGCGGAGGTTGCAACCCAAGCCGAGCCGCTGAAGATTGCACCGGCAATCATTGCGATAAACGGCACCTTTGCACCGCACGGAATAAAGGTAGTCGTCATAATGGTCATCTTGCGGTCACGGTCATTCTCTATCGTACGGGATGCCATGATGCCGGGTACACCGCAGCCGCTGCCGATCAGCATCGGAATAAAGGATTTGCCGGACAGGCCAAACTTTCTAAATACACGATCCAATACAAACGCGATACGCGCCATGTAACCGCAAGCCTCTAAGAAGGCAAGCAACAGGAACAGTACCAGCATCTGCGGTACAAATCCGAGTACCGCACCGACGCCGGCAACGATACCGTCTAGAATCAGACCCTTGAGCCAATCCGCGCAATGGATTGCATCCAGACCGTTTTCTACCAGAACCGGAATACCCGGAACCCATACGCCGTACTCTGCGGGATCCGGCTCCTCAAAGCCGTTTTCCTCAAAATAAGCTACGGCATCCAGATAGGTCATGGGAACGGTTTCTTCCTCCATTGCATTATCCGGGATCGCATCATAATAGGCAGTCATCTCGCCGGTCGCCAGCGTCTCTTCATCCTCAACCTCAACGGTTGCGCTCTCGCTGTCCGGCGTAAAATCTTTCATCTCTGCAAGCGCCTTATCCGTATCCAGTTCTTCGTCCGCAACATCAATATCGGCAAATGCGCTGACTGCCTCCGCTGCCGCGGTATAGTTGTCTGCCGCTTCACTGTATGCCGCAGAGCCCACGCCGAACAAGCGCCATCCATCGCCAAAGAGGCCGTCATTCGCCCAATCCGTTGCGGCGGAACCGACCGAAACCATGGATATGTAGTACACCAAAAACATGACAACGGCAAAAATCGGCAAGCCGAGCCAGCGGTTGGTCACTACTTTATCGATTTTGTCCGAGCTGGAAAGCTTACCGGCATTTTTTTTCTTATAACTGCCCTTCATCAGCTGCGCAATATAAATGTAGCGCTCATTGGTGATGATACTCTCGGCATCGTCATCAAGCTCATCTTCCGCTGCGCGGATGTCATCTTCGATATGGCCCAAGGTATTCTGTGGAATATTAAGCTGATCGATCACCTTTTGATCCCTCTCAAAAATCTTGATGGCATACCAACGCTGCTGTTCTTCCGGCAGGTCGTGCAGAACCGCCTCTTCAATGTGCGCGATTGCATGTTCTACCGCACCGGAGAAGGTGTGCATCGGAACGGTCTTGGCGTTTTTCGCCGCGTCAATCGCCGCCTCGGCAGCCTCCATAACACCGGCGCCCTTTAGTGCAGAAATCTCTACAATCTTGCAGCCCAGCTCACGAGACAGTTCTTTCACATTAATCTTATCGCCGTTTTTCTGGACAACGTCCATCATGTTGATGGCAATGACTACCGGAATCCCCAGCTCAGTCAGCTGCGTTGTCAGATACAGGTTTCTCTCCAGGTTCGTACCGTCTACAATATTTAAAATTGCGTCCGGCCGTTCACCGACCAAATAATTTCTCGCCACGACTTCCTCCAATGTATACGGTGACAGAGAATAAATACCGGGAAGATCCGTAATGGTGACGCCGTCATGACGCTTCAGCTTACCTTCCTTTTTTTCGACCGTAACACCCGGCCAGTTTCCGACAAACTGATTTGCGCCGGTCAGCGCATTAAATAATGTCGTTTTACCGCAGTTTGGGTTGCCCGCAAGGGCGATCCGTACATTCATGATTTTTTCTCCCTCCTACTCTACTTCAATCATTTCAGCGTCTGCCTTACGCAAAGACAACTCATAGCCCCGAACGGTGACCTCTACCGGATCTCCCAGCGGTGCGACTTTACGAATATGTACTTCTACGCCTTTGGTAATACCCATGTCCATAATCCGCCGCTTTACCGCACCCTCACCGTGCAGCTTCACAACCTTTGCTGTCTGGCCAACCTTGACTTCCTTTAGTGTCTTCATTGCATTTCCTCCTTACCTTGCGGGCTTCCCCGTTTAAATCATTATTTTTTGCGCCATCTCCTGACTGATTGCAACCCTGGTCTCTTTGACATTGACAATCACGTTGCCGCCAAGCTGGCTGATAATCTTCACACTGCCGCCGACGACAAAGCCCAAATTCTCCAGATGCTTTTTAATCTCCGGCTTACCGCCGATTCTTTTAATGATGTTTTCCTCGCCAATTTCAGCAAGCGATAAAGGCATCATACGCTACCCTCTTTCCGCTTTCTCTTGTTTTGTCTGAAAGCATTTGGTTAGCATTACCTAACCTTCAACGGTTAGTTTAGCACAACTAACTTACTTTGTCAATACCTTGCGGCTAAAAAAATTTACTTTTTTTTAAAAAACCTTGACAATGCCCATATCGCCGAAAACGTATGCAGGAAACATACCAAAAAGAGTATTTGGGAAACTTTTGATAAAAGAAAAATAAAAAATATGAAGGCTGAAATCATGTACTTGCTCCATGCCCCGTAAATTTTATTTTGACAATTTTAATAAGGTATGATATGATAAATGCACGATGGTTTGAAAGGAGTTGGGTTATGAAAATTCAGGAATCGGCCGAAAATTATCTGGAAGCAATTTTAATCCTGCGCGGCAGACACGGCTGTGTCCGCAGCATCGATGTCGCCAATTACCTTAATTTTACCAAGCCCAGCGTCTCTGTTGCCATGAAGTCCTTTCGCACGGACGGCTATGTCACGGTTGACCGCGAGGGGAATATCACCTTAACTGAAAAGGGGCTTTCCATTGCCGAAAAAATCTATGAACGGCATCGTCTGATTGCAAAAATGCTGATGGCGCTCGGCGTGGACGAGGAAACCGCCTATGAGGACAGCTGTAAGCTCGAACATGACATCAGTGATGAAAGCTTTGAAAAATTAAAGCATTATTTTCAAAAGCAAGAGAAATAGACCAAAACCCCTTCTTCTTTTTCTAAATTTTTTTACACAGTCATTATATCCAAACATCTCCCCGGCAGTTGCCGGGGTTTTTTGCATTTATACAAAATTAAATTTAGCAATTGACACTACCTTTTTTGTATGTTAAAATCAACTTGTCGGAGGGAAAGGTCGAATTCCCTCAAAATTTAGCGGGGAAGTTAGACCAGGCTAACCGCTTAGGAATATGGAGGTCAGAGCAATGACAAATTTTGAACAATGGCACGGTTTTCGGGGGATAAAATGGCGCGATGATGTCGACACGCGCGATTTTATTCAAGACAACTACACCCCTTACGATGGCGACGAAGCATTTTTGGAAGGGCCGACCGAGGCGACCGATAAGCTTTGGGGAAAGCTGCAGGCGCTGCAAAAGGAAGAGCGCGCCAAGGGCGGCGTATTGGATATGGACACCAAGATTGTAACCGGTATTACGGCACACAAGCCTGGCTATATTGACGATAACATGAAGGATTTAGAGCAGATTGTCGGTTTGCAGACGGACAAGCCCCTAAAGCGTGCATTTATGCCTTTCGGCGGCATTAAGATGGCTGAAGAGGCTTGCAGCACCTACGGTTATGAGCCGGATCCTGAGCTCCATAAAATATTTACACAATACCACAAGACCCACAATCAAGGCGTTTATGACGCTTATACGCCGGAGATGCGTCTGGTCCGCAAGAACAAGATCATCACCGGTCTGCCGGACACCTACGGCCGCGGCCGTATTGTTGGGGACTATCGCCGTGTTGCGCTTTACGGTATTGATTATCTGATTGAAAAGAAAAAGCTTGACTATGCAAACTGTGAGAGCGAATCCATGTTTGAAGAAGAAATTCGTCAGCGTGAAGAAATCACCATGCAGATCAACGCGTTAAAGGAAATGAAGGTTATGGCTGAGTCTTACGGCTTTGACATTTCCAAGCCGGCAGCAAACGCCAAAGAAGCGTGTCAGTGGTTATACTTTGGATATCTGGCAGCCATCAAGACACAGAACGGCGCCGCAATGAGCGTCGGCCGTGTTTCCACCTTCCTGGACATCTACATTCAGCGTGACTTAAACGAAGGCATCCTGACCGAAAAAGAAGCACAGGAATTGATCGACCACATGGTTATGAAGTTCCGTATGGTGAAATTTGCCCGGATTCCTTCCTATAATGAGCTGTTCTCCGGCGATCCGGTTTGGGCTACCTTGAACGTCGGCGGCAAGGGCGTAGACGGGCGTAACATGGTAACCAAAAATGACTATCGTTTCCTGCACACCTTAGAAAACATGGGTCCGTCTCCGGAGCCGAACCTGACCGTCCTCTACTCGGAGGATCTTCCGGAATCCTTTAAGCGCTATGCAGCAGCGATTTCGGTACGTACCAGTTCGATTCAGTATGAGAATGATGACGTCATGCGCCCGGTATGGGGCGACGACTATGCGATCTGCTGCTGCGTATCTGCAACGCAGACGGGTAAGGAAATGCAGTTCTTCGGCGCAAGAGCAAACCTTGCAAAGTGTCTGCTTTATGCAATCAACGGCGGCAAGGATGCCAAGACCAAGATGCAGGTTGGTCCCGAATACCCGGCTATCACCTCGGAGTATCTGGACTATAACGAAGTTCTCAAAAAATACGGCAAGATGATGGAATGGCTGGCAAGAGTTTATGTTCGTACCTTAAATATCATCCACTATATGCATGATAAATACTACTATGAGGCAGCTGAGATGGCACTCATCGATACCGATGTCCGCCGTACCTTTGCAACGGGTATCGCCGGTTTCTCTCACGTAGTTGACTCCCTGTCTGCCATTAAGTATGCCAAGGTTCGCGTGATTCGTGACGAGGACGGCATCGCACAGGATTTTGAAACCACCGGCGATTTCCCGCGTTACGGTAACGATGATGACCGTGCAGACGATATCGCAGTATGGCTGCTCAAGACCTTTATGGGCAAAATCAAAAAATGCCACACCTACCGCGACTCTGAGCCGACTACTTCGATCCTGACCATTACCTCTAACGTGGTATACGGTAAGGCCACGGCTTCTCTGCCGGACGGCAGAAAGGCCGGCGAACCGCTTTCTCCGGGCGCAAACCCCTCCTACGGTGCAGAGCAAAACGGCCTTTTGGCATCGCTGAACTCGGTTGCAAAGCTTCCGTACGAATATGCGCTTGACGGCATCTCCAACACGCAGACCATCAACCCGGACGCCTTGGGTCACGACGAAAAGGAACAGGTGGATAACCTGGTTCGCGTTCTGGACGGTTACTTCAGCGGCGGCGCACATCATCTTAATGTCAATGTTTTTGGCAAGGAAAAGCTGATCGACGCAATGGAACATCCGGAAAAGGAAGAATACGCAAACTTTACCATTCGCGTTTCCGGCTACGCGGTAAAGTTCATCGACCTGACCCGCGAGCAGCAGCTTGATGTTATCGCAAGAACCTGCCATACCTCTTTATAAGCCGTTATGACAGGATATATTCATTCGACAGAAAGTTTTGGCGCGGCAGACGGCCCCGGCGTAAGATTTTTGGTCTTTATGCAGGGGTGCCGGCTGCGCTGCCGGTACTGTCACAACCCGGACACCTGGAAAACCGACGGCGGGACCGCCGTCACCGCAGATGAGATCTTAAAAAAAGCGCTGCGTTTTCGAAAGTATTGGAAGGACGGCGGCGGTATTACCGTCAGTGGCGGCGAACCGCTTCTGCAAATTGAATTTGTCACCGAGCTTTTTCAAAAGGCCAAGGCGGAGGGCATTCATACCACCATTGACACCGCCGGAAATCCCTTTACCAGGGAGGAACCTTTTTTCTCCCGGTTTCGGGAATTGATGCAGTATACGGATTTGCTGCTTTTGGATATCAAAGAGATGAATCCGAGCCGTCACAAAGACTTGACCGGTGCGGACAACCGCAATATTTTAGATATGGCGGCTTATCTTGCCGAGATTCAAAAGCCGGTTTGGATTCGCCATGTTCTGGTTCCCGGTCATACCGACTTTGACGAGGATTTGGACGCCATCGGCGCGTTGGTGGAGACACTGTCCAATGTGGAACGCGTTGAGGTTTTGCCCTATCACACCTTAGGAAAATTCAAATGGGAAAACCTTAAAATCCCCTACTCTTTAGAGGATGTGAACCCGCCGAATACAGCGCAGATCGAGAATGCAAAAAAACGGATCCACGCCGGAATCCGTAAGAAAGACTAGACCTCAAGGGATCGCACTCGCGGTCCCTTCTTTATTTTTCCACCATCGCACGAATCGAGATCGCATATTCCGTGGGGGTCATGCCGGTTGTCTTTTTAAATTGCCTTGAGAAATAGTGAATATTGGAATATCCCAGCATCTCTGCAATCTGCGTAATATTATAATTCGCCTCGCGCAGATATTTTTTTGCAACCTCTGTTTTCATGCGGATAAAATAGGCGATGGCACCCATATGAAATTCCTTTTGAAATAAATGATTGATCATGGTTTTATTGGTTCCGCTGTAAGCCATCAGTTCAGACAGGGTGGTGTGACCGTTTACCTTTTCGCGCATGTAGCCAAGCAATAAATTCAGCATTGCGTCAGACTGATGCAGATAAGGCAGACCATGCTGCCGGCTCAGCGGACTGCTGCGCAAAAACGAAATCAAAAGCTCGCACAGATAGATGTGCAGTAACTGCTCTGCCGCAACCGGTGACTGATTTCGCCGCGCAAGGCGGTGTGTATACGGATCGTCCAGCGGCGTTGCAAAGGCGTCGGCATACTCTGCAATGATTTTTGAAATCAGGTGTTTTTGTTCCTGTCCTACCGCCAGAATTTTATCTTCAAAAAATTGCATCGCCGCATCGTCACATTCAAAGCTCACAATGGCAATATTGGATGCCGTAACGCCGTCGGCACAATGGCGATGCCATTCGTTGGGCTTGTGAAAAATGATATTTCCCTGGCTCAGCTTTAAGGAACGCTCGCCCGCAACAACCGCAATATCCCCTTTGTCAACATAAACAAATTCCCAAAAATCGTGACTCTCGCCCGGAAAGAAATATCGATTGGAAAATTCAAAATAATGTACCGTATACAACTTTTTAATCGTAAGCACATCATTTAATCTGGTGCCGACAAAGTCCGTCATCACCATCACCGCCCCTCTTTTTATGTCATGTATTGTCTAAAATTGTGTTTTTCTTCTCCTTTTATGCCTATCATACAGGAAAGCACGGCGTTTTGCAAGATTTTTTCAAGAAATTTCGCGATTTTTCTTGCAAAACCGAAGCAATGGGTGTATAATATCGTAAATTTTATTCGTTTGGGGAATTTTAACATGACTGAGGGAAAGCTAACAAAACAAATACTCTTTTTCAGCCTGCCGCTGATAGTGTCCAATTTGCTGCAGGTCTTATTTAATATGTCCGACATCGCGGTGCTGGGTCAGTTTTCCGGCTCTAAGGCACTAGGTTCGGTCGGCTCCACCGTTACGCTGGTTGCCATCTTTATCGGTTTTTTAATGGGTATGGGCAGCGGTGTCAATGTGATTTGCGCCCGCTTTATCGGCGCCAAAGACCGGGACGCATTGAAAAAATCCGTACACACCTCTCTTTTGGTATGCTTGATCTCCGGTATTTTCATTATGCTTACAGGGCTTGCTCTGTGTGATAGGCTTTTACTGATGCTCGGCACCAAGGAAGAACTGATCGATGGCGCATCGCTCTATCTTCACATCTATTTTTGGGGGATGCCGGCCATGGCGATTTATAACTTTGGCAACGGTCTGCTTTCCGCAGCCGGCGATACCAAACGGCCGCTCTACTACCTCCTTTTCGCCGGTATCCTAAATATTGTGCTGAATCTGTTTTTTGTCGTGGTGTTAAGGCTCCATGTCAGCGGTGTCGCCTATGCGACTGTAATTTCGCAGTACTGTTCTGCCATTTTAGTCTTACGGTTCTTATTCTGCTGCAAGGAGGATTATAAGCTCTCCCTCTCCTCCCTCCGCCTGTATCGCGGCTTTTGGGAAAGGGTGCTGTCTCTCGGCGTTCCGTCCGGGATCCAAAACGCCATCTTTCAGATTGCCAATCTGTTTATTCAGAGCGCGGTCAACACCTTTCCGGCCGTTGTGGTGGAGGGAAACGCCGCGGCCGCCAACGCGGACTCTCTGGTCTACGATGTCATGGCGGCGTTTTACGTGGCCTGTGCCAGCTTTATGAGCCAAAATTTAGGCGCAAACAAACGGGACCGGGTTACCAGGAGTTATTTTATCACACTTGCCTATTCTTTTGGAGTTGCGGCGGTAATGGGCGGCCTATTAGTTCTTTTTGGCAGGCAGTTTTTATCCGTATTTACCAGAGACGCCGACGTTATCAGCGAGGGGCTTTTCCGTTTGAAAATCATGGGGTTGTCTTACGCGGTATCGGCCTTTATGGACTGTACCATCGCCGCCTCGCGCGGGATCGGAAAGACGATAGTCCCCACCGCCATTGTGATTTTAGGCTCTTGCGTATTTCGCATCATTTGGGTCTTTACCGTTTTTGCACACTTTAAAACCATCACTTCGCTTTATCTGCTCTATGTTTTCTCGTGGGGCATCACCGCAGCGGCGGAAATCCTTTACTTTGCGGTTTGTTACCGAAGGCTCGGCCGCAAAACATTGCGACAGGAAGGGGCTATCTGACATGAAAGCATCGGATCTTCAAATCCGTCCGGCGACCACCGCAGATGCGGCGGCGTTGCTGGATATTTACGCGTATTATGTAGAAAACACAGCCATCACCTTTGAATATACGGCGCCGTCCCTTACAGAATTTAAAGAGCGCATGGAGCACACGCTCATGCGGTATCCGTATCTGGTCGCGGCCGATCATGAGGAAATTTTGGGATATGCCTACGCTGGCGCATTTCACGTCAGAGCCGCCTACGCACGTGCAGCGGAGATGACTGTTTATGTAAGGCACGACTGCATAAAGTCCGGCATCGGCAAAACGCTTTATGAGGCGCTGACCCACTGTCTCGCCATGCAAAACGTATGTAACCTCTATGCCTGCATCGCAAAACCGGCGCAGGACAATGACCCTTATCTAAATGACAACAGCATCGGATTTCACACGCATATGGGGTATGAAGTGGTCGGCACCTTTCACCAATGCGGCTATAAATTTCAGCGTTGGTATCATATGGTCTGGATGGAAAAACAGATTCTGCCGCACGGCGAGAATCCGCCGCCCTTCCTCCCTTATCCCGATGTTGCACAGCAATAAAACAAAGCGCCTCTGCCGCATGGCAGCAGGCGCTGAGCGTGTCGATATAAACCTATTCGCAAAAAATTTCATTTTGATTTGATCGCCGTCCCCTGCTTAGCCATTGCCCACCGCGGCGGCGCTGAAATGAAATTTTTTGCCGGTTTTACGCTATTTTCGGCAAGATATTGCGACATTGCCCAAACGGGCGCGGCGGCGGAGTTATGGGCAGAGGGCAATCAATTCAAAGCAATATCTTGCTGAAAACCGACTTTTTCGACAATCTGCGCGCCTCTGCCGCATGGCAGCAGGCGTTTTTTTCATTTTTCAAGATTAACATAGAATTAACATCATCTCTCTTTTAGAATTTACATCCCATTTTGTATACTATGTGTGTATTCAATAAGAAAGGGATGAAACACATGAAAAAACTAATTACAGTCATCACATCAATCTTTGTACTGGCTGCTGCATGTACCGGCTGCGGCAGCACGCCTGCCGACACGTCCGGCGCAGCCGACGGCAGCAGCACAAACTCCGGCATTGTTGCAACAGACGGCTCTACCTCAATGGAAAAGGTCATCGGCTATTTAAGCGAAGCGTACATGGAAGAAAACCCCAACGTCAAAGTCACCTATAACCCGACCGGTTCCGGCTCCGGTATCCAGGCAGTCTCGGAGGGACGTTGTGACATCGGTCTTTCCAGCCGTGATTTAAAACCGGAAGAATCCCAGACCCTGACCGGCACTGTGGTAGCGCTCGACGGTATTGCAATGATCGTAAACCCTCAAAACACGATCGCTGATTTAACACTGGAACAGATCGCCTCCATCTACAAAGGAGAGGTGAAAAACTGGAAGGAGGTCGGCGGTACGGACGCACCAATTGTCTGCATCGGCAGAGAGGCAGCCTCCGGCACCAGAGACGGCTTTGAATCGATCACCAAGACCAAGGACGCCTGCGTATACAGTCAGGAGCTGACCTCGACCGGCGACGTGGTACAAACCGTTTCGTCAAACCCCAATACCATCGGCTATGCTTCGCTCGCATCGGTAAAGAACAGCGTCAAAGCCATCCAGGTAGAAGGCGTATCACCGTCCGTACAGACCATTCAGGACGGCAGCTATAAGATTCAGCGTGACTTTGTTCTGATTACCAAAAAGGACACCAAGCTCAGCCAGACCGCACAGAAATTCTTCGACTTTGCAACCAGTAAAGACGCTGACAGCCTGATCGAAAAAGCAGGTGCGATTCCGGTAATTCGGTAACCGAAACGCCCCAATCCCCGAAATAAACCACCTGTAAGGCAAAAGAGAAAATCCAACTTCCAAAAAACGGAGTTCGGATTAGTCTCTTTCGCCTAGGCACACGGGAGACGAACCCGATATGCCCTGTGATTGGAAAATCACAATCTTTTTGCATCGTTGTCTTAGCTAGGCGATGATAGCCTTACTTCGTCCGCCGAAAACAAAAATATCGTAATTTTTTTGCACACAGGGTCGAAGAGTTTAAACAGAGCAAATTTTTGTAAAATACAAGGCAAAAGCGCAGTGAATACTGACGTATTGACGAGCATTTTAACGCAGTATTTTCATAAATTTGCCTGCTTAAACCATATTGTGTTCGACTTCCGTGCGCCTCTGGAGAATGAATATGAAGAAAAAAAACCTTTTGGAAAAAGGCATGGTCACACTGTTTACCCTATGCGGATTTGTCTCGATTGCGTTTGTCATTATCATCACGGTCTTTCTGGTGATCTCCGGCATTCCCGCCATCCGCGAAATCGGGCTTATCAAATTTTTACTCGGCAAGGTCTGGGCCTCTACCGCACAAACGCCGAGTTATGGGATCCTGCCGTTTATTCTAACCTCGGTTTACGGTACCTTCGGGGCAATGATTATTGGGGTACCGATCGGGATTTTGTGTGCCGCCTATATCGCAAAAATGGCGTCCTGCCGCGTCGGAAAATGGATGAAAACCGCTGTAGAACTGCTCGCCGGAATCCCGTCCGTCATTTACGGTCTGGTAGGCATGATTATTGTGGTTCCGTACCTTCGGGAAACCTTCCATCTTCCTGACGGCGCAACCCTTCTTGCAGCAATCCTGGTACTATCGGTCATGATTCTTCCATCGGTCATCAGTGTGTCGGAAACCGCACTCAAGGCGGTCCCCAAGGAATATGAGGAGGCCTCGCTTGCACTTGGTGCGACCAAAATGGAGACGATCTGGAAGGTCAGCGTTCCGGCGGCAAAAAGCGGCATCTTGGCATCGGTTGTACTGGGCATCGGCCGTGCCATCGGCGAAGCCATGGCGGTAATGATGGTCTCCGGCAACGTTGCAAACATGCCGAAATTATTCGGCAGCGTCCGCTTTTTAACAACGGCCGTTGCATCGGAAATGTCCTACTCCTCCGGACTGCAGCGACAGGCGTTGTTTTCGATCGCCCTTGTCCTGTTTGTCTTTATCTTAATCATCAACCTGTTTTTAAATCTGGTTGTAAAACGGAAGGGAAGGTGAGCATCGTGCATAAAATTTCGATTCAGCGGCGGCTTTATCAGATGGCACTCAAAGTTTTGATGTACCTGGCATCCGCATTGATCATCACCATTTTTATCGGCATTATCGGCTACATCCTCTACCGTGGTATCCCTTATGTCACCTGGCAGCTGCTCAGTACCAAGCCAAGTCTGATCAAAGAAACCATCGGCATTTTGCCAAACCTCTTAAACACCCTCTACATCATACTGATGACGCTGGTCGTCATTCTGCCGCTCGGTGTCGGCGCTGCGATTTATCTAAACGAATATGCCAAAAACAAGCGAATTGTGCAAACGATCGAGCTTGCGGCCGAAACGCTCTCCGGTATTCCCTCCATCATTTACGGTCTGGCCGGCATGCTGCTTTTTGTACAGTTTTTAAACCTTGGCACCAGTCTGATTGCCGGTGCGCTGACCTTAGCGATTATGACGCTGCCGACCATGATCCGCACCACGCAGGAAAGTTTAAAGACGGTGCCGGATTCGTATCGCGAGGGTTCCCTCGCGCTTGGCAGCGGCAAATGGCATATGATCCGCACGGTGGTTCTTCCTTCCTCCATTGAGGGGATTGTCACCGGCTGCATTTTATCCATTGGCCGCATTGTCGGCGAGAGTGCGGCGCTGCTCTTTACCGCCGGCATGGCCAACGAGATCATTCATTTTATGCAAGCCGGCGCGCCGAACCATCCCGGCTCGACGCTCACCGTTGCCCTTTATATGTACGCCAAAGAACGCGGAGAATTTCAGATCGCGTTTGCCATTGCGGTGATCCTGCTCTTTCTCACCTTTATCATCAACATGGCAGCCAAACTGACCGCAAATATCGTGAAAAAAAGAAAGGGATGATAGCGTATGACACCCTATTTAACCGTATCTGACGTCAATTTATGGTATGACAACAACCATGCCTTAAAAAATATCCAAATGGATATCCCCAAAAACCAAATTACGGCGCTGATCGGCCCTTCCGGCTGCGGAAAATCAACCTTTTTAAAAAGCTTAAACCGCATGAACGATCTGGTGGACGGCTGCCGCATTGAAGGAAAATTTCTGTTAAACGGAACCGACATTTACCGCGATATCGATGTCACGATTTTAAGAAAACGCATTGGCATGGTCTTTCAAAAGCCCAACCTGTTTCCGATGAGCATCTATGATAACATCGCGTACGGGCCCAGGATTCACGGCATCAAGTCCAGAGTCAAGCTGGACGAGATTGTCGAATCCTCGCTCAGGCAAGCCGCCATCTGGGACGAATGCAAGGATCGCCTAAAGAAAAGTGCGCTCGGCATGAGCGGCGGTCAGCAGCAGCGGCTTTGTATCGCACGGGCGCTGGCCGTAAAGCCGGAGGTTCTTTTAATGGACGAGCCAACGTCGGCCTTAGACCCGATTTCCACCTCGAAAATTGAAGAACTGGCGATGAATTTAAAAGAGGACTACACCATTATCATGGTAACGCATAATATGCAGCAGGCACTGAGAATTGCGGATAAAACCGCGTTCTTTCTGCTCGGTGAGCTGGTAGAATTTGACGATACCGAGACGATGTTCTCCACGCCGAAGGACAAGAGATGCGAAGATTATATTACAGGGAGGTTTGGCTGATGCGAAATCATTTTGACGAACAACTGCGCGTTTTGGATAACGAGCTGATTACGATGGGCGCCCTGTGTGAAGAGGCGATCGAAAATGCCATCAAATATTTAACCGTAAACGAAAGTACGCTGCTGCAAACCGTCCACGCCATTGACGATCAGATCGATCAAAAGGAACGGGATATCGAAAACCTTTGCATGAAGCTTTTGCTGATGCAGCAGCCGGTTGCAAAGGATTTGAGAAAAATCTCCTCTGCCCTGAAAATGATCTCTGATATGGAACGGATCGGCGACCAGGCTTCTGATATTGCCGAGATTGCGTCCTTTGTCAATCAAAGCGGCTATACCGGGTCGGTGCATATTGAGGACATGGCCGAAGCGACCATGTCGATGCTGACAAACAGTATCGACTCCTTTGTCCGCATTGACGGCGCACTGGCAAAAAAGGTGATCGACCAGGACAATACGGTCGATCAGCTGTTTGAAAAGGTAAAGCGGGAACTGATCGAAAATGTGAAAAACGCCTCCGACGGTGCAGAGGCGCTGATTGACCTCCTTATGATTGCAAAGTATTTAGAGCGCATCGGCGACCACGCCGAAAATATTGCCGGCTGGGTGCTCTACTTCATTACCGGCGATCATGAGAGCGTCCCTAGCTGATTTTATCCTTGAAGATACGGTTTGCCTGTGATATACTGACCGTAGGAACTGTTCTTCCCTTGAAATTGAACTTAAGAAAGGAAAGTCTCTATGATTTACTTTGTAGAAGATGATGATAATATCAGAAAACTGGTCAGCTATGCACTCACCAAGGAAGGGTATGCGGTTTTAGATTTTGCAAGACCCTCATTGTTTTGGGCTGCAATGGACAAGGAACTGCCGGAGCTGTTGCTGCTGGATATTATGCTCCCGGAAGAAGACGGGCTTTCCATTTTAACCAAGCTGAGAGACGACCCGAAAACAAAAAGGCTTCCCATTATGCTGCTGACCGCAAAGGGAAGCGAGTATGATAAGGTAACCGGTCTGGATCTCGGCGCGGATGATTATATCGCAAAACCGTTTGGCATGGTGGAATTGACTGCAAGGGTACGCGCGTTGCTGCGCCGCTGCGAAATCAGCCGGGAATGCAACGGATATACCGTTGATTCGCTCAACGTGGATACCCAAAAGCATACCGTAACCGTTGACGGCACGGAGCTTTATCTGTCCTTTAAGGAATACACGCTGCTTGTTACCCTTCTCTCGGCCAAAGGCGCGGTTGTGAGCCGCGAAACCCTGCTCAGCACCGTTTGGGGCGAATACTATGAAGAATCCCGCACATTAGATGTCCACATCCGAAAACTTAGAATCAAGCTTGGCAAATACGGTTCTTTGATTCAAACCGTGAAAAATGTCGGCTATAAAATAGGGGGCGATGTCCGTGACCGGTAAGATTTGGCGTTCTGTTTTCTTCACCTCTGTCCTGATTCTCTTACTCAGTTTTGCCTTTATGACCGCGATTTTGTATCCGTTTTTTGAGGGACAAATCGTCAAGGAATTAAAGAGCGAGGCAAACTATGCGGCTTATTCCGTCACACAGGACGAGGCCGGGTTTTTCAAAAACTTTCATGACAGCGACCGCCGCGTCACACTAATTGCGCCGGACGGCAAGGTGTTAAACGACACCGCCGAGGACGCGGAAAAGCTGGACAATCACCGCGACCGCAAGGAGGTGCAGCAGGCGCTCCTTAGCGGAGACGGCACCAGCATCCGATATTCCAGCACCCTGACAGAAAAGACGGTTTACTACGCAAAGCGGCTCGAAAACGGAAACATTCTTCGGGTTTCGACAAGGCAATATACCATCGTGACGGTGCTTCTCAGTCTGATTCATCCTTTGCTGGTAGTGCTGATTCTGGCACTTCTCCTCTCCTTCCTGCTATCTTCTAAAGTCGCAAAAAGCTTTATTCGGCCGATCAACAACCTGGATCTTGACCACCCGGAAAGCAACGATGTCTATCAGGAATTATCACCGCTGCTCCGCAAGATCGCAGCACAAAAAAAGACCATTACAAAACAGTTGGAGGACGCCGGTCAAAAGCAAAAGGAATTTCATTTGCTTACCGAAAACATGCACGAGGGTTTTTTAGTCATCGATCATGAGCGCGCTCTCTTATCCTACAACTCCGCGGCATTGCGGCTTTTAGGCGCGGACGGCGTGCAGCACACCAATGTTCTCACCTTAAACCGCACCCCAGAATTTCGCGAGGTGGTCGATAGCGTATTAAACGGAAAACGGATGGAATGCTCGATGCAGCGCGGTGATATGACCTATCAGCTGATCGGCAACCCTGTTACGGAGAATCAAAAGGTGATCGGCGGCATCATTATCATCTTTGACATCACCGAAAGCGCAAAGCGTGAAACGCTGCGCCGTGAATTTACCGCAAATGTTTCCCACGAGCTGAAAACGCCGCTGACCTCGATTTCCGGGTTTGCCGAACTGATGAAACGCGGCGACACGCCGCCCGATCTGGTGGTTGATTTTTCAAACTCGATCTATGATGAATCCCAGCGTCTGATTCATTTAGTCAGCGACATCATCAAGATATCGCAGCTGGACGAAAACTGTATCGAATATACCAATGAGGATATCGACTTATATCGGCTCTCCGATGAGGTGTTAAAACGGCTCAAGGGCGAGGCTGAAAAAAAGCAGGTTACCCTCTCCCTTTGCGGCGAATCCGCTACGGTACACGGCGCCGCCAAGATCTTGGATGAGATGATCTATAACCTGTGCGATAACGCACTAAAGTATAACCGTCCCGGCGGCAGTGTCACGGTCCAGGTCAAAAATACAGATGGTCACGCGGCGCTGTCTGTGTCAGACACCGGGATTGGGATTCCGGCTGCCGAACAGAGCCGCGTGTTTGAACGCTTCTACCGCGTGGACAAAGCGCGCTCCAAATCGATTGGCGGCACCGGGCTTGGCCTGTCGATCGTCAAGCACGGCGCAATTTATCATAACGCTGAAATTAAATTAAAAAGCGCCCTGGGACAGGGAACCTGTATCACCATCTCCTTCCCCAAAGCAAACGAAACGGACGCCTGACGGCGCCCGTTTCTTTCTCTTTTATTTTGCATAAACGCGTTCGATCCGCGCCATAGCCTCCCTGGTTGCCTCCGGGGTTCCGAACGAAGTCAGGCGGAAAAATCCGTCACCGCTCTTACCAAAGCCCTCGCCCGGCGTACCAACCACATTGGCTCTCTCCAGCAGATCCTCAAAGAATGTCCAGGAATCCATCTCGTTCGGGCATTTGAGCCAGATATACGGTGAATTTTTACCGCCGATATGCCAGATATTAAGACGTTTTAAGCAGTCACTGATAACCTTTGCGTTCTCTTGATATACCTTTAAGTTTTCTCTGCACTGCCGCATTCCCTCCGGGGTAAACACAGCCGCTGCACCGCGCTGCACAATGTACGGCACACCGTTAAATTTAGTGGTTTGCCGGCGCAGCCAGAAATGATTCAGCACCGCGCCCTCTCTCACAAGATCCAGCGGAACAATCGTATAGCCGCAGCGCGTCCCGGTAAACCCTGCCGTCTTGGACAGAGAGCAAAACTCAATCGCGCAGGTTCTCGCGCCATCGATCTCAAAAATGCTGCGCGGACACTCCGACTCGGTAATAAACGCCTCGTATGCGGCATCGTAGAGCAGCACCGCGCCACAGCGGTTTGCATAATCCACCCACTCTTTTAACTGACTGCGGCGATATGCCGCGCCGGTAGGGTTATTGGGGGAACAGAGGTATATCATATCACTATCAAATGCCGGCGGCATAGGGAGAAATCCGTTCTCCTGATTTGCCTCCAGATAGGTGATTTTCCGTCCGGCCATCACATTGGTATCCACATATACCGGATAAACCGGGGATGGTATCAGCACGCGGTTCTCCTTGCCGAACAGATCCAGGATATTACCAAGGTCACTCTTCGCGCCGTCGCTGATGAATATTTCCTCCATCGAAAGGGTCACATTTGCCTCCGTCTTATAATAATCCGCGATCCTCTCACGCAGAAAATCATAGCCCTGCTCCGGTCCGTAGCCGCGGAAGGTTTCTGCCTTTCCCATCTCGGCCACCGCCTCTGTCATGGCGTCTACCACCGCCGGGCAAAGCGGACGGGTTACATCGCCGATGCCCATACGGATGACCTTCGCGTCCGGGTTCTCCTTTTGGAATTTTGAAACCTTTTGATTGATGCGGGAAAACAGGTAACTTTCCGCAAGCTGCTTATAGTTTCCGTTGATCTTCAATTTTGTCACCCCTCTAAATTTCTACTTCACCGCTAAATACCGTTTCCGCCTTTCCGGTCATAAACACCGTCTCGTCCGTATAACGGATTTTAAGATCGCCGCCCAAGAGCTTTACGGTAATCTCTTCGCCCTTTTCACAATAGCCGTTCTTTACCGCGGCCACCGCGCTGGCGCAAGCGCCGGTGCCGCATGCCATAGTCTCGCCGCTGCCGCGCTCCCACACACGCATCTGCACGGTATGGTTGTCCAAAATGCGGACAAATTCCGTATTGACGCGTTCCGGGAAGAGCGGATTAAACTCAAACGCCTTGCCCTCTTTGGCAATATCCATGTTCTCTAAATCGTCACGGAACACCACGCAATGCGGATTTCCCATAGATACGCAGGTGATGCGTTCTGTCTTGCCGCCGATTTCTACCGCGCGGTCAACCACTTCCTCGCCGTCCAAGCATACGGGCACCTGATCCGGCAAAAACTCTGCCTTACCCATATCCACGGTCACTTCATAGACCTTATCGTTTCGCACCGCAAGCTCCAGCGTCTTAATGCCGCTGAGTGTATCGACCTTTAATATCTTTTTCTTTACTCTGCCGCTGTCGTACAGATATTTTCCGACACAGCGAATCCCGTTGCCGCACATTTTACCCTCGCTGCCGTCCTGATTAAAGATGCGCATCTTTGCGTCTGCCACATCGGACGGGCAAACCAGAATAATCCCATCGCCGCCGATACCAAAGTGATACTGCGAAAGCCGTACGCTGAGCGTTTCGGGGTTGTCCACCTTTTGGTCAAAGCAGTCAATATAGATATAATCGTTGCCGCAGCCCTGCATCTTAGTAAACCGAAGCCGCATGGATTCGCGGTTCATATTCGCGATATCAACCAGTTCGATATTACCCTGGTTATAACGGCTCTTCATACTGGAGGCCAGCGCCGCCGCCGTGTCCAGCGAAGTCAGACACGGGATGCCGAGTTCAACCGCTTTCCGGCGCAGCTTTACGCTGTCTCTTGCCGGCAGTCTGCCCTTTGCAGAAGTCGAGATAATAAACTGAATCTTTCCGCTCTCTAAAAGCGTCATGGTATTCTCGTCCGCCTCATGAATCTTATTGGCGCGGGTAACCTTAAGCCCCGCCTTTTCCAGTACGCCGGCCGTACCCTCGGTGGCATAGACAGAAAGGCCGATATCCGCATATCCGCGCACCACATCAACGATCTCGCCCTTATCCGAATCCCGTACCGTAACCAGCACGCCGCCTTCCTTTTTCATATGATAGCCGGCCGCAGTCAGACCTTTATAAACAGCCTCCTCCATGGTTCTGGCAATACCCAAGACCTCACCGGTAGACTTCATCTCAGGTCCCAGCTGCGTGTCCAAATCGCTCAGCTTTTCAAACGAGAAGATCGGCACCTTTACAGCATAATACGGCGAATTTTGATAAAGCCCCGTACCGTAGCCCATATCCTTCAGCTTTTCGCCAAGCATGATCTTCGTTGCAAGATCCACCATCGGTACGCCGGTCACCTTGCTGATATAAGGTACCGTACGGGATGAGCGCGGATTAACCTCGATCACATAAATCTTATTATGATGAATCACATACTGAATGTTAATTAGGCCTTTGGTATGCAGCGAAAGCGCCAGACGGGTTGAATAATCGATCAACTGCTCGGTTTGCTTTGCGCTGACGTTCCATGACGGATAGACGGCGATCGAGTCACCGGAATGCACGCCGGCACGCTCGATATGTTCCATAATACCGGGGATTAAGACGCTCTCGCCGTCGCAGATTGCGTCAACCTCCAGTTCGATTCCCATGAGGTATTTGTCAATCAAAACGGCGTTGTCCTTCTCATGCGCGAGGATAATCTTCATATATTCGCGAATATCGGCATCCGAAAAGGCGATAATCATATTCTGACCGCCAAGCACATAACTCGGACGCATCAGAACCGGGTAACCGAGGCGGTTTGCACTGTGCAGCGCCTCTTCCTCGGTGAACACCGTTTCACCGGCAGGACGACCAATGCCAAGTTCTTCCAAAAGTGCGTCAAAACGGCCGCGATCCTCCGCCGCGTCAATGCTGTCTGCCGGAGTACCCATAATCGGAATGTTGTTTTCAACCAGACATTTTGTCAGTTTAATCGCAGTCTGACCGCCAAAGGCCACCACCGCACCGACCGGCTTTTCTACGCTTGCAATGTGCAGCACATCCTCCGGGGTTAATGGCTCAAAGTAAAGCCGATCCGCTGTGTTAAAGTCGGTCGAAACCGTCTCCGGGTTGTTATTGATAATGACAACTTCATAGCCGGCATTTTGCAGCGCCCACACACAGTGTACCGAGGCATAGTCAAACTCGATTCCCTGCCCGATCCGGATCGGACCGCTGCCTAAAACCATCACAACAGGTTTTCCGCTATGATGCTCTTTTAAAAATTCCTTCGCCTCGTCCTCAGTATCATAAGCGCTGTAAAAATACGGTGTTTCTGCCGCAAACTCCGCACCGCAGGTATCCACCATCTTATAGACGGCAGGTAATGATTTTTCAACCTTTTTCCCAGAAATCCGCTCGATCGTGCGATCCAAAAATCCGGCCTTTTTCAGCTCTAACAAAGACGCCGTCCCGGCTTTCATCTCGGATTCCAGCTTTGCAAGGCGCAACAGCTTTTCCAGGAACCACATATCAATCCGGGTCTCATCATGGATGGTCTCTGCCTCTACGCCGCGCAGCAATGCCTGATAGATTGCAAAGATACGCTCGTCATCCTGGGCACGAACCTTGTTCATGATTGCCGCATCGGAAAGCTCGTCCATAGCGGGCATGTGCAGACAGTCCATCGAAATTTCCGCGCCGCGGATCGCCTTCATCAGCGCCTCTTCAAAGGACTGACCGATCGCCATGACCTCACCGGTGGCTTTCATCTGTGTGCCAAGCTTTCTCTTAGCATAGACAAATTTATCAAACGGCCATTTCGGGAACTTTACAACAACATAGTCAAGCGTCGGTTCAAAGCATGCCATGGTCTGGCCGGTTACTTCATTCTTAATTTCGTCTAAGGTATAGCCCACCGCGATTTTTGCCGCAACTCTCGCAATCGGATATCCTGTCGCTTTGGACGCCAGCGCGGATGAGCGGGACACACGGGGATTTACCTCAATCACGGCGTACTCAAAGCTATCGGGATTCAGCGCAAACTGACAGTTGCAGCCGCCCTCAATCCCCATCGCCTCAATAATATGGAGTGCGGCGGTACGCAGCATCTGATATTCCTTATCCGCAAGGGTCACCGCCGGGGCGATGACAATCGAATCGCCGGTGTGAATGCCGACCGGGTCAAAGTTTTCCATTGAGCAGACCGTGATAACGTTGGCATTCTTATCGCGCATCACCTCAAACTCAATCTCTTTCCAGCCGGCAATACATTTTTCTACCAAAATCTGTGTAATCGGCGAAAGGCGCAGCCCGGCCTCACCGATTTCCTCCAGCATCGCGCGGTTTTCGGCAATGCCGCCGCCGCTGCCGCCCAGGGTAAACGCCGGCCGCACAATCACCGGATATCCGATCTTGTCCGCAAAGCTTAAGGCGTCCTCCAGGTTTGTGACAACCTGAGACGGAATCACCGGCTCGCCGATTTCCTCCATGGTGTCTTTAAACATCTGCCGATCCTCTGCCTTATCGATGGTCTCCGGCACTGCGCCGAGCAGCTTGACGCCGTGCTTTTCCAAAAAGCCCTCTTTCGCCAGCTGCATGGAAAGGTTCAGCCCGGTCTGACCGCCCAGCGTAGAGAGCAGACTGTCCGGCTTTTCTTTTTTTATGATTCGTTTCACAACCTCCAGCGTCAGCGGCTCTATGTAGATATGATCCGCCATGGCCGCGTCTGTCATAATGGTTGCCGGGTTGGAGTTAATCAAAACAACCTCCAGTCCCTCTTCCTTCAGGGCGCGGCAGGCCTGGGTGCCGGCGTAGTCAAACTCCGCGGCCTGACCGATTATGATAGGGCCTGAACCTATCACCAAAACTTTTTTGATATCCTGATTTAGTGCCATATTCAACTCTCCTGTTATCAAAATTTACCGTCTTTTTTCTTTATTATAGCTTCCGAACACGTCTGATACCTCGGTAATCGAGATAAACGCCGTCGGATCCTCCTTTACCACCAATGCGCGCATTTTTGCAATCTGAAAGCGGTTTACCACAAAATAGATCATGGTCTTATCGGAGGACGAATAAAATCCCTTTGCCGGCAACAAGGTGATGCCAAACCCAAACGCGTCCGACAGCGCCTGACTGATGGTCTCCGGCGTGCTTGTGATAATAGTTGCCGCCTTGGCTTTATCAAAACCCTCTACGATAAAGTCAATCGTTTTCAGCGCAAGGGCATAGGTAATGATTGAATACAGCGGCAGGATCCAGCTTTGGGTAAGAATACCGACCACAATATAGAGCAACACATTATACATCATCACAAAGGTGCCGACCGTGATACCGATCCGCTTTGCAAAAATGACCGCCAAAACCTCAATCCCGTCAATGGCGCCGCCGAACCGAATGGTAAGGCCGCTGCCAATCCCGGAGATTACGCCGCCGAACACAGCACAGAGCAACAGGTCATTGGCCGCAAACGGCGACGCCGTACTGACGTCCACCGGGAAAATATCATTAATCATAAATGCCGCCAGAGAATAAACCACTACCGCATAAATCGAGTATATGGTAAATTCAAGCCCCTGTTTTTTTAAGCCATATAAAAAGATGGGAAGGTTTAAAACCAGCAGGAAGAACGACAAACTGAGAATCTCCGGCGTGATTTGGCCGAGCAGCATCGATGTGCCGGAAATACCGCTGTCAAACAAATGAACCGGCGCCAAAAACATGGTTACGCCAAACGCATTGATGGTACCGGCCAGGGTCAGCAGAAAAAAGGTTTTTGCCCTTAAATCCAATTTTTTCTTTAATTTTTTCTCCGCTTGTTTCATCTCCTATCACCTCACAAATTCTATCCTTAAAGTCCTTATGCCAAAGCTCGGCTTTTCAAACAGCTTTTTCCGTTTTCTTCTAATCTCCCATCAGCGTCATGAACCGGTCAAACAGATAGTCGGTGTCCTTCGGGCCGCCGCAGGCCTCCGGGTGGAACTGTACTGAAAATGCCGGCATACCGGTATAGCGGATTCCCTCGCAGCTATTGTCATTGACATTTTCAAACAGTAATTCTGCGCCGTCCTTTAGCGTATCGCTGCAAACCGCATAGCCGTGGTTCTGGCTGGTGATATAGACGCGACCGCTCTGCATATCGCGCACCGGCTGGTTTGCGCCGCGGTGGCCATATTTTAACTTTTCGGTTTTTGCTCCGGTGGCAAGCGCCAAAAGCTGATGTCCGAGACAGATACCAAACATGGGGATCTTCGCCTCAGTCAATTTTTTAAGCTCCGCGATTACTTCCGGATTATCCGTCGGATCGCCGGGGCCGTTGGATAAAAGGATTCCGTCCGGGCGATAGCTTAAAATCTCTTCCGCGGTCACAGACGATGGCACAATTGTAACCTCGCAGCCGCGCTTTACCAGGGCGCGCACCATATTCTGCTTTGCACCAAAATCCCAAAGCGCCACCCGTTTTTTGGGATCGGCGGCAGAAACCGTCTCAACCGCGCCGCGGCTCACCGTTTTCACCGGCGATGCGCAGGTATCATTCTTAATCTTTTCAAGCACTTCTTTGGAATACGGCGGCGCCGCCTTGGTAATCATACCGTTCATGGTGCCGCTTTGGCGTATGATACGGGTCAGGCACCTGGTATCGATGCCGCAAAGTCCCGGAATCCCTTTTTGCTTTAAAAAAGTGTCAATATCCCCACCACAACGGAAGTTGGAGGGATGTTGACACCATTCTCTCACAATATAGGCTTGAAGGAAAATACCCCGGCTCTCGAAATCCTCTTCAATCACCCCGTAATTTCCTATTAAGGGAAATGTCTGTACCACAATTTGTCCGCAATAACTTGGATCGGTCAGGGTTTCCAAATACCCCGTCATACCGGTTGTAAAAACAACCTCACCCATCACCTCGTCAACGTCCGCGCCAAACGCCTCACCCTGAAAATGAGATCCGTTCTCCAACACTAAGTAAATCGGTTGTGCCATGGAAAATTTCCTCCTCTAAGTTAATTTTGTAATGTCTCGTAATGATCCAGAACCAGCTGAGCAGCGTCCCGGCGGGACATGCGCTGATCCATCGCCAATTTTTCAATATATTTATGAGACGCCTCTTCCGACATTCCCTCATATTGAATCAACAGACATTTTGCACGGTTCACCAATCGAATATCCCGAATCTGCTTATGCAGTTTCTCCGTCTGCGGCGCAGTCTCCGCCAGCCTTCTGTGCAGGACAAGCATCAGCTCCAGCGCATAGCCGAAAAAGGTTTTGCCCATCTCAGAATGAAAGGCAAAAACCCCCTCCATCGCAAGCTTTTGCTGCACCGTTTCAAGCTGATATCCTTTTGCAATCACCATCACACCGGCCGTTGTCTTTGCAGCAATCTTTGCAAGATTGCTGCCAAACTCGTCCGGGAGCGGCGACAAAATCAAAACGATTGCAAAGGAGTGATCGGACATCATCCGCCAAGCCTCGCCGCTGGTTCTGGCATAATAAAATTCCGCTTTGATATGCTCTGATACCAGTTTGGAAAACTGTTCGCGGTACTTTTCATTTTGCGTCACCAGTAAAATGCGTTCCATACCGTCCTCCTACACCAAAAGGAAAGTGTTACGGTAAAAATCATCCGCACGGTTCTCCGCATGCAGGGATTGCTGCCATTCAACCCTCTTTTTTTGGATATAAAGGTTGGCAACCCGCTCCGGAATCACCTGCTGAACCAGGGCGCTGGACTCTGCCAGACTGAGCGCCTCTGCCAATGTCTTGGGCAGACGCTCAATCTTGTGATCCTTTACATAATCCTGCGCCTTGTATAAATTCTGATTACAAGGCGGAACCAGCTTACGCTTTTTTTCAATGCCGTCAAGCCCTGCATGAATCAGCAGTGCGAACGCCAGATAAGGATTGCATGCAGAATCGGGAGAGCGCACCTCCATACGGGTATTTTCTCCGCCGCGGCTCGCCGGAATCCGAATCAGCTGGGAACGGTTTTGGTGCGACCAGGTGATATACCGCGGCGCCTCCATCGAACCGAGCCGGTCATAGGAATTGGGCATAGGATTTAAAAATGCCGTAATCTCCGCAATATGATCTAAGATGCCTTGAATAAAGCTCTCCGCATCCTGGGAATGCTGGGGCTGAACCTGAAACAGATTATGCCCGTTTTTCAGCAAGGACAGATTGATGTGCATTCCGCTTCCGCTATGGTCGGGAAGCGGCTTTGGCGTAAAGGAGGCAAAAAGACCGTTTTGCATAGCAATCGACTTTGCCGTAGCCTTAAACGTCACAAAGTTGTCAGCCGCAGAAAGCGCGTCCGCGTAGCAAAAGTCCACCTCATTTTGTCCGGGGCCGCTCTCATGATGGGAGCTTTCGGGAGAAAGCCCCATTTCCTCCAGGCTCAGACAAATTTCACGCCGGATATTCTCACTTCGGTCAAGCGGCGCAATGTCCGCATAAGAACCGTAATCAAAAGGTTTCATCGTCGGCATAGCGTTCTCGTCATTTTGAAAGAGGTAAAATTCACATTCCGTGCCGATCCGGCACAGATACCCCATCTCCATCGCACGGTCGGACGCCTGTTTTAAAATATGACGGCTGTCGCCCTCAAACACAGTGCCGTCCGGGTTTTTTACGGTGCAGTACATCCGCATTACCCGCTCATGCGACGGTCTCCATGGCAAAATCACAACGCTGGAGGAATCAGGCACCAAGAATAAATCCGAGCATTCCACACTGGTAAAGCCCGCAACGGACGAACCGTCAAAGGCAATCCCTTCTTCAAACGCTCTGGGCAGCTGATCCGCCATAATTGCAATATTTTTTTGCACGCCAAACAGATCACAAAAAGAGAGCCGCACAAACTTCACATCGTGCTCTTCTACAAAGTCAAGAATTTCTTCATCGGTATGATTCATGCTCTCTACGCCTCCGTTTCCGCCTTTTTACTTAGTGTACCACAACTTTACGGCAATTTCAACTAAAATTTTCAAATTTTTAATTGGTGGTATACAATTGCTTGTAGGGATTTTTGGTGTTTGGGGTCAGCACATAAAACGGGTGTGCCAATATCTCATCATAATTTTTATCAAAGATGTCGCAAAACTCGCGTAAATACGACGAAATCTCTTCCATATCCGCATCGTTTGCAAGGTGCGCCTGCACCTGTGCCGGCAGGTCATGCGGCGGCGTATCGCAACGAAGATAAATCTTTCCGCCGTGCATCCCCGTTCCGCAGAAGTTGGAAACCGGAAGCCTGCCCGGATGATCCATGCCGAGCACCACCAAAAGACCGCCGGCCTGGTACTCGCCCAAAAAGCTGCCTGCCGATCCGCCAATGATAATGACCGGCACCTTGTCCTCGTACTGTTTCATATGAATCCCGGTACGGTAGCCGGAGGATCCCTCGATATAGATTTTTCCGCCGCGCATCGCGTAGCCGGTCGCATCGCCGGCGTTGCCGTAGATGGCAATCATGCCATCGTTCATGGTATCGCCGGTTGCCTCCTGGGTGTTTCCCTTTACCACAATTTTACTGCCGTCAAGATAGGCGCCCAGCGCGTTGCCCGGTACACCGTAAATGGTGATTTCCTTGCCGGAAAGTCCGCTTGCGATATACCGCTGTCCAATACAGTTTTCGATTTCAATTTCACGATCCTCTGTATTTCGAACCAAATCATTCAGCTGCTTAAAGTGCATGCTGCCTGCCGTGATCTTCATACCGGTACCCCTCCTAACAGTTCTTTTCTTTTCGAGCCCGAAAACGCCATCAGCTGCGGATGATCCTTGATTTTATCAAAATCCAACGTATCGAGCGGCGTTTTCTTTCGGATCATCGCCGTATAGATCCCGGCACGATCCACCTTGCCGATCAAAATATAACCGACCAACCGATTGTCTTTGGTAACCAGCTTTTTATAACCGTCCGCCGTCTTTTTCACATAGGCCTCACCGTCATAACTGCCGGCTGTCACCATGTGTAATCCAAAGAATCCGATTGCATTCATCGGGATTGCAAAATCATACTTTTTGCTGCCGCCTGCCATGTTGATTCCGGCACATTCGCCCTGCATATACGCATTCGGCAAAAGCGCCAGCACCCGCTCCTGTCCCGTTACCACATCATAGCTTTCGGCACAGTCGCCGGCCGCATAAATATCCTCGGCCGTGGTCTTGCAGTCAAGACCGGTCACAAATCCGCGCGCCGTCTTGATTTTAGCGCCCTCAGATAAACTTGTGTTGGCACGCACACCGACCGCAATCACCACGATATCATAAGGGATCGTACAACCGCTCTTTAGCTGTGCCGTGCCGTCTGTGAACCTTGCAACACTGTCGGACAGATGAAAGGTGATACCCTTTTTCTCAAGATGCTCCTGCACTATCTTAGAGCCTTCCGCGTCTAAAATACTGGGCAAGATGCGGTCTGCCAAATCCACAACCGTAATGCTTTTTACTCTGCCGTAGATGCCCTCGGCACATTTTAAGCCAATCAGTCCGGCGCCGACAATCAAAACACGCTTCGATGGGTCAAGCGCCGCCTCCAGTGCGAGCGCGTCATCCAGCGACATAAAGGTGTAGGCGTCCCTCACGGTGTCCAGCCCATCCATGGGCGGTACAAACGGCGACGACCCGGTCGCCAGCAAAAGCTTATCGTATGCGAGTTTTTCTCCGTCGTCCAAGAGAACCGTATGGTCTTTTTCTTGTATTTTCTCCGCACTCTTGCCATACAGTACCTGTACGCCGTTCTTCTGATAAAAATCGTCCGCGCGGTACTTCATCTTCTCGCGATCCGTCTTGCCGCAAAGCAGATAGCTGATCAGCGGACGGGAATATACCGGGTGCGGTTCTTTGGAAACCACAATGATTTCGCCTTTTTTGTCCACGCTGCGGATGCCTTCGATACATCCGACCGCTGCAATGGAATTTCCAATGATTACATAACGCATCGTCTCACCTCTCTTCAAATACGATTGCCCCGTTCGGGCAATGGCTTACACAGGCCGGCTGACCGCCGGTGCGGTTGACGCACAGTTCGCACTTTTGTACCACGCCGTCCTCCGCCGGCATAATCGCGCCATACGGACATGATAAAACGCAGGTATAGCAGCCCACACATTTTTCCTTTTGATAGCGCACCACGCCGTCCTCTTTATAGAGGGCACCGGCAATGCAGCCTTTGACGCAGTACGGTTCCTCACAGTGCCGGCACGAGACCGCAAAATGTACATCGTCTCCGTCCTCAACCCGAATCCTCGGACGAATAACAACATCTTTCAGCGCAGACGCCATATCCGCTTCGCCGGTGGCGGCAAACGCACAATGGTATTCACACAAATGGCACCCCAGGCACCATTCTTCATTGACATAAACCCGTTTCATTGATTCCATCCCCTTCTGATTCGACTTATTCACCGGCATGCTTGATGCCAAGAATCTCCAGTTCCTTCTCGTTAAGACCAACGCCGCGCAGCATCAGGCGGTTTCCCTTTAGCGCCTCGATCGAGTTAAGACCCATGCCGCCCATCATCTCCTTGATTTCGTGCGTCCATGCAGAGATAAGGTTTACAAGCCGCTTCGATCCGATATCCGGATTCAGACGCTTTACCAAATCCGGCCGCTGGGTTGCGATACCCCAGTTACACTTGCCGGTCTGACAGCTGCGGCAAAGGTGGCAGCCCAGAGAGAGCAGCGCCGCCGTTGCGATATAGACGGCGTCTGCGCCGAGTGCAATTGCCTTTACAACGTCTGCACTGCTGCGGATCGAACCGCCGCAGACAATGGATACTTCGTCACGGATTCCCTCGTCGCGCAGCCGCTGATCCACGCTGGCAAGCGCAAGCTCAATCGGGATTCCCACGTTATCACGGATTCTGGTCGGCGCCGCGCCGGTACCGCCGCGGAAACCGTCAATGGCGATAATATCCGCACCGCTTCTTGCAATACCGCTTGCGATGGCCGCAACGTTATGTACTGCGGCAACCTTTACGATGACCGGCTTTTGATAGTTGGTTGCCTCTTTTAAGGAAAACACTAGCTGCCTTAAATCCTCAATCGAATAGATATCATGATGCGGCGCCGGAGAAATCGCATCCGATCCTTTTGGGATCATACGGGTTCTGGACACGTCGCCGACAATCTTTGCACCGGGCAGATGACCGCCGATACCCGGCTTTGCGCCCTGCCCGATCTTAATCTCAATAGCCGCGCCGGCCTCCAAATAGCCCTTGTGCACGCCGAACCGTCCGGACGCTACCTGTACAATGGTATTTGCGCCGTACCGATAAAAGTCCTCGTGCAGGCCGCCCTCGCCGGTGTTATAGCAAATTCCCAGCTCCTGTGCGGCGCGTGCAAGACTGGCATGCGCGTTATAGCTGATGGAGCCGTACGACATTGCCGAAAACATAATCGGCACCGAAAGCTCCAGTCCCGGCGGCGTGTTCGGTACGATGTTTCCCCTTTCGTTACGCGTAATCTCGCCCGGTCTTTTTCCCAAAAACACCCTGGTCTCCATCGGTTCCCGCAGGGGGTCGATCGACGGGTTGGTAACCTGGGACGCATTGATTAAAATCTTGTCAAAATATACGGAGTACGTATTGGGGTTACCCATGGAAGACAGCAGCACACCGCCACTGTCTGCCTGGCGGTAAATCTCTGTAATGTTCTGCGCGCTCCAGTTTGCGTTTTCACGGAAGGTATGATCCGTTTTCACGATTTTCAGCGCACGCGTCGGGCACAGCGATACGCAACGGTGACAATTGACGCACTTTGACTCGTCCGATACCATGCCATTTAATTTTTCGTCAAACCGATGCACCTCGTTGGCACACTGTCTCTCACAGACCCGGCAGGCGATGCAGCGCTGCGGATTTCGTACCACTTCATACTGGGGATAAATAAAATCGATTGCCATTACAGGACACCTCCATTCAACCGTACGATAACGGGTTCTCCGCCCTTCGGCGACCAAATTTTATCCGGATTCGGCTCAATAATCCGAATCGCGGATTCCTCACTGGCGATATAAAAACGCTCGCCCTTTTCCGCCGCCACCATCGAGCGCAGCTTTAACCGATCGTTCAACGCCATCATGCCGCCCTGAAAGCCGAGCAGGATAGAAAAAGGTCCGGTAATCAGCATACTGGAAAACATGTTGCGAAGATAGGTCAGGCGTTCTCTCTCTTCTTCATCTTTGCGGGCAATGGTTGTCCAGAAAGGCGCCGCAATGACGCTTGCAATCTCTTCTAACGTGAGTTTCTTCCGCCGATGGAGATAGTCGATCATATAGGTAATGACCTCGGTATCGGTTTGCAGCGTACACTTGTACCCAAACATCTCAATATATCTGCGATTGGCGTCATAGCTGGAAATCTCGCCGTTATGGACAATCGAATAATCCAGCATTGCAAACGGATGCGCACCGCCCCACCAGCCGGGCGTATTGGTCGGATAGCGGCCGTGCGCCGTCCAGCAATATCCGGCGTACTCGTCCAGGCGGTAAAACTCGCCGACATCCTCCGGAAAACCGACTGCCTTAAAGACGCCCATGTTCTTTCCGCTGGAAAAGACGTAAGCGCCGTCGATTTGGGTATTGACCCGAATCACACTTCTTGCGACAAACTCGTCCTCGTCGAGCTGGCTTGCAGCCAGCTTGGTCGGCAGCGGTCTGACAAAATAACGCCAGATCATCGGCTCATCCGTAATGGCAGCCACCTTTTTGGTCGGAATCTTGGATAGATTCACCATATCAAAGTGCCGATCCAAAAAACGCTCGCATTCTGCCTTTGCCTCCGGCGTATCATAAAAGATGTGCAGCGCGTAATCATCCTTGTTTTGCGGATAGATGCCGTATCCGGCAAAACCGCCGCCAAGACCGTTGGAACGGTCGTGCATCACCGCAATCGAATCCACAATCTCCCTGCCGCAGACTCTCTCCCCGTCCTTTGCAAATATTCCGGAAATCGCACATCCGGACGGAATCCGGATTTGACCCTCTCGTAACATATGCATCCTTCCTTTCCCATGAATTTCATAATAAAAAGGCGCCCATAAAAAGACACTGTTAAAATGCCTTTTTATGAACGCCTTTGTTCATTGCCAGATATTATACAAGAAAATTTTTAAAATGTCAATACCCGATTGCAAATTTTTTCAAATTTCTCTTTTTTTCTTCTTTTTGGTCTTTGCCTATATATTATTTGTAACTTTTCCGGCCGAAAAAAATTTTTTGAAAAATTTTGAAAAAAAGGGTTGACAAATGCATAAAGGGGAGTTATAATGCAAACAAATCAGCAAAGGCGCTGCAATAGGGTGACACCCCTTTTGCAGCGTTTTTTCTTTTTTAATTTATTTTTGAAAGGATGATCTAAATGAGTAAGACCATGATTCCAAGCGATTACTGCACATCGCTAGGGCTGTATCAGACGCAAGCTGCGATTGATTTGATTAAAAAGGAGTTTCAGAAAAATCTTTCTCAGGCATTAAACCTCAAACGTGTGACAGCCCCACTGTTCGTTGACCCCTCTACCGGAATCAATGATGACCTAAACGGTGTGGAACGTCCGGTCACCTTTGACATCCCGGAACTTGGCGGAGCATGTGCGCAGGTTGTGCACTCCCTTGCAAAATGGAAGCGCAACGCACTGTATCAATACGGCTTTTCCGCCGGCGAAGGTCTTTATACCGATATGAACGCCATTCGCCGTGATGAGGAGCTCTCGAACCTCCACTCGATCTACGTTGACCAGTGGGATTGGGAGAAAATCATCACAAAAGAACAGAGAAACGAGAAGTTTCTGAAAGAAACGGTAACCGCGATTGTCGGCGCCATCTGTGACACCTTGGATACGGTAAAAGAGGTTTATCCGCAGATTCCGGTTTCGCTGTCCCGTGACATTACCTTTATCACAACCCAGGAGCTGGAGGATCTCTACCCGGATCTGCCGCCCAAACAGAGAGAGAACGTCTTTTTGACCGAGCATCCGACCGTATTTTTGATGAAGATCGGCGATTTGCTGGCATCCGGCCAGAAGCATGACGGCCGTGCGCCGGACTACGATGACTGGAGCCTCAACGGTGACATCATCTTCTACAACAAGGTTTTAGACTGTGCGTTTGAGGTTTCTTCCATGGGAATCCGCGTTGATGCAAAATCGATGGCAAGCCAGCTGAAGAAAGAAGGCTGCGAGGCCAGAGCCGAGCTGCCTTTCCACAAAAAGGTTTTGGACGGCACATTGCCGCTTACCATGGGCGGCGGTATCGGACAGTCCAGAATCTGTATGCTGCTGCTTGGCAAAGCGCACATCGGCGAAGTACAGGTTTCTCTGTGGGATGAGGAAACAAAAAAGGCTTGTGCCGATGCCGGGATTCCTTTACTTTAAACCTTAGAAAGCGAACCGAAATTTATGCAAAGGAGTGTTTATCTTGATGAAAAATATACCTGAGTTATTTGGCAGTCTGGTATTTAATAATGAGGTCATGAAAGAGCGGCTTCCGAAGGACACCTATAAAGCGCTGCGCCGCACCATTGACATGGGAAAGAGTCTGGACCGTTCCATTGCCGATGTTGTGGCAAACGCCATGAAGGACTGGGCGATCGAAAAGGGCGCGACCCATTTTACGCATTGGTTTCAGCCGATGACCGGCGTGACCGCCGAAAAGCACGACAGCTTTATTACACCGGACGGTGACAACGGCGTAATTATGGAGTTTTCCGGAAAAGAGCTGGTAAAAGGTGAGCCGGACGCGTCCAGCTTTCCGTCCGGCGGTCTGCGTGCCACCTTTGAGGCCCGCGGCTATACCGCGTGGGATCCGACCTCATATGCGTTTATTAAAGATGACATCCTTTGCATTCCGACTGCCTTCTGCTCCTACGGCGGAGAGGCGCTGGACAAAAAGACACCGCTGCTCCGTTCGATGGAGGCGCTCAGCCGCGAGGCAATGCGGATTTTAAAATTATTCGGCAACAAGACGGCCAGCCGTGTTTTAACCACCGTAGGCCCGGAGCAGGAATACTTTTTGATTGACAAGGCGCTCTATTTAAAGCGTAAGGATCTTGTCTACACCGGCCGTACCCTGTTCGGCGCAACGCCGCCGAAGGGTCAGGAGTTGGAGGATCACTATTTCGGCGTACTGCGCCCCAGAGTTTCCGCATTCATGAAGGAACTGGACGAAGAACTCTGGAAGCTTGGTATCTACGCAAAAACCAAGCACAACGAGGTTGCGCCGGCACAGCATGAGCTCGCGCCCATCTTCACTACCACGAATATCGCCTCCGACCACAATCAGCTTACCATGGAGCTGATGCAAAAGATTGCGGACAAGCACGGCTTGGTATGCCTGCTCCACGAAAAGCCCTTTGAGGGAATCAACGGCAGCGGTAAGCATAACAACTGGTCGATCTCGACCGATACCGGCGTCAATTTGTTAGAGCCGGGCGATTCGCCGCAGGATAACGCGCAGTTCCTGCTCTTCCTCTGCGCCGTGATTAAGGCCGTGGACGAATATCAGGATTTGCTCCGCATCTCGGCTGCCAGCGCAGGTAACGATCACCGTCTCGGCGCAAACGAGGCGCCGCCGGCCATTGTATCCGTCTTTCTCGGCGATCAGCTGACAGAGATTTTGGAATCCATCCGCGACGGCAAGCCGTATTCGCAAAAGGAAGCGGCCGAGATGAAGATCGGCGTACATACGCTGCCGCGTTTTCCGAAGGATACCACCGACCGTAACCGCACCTCTCCCTTTGCCTTCACCGGCAATAAATTTGAATTTCGTATGCTGGGTTCTGCTTTTTCGATTTCCGGCCCGAACGTGATCTTAAACACCATTGTTTCGGAAGAGCTTTCCCAGTTTGCGGATGAACTGGAGTCTGCCGCTGACTTTACGAGTGCGCTTGACACCCTGGTAAAGCGTGAATTAAAAGCACACAGCCGTATCGTCTTTAACGGAAACAGCTATTCGAGCGAGTGGCCGATTGAAGCGGAAAAGCGCGGTTTGCTGAATTTGAGAACAACGCCGGACGCACTGCCCTACTGCATATCGGATAAGAATGTAGCGCTCTTTACCAAGCACAAGGTATTTACCAAGGCGGAGCTTTTCTCCCGTTATGAGATTTTGCTTGAAAACTACGTCAAGGTGCTGGATATTGAGGCAAAGACCATGGTGCGCATGGTGCGGAAAAACGTCATTCCGGCAGCGTTCTCTTACAGCCGTTCGCTGGCTGATACCGCGCTCAGCATGAAGTCGGTTTCTCCGGATTTGTCCACCACGGCAGAGAGCGCCATGCTTGCTACGATGTCCGAGCTTTCCGCGCAGCTTTATGAACGCAACACGGCCTTAGAAAAGACATTGTATGAGGCACGCGCGGTTGAGGATTTAAAGGAACGCGCCCTTGCTTACGCTTATCAGGTGGTTCCGGCCATGGAGACGCTGCGTGCTGCGGTGGATAAGACCGAGGTCAACTGCGCAAAGACCTACTGGCCTTATCCGACCTACGGCGAGATGCTGACTAGCGTATAACGGGAGTTATGTTTGCCTTGGCATACTTGAAATCTTCCTTTCCCAAACTTCCCTTTTTCGACATGGCAAGGCAAACTTCTCTATAAAACACAAAACGCCCCGGTTTTCGCCGAGGCGTTTTGTGTTAGGCATAAGAGCGCAATCTAAGCCCGTCTGAGAAGGCAAAATTTCGGCAGCTTTCGGTTAGGCAAACATTGACACATCTATCCCTTTATTGTATACTACATAATAAGTCCAACAGAAAGTGAGGCATCCTTTTATGTATGATACCATCGAAATCGGAATCCGGGCACACGACCTGCCGGCCGCCACGCCGACAGAGCTTTTATCCTGCACCCAAAAACTTGGGATTTCCTATGTACAGCTGGCGCCGCGCAAATCTTTTTCACAGATCTCGTGGTCCTCTTCCACCTTTAGTCCCGGACTTGCCGCAAAAATTAAAAAAGACCTCGGCGATCTGCGCATTTCCGTACTTGGCTCCTATATTGATTTGCTTGCAGAGGGCGACGCACGCGCGGAGCAAAAAGCCATTTTTGAACAAAACATGCTGTTTGCCAAGTACTTAGGCGCCGGCGTGATCGGCACGGAAACCGGAATGAGCGATCACAGCGAGGCGGATTTTCAAAAGGTTCTGCAGTTTGTCGGCGAGCTGGTTCGTGACGCAGAAAAAATCGGTGTCATCGTTGCCGTAGAGGGCGTATGGTGTCACACCATTCATTCGCCCCTTGTGATGAAACGCCTGCTTGACGCTATCGATTCGCCGAATCTGATGACGATTTTTGACCCGGTTAACTTTATCAACACGGAAAATTACCAAAGCCAGGACGAGATTATCCGGCAGCCCTTTTTACTTTATCCCGAAAAAATTGCTGCAATCCACCTGAAAGATTTTACGATAAAGGACGGCAGCGTCGTAGGCGCAAGACCCGGAAACGGAATGCTGCATACCAACCTGCTGCTCGGCTGCATCAAGCAGTATAAGCCCGGCCTGGATATTATCATTGAAGAGGGAAGCATGGACGGCTTTAAAACTGAGCGCGAGCATGTACTGCGCTGCGCAAAATAAGGACGGAGAGGATGTGACAAATCACATCCTCTCAGACTGTCGAAAAAATCAGTTTTCTGCAAGATATCGCTTTGAATTGATAGCCCAACGCCCGCGTCACATCTGCCTGCGCAGTGGCTCGGTTTGACAAAAACCGTCAAACCATCGCCTAGGCTCCGGCGCTGCTCCTTTTTCCCAAAAATCAAGTAAGATTTTTGGGATACCCTATATTTTCCGCCGCGCCCGTACGGCAATGATGCAATATCTTGCCGAAAACGGCGTAAAATCGGCGAAAAATTTCATTTCAGCGCCGCCGCGGCGATGACTGCCGGTGGCAGTCGTCCATCGCTGACCGAGGCGAGAGCCGAGAGGAGCAATGGCTAAGCAGGGGACGGCGATCAAATCAAAATGAAATTTTTCGAAAATAGGTTTATCGACACGCTCAGAGGATGTGACAAATCACATCCTCTTTTCTTTTTTAGTGCAAAATCTTGCTCTTTTCAAAAATTTTAATCAGCACAATGCCGAGGATCAGTCCGGCAAGCCCCTGGATTGCATTGGCCGGGATATTGACAAGTGACGGCGCGAATCCATACAGTACGCCCTCAAAGAGCAAATAGCCCAGTACCATAAACGCCTCTGCCAAGACGCCGCTGATGATTCTAGACGGCAGTGCAGGCAGCCCCTTTTGAAACCAAGCAAATCCGAAATAGGCGATCAGCGCCATGATTCCCTTAATCAAAAACGTTGCCGGCGCGTAGGTCACATAGCCGGAAAACAAATCCGCGAGTGCAGAACCGATCCCGGCGGCAAGAAATCCGTACACCGGTGATAAAATCCATCCGGAAAGCAGAACCACGCAGTCCCCTAAATTCAAATACCCCTTCAGCGGAGAAGGAATTTTCACGATCATGGTTGCGACGCACACCAGTGCGGCCAGCATCGCCGCCATCACGATTTTTTGTGTTTTTGTTTTCATTTGATTTCGCCCCTTTACAAATTGTTACCGGTATGGTATCATATAACTGAACATATTACAATTACCAAAAAAGGAGTTTTTTATATAACCAGATGAGATACGCGATTCAAAACCATACCGGTCAGAGCGCCTATATGCAGCTCTATCTGCAAATCCGCACCGACATCATTCACGGCGTCTACCAATACGGGGACAAGCTGCCCTCCAAGCGCACCCTGGCAGAAGAAACCTTTACCAGCGTGATTACCGTGGAGCATGCCTATGAAATTCTGTGCGACGAGGGTTATATCGAGGCGAGAGAGCGCAGCGGTTACTTTGTTACCTACCAAAGGGATCACTTTGTACCTATTGCCGATGCGCCGCCGTTCTTTTCGGCGGCTCCTGCCGCACATTCACACCATGAGGACGAGTTCCCTTTTTCGGTTTTTGCCAAAACGATGCGCAATGTCATCAGTAAATACGGGGAGCAAATTTTCATTAAACCGCCAAGCCAGGGCAGCCTTGAGCTTCGGAATGCGCTTGCCCTCTACCTTGCGCGCGGAAAGGGGATGCAGGTTGACACCGATCAAATCATCATCGGCTCCGGTGCGGAATACCTGTACGGTCTTATTGTTCAGTTTTTAGGGCGTGGTCTTATCTATGCACTAGAGGATCCCTCATACGAAAAAATTCTTTCGGTTTACAAGGCAAACGGCGCAGAATGTGACCTTTTAAAGCTCGGCAATGACGGTATTATAACGTCCGCACTGCGCCAAACCCGCGCCAAGGTGCTGCACGTTACGCCGTTTCAAAGCTATCCCAGCGGCGTTACCGCAAGTGCGTCCAAGCGGAACGAATATATCCAGTGGGCACGGCGGCGCGGCGGCATGATTATTGAGGACGATTTCGGCTCGGAATTTACCGTCTCGACTAAAAATGAGGATACCGTCTTTTCGTTAGAGCCGCTGCGCAGCGTGATCTATATCAACACCTTCAGTAAGACCATTGCGCCCTCTATGCGAATTGGGTACATGGTTCTGCCCAAAACGCGTGTTGCTGAATTTCAGGAGAAGATGGGTTTTTATTCCTGTACGGTTCCCATGTTTGAGCAGTATGTGCTGGCAGAGTTCATCAATCACGGGGATTTTGAGCGGCATATTAACCGCATCCGCAGAAAACGCCGCCAGGCCCTCAAAGGACGCTGAAAAAGACAGGCTAAAGGCCTGTCTTTTTAGAGAGTCCAAATATTATTTTTTACCCTCCTTTTTCTCCTGCATTTTAGAGACAAAATACAGCGAAACGGCATCCGGCGTGATCTTAGACAATACGCGTAAAAAACGAACCGAAAGCGGACAGGCGATAATCCTCTTTTTTTGAAACATGCCTTTCACCGCGCACCGCGCCGCCCTCTTAGCGCTGATTCCCTTCAACGCAAACTGAACCCCGGCGACATCGTTAAATTCCGTATTCACGGGACCGGGACAAAACACCGAAATCGAAACCGCGTTTTTATGCCGTTTTTGCTCCTGATAAAGCGCCTCGGAGAGCCGCAGCACATACGCCTTGGAGGCATAATAAGAGGAAAACTTGGGGCCGGGAAAAAACGACGCCACGGACGCAATGTTTAACACATAGCCGCTGCCCCGTTGCAAAAAACGCTTCCAGTAATGCTTTGTTAAAATATGAAGCGCCGTGATATTAACATCGATCAGAGACAGCTCGGCGTCAAGCGAGGTCTGATCGAACGCACCAAACACACCAAACCCGGCGCCGTTTACCAAAACGTCTACATCGCCGGCCGCATCGATCAGCGCAAAGCATTCTTCCCTTTTTGTAAGATCGGCCGCAATGACCTTTGACGGATTTTGGAGGCGCCCTGCTAAGACCTCCAGCCGTTCTCTGCGTCGCGCGGTCAGGATCACTTCATATCCCATAGAATCCAGCAGCAGAGCAATTTCCGCCCCGATGCCGGAGCTTGCGCCGGTCACCAATGCTCTCATATTATTTTCCTCCTGTTTCTGTTTCTCTTCTTTCACCCGGCCGAAACGCAAGTCGGAGTATCAAAATCTCACTATTGGTTCCGACGCGCATCTGCGGCCCCCAGGCGCCAACCCCGGAGGTCACGCAGGAATACAAAGTTCCGCCGTCCGCACGCGGCACCGCACGAATTCCGTAAGGATTTTCCCAGAGCAGCTTCATGAGCAAGTTCATCGGAAACAACTGCCCGTTGTGTGTGTGCCCCGATATCGCAAGATCGGCGCCGCACTCTGCCAGCTTTTTAAGCCCGCACGGCTGATGATCAATCACAAAAATCGGTTTCTCCCTTTCCAATCCGCCAAGCAGCGATGCCTCCGACATACGGCCGCAGCCGGTCTTTGCCGCATGTTCACCGTCATCGCGTCCGACGAGATAGAAGGCCTGCGGGGTCAGCACCGAGCAATCCTCCAGCAGGGTGATCCCGGATTCCCTGAAAAATGCCGCAAAGCGCGGCTCCTGTTCCGCTCTCTTGCCGTCAAACGTAAACCCGGACAGAATCGTCTCTGCTGTGTCGTGGTTGCCCCAGACCGCGTAGGTGCCGCAGCGGCTTCTCAGACCGCATAGCGCGTTTGCGATGGCCTTTGGGGCTTTAAGCATGTCAAAATCATTATCAAAAATGTCACCGGCTAAAATCACCAAATCCGGACGCTCTGCGTTAATCTTTTTCACCATTTGCTCCGCAAACGCAGCGTCTCTGCCGCAGCCAAAATGGAGGTCTGAGGCCACGGCAATACAAAGTTCCTTCCTTTGGCAAGTCTTATTGATCACAATATTTTCGGTGCGAACGCAAATCTTTGATGCATGATAGATTCCATAAATCGTCAGACCGAATGCTGTCAATACGGCAAAGCCGGCGCTAAAACCGAGCAGCCTTTGCAGCAGAGGATCCTTCAGTATATGTGAAAAAATATAGCATACGGCGATCCACACCGGCCAGGACAGCATAGCATAGAGCATAAAACCAAACCAATACCCCTCAATGTACCGAAAAATCCGCCGTAATATGGTTTTTCTTACAAGATATGCGACAATCGGCGAAACGGCCCCAAAGACATACGCCATACCAAGCAAAAATGTCACCACCTGCATCCAAGGCGCGGTAAGAAAGGCCGACACCTGGCGCAGCAGACAATAGAGAAACACCGCGTTGATGAGCAGATAAAACGGTGCAAGTATCATAGCGCCCATAAAAATACCGTCCCCTCTTTCGGTTATTTTTTGCTTATTTTCCCATTTGCAACAGAACAAACCGAAGCCGTCTTTTCTTCCTTTACGATCTGTTGCGTCAACCCAATCAACTCAATACTGAAAACAAGAACCACGACCGCGCCCGTCGCCAGATCCGCGATCAGTCCGGCATAAAGTACGCCGTCCAGTCCCATAAACCGCGGTAGGATAAACAATAACGGAATCAAAAGCAAAACCTGGCGAAGGGTAGACATGAAATTTGCCTTAAGCGGCTGCCTGGTTGCCTGAAAGTAGCTGGTTGTTACAATCTGGGCGCCTGCAAGAAAGATACCGCCCAAAAAGATGCGCATACTGCGCACCGCAAAATCCATAAAGGTTTGGTTTTCCTTTCCGAACAGGAGCAAAATCTGTTCCGGGATCGTCTCACACAGAATCCATCCCACAACCGTCACCGAGATAGACACACAAAGCGCCAGGAGATAGGCGCTTCGCACTCTTTTCAGCTGCCGCGCACCGCGGTTATAGCCGAGAATCGGCTGGCTCCCCACGCCGATGCCGATACATACCGAAATAATAATCATACTGATTTTCATCACGATGCCCATGGCGCTCAGCGCGATATCACCGCCGACCTCGCTTTGGTTTCCGTAGGTCACCAAAACATTGTTCAGCACAATATTGAGCACGGTTGACGCAAGTTGCAGCACACAGCTGGATATTCCAAGAATGGACATGCTACGGCAGATACCGGCGTTGAGCCGCATGGTACGCCTGTGAAGGCGCATCTTGCTCTTTTTGGTAAAGTACACCACCAAAATGACCGCGCTGACCACCTGGGAGATTGCCGTTGCGATGGCCGCGCCCGCCACATCCCAATGAAACACAAAAATAAAGAGCGGATCAAGCGCTACATTCAAAAGCGCACCGACCACAATGCTGTACATCGAAAGATTGGGGTTTCCGTCCGTTCTTGCCATATTGGACATGGACACGCCCAGAACGTTAAAGGGTGCGGCAAGCAAGATGATCGAGGTATACTGTCTGGCGTATTCCAGTGTATTTTCGCTCGCACCGAACATTTTTACCAGCGGATCCAAAGATAAAAGCCCTACGATCGCCAAAATCACACCTGACAAAACGCTCAGCACAAAGACGTTACCGCAAGTCAGCTCTGCCGCCTCTTCATCGTGTTCGCCGAGCTTTAACGCTGCATAGGCGCTGCCGCCGGCGCCGAGCAGCGTTGAGATGGCAAGAATGATGGTCACAATCGGAAACGCGATTGTGGTTGCCGCGTTGCCGAGATAACCCACACCGCGGCCGATAAAAATCTGATCGACGATATTATAAATCGCGTTCACCAGCATGCCGACCACCGACGGCAGCGCAAACCGGAGCAGCAATGCTCCGATCGGCGCACATCCTAAGGGATTGGTTCCTTTTTGTTGCTTACTAATCATGAAATTCTCCTTTTGTCTATCGTAATCTACTGTCATCTAACCCTCAGATGGGTTGTCCGTGCAACGCATTACCAGCACGGTTCCGCCCTTTGCAAAACGGATTTCGGCTAGATTTCCGCCGTCAAACTGGTTGCTGGATGCCTGGACGCGGTCGCACCGCAGGATCATCCCCTCTGCCTCGTACTTTAAGCCGTGCACGCAAAAGTCCTTGACATCACCGCCGAACGGAAAAAAGGAAATATACTTTTTCTCGTTCGGATAAAGCACAAAGGGTGCATTCTCCATCCAGATTTCCTGCGTGCCGCTTACCATCCGCATACGGACGCCATGGCGGAGCGCATGATACATCAGGCAATAATGCGAATATTCGTGATCGCGTCGACCGCCGAATCCGCCCAACAGCAGCACATCATCGTACCCGTTTTCTATGGCAAAGTCCAGACACAGATTGGTATCGGTCTTATCCTTTTCCGCCGGGAAAATCCGGTGCCGAATCTCGTCCGGATACGATTCGATTCCGGAATCCAAATCTCCGATAATCATATCGGGTGTAACGCCAAGCCGCAGCGCATGGCGAAATCCACCGTCTGCACACAGAATAAAATCGCGGCCGTATTCCGCTTTCCAAATGCGGTCAGTGTCCATATCACCGCCGCTAAAAATGATACATCGTTTCACGAGAGCACCGCCTCGGCAATACCGGTTAGGTTTTTAACGGCCGCTGCTGCGTCATCTGCACCAAAGACCGACGAGCCTGCTACTAAAATATTCGCGCCGGCCGCCACCGGCATTGCAATGGTCTTTGCACTGATACCGCCGTCCACCTCGATATCCATAGATGGATTTTCGATATCCGCCATACTGCGCAGCGCACGGATTTTTTCATTGACCGCCTCGATATAGGACTGGCCGCCAAAACCAGGCTCTACGCTCATCACGAGAGCGAGTTCATAGTGCGGTAAAATCCCCTCTAAAACGCCGACTGCCGTCCTGGGCTTAACCGAAATCCCGGCGCGGATTCCAAAGCTATGGATTTGCTCTGCTAGGCGAATCATTTCGGTTTTGTCCCCGGCTGCCTCGCTATGTACGGTAATTAAATCCGCACCGGCCTTTACAAAGGCCTCAATATATTTTTGCGGTTCGCTCAGCATCAGGTGCACGTCAAAAAACATCTTGCTGCGCTTTCGCAGGGACTGCACCACGTGCGGCGAATAGCTCAGATTCGGGACAAAGTGCCCGTCCATAATGTCAATATGCAAATAGGTACAGCCGGCACGCTCGACCTTTTCAACCTCCTCACAAAGCCTTCCGGCGTCAGCCGCCAGGATTGACGGGGCAATTTCAATCTTCATGATATCCTCACTTTCTTTGCTGCATCTCCTGCAGCAATCTGCAATAACTTTCATGTCTTGACGGAGCGATTTTGCCGTCCCTTAGTGCCGTCAGCACGCTGCAGCCCTTCTCCACCGTATGGCTGCAATCTCGAAAACGACACATTCCGAGATACGGAACAAATTCCCGAAACAGCGGTGCGTAGTCCGCAATGCCTAAGAGCGACATGTCTAAGCTTCCAAACCCCGGCGTGTCCATGATATAGCCGCCGCCCGGAATCTGCGCAAGCTCGGTGTGCCGTGTGGTATGCTTTCCCCGTTCTACACGCTGACTGACCGTCCCGGTCGCAAAGACCTCACGCTCAAAAATCCGATTTAAAAGGCTGGATTTTCCCACGCCGGAATTCCCGGCAAACACGGTGATCTGACCGCGCAGCAGCTCCTTTAGCTGCGGTACATTCTCGCCTGTCTCAGCGCTGAGAAAAAGGGTGCGAAACCCTGCCGACCGATAGATTTCGGCGTAGGCATCCGCACGGCTTAAATCCGCCTTGTTCCAGCACAGAATCGGTTTGATTTCCTCATGTTCCGCCGCCGCAATCAGCTTATCCAAAAGATAGAGATTGGGCTTTGGATTTGCCACCGCCGCGACAATGGCGATCTGCGTGACATTGGCAACGGGCGGCCGAAGCAGCGCGCATTTCCGCGGCAAAATCTCATCGACCGACCCGGATGCTGCATGCGGATCATAGCTGATCCTTACCATATCGCCGACCAGCGGCGTTTGTTTTTCTTTGCGGAAAATGCCGCGGGCGCGGCACTCTAATACACCGTCGGCGGTATCTACATAGTAGAAACCGCCGATTCCTTTTACAATTCTTCCTTGATATTCCATCCTCTAATCTCCGATTCCGGGCGCAACCGTATTAGTCTGGCCGCCTGAGGTTTGGTTGCCATCGCCGGATGTGCCGCTGCTGCCCTCTGACGGGGTCCTGGTCGGCGCGGTGGTCTTGGCCGGTTTTTCTGTGGGTTCTTCTTCTCCCTCCGGCTCCTTGGTCGGCTTTTCAGACGCCTTTGGCTTTTCGGTCGCAGCTGTACTTGCCGTCGCGGTCGCAGAAGCCGACGCCGTTTCTTTTGCGGCATCAGCGCCCTTGCTGACATACAGCGTCACAAGACCGCCCTGAGAAATTGCCGATCCTGCAACCGGCTCCTGGGCAAAGACATGACCTTTTTCGACCGAGTCGCTGGCCTGTTCAATCACATTGACCTGGAATCCGCCGGATTTTAGTGAAGCCTGTGCCGCTGCGCTCTCCATGCCTACATAGTTTTCCATATTCGAGGCGTTGCTCCCGGCGCTGACGACGACATAAATCACAAGGTCAGAACGCTTTTGTACCTTTTTCCCGGCCTCCGGGGACTGTTCTAAGATTGCGCCGACTGCCTTGTCGCTCTGCCGCTCCGACTTCTTAACAATGCTGAAATCATCCTTATACTGCCGCTGCGCTTTTTCTAAATCCATATCGATGAGGTTCGGGATTTCGATCTTATCACTGCCGGTAAATCCGAATCCACCCGTCATGGCAACGAAGGCACAGCCGAGCAGCGCAACTACCAAAACAGCTGCAAAAATCGCAATCCAGGTGATTCTACGTTCTTTTTTCTTCTGTTCCCGTTTTCTTCTGCGTTCGCTGATCTCTCTCAGTTCCCTCTCCTCCGTTTCCTTCTCTGTCTTTGTAGCTTTCTTTTTTCCTTTGGCGCCGCTCTTTGCGGACGGCTTTTTCTTTTTGCTTTGATACTGTACAATTGCCTGATCGTCGATCGGATCGATTTTAATGGTAGAATCCATGTCCTCCGCGACTTCTTTCGGCAGCACGGGCGCCTTTTCCGAAACGTCACAGTTCGGGTTATCCAAAACGCGATTAATATCGTCTAAAAACGCCTCCGCGGTGGCATAACGCCGGCTCTGTTCCTTCTCCATGGCACGCAGCGTCACCTTTTCCATCGCCGGCGGTATCTCCGGGTTCCATTCGCGCAGGGGCTTTGGCGACTCCTGGATATGCTTGATGGCAACCGCAACCGGGCTCTCGTCCGTAAACGGCAGCTTACCGGTCAGCATCTCATAAAGCACAACGCCTAAGGAATAGATATCGGTGCGCTGATCCGTATAGCCGCCGCGCGCCTGTTCCGGGGAGAGGTAATGCACCGTCCCGATCGCATGACCGCCCATGGTCATGGTTGCCTGGGTAGACGCCCTGGCAATCCCGAAATCGGTTACCTTCAGCACACCTTCTTTGGTCATGATGATGTTTTGCGGTTTAATATCTCTGTGTACCACATTGGCTCTGTGGGCGGCAGCAAGGCCTTCACAGATCTGCGCGGCAAAGCCTGCCGCCTCACGCCAGGGGAGACAACCCTTTTCAGCGATGTATTCCTTCAGCGTAATTCCCTCGATATATTCCATGACGATATAATAAAGACCGCCCTCAAATCCAACATCATAGATGGATACTACATGGGGATTGGAAATGCAAGCCGCCGCCTGTGCCTCAACATTAAAGCGGCGCACAAATTCTTTATCATCCTTGAATTCTTCTTTCAAAACCTTAATGGCAACCCAGCGGTTCAACAGGTTGCACCACGCTTTATAGACTTGTGCCATGCCGCCTTTTCCGATTTCGGCGCGGATCTCATAGCGGTCTGCCAAAACTTTTCCTACTAAGTTCATGTTTTATCCCTCCTGTGCGAAACGAATACAAATCGCAGTAATATTATCCCGGCCGCCGCGTTCATTGGCCGCGTCAATCAGTGCCGTCACCGTCTGTTTTGCATCCGCGTCCTGTTCCAGTATCGAAAGAATCTCCGTATCCTCTAGCATGCCGCTCAGCCCGTCGCTGCATAAAAGCAGACAGTCGCCGGGCAAAAAATCATACTCAAAAACGTCCGCCTCCACCATAGGATCGGTGCCGATGGCACGGGTAATCATGTTCCTCTGCGGATGATTTTTGGCCTCCTCGCGGGTCAGACAACCGTTGGCAACCATCTCCTCCACCACCGAATGATCCTTGGTAATCTGCATAATCTCATGATTCCTTGCGGCATACGCACGGCTATCTCCCACGTTTGCGATATACGCCTCATCCTTCTCGATGACCGCCAGAACCAACGTTGCCCCCATTCCCTTTTGGGTCTGATTCTCGCCTGCCATCTGGTAGATCTTTTGATTGGCTCTATGCACAGCGCGACCAATTTTTGCCGGCGTCGCTTCGCCTTGCGCGTCCGTCTCCATCAGGATTTCTGCCATAAACTGAACCGTCTTTTGACTGGCGACCTCACCGGCGTTATGACCACCCATGCCGTCCGACAAAACACAAAAGCCGTCCGTCTCTCCCTGTTCAAAGCCATAGATACAAAAGCTGTCCTCGTTCAGGCTTCGGACACGTCCGATATCACTTGTTCCGTATACATCTAAAACCAATTTATGCACCTCCCTGGTACCGGGCACTCGGGTTCATCACCCGTGTGCCTGTTTCCGCCTCGGCACGCAGCTGTCCGCACGCCGCGCGGATATCGGAACCCATTTCTCTGCGGATGGTCGCAGGGATCCCGCCCTGCGTTAACCATTTTTGAAAACGCTCCACCGATTCGCGGCTGCCCTGGCGAATCCGATCGTTTCCGGTGTCGTTGACCGGAATCAGATTCACATGGCAGAGCATCCCGGAGAGCAGATCAATCAGCTCTCTCGCCTCGGCCGCCGTGTCGTTCACACCGTCAATCAAGGTATATTCAAAAGAGATTCTGCGATTTGTCTTTTTGATATAATACCGACACGCCTCCATTAAATCGGCAATGGAATAACGGCGATTCACCGGCATAATTGCCGATCGCTTTTCATCGCTTGGCGCGTGCAGTGACACAGAAAGGGTAATCTGCAGCTGCTTATCCGCAAGCATTTTGATGCGGTCGGCAAGTCCGCAGGTCGAAAGCGTGATATGCCGATGCCCGATTGCAAGCCCCAGCGGATGATGGACATTATCTAAAAAACGAATCACCGCGTCATAGTTATCCAGCGGCTCGCCCATTCCCATCATAACAATATTGGAAATCCGCGTACCGAGGTCACTTTGTACCGTCAGCACCTGTCCCATGATCTCGCCGGCGGTCAGGTTCCGCTTTTTTCCGTTTCTGGTGGACGCGCAGAACACACAGCCCATTGCGCAGCCGACCTGAGAGGAGATACAAATGGTATAGCCGTGGTGATATTGCATCAGCACCGCCTCAATGAGGTTTTCATCTTCTAATTGTAACAGATACCGCCGTGTTTCGTCAATATGTGAAACATATTTTTTTACAATCTTTATATGTCCTATCTCATAGTCTTTTCCAAGGCTTTCGCGCAGCGCCTTGGAAAGATCGGTCATCGCACCGATCGACGCTGCGCCGCGGTACAACCAGGTATAAATCTGCTTTGCACGAAAGCGTGGCTGGTGCAGCGTATTGACAACCAAATCTTCCAGTTCTTCATAAGTAAAATCCAGTAAATTCTTTTTCATAAAGCCGCCTTATCTCTCCCGGATCAGTTTTGCGATATAAAAACCGCTGCCGCCGGTTTTATGGGTCAGTAAAAGCTGCTCCCGCTCCTGACGGTATTCCCTGTGCCGCTCTAAAAACGCCGCAATCTGATCCTGATTTTCTTCTCTGAAAATCGTGCAGGTTGAATAAACCAGGGTGCCGCCGATTCTGACATAGCGCGCCGCGGTCTCTAAAATGGCGCGCTGGATGGCGCAGAGCTTTTCAATATCCTCATACTTTCGTATCCACTTGATTTCCGGCTTTTTATGAATCACGCCGATACCGGAGCAAGGCACGTCCGCAAGAACGCAATCCGCCGCATTTTCAAACTGAGGCAGAAACACCGCGGCATCGTGCGTCTTTGCCTCGATGATGGAAATGCCGAGGCGCTCCGCCGTCTTTTCAATCAAAGCCGTCTTGTGGGGATGGATGTCAAACGCCAGAATTTTTCCGCGGTTATTCATCATTTCGGCCGCCATGGTGGTTTTTCCGCCGGGTGCGGCGCAAAGATCCATCGCCGTGTCGCCTACCTTTGGCGCCAAAAGTGCGACCGCCATCATGGAATTTTTATTTTGCGGCGTAAAAAGCCCGTCGCGATACGCGGCAGAGTCCGTCACCGAGATGGCGCCCTCTACCCGAACGCAGCGCGCGTCCTCTTCGGCAACCGCTGTGACGCCCTCTTCTTTCAACCGAACAATCAGCGCCTGCTGATCGCATTTTAAGGTATTGACGCGCAGCGTCAGCGGCTGCTTTTGATGCGAGGCCTTTAAGATTTCTTCGGTTTCTGCAATACCGAACTGCGCAATCAGCTTTTCGGTAATCCATTCCGGACAGGAATAGACCACGCTAAGGCGCATCATCGGATCGGTGGGATACGCAATCTCCGCCTTGGTGCGGCTGACGTTTCGCAAAAGGCCGTTGACGTATCCCTGCGCCGCGCCGTGCGCGTACCGCCGCGCCAGCTTGACCGATTCATTACAAGCGGCGCTGTCCGGGACATGATCCATGCACATAATCTGATAAAGTCCCATCCAAAGGATCAGATGCACCCATAAACTCAGTTTTTTGATCTTCACCTTAGAGTACCGCGCGATGATGTAGTCAAGCTTTTTCTCGTTTCGGATCACGCCCATAAAGACCTCCGTCACAAAGGCGCGATCCTTGGGCGCGAGCGACGGATTTTGAAGGATCTCTTTGAGTACCCGGTTGGAGTACGCGCCCTCCTCCTCCATACGGTACAGCCCTTTTAAAATAAGTTCTCTCGCGTCCTTCATCAATCATCTCTCCTGCCGCCAAATAAAATGATCAGCCGCAGCAAGCTGGAAATCGCACTGAGCGCCGCCGCTACATAGGTGAGTGCCGCCGCACGCAGCACCGCCTTTGCGCCGCGCGCCTCTTCCTCGTCCAAAAGATGCTGATTGGTTAAAGTATCCATGGCACGGCGGCTGGCGTTAAATTCTACCGGCAGGGTAATGAGCTGAAACAGCACGGTCGCAGAGAAAAGCAAGATCCCCACATCGATCAGCGAGGGAAAAACACCGCCCAGTCCCGCAAACACAACACCGATCAAAAGGATCGGCATGGACAGCCAGTTACACACGTTCACCAGCGGAATGATCCCGTTGCGTACACGGATCGGCGCATAACCGGTGGCATGCTGAATCGCGTGTCCGACTTCGTGCGCAGCCACGCCCAGGGCGCCGACCGAGTGACTGCCATACGTTGCGTCCGAGAGCCGAACCACATTGGTTTTCGGATCAAAGTGGTCGCTTAAATTGCCGCTGACACGCTCGATCCGCACCTGATACAGACCGTTCATATCCAGAATTTTTCTCGCGATGTCGGCGCCGGTATAGCCGCGCCGGTTATAGACCTTTGCGTATTTTTTAAACGTTCCGTTTACATTGGCCTGCGCCCAAACAGAGAGCAGCAATGCCGGAAGTAGAATGATAATCGTCCAGTCAAAATAATAAAATGGCATAAAAGGCATAAAATCTTCACTCCTTATCTAAAATCGTTCCTGTCGCAATCTGGTGGCCGTTTAAAAAGCTGGCAGCGTCCATGCGCTTGCCGCCCTTCTTTTGCAGCTCTAAGATAAAAATGCTCTCGCCGTCTCCGCACGCAACCCGAATCCCGCGCTTATCCGCGCTCAAAACTTCACCCGGCTTGCCGCTTGCGGCGCCGCCGTCTTTTGCACGGATGACCTTGATGATTTCATCCCCGTATCGGGTATAACTCATCGGCCACGGATTCGTGCCGCGGATCAGGTTTAAAATCGTCTGTGCTTTCGCTCTCCAGTCAATATGGCCGGTCTCCTTGGTGATCATCGGCGCATAATTTGATGCCGCGTCGTCCTGCTTTTCGCGCGGGGCGGTGCCATCTTCGATTTGTGCTACGGTTTGATGCAGAAGTTTCGCGCCCATTTCAGCCAGGCGGTCATGCAGCTCTCCATAGGTTTCGGTCGGCAAAATCCTTGTGCTTGCCTTTAAAATCATATCGCCGGTGTCTAAACCGCGCTCCATATACATGGTCGTCACGCCGGTTTCCGCCTCGCCGCAGATCACGCTCCACTGGATTGGCGCGGCGCCGCGGTACTTGGGCAGGAGCGATGCATGCACGTTAACACAGCCGTGCCTTGGAAAGTCCAGGATATAACCGGGCAGAAGCTTACCGTATGCCACAACGACGATCAGATCCGGATTCTTCTCTTTTAAAAGCGGCAGCAGCGCCTGATCCTTTAAGGAAAGCGGCTGATAAACCGCAATTCCGTGTTCTGCCGCGCACGTCTTGACCGGCGGCGGCAGCAGCTTATGGCCGCGCCCCTTCGGCTTATCCGGCTGCGAGACCACGCCCACGATCTCATGACCGTCCGCAATCATCTGCTCCAAACACAAAACTGCAAAATCCGGGGTACCCATAAACAATATTTTCATATTCCATCTCCAACTCAAATTATCTCAGCTAAAAAACTGTCATTGCATTTATTATACCTTATCAGACTGCATTTATCAATATCCAAAGTCACAAAAAAATATATTTTTACAAAATGCGATATCAGCGTTTTTTGTTTTCCTTTTCTTTGTCATTTTTATGCATTGCAAGACGGTTTAAAACGTGGTACAATAAAAAGGAAGATACAAGCGCAAACAGGATTCCTAAAAGCCATTTGGTCCGACTTTTATTTTCAGCAAAAAAGGATAGGGCATCAACACTTTATGCCCGGAAACGGGGGATTGCCATGATTGCAATTATTGATTACGGCGCCGGCAATTTACGCTCTGTGCAAAAGGCGTGCGAGGCAGTCGGTGCAAAGGCGGTCATCACTGCCGACAAAGACACCATCGCACACGCCGATCACGTGATTCTGCCGGGGGTCGGCGCCTTTGGGGATTGCATGCAAAGCTTAACTCACGCAAATCTAACCGATGCTGTGCGAAGAGCCGCCCTCAGTGGCAAGCCGTTTTTGGGCATCTGCCTTGGCATGCAGCTGCTCTTTGACCGCAGCGAAGAATCGCCGGGGGTAGAAGGACTTGGAATATTTCCCGGGGAGATCGTAAAAATCCCCAAAAAAGAGGGGTATAAAATCCCCCACATGGGCTGGAACTCTTTGGATTTTTACGGCAGTAGCCCGTTATTTGAGGGGCTCTCCGATCACCCCTATGTTTATTTTGTCCATTCTTATTACGCGGTGCCGAAAAACAACGACATCATTGCGGCAAAAACCCGGTACTGCGGCGATTTGACCGTATCCATTCATGATAAAAACATTGTCGCAACGCAGTTTCACCCGGAAAAGAGCGGCGATGCCGGTCTTAGGATTTTGAAAAATTTTGTGGATATGGGAGGAGAACGCTGATGTACGCAAAACGAATTATCCCGTGTCTGGATATCCACAACGGCCGCGTGGTAAAAGGGGTCAATTTTGTCAACCTCCGCGATGCCGGCGACCCGGTCGAGGTTGCCAAGCTTTATAACAGAGCCGGTGCGGACGAGCTGGTTTTTTTGGATATCACCGCCACGCATGAGGCAAGAGCCACCGTGTTGGATTTGGCGCGCCGTGTCGCCGAGGCGGTCTTTATCCCTTTTACCATCGGTGGCGGCATCAAAACGGTCGAGGATTTTCGCATCCTGCTCAAGGAGGGCGCCGATAAGATCTCGATCAACTCCTCTGCCATCCGCAACCCGGAGCTGATCCGCGAGGCCGCCGAAAAATTCGGGCGGCAATGCGTTGTGGTTGCCATTGACGCCAAACGGCGTGCGGATGGAACCGGCTGGAATGTTTACCGCAACGGCGGCCGCGTCGATACCGGGCTGGACGCGATTGCATGGGCAAAGCAGGCGGACGCCCTGGGCGCCGGTGAGATTCTGCTGACCTCGATGGACTGTGACGGCACTAAGGCAGGCTACGACCTTGCCCTTACACGCACGATCTCAGAGAGCGTTTCGGTACCGGTTATCGCCTCCGGCGGCGCCGGCAACATGGAACATTTTAAGGACGCCTTAACCATCGGAAAGGCGGACGCCGCGCTCGCCGCGTCGCTCTTTCACTTTCGTGAGATTGAAATCATGGACTTAAAGCGGTATCTGCACAGCGAGAATGTACCGGTCAGACTATAACGAAAAAGGATTGCGGCGCTTTCGCGTTGCAATCCTCAGACTGTCGAAAAAGTCAGTTTTCAGCAAGATATTGCTTTGAATTGATAGCCCATAGCCCATATTTCGCTTTCCAAGCCGCAGCGGCAATGTCGCAATATCTTGCCAAAAACGGCGTGAAATCGGCGAAAAATTTCATTGCCGCGCCGTCCGGGAGTGGCATGACGGAACCGGGGACGGCGATCAAATCAAAATGAAATTTTTCGCAAAATAGGTTTATCGACACGCTCAAAGGATTGCGGCACAAATGTGCTGCAATCCTTTTTTTCGCTTTACAGACGTTCGGCGATTTCCTTCTTCATTTTAGAGAGGAAATCCTCCAGCGTCATGGTCTCGGTTTGGTTGGTGTCGCGGCAGCGCACCGAAACCGTATGATTTTCGATCTCCTTTTGACCGATAATCAGCATATACGGGATTCGCTCCACATACTGCGCCTCACGAATCATATAACCAATTTTTTCGTTCCGCTCATCCATTTCGCAGCGGATTCCGGCCTTTTTCAGCGCGTCATAAATCTCACGCCCGTACTCTAGGCTCTTTTCTGACACCAAAAGCACCTTTGCCTGCACCGGCGATAGCCATGTCGGAAACTTTCCGGCGTAATGCTCTGTCAAAATGCCGATAAACCGCTCAATCGAGCCAAAGCATACGCGGTGAATCATGATCGGACGCTGCTTTTCGCCGTGTTCGTCCACGTATTCAAGTGCAAAGTTCAGTGGCATCTGAAAATCGAGCTGAATGGTTCCGCACTGCCAGGTGCGTCCCAGCGAATCCTCCAGATGGAAGTCGATTTTCGGACCGTAAAAGGCGCCGTCGCCCTCGTTGATGCTATACGGCAGATTCAGCTTTTCCAGCGCCTGTACAAGACCCTGGGTTGCCTGCTCCCAATCCGCGTCGCTGCCCATGCTGTCCTCCGGTCTGGTGGAAAGCTCAATCGAATAGCGGAATCCGAACTTATGGTACACCTCGTTAATCAGGTGGACAACGCCCATAATCTCGTCCGTGATCTGGTCGCGGCGCATAAAGATATGCGCGTCATCCTGGGTAAAGCAGCGTACCCGAAACAGGCCGTGTAGCGCGCCGCGCATCTCATGCCGGTGCACCAGACCAAGCTCACCGATCCGCATCGGCAGTTCGCGGTAGCTGTGCGGTCTGTTCTGATAGACCATCACGCCGCCGGGACAGTTCATCGGCTTGATGCAGTACGTGTCCTCGTCAATCACGGTCGCGTACATGTTATCCTTATAGTGATCCCAGTGTCCGCTTGTCTCCCACAGCTTACGGTTCATAATCATCGGTGTGGAAACCTCCACATAACCGTTTTGAAGGTGCAGACTGCGCCAATAGTCAATCAGTGTATTTTTCAGCGTCATGCCCTTTGGCAAAAAGAACGGGAAACCCGGCGCCTCGTCGCGAAACATAAAAAGGCCCATTTCTTTGCCGATTTTACGGTGATCCCGCTTTTCGGCCTCTTCCAGCATCACAAGATAGGCTTCTAAATCGGCCTGGTTTTTAAAAGCGATACCCTTGATTCTGGTCAGCATCTTGTTTTTGTTATCGTTCTTCCAGTAGGCGCCGGATTGACCCATGATCTTAAACGCCTTTAATCCCTTGGTATAGCAAAGGTGCGGTCCGGTACACATATCGGTATAGTCACCCTGCTCAAAAAAGCTGATTTCCGCATCCTCCGGCAAGTCGCCGATATGCTCTGCCTTATATTTTTCACCGGCGGTCTCCATCTTTTTGATCGCATCCTCACGAGCGAGGATATAGGGGCGAAACGGGATATTCTCCTTGACGATTTTCTTCATTTCCGACTCGATGGCCTGCAAATCCTCCTCGCCGAGCTTGACATCGCTAAGGTCAACATCATAATAAAACCCCGTATCGGTCGCCGGCCCGTAGGCAAAATGCGCATCCGGGTACAGATGCTTGATCGCCTGTGCCATGATATGCGCCGCCGAATGACGGAGTACGTGCAGTTCCTCATCCTTGGGGCATTCTTCAACTTTACCGCTGCTATCAATTATTTTCATATTCTCATTCCTTTTTGCGTACAAATCGTTTTTTTCATTGTATCACACGTTTTTCGATAAGTCAAACACGTGCTTTCCCGTGCACCTTTGCGCGAGTCGTACATTCTAAAATGCGTTGACGATCTCCTTAAAGGTGTTGCCGCGCACCTCAAAATTCGGGAAGAGGTCAAAGCTGGCACAAGCCGGTGACAAGATCACGATATCGCCTGCCTTTGCAATTTCTTTCGCCTTGCATACCGCGGCTTTAAAATCATCACAGCGATGAATCGCAAGACCCTTAAAGTTATCTGCCTTTTCCACCGCGTCCTGAATCTTTTGCGCGGTCACGCCGACCAAAACCAGTTCTTTGACATGATCGTTCACCACGGCGCCAAAGTCGTCAAACGGGATTTTTTTATCATAGCCGCCGGCAATTAAAATCACCTTTTGATCGCCGAAGGAGATGAGTCCCGCGGTGGTACGCGCCGGACTGCTGGCAATGGAATCATTATAGTATTTCACGCCGCCAAGCTCGCGTACAAACTCAATCCTATGCGGTACGCCTTTAAACTCCTTTGCGGTTTTTTGCACCACTTTGTCCGAAGCCAGCGCATCCACTGCCGCAATTGCCGCCATATAATTTTCGACATTATGCATACCAGGTATGTAAATATCCCGGATATCCAGAACCGTGCGTTCTGTGCTGCCGCACACCTTATGCACAATGTGCTGACCCTCTAAGCAATAGCCGTCTTTCAGATCCTCTTTGCGGCTAAAATAAACCGCGTTCTTTGTTTCATCACCAAAGGAACGGGTAATGGAATTATCAAAATTAAGCACGACCTTGCCGCCCTCGCCCTGGTAACGAAAGATCGCCTTCTTGGCATCGACATATTCCTGAAAATCCTTGTGCCAGTCCAGGTGATTGGGCGTCACATTAGTGACAACGGCGATTTCGGGACTTTTTTTCATGGTGTGCAGCTGAAAGCTGGAAAGCTCCAGCACCGCGATGTCGTCCGCTTTCATGTTCATAAGCTCTGCAACCAGCGGCCGTCCGATGTTACCGCCAAGGTAACAGGTATAGCCTGCGCGTGTTAACATATCATAAATCAAGCTTGTGGTGGTGGTCTTTCCGTCACTGCCGGTCACCGCGATGATCTTGCAGGGGCATAGATCGAAAAACAGTTCCATTTCCGAGGTAATGACGGCGCCGCGCTCTGCCGCCGCACGAAGCGCCGGGACGTCATAGCGCACGCCCGGTGTTTTGTAAACCGTTTGAATCTCCGGATCGATCTGATCCAAATAATGCTCGCCAAGGACCATGGTCACGCCCAGCTTTTGCAGTTCGTCATAGGTTTCGCCAAGCCGCGCGGCATCGCGCTTATCGTGAGCGCAGACCGCCGCACCGCAGGAAACCAGAATCCGTATCAGAGGCAGATTGCTGACGCCGATCCCGATGACGGCAATCTTTTTGCCTTTGATTTGTTGCTTCCACTCGTCAAAATTCATTGTTACTTCCTCCCATCCGGCCAAAATTGAAAATCAGCCAACCGAAAAAGGCCGCCATTCGGCGGCCTTTGCTGCACTCATTATTCCGCGTTATTACCCTCAGAATCTAAGATGTCTCCCAGCGTGAAGGAGCTTTCTTCCGTGTAAGAGAGCGCCTCTTCTTCCTCCGGTACAGCATCCTGTTCCTCCGGCGCCATCAGTGCTTTCATGGAAAGACCGATCTGCTTGGTATCCTCATTGATCTCAACAATCTTAGCCTCTACCTCATCGCCGATTGCCAATACATCGGAAGGCTTATTGATTCTCTCGTTGGAAATCTGAGAAATGTGAATCAAGCCGTCCACAAAAGGAGCAACCTCAGCAAATGCGCCAAAGGGCAAAATCCGAACGATCTTGCACTTTACTACATCGCCGACATGCAGGTCTTTGGTTCCCTTGTGCCAGGGGCTATCCTCTTCTTTCTTATAACCCAAGGATACCTTGCCGGTTTCCTGGTTCAGTTCCTTGATGTAAACAGTCAAGGTATCGCCTACCTTAACTACTTCGGACGGGTGCTTGATTCTCTGCCAGGACAGCTCGGAAATGTGAACCAGACCATCCACGCCGCCCAGGTCAACAAATGCGCCAAAGGAGGTCAGAGACTTCACGATACCGGTGTATTCCTTGCCAACTTCCGCATTTGCCCAGAACTCGGCAGCCTTCTGCTCTTTCAGTTCTTTTACCAGAGAAATCCGGTTTTCGTCCTTGTTCAGTTCCTTAATATACACTTCAATCTCATCGCCGACCTTCACAGCCTCGGACGGGTGCGAAATACGAACCGGAGACAGTTCAGAAATATGAATCAAGCCGTCTACGCCGCCCAAATCTACAAATGCACCAAAGGAGGTCAAAGACTTCACGACACCCTTATACTGCTTGCCAACCTCTGCGCTTTCCCAGAAAGCGGCAGCAGCCTTTTCGCTTTCTTCCTTTGCAACGGACTTAATCGAACCGACAACGCGCTGACGGCCTCTGCGGTCAACGTCCATCTTGATGATCCGAAAACGCTGCTCGGAATTTAAGAGCGTGCCGAGGTCTGCCAGGAAACGCTCTGCGCATTCCGATGCCGGGATAAATACCCGAACGCCCTTTGCAATGGTAACCACACCGCCGCGCACCAGTTCTACCACACGGCCGGTCAAAATCTCATTATTTTCAAATGCTGCACGGAGCTCCTCCATTCCTTTAACAGCATCAATTTTCTTTTTCGAGAGCGTCACAACGCCGTCTCTGTCGCTGACATGAACTACGTAAACGTCAACCTCTTCGCCCAGCTTAACCAAATCATTAATGTCTGCGGACGGGTCGTTCGTCAGCTCATTAAGCGGGATAATACCGTCATACTTGTTGCCGATATCAACCTGTACTTCTGTCGGGGTAATACCGATGACTACACCCTTTACTACCTCACCGGAGTTGAGCGGCTTTAACGTCTCTTCCAAAGCCTCTGCAAAGTTCATTTCATTGTTTTCCGCCATGGTCAAATAAACCTCCTTGATTACGGCATCGGGCGTGGACGCCCCGGCCGTAATACCCACTTTAATTTTTTGATTTTGGGGAATGATCCCCTGTGTAATATATTTTTTTAATTCTTTACCGTTTTCAACGCTCCAGCTGTTTTTACAATACTCCCGGCACACGTCAAGAAGCTTTCTGGTGTTGGAGCTATGGGAGCCGCCCACCACAATCATACAGTCGCATTTTGCGGCAAGCGCGGCAGCCGCAGCCTGTCTTTCTGCGGTCGCACTACATATTGTATCAAATATTTCTGCATTTGTAAAATGTTTTTTTAAAATTTTTGTAATTTTTTTAAAAAAACTTTTCCGAATGGTGGTTTGTGCCACCACAGTCACCGGTTTTTCGGCTGAAATCTCATAAATTTGATCGATTTCTTCTTCCGAGCCCAGAATCAGCGCCGCGTTGCCGCACCAGCCGTTAATTCCCTTTACCTCCGGGTGTGCAGCGTCGCCGCATATAATCACCTGCCGCCCGGAATGATACGATGTCTCTGCAATCCGATGAATCTTTTTGACATAAGGGCAGGTCGCGTCCGTCATTGGGATTTTATGTGATATGATATATTCCTGCTCCGCCTTTGCGATCCCGTGCGCACGGATCATCAAATCCGTATCGGGCGCAATCTTGGATAAATCCGTCACCACATCGACGCCGCGGCGTTTTAAATCCTCCGTCACGTCGGTGTTATGGATCAACATGCCGTAGCATGCGTGACGCCCCGGCGTGTTTGCCATATCATAAGCCATCTTAACCGCCCTTGCGACACCAAAGCAAAAGCCGGCCTTTTCAGCGATCTCGATCTTCATATGTTTTCACTCCTGCAAGCGCAGCGATCGTCGGCATAATCTGCTCGTCCGTAATTTTTTGTAAATCCTCCGCGGTTGGCTTTTTCTCCGCGTATTGCTGCATAGAAATCGGCGCTCCAAAGCGGACGGTCATCTTCCGAAACGGCTTATATTCCCCCGAAATTCCTACCGGCAAAATATCAACTCCGGCCATTGCGGCAATCAGCGCCGCGCCTTGCTTGCCCTTGCGAAGGTGATCTGCGTGCGATCTGCCGCCCTCCGGAAAGACAGCGACCCACTCGCCGCCCTTTAACATCTTGACGGCGGCACGCAGCGCGCCGACATCGCTCTTGCCTCGGCGGATCGGAAAAGCGCCGAGCGCCCTTATCAGCTTTCCGAAAAAGCGGTTGTGAAACAATTCTTCCTTTGCCATATAGCGCAGGCGAATCGGCAAGCACACGCCAAGCATCGGCGGATCTAAGTTACTCTTGTGATTGGCGCAAACCACACAGGTTCCGCCTGAGGGGATATTTTCTTCTCCCTCAATCCGTATCCGAAAACAAAGGCGATAGATTCCCTCTACAACCTTTCTCGCCACATCATAAAACCGCATACCATCCCTCCGATATTCGCCGCTTTGTCGTATAAATGCGCATTTTGGCGCAGCATTTTCATGAATCTTTCTGTTTCAACCATGTAGCGCTTAGTTACCGCTTCAACATCTGGGCAAGATGGGTGATTTTCTCTACCGTCTCGCCAAGCGTCATCGCCGTGCTGTCCACCAGTACGCTGTCTTGTGCCGGTTTGAGCGGTGCAAAATCTCTGCCGGAATCGTTCTTATCCCGAAATGACATATCTTCTGTGACCGCGTCCAGCGTGGTCGCAACACCCTTTTCGCTCAATTCCGCGTAGCGGCGCCGCGCACGTTCCGGAAGGTCGGCCGTCAGAAAAATCTTCAGTTGAGCGTCCGGCAAGACATAGGTGCCGATATCCCGTCCGTCCATGATGACATTACTCTGCTGCGCCAGTTTTCGCTGCAGTTCCACCAGCTTCAGCCGCACCGCCGGAATCACGGCGACATGCGATGCCGCAACTGAAATTTCCGGAAGGCGGATTTCCTCCGAAATATCCTCCCCGTTCAAATAAACACGCTGACCGCGCGCATCATGAGAAATCGAAACCTCGATTTCATCTAAAATGGCGGAGACCGCCGCCGCGTCCGTTGTGTCGATGCCGCGGCGATGTGCCGCAACCCCGATTGCCCGGTACATTGCGCCGGTGTCAATGTAGACAAATCCCAGCGTTTTTGCTACCGACCTCGCGATGGTACTCTTTCCGGCGCCTGCCGGCCCGTCAATTGCAATTTTTAGCGTTTCCATTTTCACCCTCCGCATTTTTCTTTTGGATCCACTGCCGCACCAGCTCCATCGCCGCCGCGTCCGACTGTGCCGTCATGGTATATTCCAGACCCATATTGTGTGTAATCACGATCGGCAGTTTTAGCTTTTTTGCTGCCGCAAGCTTATCGTCAATGCCGCAGCTACCGTCACAAACCAACATCGTTGCCCCAATTCTCTCCGCTGCAGCGCAAACAGCATCAACGCCCTCTAATAATTCCAGCTCCATCACATTCATCAGCGGAATCCCGTATTCCATCGCAAGCTCTACATCAAAGCTGACGCCGCGCAGAATCGGGGTATACAAATTTTCCGTCTCATGCACACGCGCAGCAAGCGCACGCGCCGTTTCCGGCGCGGTGTAGAGCAAAATGTTGCCGATCCGCTGACTGATCTTCTTGGCTGCCTCCGCATAGGACGGTGTAAAGAACGCCCTTACATACTCGATATGGCTTTTTGGCATATGCAACCGTTTTACATAGGGGATTTTACATTCTCTGCATGCCGCCATGGCTGCTTTTGACAACGATCGATCCCCATACGCAACCAAATCCACCACGCCGCGCACCGACTCGCTGTGCAAAACACCTTCCACGGCTCTGCGGTCAAGCCTACCGACTATCGTATTGCCTCTACCGTAGTTTCCGGCCTCCAAAAAGCTGGAAAACACGCACAGATGCGCGATTTTTTCCGATTCCAGCGCCTTTGCAAACTGCTTTGCCTCATTGCCGCCGCCGGCTAATATGAGGATCATTGCTCCTCTCCGTTTGCAGCGTCAGCCGCATTTTCCCCCGGTTCGGTGTGCGCATTCTCTGCATGCACTTCGCCCTCTACCGTCTCGGCAAGCTCCGTTCCGCAATCCGGGCAATAGTTTAACCCGACGTCACAAAAACGGCCGCAGGACGGGCAGTAAATCCCATTTTTATGATTTCTTACATGCGCTTCCTTTGCTCTTAAAGAAGCAATTTTGGCGAGCTTTGCCTCTAAAATTTCAAACTTAATTTGGATATCCTCCGGCAGATCCGCACTATCTTTTAACTGCTCATACGCGCTCTTTCCGATTTCGGTATACAATTTTTTTACGTCCTGATTTAAATCATAGACGCTGTACTTGATTTTTGAGATCTCCTTCAGCTCGTTTGCTGCCTTTGCGGCACGTGCCACCGTCTTTTCCACATGATTCATAAATTCCATGGCCAAATCCTCCCATTAAAATAAATTTATACATTGAAACGGAACAAGACAATATCTCCGTCTTTCATGACATATTCTTTCCCCTCGGACCGAATCAATCCCTTTTCCTTTGCTGCGTTCATGCTGCCGCAGGCCATGAGGTCGTCAAACGCGACAACCTCGGCACGGATAAATCCGCGTTCAAAATCGGTATGAATCTTTCCTGCCGCTTGCGGCGCTTTTGTTCCCTCCGTGATTGTCCAGGCACGCACCTCCGGCTTTCCGGCCGTCAAATAGCTGATAAGTCCAAGCAGCCTATAACTTGCTTTGATCAGCTTATCAAGCCCGGACTCCTTAACACCCAGCTCTTCTAAGAACATTTCCTTTTCTTCTTTTTCCAGCGCCGCGATTTCCTCCTCGATTCTGGCCGAAATCACCATCACCTCGGAATGCTCCGTCTTGGCAAATTCGCGTATTTTTGCCACATACGGGTTCTCTGTCTCGGCGCTGCTGTAATCGTCCTCCGCCACATTGGCAGCGTAAATCACCGGCTTTAACGTCAGCAGCGCAACATCGGAGAGCATCTCACGCTCTTCTTCCGTCATCTCCATGCTGCGTGCGGTTTTGCCGCTTTCCAAGACATCATGCAGCCGCTCAAAAAACGCAAGCTCCCCCTGAAACTTTTTATCGCCACCCTTTAATGCCTTTCGGGTTTTGTCGATACGGCGATCTAAAATCTCAAGATCGGACAAAATCAATTCCAGGTTAATCGTCTCAATATCGCGCAGCGGATCCACACTGCCCTCCACGTGGATGATGTTGGGATCGTCAAATGCCCTTACCACGTGCACAATCGCGTCCACCTCACGAATGTTGGATAAAAACTTGTTACCAAGTCCCTCGCCGCGGCTCGCGCCCTTTACCAATCCGGCGATATCCACAAACTCAATCGTCGCATAGGTAACCTTATCCGGCTGATGCATCTTCACCAGGGCATCAACACGATAATCCGGCACCAAAACCGTACCGACATTCGGCTCAATCGTGCAAAACGGATAGTTCGCCGATTCTGCGCCTGCCTGCGTGATCGCATTAAAGAGCGTACTTTTTCCTACATTCGGAAGTCCCACGATACCTAATTTCATTCTATAATCACATCTCCTTGGTTGATCGGTCTTAAAGCAGTAAACAAAATATTTATTATTATAACGTAATATCCGAGAAAAGTCAATGCACCGTATCAACTTTTCCGACAGTCTGAGCTATATGGCAGAGCATGCTCTGCCATATAGCTTTCTTCATGTCTGTAACCCCATGCCACGCTAAAAAAGTGTGAATTTCACGGCTGCATGTCCTCGCTCGTCGCGGCATATTTTACAAGATCGATCCGACCGTCTGATTCAAAGACGATTCCCTCTTCCTCCAAAAGCTGCCTTTGGATTTCCTCGCCGCCGAACGCAAACGCCGGCGCAAGCCGCCCCTCGCGGTTTACCACGCGGTGACACGGAATGATAAAGGGCCTCGGATTATGGTGCAGCGCGTAGCCGACCACCCTTGCCATACGTGGATTGCCGGCCAAAAGCGCCACTTGGCCGTAGGTTGCCACCCTGCCCCTTGGAATTTTTTGCACCACCTCATATATTTTATCAAATGTATTCATTTTTCTTATCCTTTCATCGGCTCTCCGGCTGCGCCTTGCGGTAATCCCCCGGCGTCATGCCCGTTTTCTTTTTAAAAAACAGATTAAAATAGTATTCGCTGGAAAACCCCAGCGCCTCGCTGATCTTTTTTAAACTGTCGTCCCCCTCGCTGAGCAGCTTTTGCGCCTGTGCGATTTTGACATCGTGAATGTAAGAAAGCAGCGTTTTTCCTTCATACTTTTTAAAAATTCTGCCCAGCTGCTTCTCGCTGATGTGGCACGCCGCTGCGACCTCCTTCGCCTTAATAAATGCGCCGCTGCGCGCCGCAATCAACCGCTTGGCAATCGCCAGCCGTCCGTCCGCCTCGCGGTTTTGCGCTGTATTGCCGTCCTCGTTTTTACATGTCCCGGCAATCAGGCACATCAGTTCAAAAACACGGTTTTTAATCAGTTGCGGTGTATAAAAATTATTTTCGGCGCACTGCCTTTCCATAAAGCGGATCGTTTCTTTCATCGCAGCATTCATGGCGGCCTTTTTGCCGCCGCGCCTCTCCAAAAGCCGGTTGATGACGTCCCCGGTGCAGGACGCACCGACCGAAAGCTTGACAAAGTCATCGCTATACCCGACCACGCTGTGCCTTTGTCCCGGTGCAATCACCATATACTGATTGGAGCACACCATCCTTGTTTGATTTTCGATGCGGTAGCTGATTCTTCCGCGCAGCACAAAGTGAAGTTCAAAAAAATTGTGGTAATGTGCCCTTGGAGTAATCACGTATTCATTGGTGTGGTTTTTTACCAGCTTAAGCCAAACGATGCGCGCCGCGCCGCCGCCGGAACCGCTGCCGCGAAAAGCCATGCGGTTGATCCGAAGCAGCCCGTCCCAATCCGACATAAAATCACTCCTTTTCCGTTTTCGGGCTGCACGCCCGAAATCAACATTATCTGCATCCATTATAACATACGGACAAGCCGCAAATCGGATTGAGACTGTCGATAACTCCATTTGCGGCAATGAAATTTTTCGCAAATTTGGACATGTACATCCAGAATCAACACTATCTGCATCCATTATAACATACGGACTTTTGGTGTCAAGACAAAATGTCCATATTTTATAAAATATTGTCTGCATTTTCTATTGTCTCGCACAGGGCGTTATGATACCATGAAACAAGAATAAAAATAGCCGCTGCGGGCGGCGGAACGGAGCGTATTATGAATCATCAAACCGGTGCTTATCCCACCATGATTACCCCCTATCACCCCGACGGCTCGGTCGATTTTGACACCGTAAAACGCTATGTAAAATGGTACCACGACAAAGGCTGCGCCGGCATCTTTGCCATCTGCCAGTCGAGCGAAATCGTGTATCTTTCGGTCGAGGAACGGATCGCGATCAATAAAACCGTATACGAGACCGCCGCAGAAATCGCAAAAGACGGCGGCCGCAGAATGACGATTGTCTCCTCCGGGCATGTGGCCGACCGTTTGGAGGATCAGGCGGCGGAGCTGAACCAAATCATAAAAAGCGGTACCGACGCGCTGATTTTGATTACCAACCGCCTTGACCCCAACAATGAGGGTGACGATGTATGGATCAAAAACGCCGAAAAGCTGTTGTCCATGCTGCCCTCTGACATTCCGCTGGGACTGTATGAGTGTCCGCTGCCCTACAAGCGCCTGGTAACGCCAAGAATTTTAAGATGGTGCCTTTCGACAGGGCGGTTTTATTACATGAAGGACACCTGCTGCGACGCACAGACGATCAAAGAGCGGCTTGCAATCTTAGACGGCAGCTATTTTAAACTGTATAACGCAAACTGCCAGACGCTGCTCTCCTCGCTCAAAGACGGCGGCGCCGGGTACTGCGGCATTATGGCGAACTTCCACCCGGAGCTGTACGTATGGCTGTGCGAAAACTATCAAAAGCAGCCGGAAAAGGCGGCGTTTGTGCAGTCGCTGATCGGCACGGTCGGGTTTACCGAGGTGGGGCTGCCCTATCCGCTGACGGCAAAGTATCACATGAACCTTTGCGGCATCAAGACGGAAAACATTGCCCGAAACCGCAAATCGGAGGAACTCACCGCGTATGTCAAGGACTGCACACGGCAGATGCAGCTGCTCTGCGATACCGTTTACCAAAACATCATAAAATAGCAACAAGGAGGGGATCACCCCTCCTTGACTGTTGATAAACCCTTTTTGCGAAAAATTTCGTTTTGATCTAATCGCCGTCCCCTGCTTAGCCATTGCTCCTCTCGGCTCTCGCCTCGGTCAGCGATGGGCGACTGCCACAGGCAGTCATCGCCGCGGCGGCGCGGCAATGAAATTTTTCGCCGATTTTATGCCGTTTTCGGCAAGATATTGCGACATTGCTGCTGCGGCTTGGAAAGCATATACAGGGTATCCCGACCTTCGTCAAGGCGCGTACCGGCAAGATATATCGCGTCCTTTAAAATGGTATTTTCGACAGGGCGGCGATCATCTCGCCGGTCAGCATGGTGGTAAAATCCACAATCCGCCCGGCGCCATCCACGTGAATCAGCTTGGAATGCGACCCCGGCAGCACATAAACGGCTGCGCTCTCCAAATGCTCCATCAGTCCGATCAGCTCGGTTTCCTCGCCGCGCATCATATCGGCGTCCGCAATCGTCTCTCCCTCCGTTTTCACCCCCGGGACAATGACAACAATCTTTTCTTCTTCGATGGTTTTGACGAGATCCATTTTCTTCGCTCCTATCTTTGATACGCTCTGTCGTTACCCGTCAAAAGGGGCATTTCAGCCCGTCCAATACACAAAATTTCGGTTCACGTTTTCGAGTCCTACAGGGCGCGGTAGCTGATTTTGCCGATCAGGCTGCCAAACACATCGTTTTCCTTTGCGGCGGACTGCATATGCAGATAGCAAAGGCCGTTCGGGTGGTCGGTATGGTGCATCGAAAAGGTCAGATCCAGAAAATCCGCCGCTGTCACGCGCACCGTATTTTTTTCGCAGTCAAAGGTGAGGGTCAGGTCGGTATACACGCTGTCCTCCCGCATCATGTCCGCGCGCACCACAAAGCTGAAATCCGCAAAATATTCCACCGAGTCATCGGTCGGATTCATCCAATGATCGAGCAGCGACAGGCGCAAGCCCTCGCCGCGCACCGAAAGCCTTAGATCGATTCTGCCGCGCTTTGCGATCGGGAAGTTCCAGACCGCGCCGCTCTTGTGATTGAGCAGACGCGCATCGTCCATCGAGGCAAGGTGGAGCGCCTCGCGGCCGTCATCCTCCGGGCTTGGCACAAGCAGCGCGGAACTTATGCGGTTATAGGCGCAGTGCCCTGCATGGGAGAGCGGATTCTCCGCCGTGCCGCGGTAACCGCCGAGCACGCTTTTGACGTACGTCTGGGTCGAAAGCGCGCGCATGCCGTGGATAAAATCCTCACTCCGCGCGGTCTCGTAGAGCCAGCCAATATCAAAGATTGCGATCTTTCGGCAAAGCGCGTGCTGCCCGTAGGCGATCAGCGCCTTTCCAAACGGAAGTTCTAACGCCTCAAACTGGTGTACGCTTTTGTCGCGGCTGCTTTCCGGACCGCCGGCAGAACGAAAATCCGCATCATTGCGCAGGGGATTTAAAGCAAGTTCGCGAAAACCGATCCAGGTCTTGCCGTCATCCTCAGAGATGGCGACATGGTTGACATCGCGGTTGGTAAACACATCCTCCCACACGCCGTCTGCACCGGCAAGCTCCGGCATCAGCTTGGTATTACACCAAAAGAAAAGCAGCCGCCCGTCAGAGAGCCGCTTTAAATGCGGCATTGTCCCGGTGGAATGGAAACAGGATTTTTCCGGCGCGGTCCATGTATCGCCGCCGTCACCGGAATAACAAACATAGTGATAGTCCTCAGCGGTGCGTGTTATCATCATCAAGGCGCCGTCCGCAAGCTCAGCGAGGGTGTTTTCTCTGGTGTTTTGCTGCCAACGCTCCCCTTTGTCCGGCCACAGAGCATGGTGCAGCGCGATTCCCTCGGTCGGGACAGTTTTCCAGCTTTCGCCGCCGTCGTCTGAGATACAAAGGACGTTAAAAAACGCGCTCTCGTGGATTTTAGGGCGTGTCTCGCAGCAGGGTACCAGGATGCGCCGGCGGCTGCGCATAAAAAACGGTAGCTTAAAATCCACATAATGCCGATCGCTCACCAAAACCTCTTTGGGGTTGGTATCGTCCGGCGATGTGCCGATTCTTGCGACCGTGCCGCGTCCCTCCTCACTTTTTAAGGCGAGATACTGCCGCGTCCACGGGATCTCGGCAGATGCGCCGAGTGTGCCCGGATCGTTGATCAGATGCCGTTTCCAGGAAAGTCCGGCGTCACACGATTCGAGATAGCAACGCGCGGGGGATTTTTCAAACACGCTCTTTGGGCGGTAATGTCCGTAAAAGCGGATTCTGCCGTCCGGCAGCACGCAAAGGCTGCGAAACGCGTCCTCGTCCGGCGCCGCGACAACCGTGGGTTCGTAGATATCGGATAGCTGCCTGATTTCATCACTGCCCAGCCGCTGCTCCATTTCTTTTAAATAAGCAAACATGATTACATTCCTCCGAATTTTGACGAGGTTTGTGAGAACCCTTTATGGAGGCCATTTTTTAGAAAAGATTTATATCTTACAGGGTATTCCGCGGGTTTTTTCTTTCTTCTCTTTTTCACTCGATGGCTCGGTCATCATCTTCTGCCGCCAGGGTCTGATACAAAGCAGGCAGACGGCCGTACCGAGAGCGGCAATCGCACACCAGGCGGCAAGGGTAAAGCCCCAGCCCATCTTTTCGGACAGTACCGCGATCCCATAGGTGGAGAGTGCGCTGCCGATATAGGTGCAGGCGTTTAAAAGGCCGGAAACCGTCGAGACGTTGCCCTGTTTTTTGAAAAACGGCGGTATCATACAGGTAATCATCACGTTAACCCCGTGCATACAACCGGTCAGCGCCGCCGAAAACGCAACGGACGCGCCGGCAGAATGGCCGGTCACCGCCGTCAATAGGAGCGCTGACACCGCACCGCCGCCAAAGAACACCCCGGCACAGGTCATGGGGTTTTTCAGTTTTTTGGTATAGATATAGACGGTGATCTGGACGCAGGCAATGCTGAATATCGGCAAAATCACGCCGGTTAAAATCGAGATCGCGCTGCTTAGATGATAGGTTTCTAAAATATAAGACGGCATCCAGGTCGTTACGCCATCGCGCAGCATCCCCTGAAGGGCAATCACGACCATTGCGCCCAGCATCAGCGGCGTAAAGAGACCGCCGCGCCGATGCGCTGCGGCGGTTGCCGTGCTTCTTGTAATCTTGATTTCGTAGGAAAACCGCTCCCAGATAACGATCATAATGATGCCGCAAAGCGCCGAAAACACAAATACCGACTTCCAGCCAAAGGCCGTGATGCAGAGCGGCGAGAGCAGATAGACCACAATCGTACCGATGCTGCTCCCCCATGAGACCTTGCCCGTGACAGCTTTATAGTCCTCTTCCGACAGCAGGGTCGTCATCAGTTTGACCAGCGGCGGCCACATAAAGCTTTGCGCAAAGCCGTTGATGCACCACACAAAAAGCATTTGATACGGACTATGGCAGACCGGAATCAAAAGATTCATCACTACGGTGACAATCAGGCCGTATTTAACTAGTCGTTTCGGCGAGATACGGTCGCCCATCACACCGCTGACCACCTGGCCGACACCGTAGGTCACAAAGCTGCCCGTCAGCGCAAGCGACAAAAGGCTTTTTGACATCCCGGTCGCGCGCTCCATCTCGGCGATGATTGCGCCGTAGTTGATCCGTGTGATATAGCTTACCATATAAGTTACGGCAAATAAAAACGCCAGCGCATTGATTTCGCTCTTCGCCGTCAAAACACGGGTGGTATATTCTTGGTTTTTTCCCTTAAAAAACATGATGATTTGATCCTCCTATACCCACATGCCAAGTCCCTCAATATGGGTCGAAAACGTCGTAATCGGCTTATTTTGGAAGAGTTCGTTCGCGTTTCTCACGAAATCCTCGCAGGTAAGATCCCGGTCGCGGATGATGCTGCGCGGACACTTAAAACCAATCTCATAGAGCCAGATTCCATGATAATTGACATCAAAAAGCGCACCGAGCAACGCCTGCCAGTCAATCTTACCCTCGCCCGGCAGCCAGTGCCGCTCATTGATAAAGTCACAGTCCGAAACATGGGTGGTAATCATTTTATCGCCGACCCGTCGCACAAAGTCCGCCGGATCCTCAATGAGCAGATGGTTGGTGTCAAAGCATACTCTAAGATCGTCATGCGCCGAGATCAAATCTAAAATATCGTCCGAATCTCTGCCCAGGCAGCTGCGCGGCAAATCCTCGACCGCGATCACGGCGCCGCAGGTCTTTGCAAATTCGGCCAGCGCAAACAGGCTTTCCTTTGCGCACGCCATCCGCGTCTTTCGTTCCTCGATGTCCTCGATCGGCTCACCGCTCGCATGGAGGACAAATTTATCAATCCCGATATCCGCCGCCTTTTGGATCAGCTCTTTAAAATAGCCAACCGTCCGTTTGGCAATGGGCGGATTGGACAAATCCACCGTATCAAACGGCCAGTACGGCAGATGGAACGACCAGAGGCCTACGTCGTACGTCTTGGCTAGCGCCTTGATTTTTAAATAGTCCACATTGGCGTAGTCATCCTCGCCGGGCGACACCTCCATATAACGGATGCCGGCCTTTTGAAACGATGCAAAATAGGCGTCGTCTAAAATATGGCCGCAACTGGATAATCCTACCTCATACATATTTTTCATCTCCAATTTAAAATTTTTATCACGTTGTCGATCTATGCTATGCTACGAAAAATTTCCTTTTTATTTAATAACAACGGTCAACACATTCTCATAGCCCTTATGGAACGCCGCCATCACGTTTTTGGTTTTTCCATTTGCTTTGACGGTGACGTCATAGTCGCCGTAAAATCCGTTAACGGTGCCGACGCCGTTTTTGTCGGTCGTGGTCTTAGCGTCCCTCGTCCACCACTTATTATAAAGCAGATCCTGGTACTGAGCGATCCCCGGCTTTGCGCCAAAGGAGCCCCAAATGGTGTAGAGCGGCGAAACGCCGGCGCCGTTACGGTTGTTGGCAGGGTTATCCGGGCGGTAGGGCGAATCCCAATCCGACCAGTAGTCGGACAGCCACCACAGGTTAAACCCGGTGCACGCCGGGTGAGAAAATGCAGCAATCATCATATCGCGCATGATATCGCCCTGCCCCTCGTAGCCATACTCGGAAAATACCGAACCGATTGAAAATTCGGTCACGGCAAAGGTCTTTTGATATTCGTACGCAAACCGATCCCATACCTCTAAGAACTTGGTCGGGCGGTAGTTGTTATCCGGATCAAAGCTGCCGCAGCACGAATGCCCCTGCATCCCCAAGGAATCATAGTCGATTCCCTGCGCCTTGAACCAATCCAGCCGCTCCCAGTACGGCGCCTCAAACTGGCGGTTGTCGCAGAGCATCCTCTTTTGGCCGTGGGTCAGCTTATCGGTCGCGATCCGGTACACATCCTTAAAGATCCGATCGCCGAACACATCGGTAAAGAAGGTTCTGCCGTGCGTCTCGTTGGTGACATCCCACTCATAAATCTCCGGGAACTTTTCGTCCATCTCTGCAAAATGATTCTCCATAAAGCCGAGCAGATCCGCATACCGTGCATTGACCGGCCGGGAATCCTTTAAAAGATCGTACATCGCCTGCGGATCCTCGGTATAGGAATTACTCGGCATCCAGAGCGCGTGGCCGCGCACGTATTTGAGTCCCTTGGATTTTGCCACATCAATGACCTTCTGCGCCGCCGACGAATCTCTGGCGTAGCATGGCCACTTTAAGCTGTTGCCGACCGCAACCGCATTAAAGTTGGGCTCCAGCTTATTCACCAGGTTCTTCCACTTGTCCTCATAACCCACGCCGCTGTTTTCAACGTATTCAAGATCCATCTGAATCCCGAATTTAAACTCATGCTCAAACATATTGAAGGTGACCTCCGCGTCGGGGATCACGTTGCCGAACCGGTCCTTAACGATAACCTTAAAGTCGCCCTTTCGCACTGTCTTGATCCGATCGAGCGCCTCTTTTCTCCACGCTGCGTCCGGCGCAAGCTCTGCCGGTAACAGATCGGTCTTGGAGGAATCAAAATACGAAACATCCGCATCGGGACCGACATTTTGGATTTCAAAGCCGCCGATCTGGATCACCTGCTTATAATACGACGGAATAATACGCAGCGAATCGGCATTTTTCACCCCGGTCAGCAAAAAGTCAAACCGTTTCCAGTCGCCGGTCAGGGTAACCTCCTCTGAGGTTGATTTTTCATAGGTGTCGCTCGCCTGCACCTGGAACATGATGGTGCCGGTCTCCGAATCCGCATCGCCGCCGCTGATCAGCCGCGCATAATAGGTCATCACGTACTGATCCTCTGCCGTTGGCTTAGGCAGCTTTTTGGTAAAAAAGTAGGTCTTGTCATTCAGCCCTGTCTTTGCACTGGTGATATTTAATTGTACCGCCTTATCAAACGGCAGCGTCTCGGCATTGTCGGTCTCGCCGATGAGCGATCCGTCCATTTTTACCTTCATGGAGAGAAAGCTCTTATTATCCTGCGCCGACACATTGACAATCTCGGTCTTGCACCACTGATCCACCCACTCGTCCTTGCCGTCGTGGGAGACGTCCATCCCGGTTAAAAAATCGTCCTGTGAAAAAATCACCGGTCCGGTTGGCAGCGGTCCCCGATCCTCCGGCCTTATCTGCTTGACCGCGTCGGAATAATCCTCTTTATTATAAATCAGATCGTCTAACCGATTGGATTTTTGAAACGAGGTCGGTACCGCGCGGTGTCTGGTAGAGTACAGGGTGTCCATGCCGGGCTTCACCCCGCCCGACACAGCCGGGGCGGTCAGTCCGGTCTTTTCCACCAGGCGGACGCGGTTGCCGGAACGCTCCCGCAGCACATGATAATGAAAATTTTCGCCGCAAAACTCCACCGGAACATATGCCGCACCGTCAATCCGCTTTGCCGGAGTCTTTAAGCTGACGCTCATCTGCCCGACCTTTGCCGTCGCAGCGTCTATGGTAAAATGTAAGCTGACGCCGTTCTTTGCCAGGGTGACGATGTTCCCCGATTCGGTATAGGCGGCGCCGATCGCCGCGGCAAACGCGTCCGCCGGAGCTAATATCTGGTGATTGCCCGTGGCGATGCTGACCGAGGTCAGCGCGTAGCTCTGTCTGTCGCCATTCATGATCAGTTCCGGCTGATCGGCCGCAAACCCCACTGCCGTCTGCATCGTCACCGCCAAAAACATGACGATCAAAAGGCCAAAAAACCGTTTCTTCATACTCGTTTACTCCTTTCGAAAGCGACCGCTTGTTCTCTCTATGTACCATTTTATCAAGAATAAAGCGGTGTTTCAACAACGTAAACTTACGATTCGTTTGTAAACTTACGGTATTTTCGTTTCTTATGTGAAATTATCTTGACTTTTTTTGCGCATACTACGTATAATTGTGGTAGCATCGAATGGATTGCAATATCATAGGAAACGGAGGAGATCGGACATGAAACTTTTAATTGCAGAGGACGAGCCGTTATGTCTTTCCAGCCTGAAAGAGATTGACTGGCACGCGCAGGGGATCAGCGCCGTACTGACGGCCGAAAACGGCGAACAGGCGTACCGCCTTGCGCTGGCGGAAAAGCCGGACATTATTCTCTCCGATATTCAGATGCCGAAGATGAACGGCTTAGAGCTTGCACAAAAGCTATCGGTCAATCTGCCGGAGAGCCGCTTTATCATTTTAACCGCCTATAACAATTTTTCTTATGCGCAGGCAGCAATCTCCAATAACGTCTGCTCCTATCTTTTAAAGCCGTTTTTGGATGAGGACGTTATCAATGCCGTTGCTAAGGAGATCACCAACGTCCGTGAGCAAAAGCTGAAGAATTCCTACACCACACAGATTGCCAAGCAGCTGGAGCTGAGCAAGCATTTTCTGCTAGGGTACTTTTTTAACATCATTTCGGGCGAGAACATTGATACCGAGGCGCTCTCCGACATCTTTGGCATCACCGACCAAAACGTCACCTGTACGGCAATGGTGGTGTCGCTGGAAGCCTCGAAGGAGACCGACTCGTTTAAACAGAATTATCGGATTTTTCATAATCTGATTAAGATTTTTACCGGTAACCACGCCAATCTGCTGTCGTTTTTTAATACCACGCAGCTGATCTACTTCTTTTTGTCCGATGCGTCCGTACCTCTCCAGAAGGCGCAGGGCGAGGCGCTGCGCTGCGCCGACGCCGCCGAATCCTACTTAAATTTTAACGGAACAGATAAGTTTGTGATTGGGCTTGGCAACTCGCTTTTAGGCATCAAAAAATGTAATCTCAGCTACAGCAGCGCGCTGGACGCCGTCCGGTACAGCTTTTACCTCGGCTTTAACTCGGTCATTTGTATCTCGGACTTAGAATCGACAGAGGGGTTTTACGACTACCACTCCTTCCCAAAGGAAGAATTCTTCGGCTATGTCAAGGCCGGCGACTTTGAAAACGCCAAGTTTACCTTAGAAAAACTGTTTGATAACTTTCGCCGCAGCCAGACCAGTATTGAGGCGGTACAGCGGATCTGTCACGAGATTTTGGTGCATCTGGCGCTCTGTCTGATGCAGTGCAACCAAGACCCCGACCTGGTTTTCAGCAAAAGCAACGCCTGGGATATCCTGCGGCAGTACAAGTCGCTCACTGACATTGAGGCGTTTATCCTGGACTTTGTCGACGTGGTGATTGCCGCCATCACCTATCGCAATAACCAAAAGACGATGAACTTGGTAAACGATGTCAAGGACTATATCAACAGCCACCTTGACACCTCTCTCAACGAAATCGCCGATCACTTCTTCCATTCGCCGAACTATTTAAGTAATATCTTTTCGAAGGAGGCCGGTATCACGATCAAAAACTATATGATTGCAAAGCGGATTGAGCGTGCCAAGGAGCTGCTGCTGCACAGTGACAAGAGCGTCGGCGCGATTGCCGCCGAGGTCGGGTATAAAAATACGCAGCATTTCAGCACGGTCTTTAACAAGCATGTCGGGGTCACGCCGACCGCATTCCGCAGCGGCACGGACGGCAGAGAATAGACGAGAAAAAACCGAGAAGAACACGGATTGACATTTATGCGCCGCTATGATAAAATACACTGACACGCGGCGTTTTTCATATGCGTTATGATCTTGCGGCATTGCCGCAAAATCCAATTTTTAAAACAAAAGAATTTACGAGGTGACACACATGCAATATGAATGGAAACTAATCAGCAGCTTAGAAAAAGTATTTCCGTCGGACGCGATGCCCAAAGCACAGACCGAAGGCAGTATGCTGAAGAACGAAATCTACTCGTTTCAGCTGGTCGGCACCTTTCAAAACTACGAAAATTTTGAGGCGTACTTTGATCTTACGATTGATTCGGCGCTCAGCGATTGTATCAGCGTCTATCAGGTCGGGTATGTTCCCTCCACCTTTCCGGCGCTGACCGACAACTTTGCAGACGATGACTATATCACCAAGGCGCCGGGGCTGTTCCCCGATCCGCTTTATAAGGTCAGAGACGGCAGACTGCGTCTGATTCCGGGGCAGCTGCGCAGCTTTTGGTTTGCGGTAGAACCGGAGGGAAAGATCCCTGCCGGCACCTATCCGATCCGCATAAAGCTTGACGACCGCGAGCACAACTGGCACTGTGAGCTCACCTTTATGCTGGAGATTATTGACGCGGCGCTGCCAAAGCAGGATCTGCTCTGCACCGGCTGGTTCCACGGGGACTGTCTGTCCGTCCTCCACAATACCGAGATGCAAAGCGACGACTACTTTGCCTTAACCGAAAAATACCTCAAAATCTACAAAAAGTTCGGGCATAACATGATCTTAACGCCGGTCTTTACGCCGCCGCTTGACACCGACATCGGCGGTGAACGCCCCACCAATCAGCTGGTGGACGTGACCGTGACGGACGGTACATACTCCTTTGATTTTACCAACTTAAAGCGGTGGATTGGGCTTTGCAAGTCCTGCGGCATCGAATATTTTGAGATTTCGCACCTGTTTACGCAGTGGGGCGCCTACCATGCGCCAAAGATCATGGCAACGGTAAACGGCAGCTATCAGAAGATTTTCGGCTGGGAGACGGATTCCCTATCGCCCGAATACCACGCGTTTTTGGACGCATTTTTGCCGAAACTGAAGGAATTTTTGACCGCGGAGGGCGTTTATGAAAACTGCCTCTTCCACGTTTCGGACGAGCCGCACGCCGACCACAGAGAACAGTACGAAAAGGTGCGCAAGGCGCTGCTTTGCCATATCGAAGAGGATCGTCTCTTTGACGCGCTGTCGGATTTCAGTTTTTATGAGAACGGGCTGATCCACCGTCCGGTGGTGCCCGTGGACGTCATCAACCCGTTTGTGGAGCATGCGGTAAAGCCCCTTTGGGCATACTATTGCTGCTGCCAGGGCAAAAAGGTGGCAAACCGCTTTATGGCGATGCCGTCTTACCGCAACCGCGTTTTAGGCTATCAACTGTACAAGCATGATATCGAGGGATTTTTGCAATGGGGCTTTAACTTCTGGTTCTCCGGCAAGTCCCGGTACGTCATTGATCCCTTTGCCGACACCTCGTCGGGCGACTGCTTCCCGTCAGGCGATGCCTTTGTGGTCTATCCCTTAGACAAGCAGGGCGATGTTACGGTATCGCTGCGGCTTTATGTCTTTCATGACGCGCTGCAGGATTTGAGGGCGCTAAAGCTGCTGGAATCCTATATCGGCAAGGACGCAGTGATGGCGATGCTGACCGATATTCAAGGCTTTGAGGAATATCCGCGAGACAACGACGCGCTGCTCCTTCTTCGGGAGACCATCAATCAAAAAATCAAAGAAAATCTTTAAACCTTCGGCACGGCAGGGAACCACCCCTGCCGTGCCTTATGTTTCAATAAACCTTACTTTGCGAAAAATTTCATTTTGATCTGATCGCCGTCCCCTGATTCCGCCATGCCTACCAGGGCGGCGCGGCAATGAAATTTTTCGCCGATCTATCAAAAAGTTCTAACCGCCGCCTTTGGCTCATAAAATAAAAAAAGAACCACAAAGACAAGCCGGAGGCACACAACATGAAAAAATATAAGGCAATTATTATTGACGGCAAAAAACTGTTCCGCCGTTTCACCGCAGGGCTTCTCCTGCTTTCTCTTCTTTTGATCGGCGCAAGGCTTTGCGCTTTCTCGCTGCAGCGTGCCAAATTCTCCTTTACCCCCAACGCCGAAACCATGCTCGGCGACGTGATTCCGTCCGTGACGGTTACAGCAAACGCTACACCGTCTGTCAGATCGCAGCTTTTGCAGCGCGGCAGCGTCCTCTTCTCCCTGCTCTTTCAATGGGATATCAAAGACCCCTCCACCATGCTAAAAAGCGAAATCCCCTTAACCGACGCCATTTTATCCGGCGGTCTGGCGCAGCGCAGCGCGTCTGCGGTCACCGCGCAGCCGGACACAGCCGCCGCCTCCGCCGCAGCAGCCGCGACAGCGGAGGCGGCCGGGGCACAGGAACAAACGCCCTCTGCGGACGATGCCGCCATTCCGGAGGAGAGACGGGCGGCCATCAAAAGCATTGACGCCGCGCCGCCGGGCGGTCAGGCGGTCACACTCGGCAATGAGACCTCCTATACGGTGGACGTAAATGAGGCGCTGAAGACGCCGCTCTCCATTGACATGAACACAGACGGTCCCAAGGTACTGGTGATCCACACCCACGCGACCGAAAGCTACGCAAGGGAGGGCAGCGACTTTTATGACATCACGGCAAGCGACCGCAGCACCGATCCATCCGAAAACGTCATTGCGGCCGGCAACGCCTTTTGCGATATTTTAAACCGGCACGGCATCGAGACCGTCCACGATACCGCGCTGCACGATTATCCGTCCTTTAACGGTTCTTACGCCCACGCGCTTTCCGCGATCGAGGACTATTTAAAGCGGTATCCGTCCATCCAAATGGTGTTTGATATTCACCGTGATTCCATCGTTTATGACGATAACACCAAGGCAAGGGTGGTGACTAAAATCGACGGAAAGCCGGCGGCGCAGCTGATGTTTGTGGTCGGCACAGATCAAAAGGGACTATACCACCCGGATTGGAGAGAAAATATCAAGTGCGCTATTCATTTGCAGGACACCATTGCGCGCCGCTATCCCACCCTGATGCGCAGAATCAATCTGCGCCAGGAGCGGTTTAACGGGCACACCACCCACGCGAGTATGATTATCGAGACCGGCTCCAGCGGAAACAGTCTTTCCGAGGCAGTCTACGGCTTGTCGCTTGCCGCCGAGTGCATCGGCGATTATTTAAACAGTTTAAAATGATGAAGTGTTTTTCTTTTCTGTAACAGTATTTTAAGATAGTCCCCTTGTAATTTTCTGCTAAAATCGGTATAATAGTAAAAAACGGATGGATGAAGGAGACCGTACCAATGAGAAAGTTACTTGCTGTGTGGGCTGCCAAGCTGGCCGGCGTTGCCGGGCGGCTGATCGGGAAGAAATCTTCTTCTTCGCCGGGCGTGCTTGCCTTAAAAATTTGCCCGGACTTGATTCGACAGCTCAGTAAAAATATCCGCAAGGGGATCATCGTCACCTGCGGCACCAACGGAAAGACAACCACCAACAACCTTTTAAACACCGTACTGCAAAAGCGCGGCTATGCCACGGTTTGTAACCGTCTGGGCGCCAACATGCTGGGCGGCATCGCGACCGCGTTTGCCGACGCCTGTAACCTTTTGGGCACGTTTTCGGCCGACTACGCCGTCTTAGAGATTGACGAGGCATCGGCGCGCCGCGTATTTGCTCATCTTACGCCAAATTATATGATTATCACCAACCTCTTTCGGGATCAGTTAGACCGCTACGGTGAAATCGACATCACCATGGATTTATTGCGCGAGGCCATTGACATGGCCGGTGACGTCACCCTGATCCTAAACGGGGACGATCCGCTGACCGCTACCTTTGGCGAGGGACGGCGCGCGGTATACTTTGGCATTTCCGAGCAGGTTCTGCCCCAGATTGACGAGACCAAAGAGGGCCGCTTTTGCGCCAAATGCGGCAGGGAACAGGAGTACCGCTTCTTCCATTACAGCCAGCTGGGCGATTATTATTGTCCGCACTGCCATAACCGGCGCCCCGACATCGACTTTGACGCGCGCAACGTTGATCTTTCGGCATCGATGAAGTTTACCATCAACGGCGACCCGATCGACGTCGACTACCGCGGATTTTATAACATTTATAATATTCTTGCTGTCTATGCTGCGACCGCGACCATGGGCATTTCGACCGACCGTTTTTCCGATTTGCTGGCGGACTACAAGCCGCAGATCGGACGGATGGAGCTGATCGACCTCGGCAAGCCCTTTATTCTAAACCTTGCCAAAAACCCGGCCGGGTTCAACCAGGCGATTCAGACCGTCATGCTGGACAAGCGGAAAAAGGACGTCATTGTCGCAATCAATGATCTGGCAAATGACGGCCGCGACGTCTCGTGGCTATGGGATGTTGATTTCGACAAGTTATACGATGAAAACCTCAACTCCTTAACCACCACCGGCATCCGCGTCTATGACATCTCGCTGCGGTTTCGCTATGCCGATGTCCCGGTGGACTGCATCACAAAAAGCATGAAAGAGGCGCTGAACCGCTGCCGCACCACCGACGCGGAGGTCTGCTATGTGCTGGTGAACTACACGGCGCTCTATCCGACCCAGACCTGTATGTTAGAGCTGGAAAAGGAAATCAAAGGCGGAGGTGAGGCGCAATGAGCCAAAGAGAAATTCAGATCGTACATCTGTATCCGGATCTGCTGAACCTGTACGGTGATAAGGGCAACATCGCCTGCATGAAAAAGCGGCTTGCCTGGCGCGGCATTGACGCAACTGTCACCGAATGCACCAACCGCGACCACAGTATGGATCTTGGCCGTGCCGACATCATCTTTGTGGGCGGCGGATCGGATCGGGAGCAGGAGATCGTGTGCGGCCTTTTATTAAAGAAAAAGCAAGAGATATCCGACTATGTGGAATCCGGCGGTACCCTGGTTGCCGTCTGCGGCGGTTATCAGCTGCTGGGCAAATATTATCAGACCGCAGACGCCAAAATTGAGGGACTTGGCATCTTAGACATCGCAACCGATGCCGGCGATACCCGTCTGATCGGCAACGTGGTGCTAAAGAGCGACCTGTTTTCGCAGCCGATTGTCGGCTTTGAAAACCACGCCGGCCGCACCCATATCGGCAGCCACACGCCGCTCGGATCGGTCATATACGGACACGGCAACACGGGCGAGAGCGGCTATGAGGGCGTGGTCTACAAAAACGTGATTGCAACCTATCTACACGGGCCGTTGCTGCCGAAAAACCCGATGCTCTGCGATGATATTTTATCGCGCGCCTTAAAGCGGAAGTACCCGGACTTTGAAGGACTTTTACCGCTTGACGATGGCCTGGAAAACATGGCAAATCAATATATCTGCGACCGCTTTGTAAAAAAATAAACGCAATAAAATGGATAAGATATCAAAAGCCCCGGCGACTTGATTCAGTCACCGGGGCTTTTTGATTCTTTTTGTGCACCGCACGGATGCCAACATTCTTCCTTTTCGGGCGGTTTTTCGCCGATATTATGCCTTCTTTTTCAGGACAGGCGGCAGGGGCGCGATGATATGCGCCTTTACAAGCGCCAGGCCGATCAGGCAGGCAATGATATAATCGATGGTGTCATGAATCAGCGTTCCCACACCGGTCACGTAAAACGCCACCGAGACAAACGAAGATTCCGTTGCGGCCATCAGCCCAAACTTTAAAAAGACGTAAACGGTAAGACCCTCAAACAATGCGTGCAGCAGCGCCGTCACCACGCCGACCGCAACCAGATTCCAGCGGCGGCGGATCATGATCGCACCGACCACGGCAAAGACAATATGCGACGCCGCGCGTGCCGTCACCACCGGGCTGAGCCCGGCAAAGGCAAATCCGGCCGTTGTACCGATCGCGGTAAAGATTGCCGACCACGGCGAGATAAACATCGCGATAAAAATCGGAACATGCGCCATCAGCGTTGCCGTAAACGCCGGCGGCAGAACCACACGCAAAAAGCCAAAATAAATCGGAATAATAATGCCAAGCGCAATCAAAAGCGCCGTCAGCACCATTTCCCTGGTTTTCTCTCCCTGTTTCATAAGAAACGCCCCCTCGTTGGTGTACTTTCTTTAGTATACCATGCATTTCCTCTCTTGTCAAATTCCGTGCACGCTTTCTTGTTGGAAAGAAAGAGAATTAAGCTCTGATTTTGAGCGTAAAAGCTTCGCTTTTCCTATATAGAATACCCTTAAATAAAGAATCCTACTGTAAATTGACGCTATTTTTGTGATGTGTTTTTCTTGCTTTTTCTTTTCGGTTAGGCTATACTATAGAATAGGGTTACGGAATCAGTGTCACCGGCAGGGAGGGCGCGTTATGGACAGAAAAATATTTTGGAAATTTAATATCATGGATTTACTGCTGATTGGGATTCTTGCTATCAGTATTTTTGCGTTGATCTATAAAATAACCTGGGGCAGCAAGGCGGACAAAACGGAGAGTTACCTTTTTACTTATGTTTGCCAGTCCACGCCAAAAGAGACCCTGTCCGGCATTGCGCAGGGCATGGCCTGTACAGACGGCGACTACGCAACCGAGCTTGGTGCTCTGACTGCCATGCACGAGGACGCAATTGACGGCAATCCGGATCAGCGCAGGGTGACCTTTTCCTCTTGCTTAAAGGGAAAGAAAAATACGCACGGCGTTACGGTGAATGAGGTCTTGTATCTGAAGGGGAAAAACTTTAATCTTGTGATCGGCGATTCCATTTTTTCCGTCTATCTCTCGGATATCCGTCCCTTAGAAACTGCAAAAGAAAAATGAGATTTAAAACAGAAAGGTGATTTTCACGAATGAAAGATGATATCATTTATGGCCGCAACCCGGTCATTGAGGCGTTAGAAGCAGGGAAAACCGTGATCGACAAAATCTGGCTCCAGGACGGGCTGCGTCATTCCCAGATTGCTCATATCCGCGCTTTGGCAAAGGAACGCGGCATCCTCTATTGCTTTGTGGATCGCAGAAAGTTGGATACTCTCTGTGAGGGTGAGAACCATCAGGGCGTCGCAGCGGCGATTGCGACCCACGCCTATGCAGAACTTAAGGATATTCTAACGCTTGCCGAGGAGCGCGGCGAGCCGCCCTTTTTGGTGGTTGCGGAGGGAATTACCGATCCGCATAACCTCGGTAGTATTCTGCGCAGCGCAAACGGCGCGGGCGTGCACGGCGTAATTATCCCCAAAAACCGCAGCGCCGCGCTCAATGGCACGGTGGCAAAGGTTTCGGCCGGAGCCGTGGAATATACCAAGGTTGCACGGGTAACCAATATTGCACAAACACTGGAAAAATTAAAAAAATGCGGAATTTGGGTTGTCGGCACCGATCTTTCGGGGACGCAGCGATATACAGAGTGCGATCTGACCGGACCGCTTGCCGTGGTGATCGGCAGTGAAGGTGATGGCATTTCACGCCTGACACGAAAGGCATGCGACTTTTTGGTGAAAATCCCGATGATGGGAGAAATTCAGTCGCTGAATGCATCGGTTGCGTCCGGTATTCTGCTTTATGAAGCGGTCAGACAACGCAGCTAGGAGGAGACAAATATGCGCATTTTGGCAATCGGAGATATCGTGGCAGAGGACGGCCGCGAATATATTTATAACAATCTGAACCGAATCCGAAAGCAATATAATGTAGATTTTTGTATTGCAAACGGCGAAAACGCCGCGAATACAAACGGGATTACGGTTGATATTGCAAATACCCTGATCGACCGCGGCGTCGACATCATTACAATGGGCAATCACACCTTCGCAAACCGCGAAGGTGCACAGGTTTTAGAAGAAAATCCCCGTGTGATCCGCCCATATAACTTTCCGCCGGAGATAGAAGGAAACGGTTTTACAGTCTGGGATACCGGCAGCATAAGGATTGGCGTTTTGAACCTGATCGGCAGGGTCAACATGAACCCGGCGGATTGTCCGTTTCACGCTGCGGAGCATGCCTTAAAACAGATGGACGCCGATATTATCATCGTGGACATGCATGCCGAGGCCACCAGCGAACGCATTGCAATGGGGCATTTTTTAGACGGCAGGGTCAGCGCGGTGTTTGGCACCCACACCCATGTGCAGACTGCTGACGAGAGGATTCTGCCCGGCGGCACCGGATTTATCTGCGATTTAGGAATGACCGGGGTGGAGGATTCTGTCCTGGGTGTAAAGAAAGAAGTTATTTTAAGCTTTTATATGCAAACGGGCAAACGATTTCGTTTTGAAAAGGCCGAGGGCGAGGTATTCTTTCACGGCTGCATTTTTGACATTGATCCGCAATCCGGAAAAACGATTTCCGTGGAGCGCCTGCGTTTTGCACGGCTTTAGGAGGAATTTATGATCTGGTATCAAAAGGAAAATCGGCAGTATCTGCAATCCGATCTTTTTCGTGAAACAGGGGTTGTTACCCATGCCTTTACCTGCCGAAAAGGCGGCGTGAGTCACGGTGATATTTTAGGAATGAATCTGGGGTTTCGGGTCGGCGACAAACCGGAATCCGTGATGGAAAATTATCGGCTTTTGGCAAATGACTTAAAGATTCCGATGAAATCCATGGTTTTATCTCGGCAAACACACACCGATCATATCCGTCCTGTCACCGAAGAGGATGCCGGGAAGGGTGTCACAAAACCCAGCGATATTTACGATACGGACGCTCTGATTACCGACCGAGCCGGAATTTCACTCGTTGTCTTTTCGGCGGACTGCGTACCGATTTTGTTTTTAGACCCAAAGCGCAGAGTGATTGCCGCGGTTCACGCCGGATGGCGCGGCACGGTAAAGGAAATTGCCAAAAAGACTGTCATACTCATGCAGGAAAAATATCAATGCGATCCTTTCGATATCCGCTGCGCCATCGGGCCGAGCATCGGTCCCTGCTGCTTTACCTTTGGCAGTGAGGCAACAAAGATTTTCCCTTCTTCCTATTGTACGGAAATTGAGGACGGCCGCTTTTTAATTGATATCTGGCGTATGAACCGGGATCAGCTGCTCTCGCAAGGGATTGGTGAGGAGCACATCGATTTGTCAAGCCTTTGCACCGTATGTCATGCAGACATCTTTTATTCTTATCGTACGCATAAAGAGCACACCGGGCGCCAGACTGCCGTCATTATGCTTCGCCCATAAATTTTAAAAGCCACGTAAATGTGCGCGGCTTTCAGCCTGCCGAAAAAGCCAGTTTTCAGCAAGATATTGCTTTAAAATGATTGCCCAGAGTCCATAAATCCTTCGCCGTGCCCGTACGGCAATGTCGCAATATCTTGCCGAAAACAGCGTAAAATCGGCGTAAAATTTCATTTCTGCGCCGCCCGTGGTGGGCAAAGGCTAAGCAGGGGATGACGATCAATTCAAAATGAAATTTTTCGCATAGAGCAAAAAGATGATCATTTTTTAATCACAGGGCATATCGGGTTCGACTCCCGTGCGCCTAGCCGAAAGAGAGTAATCCGAACCCGCCTGAAAAGGTGAAATTTCGGCATCTTTTGGCTTGTCATCGATGCTCCGCGCCGAGCCTTGCTGCATCTTCCGCACCAAAATCTGCTCAAAATTGAATCCTTTTCAGGTCGTAGAATTTTGAGAGAGCGGATTTTTGGTTGCTGCATAAGCAAAAACGCAGGTAATCCTAACGGATTGCCGAGTATTGGGCGCAGCGAAAGCGGAAATCCGCCTCCCAAAATCGGGGTTCGGATTGCTCACTTTCGGCTAAACAAGCGGTGTTTTGTCCACGCAGACGTCATAGCCGCCGTCCGTCTCACAAATCTTGATATCGTACACCGCGCCGCCGTACACAATGCCGCTAAGTTCCAGGCGGTGAATATCGCACATCAGCTGCGGCTCGACGGTCAGCGTTCCGTTTTCAATCTTGATTCCCGCCACGTGGAAGAGAATCATTCTGAGATACCCGGTTGCGCTCCAGGTCTGTTTCAGTTCCGACTTCCAGCTAAAGTCCATGCCCTTTTGGTCTCTCTCCTGCACGCCGCCGTACATCTCGCCGGTGATCGGGTGATAAATCTCGGCAAACTGTCCGTCTCTGACTGCGCGGTCAGTCATCAGTTTCAGCTCGTTTTCAAAAACCTCCCGATTGCCGCACTTTAGCGCGCTGATTGCCATATACGCCTCGATCGGCGGCCAAATCGTGCCGCTGTGCCGGCCGTAGATGCCCTCGCCAAGGTCGGTATAACGCCGGAACGGCGGCCACACGCAGGCAATGCCGTTTGGCGTAAGAGGAAGATTTTTGACAACGCTCTTCTTCCGCTTCTCGTCCGCAATGTCAAACAAAATCACAAAACTCTCGCCCAAACCCTCATAGCAGTCACTGTTTCCAAAATCATCAACCAGGTAGTTGTAGTAGCCTTTCTCCTCATTCCAAAAATGTCGGTTGATGCTCTCCTTCATGGCCGCCGCCTTTTTGCCGTACGCCGCCGCGCCGTCCTTTTGCAAAAGCTTAGACAGCTCTTCCATAATCACATAGGCGCGGTAATACAGGCAGTTGGTGGACAGGGCATGCAGTGGCAGGCCGACGCCCTTTTTCGCCTTATATTCCGGAAACTTATCGGTAAAATGAATGATGCCCGACTCGCCGCATTTTGCGTAAATATCCGGATAGGCGGCGATGCCGTCTCCGTAGCACGCCGCGCCGCGGAAGAGGTTTAAGGTCTCGTCAAACTCGGTATCCTCAAAATAGCGGAGCGAATTTTTCCCGACTTCGTAGATGGTGTCCAAAAAGGCGTCATCGCCCGAAAAACGGTAATAGTTCCACGCGCCGGGAACCCAGATGATGGCGTCCCAGTATTCGCCGCCGGCGCGGACGCCGTAGGTTTCGTCCTCGGTCAGCACCGAAAGCAGGGTATTTTTTGCCACGTCCGGGAAAAGCAGACCGCAGCAGTTGGAGACGTTGATGGCGCAGTCGCGCGTCCAGGGCGTCTCATAGCCCATTCCGGCAAGGATGACGTTTGCCGGCTCCTTTAACTGTCCTGACTGAAACGGAATAATGTTGGAAACCACATCCGAATACGCCGTCCGAAACGCCTTGTTGACTGCCTCGTTATCCGTGGTAAGTGTTGGTATCTGATAAAACATCAATGATCGCTCCTCCCTTTGGCAGTTTGCCCTATATTTTCAAATTCTCCATAACAAATTCCTCAAAAAAAACAGGAACAGAGCTTTTCTGTTCCTGTTCGCATGCATGATATCATATTTTTAAAGTTTTGTCAACTTTTTGATATTTTGGGTGTAGGAGTAGTGTAGGAATTACCTACATTTATCCCCATTTTACCACTTCAACACACTTTCAAAAAATCACGTTTTTACGCGGTTTCCACCGCTCCTTATTTATTCATAGCTTCCTCTACCGCAACGGCAACGGCAACGGTCATACCAACCATCGGATTGTTACCTGCGCCGATTAAGCCCATCATCTCCACGTGCGCCGGCACAGAGGACGAACCTGCAAACTGCGCGTCAGAGTGCATACGACCCATGGTATCGGTCATACCGTAGGAGGCAGGACCTGCGGCCATGTTATCCGGGTGCAGCGTTCTGCCCGTGCCGCCGCCGGAGGCAACGGAGAAGTACTTCTTGCCCTGCTCAATGCATTCCTTCTTATACGTACCTGCAACCGGGTGCTGGAAACGGGTCGGGTTGGTGGAGTTACCGGTAATCGAAACGTCCACGCCCTCTAGGTGCATGATTGCAACACCCTCACGCACGTCGTCGGCGCCGTAGCAGCGAACCTTTGCGCGCTCTCCGTTGGAATATGCCGTCTCTTTCACAACGGCAACCTTACCGGTGTAATAGTCAAACTGGGTCTGCACATAGGTAAAACCGTTGATTCTGGAGATGATCTGTGCTGCGTCCTTACCAAGGCCGTTTAAGATAACGCGGAGATCCTCTTTTCTTGCCTTGTTGGCGCTTCTTGCCAGGCCGATTGCGCCCTCTGCGGCCGCAAACGACTCATGACCTGCCAAAAAGGCAAAGCACTTGGTCTCCTCACGCAGAAGTCTTGCGCCCAGGTTACCGTGGCCGATACCAACCTTACGGTCGTCGGCTACCGAGCCGGGAATACAGAAGGACTGCAGGCCGAGGCCGATCTTTTCTGCCGCGTCAGCCGCGTTTGTTACGCCGTCCTTGATGGCGATTGCCGCGCCGACAATGTACGCCCAACATGCGTTTTCAAAGCAGATCGGCTGAATGCCCTTTACCATATTATATACGTCAATGCCCTTTTCATCGCAAATCTGCTTTGCCTCTTCAATCGAAGCGATGCCGTGCTTTTTCAGCTCAGCATTGATTTGGTCGATTCTTCTCTCATAACTCTCAAATAAAGCCATTTTCAATACCTCCTATCTTATTCGTGACGCGGATCAATCAGCTTGACCGCATCGTCTACTCTGCCGTATTGACCGCTGGCCTTTTCGAGCGCCTCGTTCGCGTCCATGCCCTTGCCGATCATTTCCATCATTTTGCCGAGATGTACAAACTTGTAACCGATGATCTGGTTTTCTGCGTCAACGGCTACCTTGGTGATATAACCCTCAGCCAGCTCCAGATATCTGGGGCCCTTTGCCAGGGTTGCGTAAGTGGTGCCGACCTGGCTTCTCAGGCCCTTGCCCAGATCCTCAAGGCCTGCGCCGATGGGGAGACCGTCCTCCGAGAATGCAGTCTGGGTACGGCCGTACACGATCTGGAGGAACAGCTCACGCATTGCGGTGTTGATGGCGTCACAGACGAGGTCCGTATTGAGCGCCTCTAAAATCGTCTTACCGATTAAAATTTCGGACGCCATTGCGGCCGAGTGGGTCATACCGCTGCAACCCACGGTTTCCACCAGAGCCTCCTGGATGATGCCCTCTTTTACATTTAATGTCAGCTTACAGGTACCCTGCTGCGGTGCACACCAGCCGATACCGTGCGTCAGACCGGAAATGTCCTTAACTTCTTTTGCCTGCGTCCACTTACCCTCCTGCGGGATTGGCGCGGGGCCGTGATATGCGCCCTTTGCGAGCGGACACATACTTTCTACTTCGCTTGAATATTTCATTTGCTCTGCTCCTTTCATATCAATCGGCAAAAAGCCCAATTGAATCCATTATATCATACTTTTCAAAATATGCAATAAATTTCTTTGAAAATCTCTGTCCCGACAAAAGCCGCTTTTTTAAGACAGAATTTTTTGTGGATTTTAACAAAATCCCCTACTGCTCCAGATTGTTGATTTTTTCCACCCGGCGGGCGTGGCGGCCGCCCTCATGCTCTGCACCAAGGTATGCGTCCACTATGGCAACGGCAAGATCCGGCCCGGTCACGCGCTCGCCCAGGCAGATGATCTGCGCGTCGTTATGCTGACGGCATTTTTTTGCGCTGTAACAATCGGTCACGTGCGCCGCCCGAATCCCATGCATTTTATTTGCAGCGATGCTCATGCCGATACCGGTGCCGCAAATTAAGATGCCGCGGTCAAACGCACCGTCCAGGTAGGCGCGGCACACCTTCTCTGCGATGTCTGGATAGTCGGCCGGGACCTCCGGCTGCGTCCCGTAGTCGATCACCTCATGACCGAGTGCGGTCAAATGTTCTTTGATATAGGCCTTGTGATTCACGCCGCCGTGATCACTGCCGATTCCAATTTTCATATGCTACCTCCTGTAGTTGATTCTTCCTCTATCATACCAGAGCAAAACCGAAATTGCAATCCAAAAACAAAAATTTCCGTGAAAAATGGTGATAAAATATGGTTGTAATTCGAATTTGTTTATAGTATAATAGCTTCATGGAATTTATGACAGGAGGAGAGCTAGGATGGATTATCAAAAAGAATACCAAAGATGGCTTCGTATGGCGGACGCCGACACGGTGGCAGAGCTAAACGCCATCGCCGATGATGAAACGGAGATTAAGGATCGGTTTTACAGAACTTTGGAATTTGGTACAGCAGGGCTGCGCGGCGTATTGGGCGCCGGGGCGAACCGTATGAATACTTACGTGGTGGGACAGGCAACCCAGGGGCTTGCCAATCAGCTGCTATCCACCAATCCGGGCGGCACGCTGCGCGTTGCTATCGCCTATGACAGCCGTCATCAGTCGGACGTCTTTGCCAAAGAGGCAGCGATCATTCTGGCGGCAAACGGCATCACCGCCTATCTGTTTGACGAGTTAAAGCCGGTGCCGGAGCTTTCCTTTGCGGTGCGCCACATCGGTGCAACCGCCGGCATCGCCGTAACCGCAAGCCATAACCCGGCCAAGTACAACGGCTATAAGGTGTACGGTGCGGACGGTGCGCAGTTGAATCCCGCGCTCGCCGCCATCGTTCTTTCGGAGATCGAAAAGACGGACATGTTTACGGACGTCAAAAAGTGCGACTTTGACCAGGCAGTCAGAGATGGCAAAATCGTGATGATGGGCGACGATGTGGAGGACGCCTATCTTGACGAGGTACAAAAGCAGTGCATCAATCCGGAGCTTGCCAGGGAAAAGGGCAGCCGGCTGAAGTTTGTCTACACGCCGTTTCACGGGGCAGGCAACAAGCCGGTGCGCAAGATTTTAAAGCGAGTCGGCTTTGACAATGTTGTGGTGGTGAAAGAACAGGAACTGCCGGACGGTGATTTTCCGACCGTGGCATCGCCGAACCCGGAGAACAAAGAGGGCTTTGCCTTAGCGATCGGTTATGCCAAGGAATGCGGCGCGGATCTGATTGTCGGCACCGATCCGGACTCTGACCGCGTAGGCATCTTAGTCAAGGACGAAAACGGCGAATACGTCTCCTTTACCGGAAACCAGGTGGGCGCACTCCTTACCGAGTATATTTTAAGCAGCTTAAAAGAGCGAGGCCGGCTGCCAAAGGACGGCTATGTGGTAAAGACCATCGTCACCACCAACATCATCGCGGCAATGTGCCGTGCCTACGGCGTTGAGATGAAAGAGGTTTTGACCGGCTTTAAATTCATCGGCGAAAAGATCAAGGAATCGGAAGAGACCGGCATCGGCACTTACCTCTTTGGGTTTGAAGAAAGCTACGGCTACTTAAAGGGAACCTACGCAAGGGATAAGGACGCCGTGGTTGCCGTGATGCTGATTGCGGAGATGGCGCTTTATTATCAGGAAAAGGGCAGCTCCATCTTTGAACAGATGGATCGGATCTATCAAAAATACGGGTATTATAAAGAACAGGTGGAATCGGTCACCATGGAGGGCATGGAGGGCCTTGACCGCATCGCCGGTATTATGGAAGACATCCGCAACAATCCGCCGGCAAGCATTGCCGGAAAGAAGGTCATCGCAGTACGGGATTATCAGACCTCGCTGCGCACCGACCTTGCGACCGGCAGGCAGGAGAAGATTCTGCTGCCCACCTCCAACGTCATTTATCTGGAGCTTGAGGACGACAACAACTTTATCATCCGTCCCTCCGGCACCGAGCCAAAGATTAAACTGTACTGCCTCTTAAAAGGAAAGACCAGGCAAGAGGCGGAGCAGCTTTGCGATCTGGTAAAGACAGACATCGAAGCTTTGGTAAAATAACATATTCTCTCCCCGGCTTTTGCCGGGGATTTTTTTATGATTTGTATTTTTTCTGTCTCCGATCAAGCCACCACTGCTGCGCGGCGGCGATCAGAACCAAAATCAAAATCGCGACCAGTGAGAAAAGCACCGCCAAAAATGCCGCGGCAAGCAGCTGCCTTGGGGTCGCAAGCTGTGCGGCGGCGGCTGCCGGAATCGGCGTCGGGGCAAAGACGGGCGCCGCACCCGGAACGATGCGCACAGCGGCATAGGTCAGTAAAAACGCAAACGCCGCCTGGGTTACCTTGCCCAAAAGATAGGTGCGCAGCGAAAGCCCTGCCGGCAAGACGATCGCGGCGGTCTGGAGCAGCACCGACACCCCGGACAGCGCTAAAAAGAACGAAACCGCCGCAAGCAGCAGCGCGCCCGACATCGCGCCGCTTGCGATGATAGCGCGAATGCCGCCGGTGATCTCCAAAAGACCATAGACAAAAGGCGTGATACCGCCGCTGGGCAATGCGGCCGAGACGGTCGCAAACAAAATGACAAAACCGCAGATCTTGGCGATGCTCCGCACCGCGTCCGTCACCGCCGCGGTGACTTCGCCAAGCGGATCGGCGCCGCGCCGCGCCCCGTTTGGCGGCGGCAGCTGCGGCACTGCTGCCGGGCATTTTCCGCCGCCAAGGTTACGAAACAAAAGCCCGGTCAAAAGCGCCGCCAGCAAATGCACCATGTAGAGCAGCACGCCCAGCCGCTCGCTTTCCAGCATACCGATGCCGACGGCGCCCAAAATAAACAGCGGCCCCGAATTGTTGCAAAAGGCGAGCAGCCGCTCCGCCTCGGCCTTGGTGCAGCTGCCGTTTTGGTAAAGCGCCGCGATACAGGCCGCGCCGACCGGATAACCGCTGACAATGCCGAGCGACACGGCCAGCGCACCGCCGCCCGGCACGCCAAAGAGCGGCCGCATCAGCCCGGACAGCCACCGTCCGAGCAAGTCCGCCGCGCCGCCGCGAATTAAAATCTGACTGCAAATCAAAAAAGGAAACAGGGACGGCACGACCACATTCAGGCATAAGAGGACAGCGTCCCTTGCCGCATAGACCGCGGCATGCGGCCGAACCACCATCGCCGCGCAAAGCAGCAGGGCGGCCACTGTCACAAAAGTGCCAAGCATTCGTTTCATTTCTTAAACCCCCTCAAAAAACTTCTGTTTTAATCTATTCATGATTTGTCCGCTTTACGCATAAAATAATCACAGAAAACCGAATTAGGGGTGATATGCGATGCATCATAGGCCGGACAGACGCAGAGCGGAAACGGATAACGTATCCGCGCCGTCTCTGCGCGAAAAAATCGCAGATTCGATTGATATTTCCAAAGAGGTCATCTTAGACACCATTCTGCTTACCATGATCGGTGAACGGGAAATGACGGTTGAAAACTATAAAAGCATCATAACCTATACCGACACCAAAATTAAAGTCAAAGCAAAGCCGTACCCGATTGAGATTATCGGAACGGGGCTGGAAATCCGCAGCATCACGCGTGAGCTTTTGTATATCACCGGCAGAATCCGCAGCTTTGCCTTTTCGGCGGAGACCTGATTCAAAGGCAGCCGCGGCACATGAAAGCCGGATACCATATGGGTCTGACAGGTAAATTTATGAAAATGCTGCGCCGACATGTGCCGTCATAGAAATAGCCGAAAAAAAGGGGGATTTACCGTGCAATGGACACATCTGTTTCACTGTCTTGGCGGCTATGTGCATATCCGTGCCGAGGGTATTTTTTTGGAACGTTTTTTAAATATCTGTATGCGCCGCGACCTTGATATCCGAAACGTCAGACGCTGCGGTGCGGAGCGGCTGACCGCCGACATGAGCAAGGATTCCTTTTTAAAAATCCGCCCGGTCTGCCGCCGCACAAAAACCCGAATCACAATACTTGCCAAAAAAGGGCTGCCGTTTTTTATGCACCGCTACCGCCGCCGCCACGCAGCGTTGATCGGCCTTTTCGCTGCGCTGGCGTTGCTTTGGTATTGCTCCGGTCACATCATGGGGATTAAGGTGTTCGGAAACAGCCGTATCCCCACCGAGGAAATTTTAACCCACCTGGCATCGTCGGGCGTATCGCTCGGAAGGTCGGCGCGCCATATTGATTCGTCGCAGATCCGAAACCGCTTAATGCGTGACATTGACGATCTGGCGTGGGTTGGCATCAACGTCAGCGGATCACGGATTTATGTCGAAATTGTAGAACGGCTGGAAAAAGAAAAAGGGATTCCGATGGATCAGCCCTGTAACCTGACGGCAGCAAAAGACGGCGAAATCGAGCTTGTCACCGCACGAAACGGCCAGACCATGGTAAAGCCCGGCGGCGGCGTCTGCGCAGGCGACGTGTTAGTCAGCGGCGTTATGGACAACGCCGCGACAGGCATCCGCACGGTGCACGCCTATGGGGAGGTCTTTGCAAAAACGCGCTACACTGCGAAAAAAGAATATCCCCTAAAGTATGAAGAAGCGATCGACACCGGCGCAAAAAGGACGCGCTATACCTTAAAAATTTTAAACCGCGTTCTTCCGCTTTATTTCAAAAACACGCCGCCGTATGAGACCTACCGTCTTGACGAGAGCGAGACGGAATACCGCCTGCCGATCGAATCGTCGCCGTCCTTGTGGATCAAAAAACAGCGCTATGTCGATCAAAAAATCGTCTCAAAAAGCCGCACCGCGGCCGAGGCGGTCGCCGCTGCCCGTGAAGCGCTTTCCAAAGAGCTGCGCGAGAGCATCGCGGACAACGCAGAGATTATCGATGAGGAATCGGAATCTTCCCTGACCGAGCGCGGCACCGTCACGGTGACGCTGACTCTTATCTGCCGGGAAAACATCGCCGTCGAGACGCCGATCGATGGGATTGACGGCATGACCGCACCGGATAAGGCGAACGCCGGAACTAACACGGCAGAATAAATTTTTTCGCTGTGCGCCATCGGTTTTGCGCCCGGGGCTTAATAATGCCGCAATATCCTGCCGATTTTAACCCAAAAACTGTCGCATTTGGCATTGACAAAAAGCGATCGGTAGATTATGATAAAAACAGTAAAATTCAAAAGAAAATTTGAGGTAGCAGCATGGAACGATTGATCGAAGTAGAAAAGATGGAGTATTTAATTAACCTGTTCGGCAGCTTTGACGAAAACGTCAAGCTGATTGAAAAGGAATTGGACGTTGCCATCATCAACCGCGGCTCGGAAATTAAAGTCGCAGGTGAGCCGGACGGCGTTGACCGCGCACTCAGCGCTATCCGGAATCTGCTTGCCATCGCCGCGCGCGGCGACAGCATCGGTGAACAGGAGGTGCGCTATGTCCTCTCCCAGATTGAGGCCGGCAACGCCGAAAAGCTGGAGGAGCTCGGCAAGGACGTCATCTGCATCAGCACGCGCGGCGTTCCGATTAAGGCAAAGACCTTAGGGCAAAAGCAGTATGTCAATTCAATGAAGGACAGCGCCATTGTTTTCGGCATTGGTCCTGCCGGCACAGGCAAGACCTATCTTGCGGTCGCGGCAGCGGTGGCAGCCTTTAAAAGTAAAGAAATCGACCGCATTATCCTGACCCGACCCGCAATTGAGGCCGGAGAGAGCCTTGGCTTTCTGCCCGGCGATATGCAGGAAAAGGTTGACCCATACCTCCGACCGCTCTATGACGCTTTGGGTGAGATGATGGGCTTTGAGGTCTTTCATAAAAACCTGGAGCGCGGCATGATTGAGGTTGCGCCGCTTGCCTATATGCGCGGACGGACGCTGGATAACGCCTTTATCATCTTAGACGAGGCGCAAAACACCACACCGGAACAGATGAAGATGTTTTTGACCCGCATGGGCTTTTCGTCCCGGATTGTGGTAACCGGCGACGTGACGCAAATCGATCTTCCCAGGGACAAAAAGTCCGGGCTGCGTGATGCGGAAATCGTACTGAAAAACGTAGAGGGGATCGCGTTTAACTATCTGGACGAGCGCGACGTGGTACGACACCCGATGGTGCAGCGCATCGTCAAGGCATATGAGCGAAAGGAAACCGAACGGGAACGCGCTGCCGCAAAAGCCAAGCAAAAACGGGGGGATCGTGGATGAAGATCAGCTTTTTAAATCAGCAGGACAAGTTCCCGGTCACAAAAAAACTTCGTACTTTAATGGAGACAGCGGCGAAAACCAGCCTTCGTTATATGCAATTTCGCACCGATGTGGAGATCAGCGTCATGCTGACCGACAACGAAGGAATCCGCACGCTCAACGCCATGCACCGCGGCATTGACCGCGCGACCGACGTCCTTTCCTTTCCGATGTATGAATATGACGAGGACGGCGCCATCATTGAAGAATACGCCGAGTACGGCGACGGGGGTGACCTATGCCTTGGGGACATCGTAATCTCGTTAGAGCGTGCTGCCGCACAGGCCGAGGAATACGGGCACAGCTTTGAACGGGAGGTTGGCTTTTTGACGGTGCACTCGATGCTGCATCTTCTCGGCTATGACCACATGACCGAGGAGGACGAGACCGAAATGTTCGGCTATCAAACGGCAATTTTAGAAGAAATGGGGCTGATTCGATGAAGCGGCTATGCGGATTTTCGGACGCGTGGCGCGGCCTTTTGCGCTGTTTTAGAGGACACAACTTCCGTATTCACATCGCCGCCGCTGTGACGGTTTTGCTCTTTGCGGTTCGCTACGGCTTAGAACGGACACAGTATCCTGTGCTGATTCTTGTCATCGCGCAGCTTCTGTCACTGGAGGCGGTCAACACTGCGCTGGAGACGCTTTGCGACTACGCCTGCCGCGGCGTGCGGCATCCGAAAATCCGCATCGCAAAGGACGTTGCCGCCGGCGCAGTGCTGCTCTCTGCCATCGGCGCGGTCGCCTGTGCCTGCTTTTTCTTTTCTGATGCGGAAAAGTGGCACGCCCTGCTTTCTTCGATCCAAACAAGAGATATTGTTGTGCTGCTATGCTATGTGCTGCTTTGCGCCGCATGGATACTGCTGCCAAAATTTGACATACCACCAAGGAACAATGAGAAGGAGAATCAATGATGAAATCCGGATTTATCGCCATTTGCGGACGCCCCAACGCGGGTAAGTCCACACTGCTGAACCGTATTGTAGGAGAAAAGGTCGCGATTGTCTCCAATAAGCCGCAGACGACCAGAACCAAAATCCTCGGCGTATATACCGAGGACGATTTGCAGGCGGTTCTGATCGACACGCCCGGCATTCACAAGCCGCACAACAAGCTGGGCAAGCGGATGGAGAAATACATCGCCGCCGCAACCGAGGAGATTGACGCCTTAATTTATGTGGTTGACTGCCACATTAAAGATGAGGATTTAGAGGCGGAGCGCATCGCCCTTTCCGGGCTGAAAACCGCCAAAGTTCCCGTGATTTTGGCGGTCAATAAGATTGACACCGCCGAACGGCTGCAGCTGCTGCCGATTCTGGACAAGATCCAGACGATCTATTCCTTTTCTTCCATCGTGCCGATCTCGGCCGAAAAGGGAGAAAATATTGACACTCTGATGGAGAGCATCAAGGGCTATCTGCCCGAGGGGCCGAAGTTTTTCCCCGACGACGTCATCACCGACCAGCCGGAGCGGCAGATCGTATCGGAATTTATCCGTGAAAAGGCGCTGCGGCTGCTCAACCGCGAAGTGCCGCACGGCATCGCGGTTGAAATCGAAAAAATGAAGCAAAAGGAGAACGGCACCTACGAAATTTTGGCCGCCATCTACTGCGAAAAGCAAAGCCACAAGGGGATTATCATCGGCAAAGGCGGCGAAAAGCTCAAGCAGATCGGCTCGCTCTCGCGGCACGATATTGAGCGGTTTTTGGGCGCCAAAGTCTATCTGGAGCTTTGGGTGCGCGTCAAGGAGGACTGGCGCAACCGCGAAAACTTTATCACCGACATCGGCTTTGAATAAACTCGGTGATAAATTTATCCCAAAAATGTTGCGAAAAATTTCATTTTGAATGGATCGCCGTCCCCTGCTTAGCCATTGCTCCTCTCGGCTCTCGCCTCGGTCAGCGATGGGCGACTGCCACAGGCAGTCATCGCCGCGGCGGCGCAGAAACGAAATTTTTCGCCGATTTTACGCTGTTTTCGGCAAGATATTGCAACATTGCCCAAACGGGCGTGGCGGAAAAGATAGGGCATCCCAAAAATCTTATTTGATTTTTAGGAAAAAGGAGCAGCGCCGGAGCCTAGCGATGGTTTGACGGTTTTTGTCAAATCGAGCCACTGCGCAGGCAGATGTGACGCGGGCGTTGGGCAATCAATTCAAAGCAATATCTTGCTGAAAACCTGCCGATAAAACTGGAAAACATTGATAATACCGGCGCAGTATAAAGGTTTTTCCGTATCATATACTAAAGGTATTGATTTTTCATATCTTTACGATCTTTAGATAAGGAGAGACCTGCCATGCGCTATGACATCGAAAATTTCTGGAAAAAGTTTCAGACGACCGGCAAGGTCGCAGATTATTTGCAGTACCGCGGCGCGGTTTTGGCGAAGGCTTCTGCCGAACATCCGCCAAAGGACGGATCGGATCACGGCCAATGCGGCAAAAATACGACAAATTCATTCCGATAATTGGAAATACGGCATACTCGATTGAAAAAAAGGGAGGGGAGCGTCTTTGGGCATTGTGGAAATGACGGGCATCATTACCCGTGAGATCAAATACGGAGACAGCTCCCGCATCCTAACGGTGATTACCAAGGAGGGCGGCCGCATCTCGGTATTGGCCGGCGGCGTCCGTGCCGGGCGCAGCGGTATGCTGGCGGCAACTCAGCTTTTTTGTTACGCTAGGTTCACCCTGTTCCTGGGGCGCAGCAAAACCCTTTATAAGCTCAACGCCGCCGACGTGATCGAGACCTTTCGCGGTCTGAAAATGTCGCTGGAGGACATGGCGTATGCCTCCTACCTCTGCGAGATTACCAACGCCACTGTCCAGGAAAACCATCCCGACCCGGCGCAGCTTTCACTGCTCTTAAACGCCCTGTACCTGCTCACACATAACAAAAAGCCGCGCGAGCAGGTCAAGGCCGCCTATGAGTTTCGCAGTCTTTCGCTGCAGGGCCTTCTTCCGCCGCTCTCCGCTTGCAGCGCATGCGGCGCACCGGATCCGGTTGTGTTTGTGCCAAGCGCCGGCGCCGCGTACTGCGAGTCATGTAAATCCCTGCATCCCGGCGAGTGGATTGCGTGCGGCAAGGCAATTTTACAGGCGATCTCTTACATAGCCGGTGCAGAGGACAAGCATGTTTTTTCGTTCACGCTGCCGCCGTCCTCGCTCCGCTACCTGAGTGCCCTTGGGGAATATTGTACCGAATTATGTTTAGAAAAGCACTTAAAAACCCTGGACTATTTAAACGATATCCGGGCTTTGGAGGAAGAAAACCGTGCACCAAAATCGGGAAATTGAAGAATTTTCAGGGAGAACAGGAGGATTTGCATTGAACGTAACCGCGAAAGAAGAAAACGGAAAATACGTACAGGATTCTTATACCGAGCAGCTGCAAATTTTAAATTTATCCAGTATCAACGGTTATAACCGCCTATTCGGCGGCCAGCTGCTGGAATGGATTGACGTGGTAGCCGCCATTGTTGCAAGGCGACATTCCGGAAAGAATGTCACCACAGCCGCCATTGATAGTTTGCAGTTTAAAGGGCCGGCCTATGCCAACGATACCGTCCTGCTGACGGGGACGCTAACCCACGTGGGGACGACCTCGATGGAGGTCTGCGTCAAGACCTATGTGGAGAGCTTAGACGGTACGCACCGGCTGATTAACACTGCCTACATCGTGATGGTCGCCCTGGACGAGAACGAGCATCCGACCAGGGTGCCGCGCCTGATTCCCATTACCAGAGAAGAACGCGAGGAATGGGAGGCCGGCGAACGCCGCCAACTTTTACGCAAGCAGCGCCGCAAAGAAGGATTTTAAAAAGGACGGGGAACCCCGTCCTTTTAGACTGTCGAAAAAGTCAGTTTTCAGCAAGATATTGCTTTGAATTGATAGCCCTTCGCCCGCGTCACATCTGCCTGCGCAGTGGCTCGATTTGACAAAAATCGTCAAACCATCGCTAGGCTTCGGCGCTGCTCCTTTTTCCCAAAAATCAAATAAGATTTTTGGGATGCTCTATGTTTTCTGCCGCGCCCGCTTTGGCAATGTCGCAATATCTTGCCGAAAACGGCGTGGAATCGGCGAAAAATTTCATTTCTGCGCCGCCGCGGCGATGACTGCCTGTGGCAGTCGCCCATCGCTGACCGAGGCGAGAGCCGAGAGGAGCAATGGCTAAGCAGGGGACGGCGATCAAATCAAAATGAACTTTTTCGCCCACCGCCTTTTTGCGGTCGGTACATTTTTTTAGCCCCACTTTTATTTTAGCTGGGAGATAGCATCCCCTATCGTCTTTTCCATCGCCTCGTTGCCGTACTTGTCTACCTCAGACTTATTCTTTTCGCCGTGGGTCAGGCAGCCGGCGCCGCCGATACAGCCGCCCACACAGGCCATGCCCTCGATAAAGTTCGCGTCCAGCAGATTCTTGCTCTTTTTGAGCAGCGCCGTGCGGCAGGCCTCAATCCCGTCACACGCCACCGCCTTAAGCGCAAAGTCCTCCATGCCATGCTCGGCAAGTCCCTGCCTAACCGCATCGGAAAGGCCGCCGCTTCGCGCAAAGATTCTGCCAAAGTAGGACGCATTATCCAGTACATCTTCATCCAGTGCGGTGATATCAATGTCGCGGCTGTCAAAGAGCGCCTGTAACTCCTCAAAGGTGAGGCAGGCATCCACATAGGGGCGTACCTCCTCCTTTTGCACCTCCATCTTCTTGGCCGTGCACGGCCCGATAAAGACAATCTTAACATTCTCGTCCCGCTCCTTGATATACTTGGCGAGCGTTGCCATCGGGGACAGATTGTGTGAGATCATCGGCACCAAATCCGGAAAGTTTTTATGCACATAGTCCACAAACGCCGGGCAGCAGGAGCTGGTTAAAAATCCCTTTTCGGTCAGCTCCTTCGACTCCGCGTACGCCACCATGTCGGCGCCGAGCGCGGCCTCAATTACGGTGTAAAATCCAAGCTCCTTCAGCCCCCTTATCACCTGACCCAGTTTTGCATAGGTAAACTGGCTGGAGATCGACGGCGCGACCAGGGCATATACCTTATATTTTTGATTGTTCTCGCTTTTTTTAATAAAATCGATACAGTCTAAGATAAATGATTTATCGTTCAACGCCCCAAAAGGACACTGATATACACAGGCGCCACAGGCAATACACTTGTCGTTGTCGATGGCCGCCGCCTTAGTCTCGTTCATTGAGATTGCCTTGATTTTGCATGCGTTCTGACAGGGACGCTTGCGGTTAACAATCGCCGTAAACGGACAAACTCTGGCACAGGCGCCGCAGCCGACACACTTGGATCTATCGATATGTGCGACATGGTTGTGATCAAACGAAATCGCGCCGCGTCGACAGACGTCCTCGCAGCGGTGGGCAAGGCAGCCGCGGCATGCGTTGGTTACCTCATAGCCGCCCATCGGGCATTCGTCGCACGCGATCTCAATGACCTCAATCACGTTGGGATTTTCCTGATCGCCGCCCATGGCAAGCCGCACGCGCTCGGCCAAAATGGCACGCTCCTTATACACGCAGCAGCGCATGGTCGGGGTATTGCCCGGCACAATTTCCTTTGGAATATTCAGCACGTTTTCCAACAGCGTGTCCGCCCAGGCATGGCGTGCCACTTCACGCAGAACCTTATATTTTAAATGCTGCACCTTGGTATCAAATTTTCGCATCAATTAACCCTTCTCCCTTAACCTGATAATTACATCTAAGCCCGCCTCAATCGGCGTAATTGACGTTAAAAATAACTCACCTTGATCCGCTTTCCCATCTCTTTCAGGCATTGAGAAAGCTCCTCCACCAGGTTCATCTTGATATTAAAGTTGATCGGAAGATCCGGATTCTGATGTGCCGGATTCACCGCACGGCCAACGTAAAAGTTGATGTCGGTCGCCTCTTCAAACAGTATTCTCGCAATCAGCGACGCGCCGTCACGCTTGTAGCCCCAATGCGTGTAGCTCTCGTTGCATTTTAGATAGTCCCTGGCGTATTCTAACACCTTATTGACCGTAATCACGCCCTCGGTCACCAGATCCACGCCCTCGATCTCGGCAATCGGCGGAATCTCCGGATCCTCAAAGTTCAGGCTCGGTATGACCTTTTTGCCAAGGTATTTGGCCGCGATGGACGAGGTGGTACCGCCGCAGACGATATGCTTTCCCTCTTTCGAGAAGAACAGTGACATCATGCGATCCGCATCGTCACGGTTGGACGGCGGCCCGAACAAAAGGTTGACCGGTGCGCGCCGCCGCACCCGAACCACGCAGGCGGTCGCGTCATCGCCCGGTTTTTCGCCGTAGAGCTTGTTACACTCGTCCACCAAAATGGTTGCCAGGGTCTTGGCCGTAAAATCGTTGACGGTCAGCGGCTCCAAATAATCGATGATGTCCTCGCGTTTCCACCCAAAGTTGTAGGCGATACCGATTCCGGCATGGGGACAGCCGTCGCTCATCGCGACAAAGATGTCGTTTTCTTTTAGGTCAATCACCGACTGATACACCGTTTTACCGCCGATGCTCCGTTCAGTCCTGGGATAGTCATAATTTTTATAATCCCGAAACAAAATCACCGGCGGATTGTCATACTGAATTAATTCGGCGCGCACGTTATCAACCAAATGGATGATGGTAAAGGTGGAATACGCCACGCCGCGCACGCTACAGATCGGCAGCGTCGCCGCAATGGTCGAGACGCACTCTTCAATCGACAAGCCCTCCGCCATCATGGTTGAGATAATCTTTGCGGTCAGGGTGGATAAAATACTTGCCTTTACACCGCTGCCCAGGCCGTCCGCCAGGACAATCACCGTCGAATTTTCGCCCTGCTCCACCACATCCACGTGGTCGCCGCAAAGCTGCTCACCCTCATGGTTAATGCTTTTATATCCAATGTCCGCGCACAAATTATTCATCCGCAATCGTCTCCTTTAGCTTGGTGAGCGCAATTTTGGTTTCGGCTGCCGTTTCGCCCAAAAGCGAGGCAATCTCCTGCACGATCCGCATCTGCTTGTCCACCACCTTGTCGGCAATTTCCACGGTCTGACGGCTGATGTCCTCCTTGCGTTCTCTCTGGTTTTCCTCATCGGTGATGTCGCGCAGAATACAGATCAAAAGGCGGTAATCCTTATCATAGACAATGGTCTGTTCGACATACCGCTCGTATTCGGCAAGATAGACCCGTTTGTTTCTGACGTTTCTTCCGCTCTCTAAGACGCGCATAAACAGGGTCGGATCTAAAATGCGCACCACCTGATCGCCTAGGATGTCATGCGTGCTCCTGATATGCATCATCCGCATCGCTGCCGTGTTGATCTGCTGCACCTCCAGCTTTTCATTCAGCACCATCAGGCCGTTCGGCGTGTTGTTGACAATATTATCCGAAAAGCTCTCCGCCTTGTCCTTGAGGTACGGCAGACACATCGAAATCTCTGCCTTGCCCTGGTAGATAGCAACCGCCTTTTCGCGGCAGGTGTTATAGCCGCAGGAGCCGCAGTTTAGTTCGTCTGACGGCTTGAATTTTCCCATCTGGCGCAGAATCTCGCCGATCTCCTGCTCGGTCGGCGGCTGGAGCCTACGCTCAATCATGGTAAAGTTTTTGCGCAGCGCCAGCGCGTCCGGCTGTGCAACGGCAAAGTCACGCGCACCGGCAAAGTCAGCAACCGCCTGATAATCCCGCACCGGTGAACGGTGAAATTTTTCCATGACCGGGCCGCCAATGCAGCTGCCGGCACAGGCCGACATCTCAATAAAGCAGTGGTGCACGTTTCCGTTTTCGATCTCGCGCAGCGCAGCCATACAATTTTCCACACCGTCAATCGCCATGTAGGTGTAATTGGGGTTATCCTGCTTCATGGTCTTTAAGATTCCCCCTGTGGTCGGGAAGAACCGCGCACGGCTCTCCGCTGCCTCCTCGACCTCGCACGCTAAGGAAATCTCTTCCGCCTTCAGCCACGCCGTCAGCTCGTCAAAGGTCAACACGGCGTCCACAATACCCTCATAATACGCCGCCTCGTCCTTTTTGGCAACGCAGGGGCCGACAAACACCGTCTTTGCCCCAGGATGCCGCTTTTTAAGATCCATGCAGTGCGCCTGCATCGGCGATAAAACATCGGCAAGATACGCAAGCTCTTTGGGAAAGTATTTTTGGATCAAGAGATTCACGCTGTGGCAGCAGGACGAAATCAGCACGTCCCGCTCTCCGGCGTCAAGCATCCGTTCGTACTCACGCTTTACCATGGTCGCGCCGACCGCAGTCTCCTCCACATCAGCAAAGCCAAGCTTTATCAACGCCTTTCGCATCGCGCCGATGCCTACGTTTTCATAGTTTGCAATAAAGGACGGCGCAAGGCTTACATAGACCGGCGCGTCACTCTGGAGCAGCACCTTGACCTTTTCGGTCTCGTCTACGATCTGCTTTGCATTCTGCGGACAGACGACAAAGCACTGGCCGCAGAGAATACATTCGTTACCGATGATATACGCCTGGTTGCCGGAAAACCGAATGGACTTGACCGGGCAATGGCGAATACACTTATAACAGTTTTTACAGTTTGATTTTTTCAAGGTCAGGCAATCTGCCATGGTAATACCCCCTATTTTTTGAGCGCACTCAAAACATGTGTTTCAAAAAATTCTTTGGCAGTCTCCGGCGTGACGGAATAAAAGCTGTCATCCAGCGTCAGACAGACCCCCTCCTGACATTTGCCCATGCAAAAGGTACCGGCCAGCTCCACCTTGTCCTCCAGCTTGTGCTCGGCGATCAGATACTGCAATTCCTCCACCACCTGTCTCGAACCCTTGATATGACAGGACGAGCCGATACATACCGTGATTTTCATAAAAACTTCCTCCTTATCCGATTTGATCTATTGTTTCGTGCCTTATTCATAGTCTACTACGTCAATCCAGGAATGCAAAAATTCCCGCTGTGCCTCATCGCCCTTGACCGTCTGAGACGCCGCCACAATCGGCATCCACTTTTGCACATACTGCATAGCAGTATCGGTCTTTTGACAAAACAGGCTGAGATACTTTTTCGCGCCGCTGATATCACCGCAAAGCCAAAACAAAAGATAGGTTCTGGCCGCGTCCGCTGAGGCATTGCCGATGGTCGCGTGCGACCAGTCAAGGATATACGCCTGCCCGTCTTGATTCAGTATCACGTTGGAGGGATTAAAGTCCCCATGGCACAGCTTATCGTGCTTTGGCATCGCCTCTAAGCGCGTATACAAATCATAGCGTACCGTTGCGCTGAGATCGGTCGCGGCGATCTTGCGCCGCATCTTATCCTTCAGCTTCGGCAGCAGCGGACAAGTCATGGTGTGCATCTTTTTCTGCGTCTCAACAAACAGATCCAGGTATTCGTCATACTTCTCCCTCTGCTCTGCCATCAGCTGCGAAAGGGTCTTTCCCTCGATATATTCCGACACGATCGCCCACTTGCCGTCAATGGTCGTGACCTCCTTGATTTTTGGGATCAAAAGCCCGGTTTCCTCTACTCTTGCCTGATTGAGCGCCTCGTTTAGGATGTCCGCCTTGGAAAACCCGTGGTGAAACACCTTAAGACATAAATCGCCGTCACGGTACACCGTTTTATTATTCCGAACTGCAATGATTCTATCTAAATTCATCGTATTCCCCCCTTATACGCTCTCGTGCGTGCCGTAGTAAGCGTTTAAATACATCTGCCGAATTTCGCGGATCAGCGGATAGCGCGGATTAGCGCCGGTGCACTGATCGTCAAACGCCTGCTCGCACATTTCATCCAAACGATCCAAAAAGTCCTTTTCATCAATGCCGTAATCCCGAATGGTGGGCTTAATCTCAATCTTTTCTTTTAAGTCGCGGATGGCGTCAATCAATCGTTCCAGCTTTTCTTCGTCCGTCTTGCCGCCAAGGCCGAGTGCGTCTGCGACCTGTGCGTACCGCGCGAGGGTATGCGGATGGTCGTACTGTGGGAACGTCCCCATCTTGGCCGGAACCTCCGCCGCGTTAAAGCGCAGTACTTCTTCGATCATCAGCGCGTTGGCAATGCCGTGCGGCAGATGATGAAACGCGCCGAGTTTATGCGCCATCGAATGGCACACGCCCAAAAACGCATTGGCAAACGCCATACCGGCCATGGTTGCCGCATTCGCCATCTTGTCTCTGGCAACCTTGTCGGTCTGCCCGTTTTGATAAGCGGCCGGCAGATAGGCAAAGATGGTCTTTAGCGACTGAATCGCAAGGCCATCGGTATAATCCGTTGCCATCATGGACGCGTACGCCTCCAGGCTATGGGTCACCGCGTCAATGCCGGACGCCGCCGTCAGTCCCTTTGGCGCCGACATATGAAGGTCTGCGTCCACGATTGCCATGTTCGGCATCAACTGATAATCCGCCAGCGGATACTTCACCCCGGTCGTCTCGTCCGTGATGACGGCAAACGGCGTCACCTCCGACCCGGTACCGGCCGAAGTCGGCACGGCAATAAAGTACGCCTTCTCGCCCATCTTGGGGAAGGTATACACACGCTTTCTGATGTCCATAAAGCGCATTGCCATCTCCATAAAATCAGCCTCCGGGTGCTCGTACATCACCCACATAATCTTGGCCGCGTCCATCGCGCTGCCGCCGCCGAGGGCAATGATGCAGTCCGGCTGAAAATCAATCATCTGTTTGGTGCCGGCCTTGGCGCAGGCAAGGGTCGGGTCGGGCGCAACGTCAAAGAAGGTCGTATGCACGATGCCCATTTCATCCAGCTTGTCCGTGATCGGCTTGGTATAGCCGTTGTGATACAAAAAGCTGTCCGTCACCAAAAAGGCACGCTTTTTGTGCATCACCTGTTTTAATTCATCGAGTGCCACCGGCAGGCAGCCTGCCTTGGTGTAGACCTTTTCCGGCGCGCGGAACCACAACATATTCTCCCTTCTTTCTGCAACGGTTTTGATATTGAGCAAATGCTTGACGCCGACATTTTCCGAGACGGAGTTGCCGCCCCAGGAGCCGCAGCCCAAAGTGAGCGACGGCGCCAGCTTAAAGTTATACAAATCGCCAATGCCGCCCTGAGAAGATGGCGTGTTTACCAATACGCGGCAAGTTTTCATCCGCGCCGCAAAACGGCGGATTGTCTCGCGCTCCGCCTGTGCGTCCAAATAAATGGACGAGGTATGCCCAAGGCCGCCGTCTGCGATCAAACGCTCTGCCTTTGAAAACGCATCGTCAATGTCCTTGGCACGGTACATCGCCAGCACGGGCGACAGCTTTTCATGCGCAAATTCCTCGGACAGCTCGACCGATTCGACCTCGCCGATCAGAATCTTGGCGTTCTCCGGCACGGTCACGCCGGAAAGCTTGGCGATGGTGTACGCGCTCTGACCGACAATCTTTGCATTGAGCGCACCGTTGATTAAGATGGTCTTTCGCACCTTTTGCGTCTCGGACGGAGTCAGAATATAGCAGCCGCGGTCGATAAATTCCTGTCTCACTTTATCATAAACCGCATCATGCACAATCACCGACTGCTCCGACGCACAGATCATGCCGTTATCAAAGGTCTTGGAATGAATGATCGAGTTGACCGCCAGCACAGTATCAGCGGATTTGTCGATGATGGCCGGTGTGTTTCCGGCGCCAACGCCGATCGCCGGCTTGCCGCTGGAATACGCAGCCTTGACCATGCCGGGACCGCCGGTTGCCAGAATCAGATCCGCCTCACGCATCAAAAGATTGGTCATTTCCAGACCCGGTACGTCAATCCAGTCGATAATCCCCTCCGGTGCGCCGGCTGCAACCGCCGCGTCCAAAACCACCTTGGCCGCTGCAACGGTACTCTCTTTGGCTCTGGGGTGCGGCGAAATCACGATGGCGTTTCTCGTTTTTAATGCCAAAAGGCATTTAAAGATAGCGGTCGAGGTCGGGTTGGTGGTCGGAATGACCGCCGCGATTACGCCGATCGGCTCTGCAATCTTTTGGATACCAAAGGCAGTATCCTCCTCAATCACACCGCAGGTTTTTACGTCCTTATAGGCATTATAGATGTACTCTGCGGCGTAGTTGTTTTTGATGACCTTGTCCTCTACGACTCCCATGCCGGTCTCGCTGACCGCCCGCTTTGCCAGTGGAATCCTTTGCTGATTGGCCGCTGATGCCGCGGCGAAAAAGATTTTGTCCACCTGCTTTTGGTTAAATGTCGCAAATGCTCTTTGTGCCTCTCTTACCCTTGCCAGCGCACGCTCCAGCGCCGCTGTGTCGTCGATGATGCATCTTGCCTTGTCTAACATACGATTCCTCCTTTTCCCTTTTGGGGTTCAAAACGCGCCCGGCTGGGGGCATTGTTTTGTTTGTTAATATTTTAACACACCGGTATTTCCTTGGGAATTGCAAGTTTTTATAGGCGGTATTATCAAATTGTACAATACCGATCGGGCAAAAATTTCTGCGGTATCATCGTGATGTCTTATCTTTCCTCTACCGTCTGCCATGAAGCAGCGGCGAAAGCCGCTTATAGAGCAAAAAGGTCAAAAGCGAAACCATCAGCCCCTTTAAGAGGTTAAAGGGCGTTACGCTCAGCAAAATGACCTTAAACTGACTGTCGATGATCGGAATGATTTTTTGGCACATCGCGATAATGGCGTCCATCGGAATCCCGAACACCTTGGTATAAAACGGAAACATAATCAAATAATTGGTAAAAAACCCGGTCAGCGAAAAGCAGATCGTACCGCAAAGCATGGCGATCAACGCACCGCGCCGGGTCTTGTTTTTATGGTAAATCAGTCCGGCCGGCGCAACAAACGCGCAGCCTAGGATAAAGTTGGACAACTCACCGATGCCGGCGGTGCTGGAAATCAAAAGGTGCAGCAGGTTTTTGACAAGCTCGGTCAAGACGCCGGCCAACGGCCCGAAGCCGAACGCCAGGATCAATGCCGGAAGGTCGGAAAAGTCAAGCTTGATAAAATCAGGTGCAAAGGGCAGGTGAAATTCCAGCAGCATCAATACAAAGGAAATCGCCGCACCGACGGCGATACTGACCAACGCTCTTGTACTTACTTTTTTCTTCATACTTCTTCCTCCTTGGTGTTCGTGCGCATGGAAAAGGCAGATTTTTGCCTTCCGGATGCGGCACTTGGATTTCTTCCGTGTGCCGTTTTCCGCCTTGCCAGTGTGCGAATCTATGCTTTATTCCGCCGCCGTGCCGGACGGCGCGGCACTCTTCTCCGACTCCGGCGCAGGAGCTGCGCTTGGCGCAGGCGGCGGATTCTCGGCCGATTTTTGTGGTTCCTTCGATTCCTTTGCTTCTTTGGATTCGTTCGGTTCCTTGGGTTCGTTCGATTTGGGCTTCTCTGTTGTCGCAGCGGTCGGCTTTGGCGTCTCTGATGGCGCAGGCGGCTGATACTGACTGGACGGAAGCTTTTCTCTCAACACCTCCGCACCGTTTTTCTTTACCAGCCGCGTCACACCATAGGAATATCCGCCGCCGCTGCGCAGCAGCTCGACCGAGGTCTGCTCCGGATTATAGCCGCGCACCGTAAAGGTCAGCTTGCCGCCGTCGGCAGAAGCGTCAAACCGAATCGGATACGGCGTACTGTTTTGCAGTCGCAAATCAAGATACCCCTCCGCGATGGTCGCATCCAGCCCCGGCGGAAGGTACCCCACCTTTAACGTATGGTTATGCCGCTCAACCACCTTTAAATTGGCGTAAAGCGCTGCACAGTAGAGCGTGGACGATCCCTGACAGATGCCGCCGCCCATGCCGCTTTCCACCTTGTTGCCGACATAGACCGGTGCGGCCTGATAGCCGTTTGCCGCCTTGCGCGGCAGAATGGTTTTATCATATGAAAACTCGTCACCCGGCAGCATCTCATAACCGTTGATGCGGCTTGCCGCGAGGCGTACGTTATTGATCCGCGCCGCAGTACCCCCAAAGTACGTACTGTAACTACCCAGCACGTCCGCATACAAGTGTTCCTTTAATACGGACTCGGTCAGTGCCGGCGGCGTTGTCGTCACCGAAAAGGTTGTGGTGTTATCGGCTGCGGTGTCAACCGCACGGATTGCCTGTCTGACCGTCTCCTCGTCCACGCTGCACTGTAACTTTTCGGGATGAATCACGACCTTGCCGCTATCGTCCTTCTCATAATACGCGTCCTGCGCCGGGCTGATCAGCCACTGATAAAATTCTGAAAATTCAATCGGCGCCGGCTCTACGGTTTTTGGCTCCAGCAACACCTTTTCAAAGGCCATCGCCTTAATCTGCCGCTCCACCTCGCAAACCGCCGCGTCACGATCCACCTTGACGCCGTTAACCTTTCCGTAAAGCGTCACATGATCCGGCGCAATCTGAAAGGTATAGCCGACCGGCTCGGTCTCATAGGGCTTTGCGATCTGCGAGAGCATAGCAAGCAACGCCTCATTCTCATACGCGATCACGGGTTCCAGATCCGTCCTGTGAAGCCGATGATAAAGATAGGCGATCCCTCTTATTATCGGATTTTTGTGCGCGCCCTTTTCTAAGGCGTTGCCCACGACCTCCTGATTCTGATAGGTCACTGCCAGATCGTTCAGCGGTATCGCGCCCTCGGCGTCCTCACAAAACAGGGGAATCCGCATATCACGGATTTTTTCACTGTAATATGTGTCATTCAAGACAGCGAGCGCCTCTTCGGCGGTTTTGCCGCCCAGGTTCTTGTCGCCGACATAGATGTTTGGAAGCACCGTTCCCGGATCCCCCGCGCAATAGGATACCGCAATAACACCAAACATCATCAGCGACAAGACAATCAGCAGCACGCCAATGAAAATCAAACGGCCGCTGCGTTTTTGTTTCCCTTTTTTCTCATGTTTTTCTAAAGGCACACTTTCCCCTGGCACTTTAAACATATCCCCACTCCTTATCAATTTTACCGTGCTGTAAAACCGCTTCCTTGTCGGCGGCAAAACACGATCCCCGATCAAAATTATTCCCGGTTTATCGCACGGCACAAAAAGCATGTCATCTTTCTATATTGTATGATGTGTCGGTACTTAAAATGCTGGCCGCAAACTGTTTTGCGGTTCTGCCGGAAAACCCGTTATACTGCATCTCCCAGGTCAGCGCCTTGGCACGGATCTCCTCCGTCATGGCAACGCCGGCGGCAGAAAGGATATTTTCAACGATTTCCAGATATTCGTTCTGGGTCGGCGTCAAAAAGCTCAGAGTAATTCCAAACCGCGCCGAGAGCGACTTGCGCTCGCTCAAGCCCTCGGCACGATGCACCTCATCACCGAGATAGCCCTCCCGCTCCGACCAGGTTTCCTTAATCAGGCTGCGGCGGTTAGAGGTCGCATAAATCAGCACATTGTTACCTCTCGCCTCTGCCTGACCGTCCAAAGCGGACTTTAGCAGCTTATAGCTGGCGTCATCCGGTTCAAAGGACAAATCGTCAATAAAAATGATGTAGCGGAGCACCGGGTTTTTCATGGCGCGAAAAACCGCCGGCAAGTCCGCAAGCTGCGATTTGCTCAGCTCAATCAGGCGAAGTCCCCGATCCTTAAACATGTTCAGACACGCTTTCACCGAAGAGGATTTTCCGGTGCCGCTGCTGCCGGTCAGCAATACGTCGTTTGCGTGATAACCGTTTACAAAACGCTCGGTGTTCTCAATCAAAACCGCCTTTTGATGGGCAAGGCCGGTCAGATCCCGGAAGGTAATTGCGTCCGGGCTGTTGATACCGACCAGCGCGCCGCCGTCCCAGCGCAGTGCAGCGTATGCCGTCGCCTTGCCGGTGCCAAAGCTTTCCGCATGGGCTAAGATCGCGCCGCAAAGCGCCTCGTTGGAGCTGGATTCAATCATGCTCTCCAGCGATCGTACATAACTGGAAAGCCCGGTATGAATCCGCTGCGTGCCCATTTTACTGAGCGGCAAAAACCCCTTTTCGCGAAACATCTGATCCCAATCCACCGCCAAAAGCGCGGCATAAATGCACTTTACATCGCGGCGGAGAAAATCACGGAGATTTTCAATATCCGGGAGGAGATCCTCCTCCAACATACTGCGCAGCACGTATTCCGCGATCAGGTTACGGTCGGTCAGCCGATGCGCCGAATACGCAATCAGCGTCCTTGCCGCGGTATAATAGTCCGCGCTGTCGCCCGTCTCGGAAAACCGGAGCAGGGCGGCAACCGCCGGATCCTTTGTGATATGGTCAAATAAAAACAGATTCATCAATGATGTCCCCTTTCGCCGAAAACACACGATATGCCCTGCCATAAAATTCAGCTAATCCTCACGAAAAAGCGAAAGCGCAAGGCGCGTGTTTTCACTCGCCTTTTCTTCAAACGCCGCGCCGGACGCCGCCAAGTCCTCACATAGCTTGTCGCGCCGCTGCATAATCTCGTCCACATACCGCAAAAGCGTCAGCGGATTGATATCCCTTGCCGGACAGGTAAACTCCTGACCGATATACTCCATGGTCGCATCCACCTTGGGATCGTAGCAAAGCCCGATCAGCGGCGTTCCCATCTTTGCCGCATAAATTAGGGTATGCAGCCGCATCCCCAGCACAAACTGCGCGCCGCCGACCACTCCCAAAATCTGGGTCGGCGTGGGCGAGCCTTCTAAAATTCGTCCTCTTTGTTTCATATAGGACAGGGTCTTCTTGGCAGTCGCTAAATCCCGGCTCTCCTGCATCGGGACAAAAAGCGCCTCCATGTGATATTGTTCGCATACACGGTCTGCGACACCGGCAATGATCTTTTCCATCTCACTGTCCGCAAACTTCCACGGACGAAGCGAAATCACGAAATAAGGCGTCCCCTCCGATATGCCGGCACGGCGGCAAAGGGCGGCTGCCTCCTCTGTCCCGGCCGCTGTCAGGCGAAACGCCGGGTCGGCCGTCACCAGCATCCTTGGATTTGTCACCCCGAACCGCTTGAGTTCTTCCAAGGAGGACGGTTCACGCAAGGTGATTAAGTCCACGCGATTGAGCGTCTTGGCAATTTTATGATAATTCCTCTCGTTACGGATCGGTCCGATGCCGTTGGCATACAACATCACTTTTGCACCCATCCACAGCCCCGCCCGAATCACAAAAAGGTAGTACGCCAGCGACTTTTCGGACGTCACGTCCTGGATCAGACTGCCGCCGCCGCTGATAAGCAGCTTGGTTCTCTTCAAATTCCACAAAATACCGGGAAGGTTAAAGCGGTGAATTGACTCAATCCCATAGAGCGCCTTGGTCTCGGCCGGGTCGTTGGAAAGCGCCAGAATCTTAATATCAGGGTTCTCCGCGCTCAGACTGTCGACCATTGACTTTAAAATAGAATCGTCACCGCTGTTATGGAAGCCGTAGTAGCCGGAAATCATCACGTCAATGCCGCCACCCGGCATACGGATGGGGTTGGTTAACAAATACGCCTCGATATCGTCAAATTCCTCAATCATCACCTCGTTGATCTTACTGTTTTTGATGATCGAAATATACATCTTAATCGCATCGTCTGCCATCGTATCGATGGAATAATGCCGCCTTACCGTCTCACGGGCATAGGTGCCAAGCTCCGCACGCCGCGCATTGCCTGCCCGATAAAGGGTTAAAATATCCTGTTTCAGCGTCTCAGTCTCGGTCTGTGCACAACCGCGGCAGCAGAAGTTGGTATCGATTGCCGTTTGCAGCTTGTCGCGGTCAAAGATGCCGATATAGCCCTCGTTCCCGGCAATGATGGACGGCTTTTCACACGCCATGGCTTCCAGTGCGGCACGGCTTACCCCGATGAATATGTCGCCACAGGCCACAAAACGGTTGATGTCGGTGCGGCTTCCGGTGACAACCACCATCCGCCGTCCGACCGCCGCGTTCACCGTCTCGGCCTCTTTTTTGACTTCTTCAAAATCATTGCCGCCGCCGACAATAACGATTTCCAGATTTTTGATCTCGGCCGCAAGCCCCTCTGCCGCCGCCAGCAGCTTATGCGCCGCCAGCGAACGGTCGATATCCATCCGGCTGACATATACAATCCGCCACGCCGTATCGGACAGGTTAAATTCCTCCGCAATTGCAGAATAATCCGTGTCCTTGGAGAACTTTTCAAGATCAATGCCGTTGATGGTCACACGGACATGCTCCGAATTGATTCCGTAGTTATCCGAAAGGTACGTCTTAATATCATCGCTGACCGCCAGAGAACGATCCCCCCACCTGGTCAAAAAGTTATAAGGAAACCGGGTTGAAAATACCCAGTGTGCCGTCGTCACGAAGCGAAAATGATAACGCCGATGCAAAAGCGCACACAAAAAAGCCGGAATCCGGGCATGCGCATGCACCACGTCAATATGGTTGGTTAAAATAATTTCTTTAAGCTTGGCGTATGCCCTCTTCATGCAGAGCGGGTTTTTACTGTGAAAGGGAACCTTGATATGGCGAATCCCCGCCTCCTTAAGCTCTGTCTCATAGGCGCCGCCGTTGGAGGCAACAATGACCTCTACACCGCGGCGCGAGAGCGCCTTGGAAAGCTCTACGATATGCGTCTCCGCGCCGCCGATATCCAGTTGCATGGTTGTCATCAAAACCCGCATGAAACCCCTCCTCTGCCGCTGATACGGCAAACGTTCCGTTCTTTTTTTCTTTGTCCTATTGTATAACAGATTGCGTGCCCTGTCAAACCTTTTTAACGAAAAATCTCACGCTGCAGCGCCGCTGCGTCATCGACTACACAGGTCGCCTCGGCGGCAATCAGCTCCGCCGCGCCCCGAAACCCCCAGGAAACGCCAACAGTGTCCACGCCGGCACGGCGTCCAAACATAATATCCACATCGGAATCGCCGACGTAGAGTGTATCCTCTCTGCAAACGCCGATATCCTTCAACAGCGCAAAAAACACCGCAGGATCCGGCTTCTTTGGGTATTCCTCCCGCTTCCCGAAAACGCGGTCAAACCTTGCTGCGCCCAAAATTTCTGTCACGACACGCTGCGTTTGCTCCTGCGGCTTGTTGGAGATAATCGCCGTCATCATTCCTTTTTCCTTTATTTCGGTCAGCAGCTCCAAAATACCGGGATAGGGTTTGGTCTTTTCGCAGCAGTTTTTTAAGTAATCCGCCCGATACAGAGCGACCAGCTGCGTCAGCTGCGCCGCGTTCTCATTGCCAAGCGCACGGCGGCAGAGCATCTCCATTCCGTCGCCAACCATTTTATAATAGGAAGCCTTGGGGTGCGGCATAATCCCCAGCTGCGCCAGGGAGCGGTTCACGGCGTCGGCAATATCCCCGATCGAGTCCACCAGCGTACCGTCCAAATCAAACACGATCAGTTTTTTCATGCCATTTTCCTCCAATCCGATGTTCATTACCCTTTAGGGCTGTTTTTTCGGCTTTTTAAAAATCCATAGCTTGCTGAAGATATAGTTCAGCGCGATCACAATCAGGTTCACCAAGAGCTTCATCCAGCGTGCCGGAAGTCCTGCGCCGATCACAGTGATCTGGAGCAGGACTTCCGCCAGAATCATGGTAACCACCCGTGCCAGATAAAACGAGCCCATCTCTATAAGTATCGCAGAAAAGCCGTGCACCTTACTTTGAAAGACAAATTTTCGGTTGGTGATATAGGCAAACGTAATGGCAGCTAAGGTCGAGATCACGCTGCAGCCGTGCATCAGATACGCATTATGATCCAGCGGCAAAAACAGGGAAAACACAAAGAACAACCCGGTGTCCACCAAAAAGGTCAGACCGCCGAACACGCAGTATAGGATCAGCTCACAATAACGATTCCACAGTTGCATAAAAGCTCTTTTCATCGTTTTAACCTCCGTCAAATTCCGTGATATCCTACAAAAGCATCAATCCATTGCACCTGATACCCGTAAGGCACAGAAACACGCTTATTCCGCAGAATCTTCCTGTGCGGCAGAGTCCGTCTGCGCGGCAGAATCCGCCGCCAATCCGCCAAAGACGGCTTGCTCCAGCGCCACCGCGCGTTCATGCTCTAAAACCCGCTCTTTCTTGTCCTTTTCGCTTTCATAAAGCGCACGGGTTCCCCAGTAGACCGCCGCATCGCCGTTTTGCGAAAGCGCCGCGTCAAACTGCGGCAAGTCGCGCAGACTACGCATGGACTCCATGGTATCGCGGTAATTTTCGCCCTCCATCATCTCACAAAAATAGTCGTCAAAGAAGAACACCGGATATGCGCCGGTCGAGAGCTCCGCCATAAACTTGGTCTGGATTGCCATCGCGGCCTCGCCGGAATTTTGACCGCCCATCGCGGACAGACTGATGTTATAGATCTTAACCGTTTTTTCTCCGTCGCCGTCCGCATCCGAAACATACGGGGCGATCGCCTCCTCCATTGCGGCGATGGTCTCGTCACTGAAATACTTTTCCGAATAAAAGCCGATCTCCAGATCATAGGTCGGCCGCGTCATCACCTCATACACTGTGCCGAAAATCAAAAGCAGCACGACCGTAATGCTGATAATCCACCACTTATCATAAAGCCAGATATGCGCAATCTTCTCTTTAAGCGGCATATTCTTCACCATAGCTCTGGCCTCTTTTGCTTGTTTGTCCATTAGAAATCACCCCGTATTTGTTTCCGAAACACTCCGCGGTACGCCGCAAAACGTCCCCCGCAAAAATTACATCAATATATTTATTTATTTTACCACACCGCAGAAAAATAATCAAGAAAGAATCGCACAATCCGCCGCCAATTTACAAATTATTTACATTCGCCGCGACTGCACCAAATCCGTCATTTTTCATAGACTGTAAGTACAGAGGTGTTTCCATTGAATCAATTTTTGACTTTTGCATTTATCGGCGGAGACTTAAGACAAATACGGGTGATCTCCCGTTTCGCAAAAGAGGGTTATCCGGTGCGCACCTTTGGCCTGGAGGCGGCGTCCTATCCTGCCGGCGTTTCGGTTTTTGCCTGCGACAGCCTGGATACGTGTATCGGCGGCGCCGACATCGTGGTGCTTCCGCTCCCCTATACCGGGGATGGCGAGACCGTAAAAACCGCCTTTTCGGCAGATAAAATCTACATTGGCGACTGTCTGCGCAAAATGGCAAAGGATCAGCTGCTCTTTGCCGGCCGTGCGGACGATCCGCTCAAAACGCTTGCCGCGCTCTATAACGTCCATCTGATCGACTATATGCAGCGCGAAGAGCTGGCGGTTCAAAACAGTATTCCCACCGTGGAGGGCGCGATCGAGATCGCCATGGCGGAGACGCCGTATACCATTCACCAAAGCCGCTGCCTAATCCTTGGCCATGGCAGAATCGGCAAGATGCTCTCGCACACGCTCGGCGCTCTCGGCGCTAAGGTGAGCGTGGCAGCGCGCAAAAGGGCGGATCTTGCCTGGATCGGTTATCACGGATACCGTGCGCTGACCTATGCTGATCTGCCGGGCTGCATCGCGGACTATGATCTGATTTTTAATACCGTGCCCCACTTGGTTTTGGATTTCAAACTATTATCGCTGCTCTCGGATTCCTGCTTGATTATTGATCTTGCGTCTGCGCCGGGCGGCGTTGATTTTGAGACGGCACAAAAGCTGGGAATCAACGTCATCTGGGCCCTCTCGCTGCCGGGCAAGGTTGCGCCGCAGACCGCAGGCGACATCATCAAGGACACCATCTCAAATATCTTAGAAGAACTGGGGGTGTAACACTATGCAAAACGGCAAAACGATCGGCTTTGCCCTGACCGGCTCCTACTGCACCTTTCAGAAGGCGCTGCCCCAAATCGAACATCTGGTACATCTCGGCTACCGCGTAATTCCGATTCTGTCGGAAAAGACCGCAGTCACCGACACACGGTTCGGCACAGCCGAACAAATGATTCATACCATCGAATCAATCACCGGCGAGACGGTCATCACAGCAATTCCCGATGCGGAACCCATCGGTCCGAAGAAGAAGCTGGATCTTTTACTGATTGCGCCCTGTACCGGCAACACAATTGCAAAGCTTGCCACAGGGATTGCGGACAGTACGGTGACCCTGGCCGCAAAGTCGCATCTTCGCAACAACCGCCCGGTCGTCATCGCAGTATCGACCAATGACGGCCTGGGCGCAAACGCCAAAAACATCGGCACGCTGCTTGCACGCAAGCATATTTATCTGGTTCCGTTCGGACAGGACAGCTGCATCGAAAAGGAAACTTCCCTGGTGGCGCATTTTTCGCTGATTCCCGATACGGTCGCGGCAGCGCTTATGGGAAAACAGCTGCAGCCGCTTTTGGTTTCCTACGAAAAATAGAAAACGAGGGGGTCTGCAAACGCAGACCCCCTCACTTCGTTATGCGTCCGGGTTTTGGGCAGAAAAATCTTCTTCATCCAGATCCTCTGCCGTAACCTCCACCTTTTTCTTCTTGCCCAAAAGCTCCGACACCTTGTCGATCGCCTCCGGTGCCAGATCCATCAGTCTGTCATAGACGCTGTTTTGCGGCGTGACAGAAATCATCCGAATTTTTCCGCCGCCAACCACCAAAAATCCCTCCGGGGTCAGTGAGATACCGCCGCCGGTGCCGCCGCCAAACAGGTTCTTCGGCGCGCCGTTTTCATCCACACGGGCATTCTTTTTTACCGTCTCAAATTCCGAACCGCCAACGCCAAAGCCAATGGCAACCTTTGAAATCGGAATAATCACCGTGCCATCGGATGTCGTAATCGCATCGCCGACAATCGTATTGACGTCAATCATTTCTTTTAAGCCCTGCAGCGCCGTAAACATAATTCCTTCCATCGGGTGCTTGTTTTCAGTCATGATTTCCACTTCCTTCTTTGAATTGTTTATAACAATAAGTAACTGCCAGCCGTGTGGCCTGCTTGATTGCCGCGTGAAAAATCTGAGCCGGCCTTACTCTTATTATACCTTTTATTTCAAAATCTAACCGTGCCCTGTCATAATCGGGGGTTAAAAACAGCTTGGGATAGTCCATCACAAAATAGCGGCAAAGCAGCGGATATCCCGTCCCAACCGCCGACCAGATTCCGCCGTAGAGCATCCCGGTATACGCCGGGTTCCCGGCGCCGAAATCCAGCGAAACAGAGAGCGACAAAATAGAAATTTTATGCCGTGTGTCATTCAAAAAGCGGCGCAGCATTTCCTTCCCCTTTTTGAAATAACCGATGTATTCCTGTACTACCGCACAAAATCCGTCTATCTGAAATCCGCCGTTCTCCTTATCATAAATCCGCTTTTTTTCCTCAAAAAACAGGGGCTTTCGCACTTTGGCCTTCTTCTGTATTCTCTTTTTTCCCTCCGGCGGTTCCCCGTTCTTCGGCGGCTCCTCCGGCTTTTTTTTCGGTGCGGAAAAATCGCGGTAAAAGACCCTTTTGCGCCCGCCAAACAGAGAAACCGCAAGCGAAACGGTTTTGTTTGAAAGCATAATGTAGACCGTCCACCGATGCCAAAGCAGCGCCGCTGCCGTCAGAACAACCGCTGCAAGCAGCAGCATCAGGATCATCAGCACATCACGCATCGGGTTCCCCCCCCTCTCTTCTCATATAGGGCGAAGGGTTCCACCTATCTTATGTCAACCTCCCTCGCACTCCGCTTTGTCAGGCATCGTCTCCCCGGGGTGTCTCCTGCGCCGCCACTTCCCGGCTGCCTGTTTCGCCATCGTCCGTATCGTCGAAATCTTCGCCGCCGTGCGCATCGTCTAAGGCTTCCTCCGTTGTATCAGACTTTGCATCGTCTTTGGTATCGCCTTGGGTTTTGTACTGTAAAACGCCGCCGTCCGTATCTTTCGCCGATGCCGCGGCCGCCGGGAACGCATGCTCCAAATGTTCTGTCTCCGCGTCCATGGCAAGCTGCTGCGGCGCAAGCTCCATTTTCAGCTGCATTGCCTCCTCGGAATTTCCAAACGCATCGTAATCCGGCAGCTCGCTGAGCGATGCAATGCCAAAGCAACGCAAAAACTCCTGTGTCGTTCCGAAAAGCAACGGCCGCCCCGGTGCGTCCAGCCGTCCGACTTCCTCAATCAGGCCGCGTTCCATCAGCCGATTCGCCACATAATCACAGTTGACGCCGCGGATATTTTCCATCGCGCTGCGCGTCACCGGCTGATGATAAGCAACGATCGCCAAGACCTCAATTGCCGCGCCGGATAAGCTCTGCTTTCTTCGCGGCTCTGCCAGCATGGAGACGTACTCGCTGTACTCGCCCCTGGTGCACATCTGATACGAGTCCTCTAACTGAATCACGTGGATGCCGCGGCGTTCATAGTTATACTCGTCCATCATTTTTTTGAGTATCTCACGCAGCGAACGCTTGTCCACATCGACAATATCCGCCAGTCGTTCCAGCTCAACCGCGTCCCCTGCCGCAAACAGCACACTCTCTAAAATGGCCTGTATCTCTCTGATTTCCATACTATCCGTTTCCTTTGTGTTAAAATACCGGAGGCTCAGTCCTCAATCCCGGTTAAATCCACCGTTTCCGCATCGTCGGTGCGATAAACGCGCGGATTTTTGATACTTTGATCCTCGCCGTATTCGATTCTGATTTTCTTCATCTTAATCAGCTCCAGCACAGCCAAAAAGGATGCCACCGCCTCCGGCCTGCTCTTCACGCCGGAAAACAGTTCCAAAAATTTCATCTTGCCCTTTTGTACCAGCCGTTTCCAGATGACGGAAGCCTTTTGCCGCAGCGAAACCTTCTCATGACCGACAATCCCGGCAAAGGACTGCTTTGGCGGCGGCTGCTTGCGCTCCAAGCGCAAAAAGGCACGCTGATAGGCGGCATAAAGATTCTCCTTTGTCATACTCGATAGGTTCCACTCGGCAGGCGGGCGTTCGATCACATCCGGTGTCCTAAAAAACATGGATGCGCCGATATGCTGCCGCGGCGCTAAATACGCGGCCGCCTCCTTGATTTTTTGATATTCCAAAAGACGGCGAACCAGCTCTTCCCTGGGATCACCCTCTTCCTCATTTTCTTCCTCGGTCTTTGGCAGCAGCATCCTCGACTTAATCTGGAGCAGTGTCGCCGCCAACACCAAAAACTCACTGGAAACCTCCAGGTCCATCTCCCGCATCTCCTGCATGACCGCAAGATACTGATCCAAAATCACCGAAATTGGAATATCGTAGATACTCACCTTATTCTTTCGGATCAGGGTCAGCAGCAAATCCAGCGGCCCCTCAAAATGCTCCAGTTTAAAATTCAGCTGTTCCATACCCACACCCTGTTTTCTTAGTGACGAAATAATCCGATGATGCTCTGATACCAACCAAGCATCGCCGATTCGCAAAAATAAAGCAAACTGTTAAACATGGGCAGGTTGATGAGAATCAGCAGTACAATAAAGCCGTAGCGCTCATATTCCATCAGCTTAAAGTAGAGCCGCTGCGGCAGAATCGCGCTCAGCACCTTAGAGCCGTCCAGCGGCGGAATCGGGATCAGGTTAAACAGTCCGAGTCCCAGATTCACCTGCGCCAGGTAGTAGCAAATCATATAGCCCACCGATGCCGCCTGATATGCCATATTCTCCGAGGCAAAACGCATGCCGCCAAGTAGCGCCACGCCGATCTGCGCCACAAACGCCAAGAGAAAGTTAGCAATCGGGCCGCCCAGCGCGGTCAGCGCCATACCGCCCTTTTTGTGTTTAAAGTTCCACGGATTCACAGGCACCGGTCTTGCCCAGCCAAAGCCGAACAAAAACAGACAGACCGCACCGATTGGGTCTAAATGGTGCATGGGATTGAGCGACAGCCTGCCGGAATTTTTGGCGGTTTTATCCCCCATCAGATAGGCGGCCAGCCCATGACAAAGCTCATGCACCGAAAGCGAAAGCAGTACGCAAAACGCAATCACTAAAATATAGAGCAGCTTTTCCGCAACGGAGAGACTTCCGTTGCGCAGCAGAGAAAAAAGCATAAAAATCCTCGTATGATATAACGCGCAAAAGACGCCAATATACCGATACTCTCCTTTCTTTCAGCCTTACAGGTCGCAGGCAACCAAATCCTCATACCGTTCGCGGCGCACGGCGAGCGTTGCCTTGCCGTCACGCACCATCACAATGGGTGGACGCGGAATCCGATTATAATTGCTTGCCATCGAGTAGTTATACGCGCCGGTCGCCAGCACAGCCAAAAGATCGCCGGGCTCCACTTTGGGGAGCTTTGCGTCGCGCACCAGGATATCGCCCGATTCGCAGCATTTTCCGGCTACGGTTACCACCATTTCAGGCTTCTCGTCCGGCCTTTCCGGCAGAACCGCCTGATATTCCGCGCCGTACATGATATGCCGCGGATTATCGCCCATGCCGCCATCCACCGACACATAGGTGCGGATATCGGGGATTTCCTTTACGGCGCCCACGGTGTAGAGGGTCAGTCCGGCAGACGCCACAATCGAACGCCCCGGCTCCATCACAAGATACGGTTCCTTAACGCCAAGGCGCGCGCTCTCGTCGCGCACTACCTTTGCCACCGCCTCGATATATTTGTCATAGTCAATCGGCATATCGCCGTTTACATACTTGATGCCGTAGCCGCCGCCGAGGTTTAACTCGCTCAGCGCCATACCGTACTTTTCATGCATCATGCCGATCAGTCCCATCATCGTCTTTGCCGCAAGGCGGAACGGCTCCAGCTCGAAAATCTGGGAGCCGATATGGCAATGCACGCCGACCGCTGTCACATGCTCCATCTGCTGTGCGCGGCGCAGAATCTCCTCCGCCTCGCCGGTCTCCAGCGCGACGCCGAATTTTGAGTCGATCTGGCCGGTCTGCACAAAGCTGTGCGTGTGGGCGTCAATGCCCGGCTTGATCCGAAACAGGATCTTCATGTTCCGGTTCTTCTCGCCGGCCATCCGGTTCAGCGTTTCCAGCTCAAAAATATTATCCACCACAATGCGTCCGACGCCACGGTCGATCGCCATCGCGATTTCATCCTCCGTCTTATTATTCCCGTGAAAGTAAATCTTCTCCGCCGGGAAGCCTGCGCTCAGCGCGGTATATAACTCACCGCCGGAAACCACGTCAACGCCCATTCCCTCTTCAAGGACAATCCGGTAGATCGCCTTGCAGGACAGCGCCTTGCTGGCGTAAAGCGCCAGACCGTTTCCGCCGTAATATTCGTCCATGGCATGCCGGTACACGCGGCAGTTTTCGCGGATTTTATTTTCATCCATCACGTATGCCGGCGTGTGAAATTCCCCGGCAATCGCGGTCAGATCGCAGCCGCCGATGGTAAGATGCCCCGCCGCATTACGATCCAAACAATCCATTACAAGTTGCATTTTTTGATGTCCTCCTTAGCGTCCTTCCAAATCACATATAATACAGATGAAAGTTTTCTTATCTGGCATTGTACCATAGCGGCCGCGTTTTGTCAAACCGCACGCTATGGAAAGGATGCACGAAAACGCATCCCTCCTTTCTCCAAATTTCATTGATTTTTTTTAAGAAAATTGAAAAAAATGCTTGCATGCAGCATTTGGTTATGATATACTATTATGGCGTTTGAAACGACGCAAACAATACACACGTTCCGCGAGGATCCGAAAAGTGCCGCACACCCATGACGGTTTCAGGATCGCACAGGCGTATTTTCGGGCTTTGCCCGCTGCCTTGCAGACCGGGACGGAGGAAAAAACTATGGAGGTGTTAAATCATGGGAGTTATTCAAATGAAGCAGTTGCTGGAAGCCGGTGTTCACTTCGGACACCAGACCCGCCGTTGGAACCCGAAAATGGCGGAGTACATTTTCACGGAGAGAAACGGGATCTACATCATTGATCTGCAAAAGACCGTGAAAAAGATTGAAGAGGCGTACTACTTTGTCCGCGACATCGCGGCAGATGGCGGCAGCTTACTGTTTGTCGGCACCAAAAAGCAGGCGCAGGACGCTATCCGCGAAGAGGCTGAGCGTACCGGCATGTACTTTGTCAATGCAAGATGGCTGGGCGGTATGCTGACCAACTTTAAGACCATCAAGAAGAGAATCGAACGTCTGTATCAGCTGGAAAAGATGGCTGAGGACGGTACCATGGCTCTTCTTCCGAAGAAAGAGGTTATCAAGTTAAACTTAGAGCATGAGCGTCTGGAAAAGTTCCTGGGCGGCATTAAGGAAATGCGCGATCTTCCCTCTGCACTCTTTGTCGTAGATCCGAGAAAAGAGAAGAACGCTATCGCAGAGGCACACAAGCTGGGTATTCCGGTTATCGCGATCGTAGATACCAACTGTGACCCGGAAGAGGCCGACTACCCGATCCCCGGCAACGACGACGCAATCCGTGCCGTAAAGCTGATTGTATCGACCATCGGCAACGCCGTTTTAGAGGGCAAGCAGGGCGAGCAGAACGCACCGGAAGCTGAGGAAAAGGACGCAGACGTTACACTGGATATGTTAGACGAGTAATCAGCCTCGTTTTGTAAATCAACAGAAAGGAAGAGATGTATCATGGCATTTACAGCACAAGATGTGAAAAAGCTGAGAGAGATGACAAACTGCGGTATGATGGACTGCAAAAAGGCGCTGACCGAGACCGACGGCGACATGGACAAGGCCGTTGAATTTTTGAGAGAAAAGGGTCTGGCTACCGCTGCAAAAAAGGCCGGCAGAATTGCAGCCGAAGGTATTGTAAAGTCCTATATCAGCGGCAACGTTGGTGTTTTGGTTGAGGTAAACTCCGAGACTGACTTCGTGGCAAAGAACGTAGACTTCCAAAACTTTGTACAGGCCGTAGCGGAAGTGATCGCCGCACAGAACCCGGCAGACGTTGACGCTTTAAAGGAATTAAAGCTAAACGACACTCAGACCGTTGGCGAAGCGCTGACCGAAAAGATCGCAACCATCGGCGAGAACATGAATATCCGCCGTTTTGTCAGAATCGAGAGCAGCGGCGCAATGACCGACTACATTCACGCAGCCGGCAAGATCGGCGTTTTGATTGACGCCGAGGCGCCGAACACCGACGAGGTACAGGAATGCCTCCGCAACGTGGCAATGCAGATCGCAGCGCTGAACCCCAAGTATCTCTCTGATGCGGACGTTTCGGAGGAATATAAGGAGCACGAAAAGCAGATTCTGATCGCACAGCTGAAGAACGATCCGAAGAACGCATCCAAGCCCGACAATATTATTGAAAAGATGATTTTCGGCCGCCTGAATAAGGAATTAAAGGAAATCTGCCTGCTCGGTCAGGAATATGTCAAGGCTGAGCACAAAGAGACGGTTGCACAGTATCTTGATGCCGTTTCCAAGAAGATTGGCAGCGCCGTTACCTTAAAGAGCTTTGTTCGTTTTGAGACCGGCGAAGGTCTTGAAAAGAAGGAAGAAAACTTTGCAGACGAAGTTGCAAAGATGATGGGTAAATAAGGCTGATTTAGACGCTAAAAGGGAAGTTCCGGTGGAACTTCCCTTTTTTATTCAGCCTGTCAAAAAAGTCGGTTTTCGGCAAGACATTGCTTTGAATTGATAGCCCAACGCCCGCGTCACATCTGCCTGCGCAGTGGCTCGATTTGACAAAAACCGTCAAACCATCGCCTAGGCTTCGGCGCTGCTCCTTTTTCCCAAAAATCAAGTAAGATTTTTGGGAGACCCTATGTTTTCCGCCGCGCCCGCCTGGGCAACGACACAATATCTTGCCGAAAACGGCGTGAAATCGGCGAAAAATTTCATTGCCGCACCGCCGCGGTGGGCATAGGCTAAGCAGGGAACGGCGATCAAATCAAAATGAAATTTTTTGCCGATTTAATTTTATTTTCTTTTTTTACGAAAAATTTTTATCCCTTTTACCACTTCAAAGACGCCGATCAAAAACAAAAACACGCCAAACATTTTCCGCAGCAAACCGCCCGAAATCACGGTAGCAAGCCAGGCGCCGCCCAGCGCGCCGATCATGCCGCTTGCCGCAATCACGATGGCGGTTTTCAGCTCGACATTCTTATTTTTGATATGCACAATCAGCGAAACCACCGCGGTCGGTAAGAAATAGATTAAATTGATCCCCTGCGCGACATGCTGCGGCGTTCCTTCCAAAAAAATCAGCGCCGGGATCAAGATCGCGCCGCCGCCGATTCCCATACCGCTGATGATACCGCTGAAAAACCCGACCAAGATCTGCAGCATCTTCTCTCTCCCTCACTTTTTCTCTTTAACCGAAAAAAATGTTATCTTTTTTGTCTCGAGTGCCTGCGCGGCCGCGCTAAAAAATCATTTTGACCGCCGTCACCATAATCACCGCGCCGAACAGGATTTTCAGCCAGTGCTTGGGGATCCTGCCGAGCAGCTTTGCCCCGGCAAAGCCGCCGACCACACCGCCGACAGTCACTGTTTTCCAGAGTCCGAAATCAAAATAGCCCCGGATCAGATAAAACACCATACTCACCAGCGATAAGACCAGAATCACGGCGATTGCGGTCGCATGCGACTTTTTTTCGTCCATTTTTAAAAACTGTTCCATCGCCGGCACAACCACACTGCCGCCGCCGGCGCCGAACAACCCGTTCAGCACACCGCTGATCAGCCCGATGATGATATGCGTCCGATACTTTTTCATGCTTCCTCCAAAAAAATAAGACTACCACCCTACCTACGGTGATAGCCAGTTTTCAGCAAGATATTGCTTTGAATGAATTGCCCAAAGCCCATATTTCGCTTTCCAAGCCGCAGCGGCAATGTCGCAATATCTTGCCGAAAACAACATGGAATCGGCGAAAAATTTCATTGCCGTGCCGCCGTGGCGATGACTGCCGGTGGCAGTCGTCCATTGCTGACCGAGAGAGCCGAGACGGCATGGCTAAGCAGGGGACGGCGATCAAATCAAAATGAAATTTTTCGCGTCATAAACTTTTTTACACGGTAAGACTACCACTTATAGTGATAGTCTTACCAAAATTTTGTTTTTTATGCCAGATCAATGCGGAAGCCGTAACGAATCTCCTTTTCGGAGAGCCGATACCGTTCGATCAATTCCGGGCCGCAGCTGTTCGACCCAATCCCGGAAACCTTATAGTCAATCCGCACCCGGATATCCTTGCCGGAGCGCAGTTCATCGGTGTGCATTGCCTCGGTCAGCGTCTGATCGTCATAGGCCGAAACATTGATTTCAAACGTATCGTCCGCCGTAAAGGTCAGGCCGTTTGCCAGACGCAAAAGCTTGGTCTGATAGTGATTGCCGTGCTCCTGCGGCACCACATAGGGAACGTATTCGCCCTTTGCCGTGCTCTCATAATACCCCATCTTTGCAAAGTGGTGCATGTCACAGTACGTCTCACCCGGGCCCATGCCAAAGTAGCGGAACGAGAGATCCTCACCCGGAACATGGAACACAAAGCCCAACCGCGGCAACCAGACCGACTCCTCCTTGATCTTGCCGTAAAACTGTACGCCAATGCCGCCGTCGTCATAGAAGGTGTATACCGTGCGGTCGTGCAAAAACGGCTTTCTGGCAACGCCGGACACGGCGCCGTCCACTTCGATCCGATTTTCTTCAATGCGGCAGTCATAGACCTTGCGGAAGGTGCGGTTCAGATTCTCGCCTGAGAAATTGTCGCCGTCTAAGTATCCCCACATCTTTTTGATTTTGCGGTCGTTATCGGTCGGCGCTCTCCATGCCGAAATCTCGGTCGGCGCGGCGAGCCGCCCGTCAATATCGGTCAGGCAACCGTGCCGCTTGTCAAAGCGGTGCTGAAAATGGGCGCCCTGCACGATAATCTGTCCGTCCTCTTCATAAATTCTGACATTGTCGGCGCTTGTGCATTTTTCTTCCTTTTTCACCGGCACATCAAGCGCGTGCTGGCAAACCGCAGCCTCGACATCGCCGCGCATCAGGCTAAGGTTTAAATAACATCCAAGGGCGCAGGACGCCGGCAGCGTATACAGCAGCGAAATCTCCTTTTCGCAGTGCGGCGCAGCGTCTACCGTGCAGCTGCCGCGGTCGGTCACCTTGCCGTCCGTCTCCACGTTCCAGAAAAGGGTGTACTCATTCAGATCGGTAAAGTCATGCTGATTTTTTACATACAGCTTTCCGTCCTCCATGCGGCTCCACATCGGCTGGTAAGCGCATTTTTCCTCCAGGCTGCCGGCCTTTAAGGTGCGGTCGGCAAACACCAGACCGTCACAGCAGAAGTTGCCGTCGTCCGTCATCTCGCCAAAGTCGCCGCCGTAGCGGTACACGCCGTCCGTCTCGGCCACGTGATCCGCCCATTCCCAGATGCAGCCGCCGATCAGGTTCGGGTACCTGTAGATCTCTTTCCAATAATCCATCACATCGCCGGGGCCGTTGCCCATCGCATGACTGTATTCGCATAAAAAGACCGGCTCGGTCTCTTCCTCGCCCCACTTTGTCACGTCCGTGACCGGCGGATACATATAGCTGCGCATCGGCGATACCCGTTTTAAGTTCAGGTCACGGTTTTCACCGTTGTTAAAGATCAGATAAGCGTTTTCGCCCTCGTAGTGCACAAACCGCGAATCATCGCGCGCCTGGATCCACTCGCCCATGGCGATAAAGTTGGGGCCGTAGCCGCTTTCGTTGCCCAGCGACCAGAAGATCACGCACGCGTGATTTTTATCGCGCTCCACCATTCTGACCGCGCGCTCGACATAGGCGTCCTTCCATACCGGCTGGTTGCAGATCCAGTCCTCACTCTTGATATCATAGCCGTAGCCGCTGTTTCGCTGCACAAAGCCATGCGTCTCGATATCCGTCTCATCGATTACATAAAAGCCGAGCTCGTCACAAAGCTCCAAAAAGTGCGGCGTCGGCGGATAGTGTGAGGTGCGGACAGTGTTGATATTGAGCGACTTCATCAGCAAAAGTTCACTTCGCAATTCCTCGTCCGTCTCGCAATAGCCGTTTTTGGGATGGGTGTCGTGGTGGTTGACGCCGCGCAGCTTAATCGGAACGCCGTTTATCAAAAGCTCGTTCTTGTCGGAAAATCTGACGGTGCGCATCCCGACCTTTTGCGGAATGTATTCCGATCCGTGCTGCACCACCATGGTGTAGAGATACGGTTTTTCCGCATTCCACAAAATCGGCGCGGTAAGGTCTGCTTCCTTTCCGTCTGCGTCATAGATCACTGCGGTTCCCTCACCGTTGTAAGTGATGGTCTTATCGTCCGCTTTGATCTCCAAATCCCAGATGCGGTCGGTATCACGCGACAGCAGATAAACGTCCCGGAAGATGCCGTGAAAACGGAAGAAATCCTGATCCTCCAGATAACTTCCCAGGCACCACTTGCGCACCAGAACGCGGATCTCGTTGCTGCCCGTCTTTAAAAACTTGGTCAGTTCAAATTCCGCCGGCAGGTGTGAGCCCATGCTCTCGCCCACAAACTGACCGTTGACATAAAGCGACAGGTGCGCCGAGACCCCCTCAAAGACAATGTAAGTGCGGCGTGCCGCCCAGGCGTCATCGATTTCCACCGTGCACCGATACACGCCCATGGGATTATCGTCCGGCACATAGGGCGGATCCACCGGAAACGGATAGTTCACGTTGGTGTAATAGGGCTTTTCGTACCCGTGACACTCCCAGCAGGACGGCACCGGAATCTGATCGGGATAGCGATCCTCGCCCCGGTAGTCATCGTCCCTCTCGTAAAAACAAAAATCCCAGGTACCGTTCAGCAGCCGATAAAAGGGAGATTCCTCCCTTACGCCGCGCAGGGCGCTCTCAAAACTGTCATACGGAATGTAGTAGCTGCGTGCCGCCTCACGGTTTTGGTGCAGCCGGTTTAAATCCTCATAACTTCGCATCGTATCGCTCCTTTATTTTATTTTATGGATTGTATGGTCCTTTCACTTTTCCTTATGCGGTGCACGATCTCGCCGCCCCTTGACAAATCGCCGTTTCGGTGCTAGACTACCGAAAGACAAGGAGGTTTTTATGATGAAAAAAGCACCCAAGACAAACGCCATGCGCATTCTAGATACGCACCACATCGACTACCGCGAGATCCTGTATGACAGTGACGGTTTTATGGACGGCGTCTCCATCGCCGAAAAGCTGGGTCAGCCGGTTGATAAAACCTTTAAAACGCTGGTTACGGTGGGCAAGAGCAAAAACCACTACGTCTTTATGATTCCGGTCAACGCCGCGCTTGATTTGAAAAGCGCTGCCGCCGCAGTAGGCGAAAAATCGGTCGAGATGATTCCGGTTAAGGACATCACCGCCGTGACCGGCTATATCCGCGGCGGCTGCAGTCCCCTTGGGATGAAAAAGCAATTTCGCACCGTGGTCGACCAAAGCGCGCTTGATAAGGAAACCATCCTATTTAGCGGCGGCCGCCGCGGCGCCCAGATCGAGATGGATCCGCGCCGTCTGCCGGAGCTGATTGACGCGGCGTTTTGCGATATCATCATGGACTGACATGGGGCTAACCTGATGTTAGCATAATTTATCAACATGACAAAGGGCAGTGGAGTGATCCACTGCCCTCAGTATAACACAGGTGATTGCGCCATACAATCATGAATTATTATCCTTTTGTATTAAATTTTTAACATAGTTCATAAGATCCATGGTCGAGTTCGGTTTTCGCAGCAGGGCGATGCCCTCTTTCAGCGCCGCAAGATGATCCCGGTTGGTAAACATATGATAAATCGCGTCGTCAAGCGGAAACGTCTTGCTGATCTTCATGGCCGCGCCGGTGTTGAGCAAAAATTCCACATTGCGATCCTCCTGTCCCGGCACCGGGTTATTCATAATCATGGGCAGTCCCTTGGCAAGCGCCTCGCTGGTAGTCAGTCCGCCCGGCTTTGTCACGATACAGTCCGCCGCGTCCATAAACACGTCTACGTTATCAATATAGCCGTAGTTATAGATCGGCTTTTTCATAGACAGGCGGCCGATCTGCTCTTTCAGCTTTTTGTTATTGCCGCAGACCGTGACAATCTGAAAATCAAAATCCAGTCTGTCCAGTTCCTTGATTTCGTCTAAGACATTGCCAAAGCCCATGCTGCCGCTCATCACCAGCACCGTTTTTCGGTTCGGAATCTGCAGGAGCGAAAACGCCTCTTCGCGGCTGCGGTGCTGCGCAAACTTGGGGTTAATCGGAATCCCCAGCGGCAAAAACTTTTCCTTTGGGATTCCCTTTTTGGTTCCCTGATAGGTCAAAAGCTCACTCGCCGTCACGTAATAATCAAGACAGGTGTCCTCCCAGTACGGATGAATGGTAAAATCCGTCACAATCCCGATGGTGCGGATATGCATGTCGATATGCTCGGTCAGATACGTGACCAAAAGTGCGGCAAACACGTGCGTGCAGATGATAAAATCCGGTTTTTCACTCCGTACCAGCTTTAAAAGCCGTCTGGCAAGCAGGGTGTTTGTCATCTTCGGCAGCGAATGACTGCCGGATGCCTCCCGTTTTTCACACATACGATAACCGCCGCCGTAAATCTTCGGCATCGTTTTGGTCGACATCAGATACAGCTTTGAGACCGACTCGGACAGCAGCGGATTGATGTATTCAAACACATCCATATAGCGGCAGGACACACCGGCGTTTTCAAAGCATTCCGCCATGACCTTTGCCGTCTGGTTATGTCCCTGTCCTGCCGTAATCGAAAAAATCAAGCCTTTCATTGTGCGTTTCTCCTTTCCCTTTACTCCCTTATTATCGCCGTTATCAGGTTAAATCGCGACTGCCTGCGCGCAGTTTAAAAAGTACAGATATCGTTCCTTGACCGGGCATTCCAGCACACTCTCTAACCCCTCCGCATAGTACGCGATCTGCGTCTTATAGTACGCGGCTCTCGCGCTTGCCTCGTCCTCTGTGATATAGTCCGTCTTATAGTCAATCAGCACCACGCCGTCATCCTCATAAAAAAAGCAGTCCGCGATTCCCTGAAGCAACACCATTTCTTTGCCGTCCTCGGCGCTCAGCCCCGTTTCCACCGTGCCGGCCGGAACCTGCATATAAAAATCAAACTCGCGCTCAACATGCGCTGACTGAATCAGCCGTTTACCAAGCCTGCTCTCAAAAAAGCGGAAGATCTGCACCGCCGAAACCGCGCGCACCTGATTTTCATAGAGCAGTCCGCGCGCCGTCATGGCCTGCAACTGATCCTCAATCTGTGCGACTGTCGCGGTTTTTTTAAAATCCAGGTGCTGCATCACATAATGCGTGATGGTGCCTCGCTCTGCCGCGCCGATTTCCATATGCTCCGCAAGGCGAGGCATGGTATAGCGCAGCAGATTCGGCACATATTCCTCCTCCGGCACCACGCGGCGTTTTAACTCACTGATGGATAGCTTAACCGGGGTCTTGCATAGCCCCTCGTGCGGATATTCATACGAAAACCGTGAAAGCGCCGCCGCATCGTACTCCTGTTTTTCCGCCTGTTCGACCGCCGCCGCTACAGTGCGCCGCGTTGGCATCTCCTCCTCATCCGGCCGGGAAAGCGATATCGAAAACGCCGCCTGCATCGATTTTGGCGGCCGCACCGCCGCGCAATCCGCGATCTCCCGTAAAATGTCGCCGGACGGGTGCGCAAGCAGCGCCGTCAGCGTCCAGTCGCGTGTGCTTTTTTGGCGACGCAAAATGCCGGGCGCCGGTTTTTGTCCGTTCGCCGGGATCGCCTTCTTCCACGCATCGTAAAAGGTACCGACCGGCGCGGAGAGGATCAGTTTTTCCTTGGCCCTGGTTAATGCGACATAAAACAGCCGCATTTCCTCCGCTCTGGAATCGCGGAGCATCTGCTCCTTGGTGATTTGCTTGGCAAGGCTCTTATAACGAATCCTGAGCTTTACATCAATATAGTCCATCGCGATCCCTGAATTTTTATGCCAAAGCACCGCGGCGGCCGTGTCACGCTCATTAAACTGCCGATCCATACCGCAGAGAATCACGACCGGGTATTCCAGCCCCTTGGATTTATGAATCGTCATGATTGAAACCGTGTTTTCCTCGTCCGCATAGGCCGCGGCGGCCTTCATATCCTGATTCTGGCTGCGCAGCTGGTCGATGTAGAGCATAAACTGAAACAGACCATGCATCGCGCCTTGTTCAAACACCGCGCCGTGCTCATAGAGCAAATTTAAATTCGCCTGCCGCACCCTGCCGTTCGGCATTGCGCCGGCCAGCGCCATGTAGTGCAGATCGTGGCAAATCTTCCAGATCAGCTCGTCCACGCCGCAGCGCACCGCCATGGCACGCAGCATGGATAGGCATTCCAAAAAGTAGGTGACACGCGGATCCCCCGCCTCTTTTGCAGCGCAGAGCGCGTCATAAAAGCAGCCGCGCCGTCCGTCCGCGAGCCGGATTTTTGCCAGCTCGTCCGGCGTAAAGGCAAATATCGGGGAACGCAGCACCGCCAGCAGCGGAATATCCTGTCTGGGGTTGTCAATAATCTCTAAAAAGCTCAGCGCCGTCAAAACCTCAACGGAGTCCAAATATTTTTGTCCCACCTCGCTGATCGATGGAATATCATATTCCGCAAGGGTACGCGCAAACTCTGCCACATTGGTCTTGGTGCGCACTAAAATGGTGATATCGCCCAGCCGCACCGGCCGCAAGGCGTTAGTTTTCTTGTCAGTCACCATAAGCTCCTTGCCGTCTACCATCTTGCGGATTCGCCTTGCCACCGTGACGGCCTCCAGCCGCGGAATCTCCATGGCCGCATACGGGCTGTCCGGGTCGTAGTGGTTCTTGTCAGCGTCGGTGAGCAGAACCTCGGTCGTAAAGTCGCCGGCGTTTTCTTCATATACCGCGCCGGGAATCAAATATTCCTCTTCGGTATAGTCAAGACCGCCGGTCTGCTCTGTCATGATCGAGGCAAAGATACTGTTGACACTGTCAACCACCTCGCGGCGGCTGCGAAAGTTTTTAAAAAGCCGAATACACACGCCGCCGTCACCGCGGCTGTATCGCGCGTACTTTTCCGCAAAGATACCGGGGTCGGCGTTGCGGAAGCGATAGATGCTCTGCTTTAAATCGCCCACCATAAAGATGTTGCGATTGTCTTTGGACAGCATGGTAAAAATAGTGTCCTGGATATCGTTGGTATCCTGGTACTCGTCCACCAAAATCTCATCAAAACGATTTCTGAGCGACATGGCTGCCGCGGAGGGACGCCCCTTCGCGTCTGAGAGCAGGCGGAGCATCTCATGCTCCAAATCGCCAAAGTCCAGCCCGGAGCATTCCCGCTTCTTTTTTAAATACAGGCGTTCCGTCTGCCGCACCAGCTGCTTGAGCGCCATGATCCGATCTTTGCATAAAAAGACGCGCATCAGCCGCTCCGGCTCTGCGGCGTCCAGCAGTGCGCCAAGCTCCTTTTGTACCCCGGTCACCAGCTGCTCTTTGGTGGCATTGATTTTTTGCACCGTTTCCTCCATCAGCCCGGTCTTTACCGGCGCTCTGGGAATCACAAACGTCTCTCTGCACCGTTTCAACGCCGAAAGCCCGGCCGCGCCGGACAAAACCGGCGCATAGACCGTCTCGAAATCAGAGAGCAGATTTTTGTAATATGCAAAATATTTGTGATCGGACGGCACCTCGTTTTCGACAATCTCCGCGATTCTAACAAGGCCGTCATGCATGTCCGTGACAAGCTCACGACCTAAGGACAGCAGTAATTCCTCCCAGATCGTGCCATCAATCGTACCCTGCCTTGCGGCGATTTGGTATTGCGCAGCCGCCCTGTGCAGCCATTTTGCCGGGTACGCCAGGCTCTGCACATAGCTATGCAGCCGCAAAACCACGCTGCGCAGTCCCTCGTCCGACTTGGTGCCGCCGTAGCCCAGCGCCAGTGTGCGGAAGGCTTCCTTCTTCCCGATCCGCTGATAATATTGTTCCAGCACCTCATCGAGCGCCTCTTTGCGCAGCATGGCGCTTTCCGCCTCGCTGAGCATGGTAAAGTCAATCGGAAGATTGGTTTTATGAATCATGTTTTGCAGAATCGTTTTACAAAATGCGTGTACAGTCGAAATATGAGCAGAATGCACCAGAATGCTCTGCTCGCGCAGACGGCGGTTTTCCGGGTCGTCCGCCAGCCGTTCTTCAATGGCGGCGGCGATCTTCCGTTTCATTTCGCTTGCGGCGGCCTCGGTAAAGGTCAGCACCAAAAGCCGATCCACCGGCACCGGGTTTTCAGCATCGCAGATCATGCGGATAATCCGCTCGACCAGAACGGCGGTTTTACCGCTGCCGGCCGCTGCCGCCACCAAAATGTTGCTGCCCCGGAGGGTAATCGCCTTTAACTGTTCTTTCGTCCAATTTACCGCCATGCTTCCACCGCCTTTTTATCTTACTGAGCTCGCCTTAATCAGTGTAATTTCGGAACATTTTGATTTATCGTCTTTGCTTTTCACCCTATCAGTGTATCACACCAACCGCATTTTTGCAATCATTTTTCCCTCACTGAAAGGGAATCACCCCATTTTCCATATAATAAAAAAACATCATTTTTCGCGTTGTCCCTGCAAGGCGCTATCACTCATAGGCTCGGTCTTGTGTTTTTTGCCGATTTGTGATACACTGAACAAAGAGAGGATTTGATTTCTATGAGAACTGTTTTGATTACCGGCGGCTCACGCGGGATCGGCGCAGCCACCGCGCGGCTGTTTGCGGTGCAGGGTGACCGAGTGTTTATCAATTATCAGAAGGACGAGGTCAATGCCGTGACGCTGTGTGAAGAAATCGGCGCGACCGCCATCAAGGGCGACATCGCAAGCCCCAAGGACGTTGACCGTATGTTTCAAAGCATGCCCGGCGTCGATGTTTTGGTAAACAACGCCGGGTTTTCGCAATTTCAGTTTTTTGACGCCCTCACGGACGAGGAATGGCAGCGCATGCTCGCGGTCACGTTATCCGGCGCGTTTTACTGCATTCGCCGTGCCCTGCCGCACATGATCCACCAAAAGTCGGGCGCTATCGTGAATGTTTCCTCCATCTGGGGATTGACCGGCGCAGCGTGCGAGGTCGCCTATTCCGCTGCCAAAGCCGGGCTGATCGGCATGACCAAGGCGCTGGCGAAAGAGGTCGGCCCCTCCGGCGTCCGTGTCAACTGTGTGGCGCCGGGCGTCATTGATACCGAGATGAACCAATCGCTCACCGCCGAAACGTTGGAGCAGCTGTGCAGCGACACGCCGCTCGGCCGGCTTGGCACGCCGGAGGACGTCGCGGAAACGATTTTGTTTTTATGCAAAGAGGACAGCTTTTTTACCGGCCAGGTGCTCAGCCCCAACGGCGGCCTTGTCATTTGAAAAAAATGAATTTATCTCAGGCAGTGCAAAAATATATACCGTCTGAGCATGTCGATAAACTCTATTCTGCGAAAAATTTCATTTTGATCTAATCGCCGTCCCCTGCTTAGCCATGCCGTCTCGGCTCTCGCCTCGGTCAGCGATGGACGACTGCCACCGGCAGTCATTGCCACGGCGGCGCGGCAATGAAATTTTTCGCCGATTTCACGCCGTTTTCGGCAAGATATTGCGACATTGCCGCTGCGGCTTGGAAAGCATATATAGGGTCTCCCAAAAATCTTACTTGATTTTTGGGAAAAAGGAGCAGCGCCAAAGCCTAGGCGATGGTTTGACGGTTTTTGTCAAACCGAGCCATTGCGCAGGCAGATGTGACGCTGGCTTTGTGGGCAATTTATTTAAGGCAATATCTTGCAGAAAACTGACTTTTGATGCTATCTCAGGCAGTGCAAGTTCTTTTGCACTGCCTTTTAAAATGCGTTGATTCGCCGAAACTCCTCCGGCGTCATGCCTTCCGCCTTTTTAAAGACGGCGCAAAAATAGCTGGGATCCTTAAAGCCAACGGCAGCGGCAACCTCCCGTACCTTAGGACAGTCCGCCGAGCAAAGATAGTATTTTGCCATGTTCAGCCGAAGATGGGTCAAATACTTGATCGGCGTGGTGTCATAGACCTGCTGAAACAGGCGGCACAGGTGGTTGTTGGTGACCCCGATCACTTCGGCAAGGTCGCGCAGACTAAGATCCTCCTTGTATCGCATCTTCAGCGTTTCGATCACCGGCCGCAGCTTTTGGTACTTTTCGTTTTTTGACATGCCGCTCGGCTTTGCGGTGTCGTTGCGGCATTCTCCCATTTTAATCAAAAGCTTATACATCAGCATGGACGTCTTGATTTCCTTGTCCGGATCCTCGCACCAGTACATATCCGACATGGCGCTGACCTGGACGTCAAAACTGTTTAAATCGTGAATATGAAAGACCTCACTGTTGCCAAAGCCGAGATAGGTAATAATATCCTCTACCGCGCTGCCGTGAAAGACCACCCAGCGCACGCTCCACGGCTCGCTTTGGGCAAAATACTCATGCGGAATATCCGGGCGGAAGAAAAACGCATCGCCCTGGGCAATCACATATTCCTGTTGTTCGATCCGTAATATTCCGCTGCCGCCCGTGCAGTATAAGAGCTGATAACTCTGAAATCCGCAAGGTCTGGCGATCGAGTCCTGGCTTTCATGTCCGCCGATGCCCACGACATAGATCGGCAAAAGCTTTGTCCTGTTAAGAAGTATCGGCAAAATCATTGTATCACACCTCCGTCACACCGCTTGATAGCATTATTATACGACAATTTCGGATATTTTTCAAGTCTTAGGCACACGGAAGCCTGCCACAATATGGTTTAAGCAGGCAAATTTGTGAAAATACTGCGTTAAAACGCTCGTCAATACGTCGGTATTCACTGCGCTTTTGCCTTGTATTTTACAAAAATTTGCTCTGTTTAAACTCTTCGACTCCCGTGCGCCTAACATCGCTTTGTACTATAATCGCGAAAAACGGGAACGAAACGGCGGTTTTGTTCTTGTTTTTTTGAAAATTGCATGGTATACTGAAAAAATAAGGCATACACTTTAAAGAAGCGTACGTCAAATGACAGAAAAAAGGAGGACTTTTTGATGAAAGTTTTACTGATTAACGGCAGCCCCAAAGAAAAGGGCTGCACCGATACGGCGCTGACCGAGGTTGCGGCGGCGCTGAGCGACTGCGGCATCGAGACAGAAATCGTATCGGTGGGCGCAAAGCCGATCCAGGGCTGCATCGGCTGCGGCGGCTGCGCGGCGGCCGGAAACAGCCGCTGCGTCTTTACCAATGACAGCGTCAACACCGTGATCGAAAAGGCCGAAACCGCCGACGCCTTTGTAGTCGGCACGCCGGTGCATTACGCGGCGGCGTCCGGGGCGATCACCTCTTTGATGGATCGCGTCTGTTATGCCGGCGGCAAGTATCTGCAATTCAAACCGGCCGCCTGTATCGCAAGCTGCCGTCGCGGCGGCGCAAGCGCAACCTACGATCAGATCAACAAATATTTTGGGATTTTAAACATGCCGATTGTCTCCTCCAACTACTGGAACATGGTGCACGGCAATACGCCGGACGAGGTACGCCGCGATGAAGAGGGCATGCAGACCATGCGCCAGCTTGGGCGAAACATGGCGTGGATCCTAAAGTGCATCGAAGCCGGAAAGGAAAACGGCGTTGCCATGCCCAAGACCGAGGCAAAAATCAAAACCAACTATATCCGCTAACCGCATTTTGAGCACAAATAAGCGCCGACCGTTGGGTCAGCGCTTATTCTTTTTCTTAAATTATTGCTGCATTTCCCGATTCCGACGGATACACGCGTCAATGCCGGACTGGATCGAGGTGCGAAACCCGGTACGCTCTAATTCGCACACCGCCGCAATGGTGGTCCCGCCCGGCGAGCATACGTTGTCTTTAAGCTGCTCCGGGTGGATTCCGGTCTCCAGCACCATCTTTGCGCTGCCCTCCACCGCCTTTGCCGCAAGCTTTAACGCGTTTTCCTTGGTGAGTCCGTAGCGGACGCCGGCATCTGCCATGGCGTCAATCAGCATATAGATATACGCCGGGCTGCTGCTGTGCAGCGCGATCGCAATATCCAACTCCTTTTCGGTCATGCAAAGCGTCATTCCCACGCTTTGCAGCAGGGACAAAACCGTTTCCTTTTCCGTCTCGTCAAGATTGTCATTCGGCACAACCACCGTCATACCGCAACCGACCTGCGCCGGCGTATTGGGCATGGTGCGCACGATCTTTTGATCCGCGCCCAGATGCTTTTCCAAATACGAAAGCGTGATGCCGGCGGCAATCGAAACATAAATTTTATTCTTGTCTCCGGTAAGCTGATTTAGAACACGCTCCATCACATTGGGCTTTACCGCCAGAATCAGAATATCGGCCAGCCGCTCCGTCTCTTTGTTGTCAGTTGTGACCTTAACACCGATTTTCTGCCATGTTTTCAGCTTATCTTCATTCATGTCAGAGATAACCGCATCACCCGGCTGTATGATTTTTGCGTTCAGCATACCGCCAAGCAACGCAGACGCCATATTTCCGGCGCCGATCAATCCAATTCTCATACCTATCACTCCTTTATCCGCACTTGATTTTAAACATGCTGAGCCTAAACGGTCAGTTCGACTTCCTCTGCCGCGTCCTCACAATCACAAATCGCCGGATCCACATACTCCGCGATAAATTCCTCTACCTGCTGCACGCTGCGGCCGATAAAGTTCTCCGGCTTTAGGATTTTTTCTACCTCAGCCTTGGTAAGACCAAACGACAAGTCGGCAACAATGCGATCGATCAGGTCGTTGGGCTTTCCCTCTTCCTTTACGACTCTTGCCGCCGCCATCGAATGCGTCCGAATCCGCTCATGCAGCTCCTGGCGGTCGCCGCCCTTTTTCACCGCGTCCATCAGGATATTTTCGGTCGCCATAAACGGCAGCTCCGACTGAATGCGCTGCGCGATGACTTTGGGATAAACCACCAGACCGTTTGCCACATTCATATAGATGTTTAGGATGGCGTCCACGGTCAAAAACGCCTCTGCCACGCTGATACGCTTATTGGCGGAATCATCCAGCGTACGCTCAAACCACTGGGTCGAGGTTGTCATTGCCGGGTTTAAGGCGTCCACCACGACATAACGCGCCAGCGAACAAATCCGCTCGCTCCGCATCGGATTGCGCTTATACGCCATTGCAGATGAACCGATCTGCGTCTTTTCAAACGGCTCTTCCATCTCTTTTAAATGCTGCAGCAGACGAATATCATTGGCAAATTTATAAGCGCTTTGCGCCACGCCGCTCAGCACGGACAGCATCTGATAATCCAACTTCCGAGAATACGTCTGTCCCGAAACCGGATAATATTTTTGATAGCCCATCTTTTCGCAGATTTTCTTTTCCAGTTCTTTCACCTTTTGCGTGTCACCGTCAAAAAGCTCCATAAAGCTTGCCTGGGTACCCGTGGTTCCCTTCGAACCCAAAAGCGCGGCACGGCTCAGCTGAAAATCGATGTTCTCTAAATCCATCATCAGTTCCCAGAGCCAGAGCGACGCACGCTTGCCGACGGTCGTCAGCTGCGCCGCCTGAAAATGCGTAAACCCAAGGGTCGGCATTGCCTTATACTCCAGCGCAAAATCACGAAGATACGAAATCACACGGATCAGCTTGCTGCGGATCAGCCGCAGCCCCTCATACATGATGATGATATCCGTATTGTCGCCCACATAACAGGAGGTCGCGCCAAGGTGAATGATCCCCTTTGCGGACGGGCACTGGGTTCCGTACGCGTACACATGTGCCATTACGTCATGCCGAACGATCTTTTCCCGCTCCTTAGCAACGGCATAGTTAATGTCGTCCACATGGTCTTTCAGTTCCTGCACCTGTTCCGGCGTGATTTTAAGCCCCAGCTCCATCTCCGATTCTGCCAGGGCAACCCAAAGCTTTCGCCAGGTCTTAAACTTCTTATCCGGCGAGAAGATATACTTCATCTCCTTGCTGGCATAACGGGAATTTAACGGGCTTTCGTAAACATCCTTTTGCATCTTGTCTCTCCTTACGTTTTCCTATTTTCGCTTCCCTGCAATCTTTAAATTCGATTCCTCCCAAAACGGCGGAATCCTAATTTGCGAAAAATTTCATTTTGATTTGATCGCCGTCCCCTGCTTAGCCATTGCCGTCTCGGCTCTCGCCTCGGTCAGCGATGGACGACTGCCGGTGGCAGTCGTCGCCACGGCGGCGCGGCAATGAAATTTTTCGCCAATCTCATGTTGTTTTCGGCAAAATATTGCGACATTCTCTAGCTAGTCCAGCGTGTTATCGGAATAAACAACCTCTTTGCTCTCTCCCTTTAAATACTCCTCCAGACGGTCAAGCCCGGTGCGAATTACCTCCATCGAGGTTGCGTAGGAAAGACGCACATAGCCTTCGATACCAAAGCCCTCACTCGGCACCATGGCAACCAGGGCGCGATCTAACACGTCCTCGCACAGTGCCTTAGCGGTATGAATCATCTTTCCGTAATGCTCCTTGCCAAGCACACCCTTCACATTCATAAACACATAAAAAGCGCCGTGCGGACACTGACAGCTCAGCCCATCAATCTCATTAATGCGTGCAACCATATAATCCCGGCGGCGTACATATTCCTCCTTCATCAGATCAATTACCGATTGGTCGCCGTTCAGCGCGGCAACCGATGCTGCCTGTGCAATTGAGTTCGGGTTAGAGGTCGCGTGACTCTGGATATTGCTCATCGCCTTAATCACGGGAACCTCCGCAACGGCGTATCCGATTCTCCACCCGGTCATGGCATAGGTCTTTGCCATACCGTTTACAATGATGGTATGCTTTTTGATCTCGTCTCCCAGGGTTGCGATGTTGACATGCTCTCCCTCATAGACCAGCTTTTCGTAAATCTCGTCAAAAACGATGTAGATGGAATGCTCCACCGCAAACGCACCGATTTTTTCCATTTCCTCTTTGGTATAAATCATGCCGGTCGGATTGCTGGGGGTATTGAGCACCAACGCTCTCGTCTTATCGGTGCAGGCCGCCTCTAACTGATCCATGGTAAATTTAAACTGATTTTCCTCGGCAGTTTCGATATAGACGGGCACGCCGTCCGCCATCTTTACCATCTCCGGATAGCTCACCCAGTACGGCGCCGGAATCAGCACCTCATCCCCCGGATTTAAGATTGCCATAAAGATATTGGTCAGGGCATGCTTACCGCCGTTACACACGATCACATTTGCCGTAGTATAAGTCAGTCCGGTGTCTCTCAGCACCTTATCGCAGATCGCCTGTTTGAGCTCCAGTGTACCGGACGCCGGCGTGTAACGGGTAAAGTTATTTTCAATTGCACGAATTCCTGCCGCCTTTACATGATCCGGCGTATTAAAGTCAGGCTCGCCGGCGCCGAATCCGACAACAGGGATTCCCTGCTTTTTCATCTGCTTAAATTTAGAGTCGATTGCCAGAGTCGGAGACGGACTGATTGCCCTCGCCTTATTAGAAATTTGCAAATTCATATGTTTAAACCTCCAAGGAATCATAATACTACAATATTTTAATACATCTGACCGCAAAATGCAACAGCATTTTGTAAAAAAAGTCACTTTCTTCGCGCCAGCGTCTGTGCAAAAATTCTGTAAAAATTACCAAAGCAAATGCGCTCAATCAGATCCTTCGGCCACCGCCGTTTTCGCATCGCATCGACAAGATCCCGCATGTTCTCTACGCCGCGGATACCGTTCGGCAATGCGTCAACCCCGTCAAAATCGGAGCCGAGCCCAAGTATTCGGCCGCCGCCGCGGTCTAGGATATATTCCATATGTGAAAGGATTGTGTCAATGCCGCAGTTTCCGCTGTCCGACAAAAACTGCGGATAAAAGTTCATTCCAATACCGCCGCCGCGGTCAATCAGCAGCTTGATCTGTTCATCATCCAGGTTACGCGGATGATGGCAGAGCGCGTAAACGCAGGAATGCGACGCTACAAACGGATGCTTTGTCACAGCGGCAACATCCCAGAACCCTTTTCTCGACAGGTGCGACACATCCACCAAAATTCCCATGTCTTCCATCATGGCTACGGCCTGCCGTCCGAAATCGGTCAAACCGCCGCCGCGGCTTTCGGTGATACCGTCCGCCAGCTCATTGGCATAGTTCCAAGTCAGTGTAATCAGCCGTACACCCAGGCGTTCGTACATCCAAAGATTGGAAAGCGACCCCTCCAGCGCCTCGGCGCCCTCGATCGATAAAATCGCGCCGCAGCCGTTTTGCGCGGCCACTGCCTTTAAATCTCTTTCCGATTGAATGAGCCAGAGCTGACCCTTATTTTTTTCAATTTCCTCATGAATTTTATGCAGCATCGCAACGCACGCCGTCATCGGCGAAGAAGAAATCCCCTTTTGGTCGATAAAGGCCGCAAAAACCTGAATATAGTTTTTGTGCGCCGCCATGCGTTCAAGGTCTAAATGCAGCGTATTTTTCTGAAGCCCCTGATTCCTCTCCATCATCTCTAAAATGGTATCGCAGTGCATGTCAAATATTTTCTGTTTCATCCGCTTATGCCCCCTCTATCACAAGATTCGGCGTATGAATCACTTCTTTCAGCTGCATTATGCCGACCGATTCCACAGCAAAAACCTCCACCGCGTCAAACCGGATTTCCAGCTGCGTCGGGTGCTCAGAAAGATAAGCCGCCGCCGCGCGCCGCATATGCTGTATTTTTCTGCGGTCGATTGCCTCAATCGGCCTGCCGTAGTGCAGATTGCTCCTGGTCTTGACCTCTACAAAAACAAGGTGCGTTTTTGTCCGCGCGATTAGATCCAACTCTCCGCCGGCCGCCCGATAGTTTTTTTCAAGGATTTGATACTGCTTCTTTTGCAGATAAGCTGCGGCGGCCGCCTCGCCGAAATCACCAAGATCCTTGCGATAGCGGCTCATACCTTACCAAGCACCTTATCCGTCATAAACGAGACGCGGTGCAGCGGTGTCAGACCATAGGCCCTGATTGCCTCCATATGCACCTTTGTTCCGTAGCCCTTATGCTTTTCAAAGGCATATTCCGGGTATTCCTTTGCCATTTCTTTCATATAGCGGTCTCTTGTCACCTTTGCCATGATTGATGCGGCGGCGATGGACTGAGACTTTGCATCACCCTTGATCAGATAGGCATGTGGCACGGGAAACGGGATTTTATCGTTGCCGTCGATCAATAAAAAGTCAGCCGGCAGGGATAACTTTTTCACAGCGTTTTCCATCGCAAGGTGGGTCGCCTGCCGGATGTTAATCTGATCAATTGTGGGCGCGTCTACAAACGCATAGCTCCAGCTAAGCGCGTTTTGCGCGATGACATCATACAGCGCCTCACGCTTTTTCTCACTCAGCTTTTTTGAATCGTTTACGCCGTCTAAGATCAGTCCGGACGGCAATATCACCGCGGCGGCGCAAACCGGCCCGGCCAAGGGGCCGCGTCCCGCCTCGTCGATGCCTGCAACGTATTGAAAGCCCTGCGCATAGTAAGCGGCGTCCGTCTCGAAAAGGTTCATGGTTTTTCCTCCTAACCATTCTTTATTTCACACACACAAAGGCGGTGCACAAATACACCGCCTTATTCTGCCTTGGTATCCGGAAGTTCCAGGGTAATCGCGCCGAGCTTGCTGCTGCGAAAATCGTCCAAAAGCAGTGCGGCGGCACGAAAGGTGTCCACCCTTCCGCCTGATACGATACAGCCGCGCTTTCGGCCGATTTCCTCCAAGAGGTCATACGGCTCCGTTTGGGCGGGATCGATCGTCAGCTTATACCGCGCACAAAGCGCCGCCGCGTACCGCTCGGATAAATAGGCAAGCAGCTGACAGGCCAGCTCCTCAGTATCGATGATTTCGTCACGGATTCCGCCGGTAAAGGCAATCCGCTTTGCTGCCTCCGGACTTTCAAACTTTGGCCATAAAATTCCCGGCGTATCGAGCAGCTCGTACTTTCCGGCAATGCGAATCCATTGCTTGGTGGTCGTGATTCCGGGACGATCCCCGGTCTTTGCCGCACTGCGCCCGGACAGACGGTTGATGAACGAGGATTTCCCGACGTTGGGAATCCCCACCACCATCAGCTTTACACTGTGCCGCTGAATGCCGCGGCTGCGGTCACGTTCGATCTTCTCCTTCATGACGCGGTCAATCGCCGGTGCAAAGGCAGAAAAGCCTTTTCCGCTCTGACTGTCAAGCGGAACGGCAGCCAAGCCCTGACGGGCAAAATAAGCCTGCCACGCTGATGTTGCAGCGCTGTCGGCAAGGTCTGCCTTATTAAGTACCAAAATTCGCAGCTTATCCCCGGCAATTTTATCAATCTCCGGATTGCGGGATGAAAGCGGAAGCCGGGCATCCAAAATTTCAACCAGGACATCAACCAGCTTTAAATGCTCTGAGATCATGCGTCTGGTTTTGGACATGTGTCCGGGAAACCACTGTAAGTTCATCGTTTTCATCCCCTTTTACTTTCTTTTAGTCCTCGATATCCCAATTTGAGGAGCCGAGGCCATAGACGTCGTTATCCTCCGCATAGGAAGTAGAAACCGCGTCACGGTGTACCGAGCCCAAATGATCCAGCGGCCAGAACCGGAACACTGCGCCGCCCAGCACTTCATCAAGCGGAATCTGCCCCAGCTCACGGCTGTCTTTGCTGTTGTTGCGGTTATCGCCCATCACAAAGATGTGTCCCTCCCGGATCACAATCGGAGCATCGGGCCCGTAATTGCCCTGTTGCATCAAGCTCATAATATAGCTGCCGTTATTGCGCGTTTTTTCTTTGACGTATGGCTCGTCAATCAGCTGCCCGTTGACAAACACATTGCCCGTTTTAAAATCGATGTACACAGAATCCCCGGCAGTCGCAATTACGCGCTTTACATAGGGGCGATTCGGGTCGCTCTCCGGAACAAAGATAATCACGTCGCCCTTTTTTGGGGTGTAGAAAAAGCGGTTTACATACAGGCGATCCGCATTATGCAGCGTCGGTTCCATCGACTGCCCCTGCACCTTTACCAGGGTGAAAACATAATTTCGGATTACCAGCGCCAATATTACCGCGATGCCAATCGCAACAATCCAGTCCCGCAATTCCTTCCCCCAGTTCGTCTCGCTCTTTTCATCCTCTTCCATTTCTTTCATCGCTTCTTCGCCCGGTTTAATTGCTTCTTTTTTTGTCTGCTCCGGTTTCGATGCCGGCGCCTTTGCAGCGGCCTTTTTCTTTGGCTTCGCCGACTCCTTCACAGTCGGTTTTTTCTGTGGCTTTGCCTCCTCCGGCGCACTCTCTTTTGCCGCTGCGGTGTCGGGCTCCGCTTTCTGCTTTTCCATTTCGTTCGTTGCGGCAAAAATCGAGGTGTCATTCAGAATCGCAGTGTCAAAATCAATCTTTTCTGCCGATTCCGCATCATTTGCGCTATTTGGCGCAGTCTGCGTATCGCGCTGCTTTTTTTCCTCACTCATGTGGATCACGCATCATAAAAAGCGGCTTAAAAAACCGGTTTTATGATTTCTCCCTTCTTTCAAATATACTCCAAATGGCAAACAGTGACGATTATATCACATAACCGCCACTGCCATTTCTCACTTATTTCAGTTTTTCTTTTACCTTTGCTGCCTTACCAACTCTGTCACGCAGATAATAAAGCTTTGCACGGCGTACCTTACCATGTCTTACCACTTCAATCCGATCAATCTTCGGAGAATTTACCGGGAAGGTTCTCTCCACGCCAACGCCGTAAGAAACGCGGCGAACGGTGAACGTTTCCTGAATGCCGCCGTGATTCTTCTTAATCACAGTGCCTTCAAACATCTGTACTCTCTCGCGGTTACCCTCTTTGACCTTTACATATACCTTAACGGTATCACCGATTTCCATAACCGGAAGGTCAGTTCTGATTTGTTCCTGTGTGATTTGCTTTAAGATATCCATTTTATAAATCCTTTCTTCTCTAAGCATTCATAATGCAGCTGCACCAGAGGACTGCCCATAATCAACCATAACACTATACCATAATTTTTTTATTTTGGCAAGCCTTTTTTTTAATTTTTTTATTTGAGACAAAAATATTCTATTTTTCCACATCGTACAATCCAAAATGCGCCATAGCGGCATCAAACTGATCGTCCTTTTCTTCCTTTGCCATGCTCAGATAATTCCTAAGCTGCAGCTGGGTGGTGAGATCCAGCACGCCATAGGGAAATACCTTTGCCTGCTGCTGAAACGCATAAACGGCGTAGTATAAATCCTGGTCAAACACGTCGTTCACCGCACCGCGAAAAATCCCAAACAGATTTAAAACCTCCTTGGCGCGCTTAACCTCTGCGCCGGTATCGCCCAGCGTATAAACCTTGTCATAGGTAAAGGCACCGTAGCGTTCCGGGTCAATCGGCACAAGCTCGTTTTCCACCGTAGCGTCCGGGGTCAGTCCAACGCCGTTGATGTTGTTCCCGTTTGGCGTAAGATAGAACCCGGTGGTATACTTAATCATGCCGCCGGTCTGCAAATCGTTGATGGTCTGAATCGTTCCCTTGCCGTAGGTCCGGGTGCCGACCAAAACCGCACAGTCGTTCTCGCGAAGAGCCGCCGCTAAAACCTCGGACGCACTGGCGGAATTTTTATTGATTAAAACAACTGTGTCAAACTGTCCTTTCTCTCCGGCGGAGGCAACGTAGGTTTTGTTGAAGATTTCGTTCTTGTGATCTTCTGTGGTAATCACCTTTTCCTCCGGCACGAGACAGTTTGCCATCTGAATCGCCTGTTCAAAAATACCGCCGCCGTTATTGCGAAGGTCAATAATCAGCTTGTCTGTCTTTTCTTTCTTCGCTTTCTCGATTGCCTCGCTGAATTTTTCCGCCGTGTTGCTGACAAATCCGTGAACCCGGATATACATTACCTTTTCGCCATCTTTTTCGTACAGCTTATCGGAAACCGAGGTTCCGATAATGGTCTCGCGAACCATATCAAACCCAAGCTCCGCACCGGCACGGCTGACGTCTATGTGGACATTGGTTCCCTCTTCGCCGCGGATCAGGCTGAGAATCGTCTCGGACTTCAGCTCGGTCAGGTCCGTCCCGTCCGCACGCAGTAAGACATCGCCTACCTTGATTCCGGCACGCTCCGCCGGAGTGTCGGGAATCACGGAATCAACCACCGCAGCCGCGCCGTTTCGAAAATCAATGCTGATGCCGATCCCCACAATTTTTCCGCTGATGGTCTCAGTCAGCGCAACCGCCTCTTCCGGCGTATAATATTCCGAATAACTGTCCACGGATTCCAGCATTCCCTTTAATACACTGTTATAAAGGTCAGGATTTTCGGAAATCAGACGTTCCATGCCTGCCTTATACATGTTCCGCTCATTCAAATTTTCGTAGCGTCCAAAGGCGCTGACATGGCTGGCAACAGCCTGAATCAAGGCCATTGCCTGGTTTGCGTTCAACGGCTGCCGATCGCCGTTTTCGATATTCTGTGACTCTTCTGCTGCCGTCTCTTCCGCCAAAGCCGGCGCCGCGGGCAGCGCCGCCAGCGCACCGATACACAAAAAAGCCGCAAGCTTTTTCTTCCAAGCCTTCATCATCACACACTCCATTCTGCCGCACCGCCTGCGGCTGTATCATCATAACCTGTCCGTCTTACATAAACTTTAAGGTTACAACCTGCAATCCCTTTGCCTCACTGCGGACAATCAGCGCCCTGACATTGCTGTCTGCGAAGCGATTGCAGATTTCGGCATCAACCGTGCTGCCGTCCTCTACCTGCACCTCACCGAGCAGATCAAGCTCCTGAAACTCTGCCTCCGCGGCGGTCTTTCCGCTTTTTTCGTTCATTGTTCCCATGGGTTTGACGTTTTTCAGCACCACCTTGTTCCGTGTCGCATCACAGTAGTACAGGGTGCCCGTATAAAAATTCGCCTCTGACACGATTTCGGACGGTTCTATGGCATAACCGCCCGTACCGAGCAGCAGACAGGCGGTCAAAGCCGCCGCAATCCGTTTTTTCATGGTATTCTCCTTATGTGATCATTACATCTTTTCCGGCGCTGTAATCTTCAGCATCGAAAGCACGCCCTTTAAGACAATTCTGGTACTGTCAATCAATTTCAGCCGCGCGTTCATCAGATCGCAATCCTCGGTACGAACCCGACACGCAGTATAGAATGTATGGAATGCCGCCGCAAGATCCATCACATACCGGGTCAGCCGCGCCGGCTCCAGTGCCTTTGCCGCGGACGTGATCTCATCGGGCAGATCAGCCAGCTTTTTGAGGAGCGCAAGCTCCGATTCGTCGGTCAAAAGTGTTGTCTTGACTTCGTCAAACGGCAAAACCTTCACGCCCTCTTCCTCCAGCAGACGTAAAATGCTGCAAATTCTGGCGTGCGCATACTGAACATAAAAGACCGGGTTTTCGTTGCTCTGCTCCGCGGCAAGCGTTAAGTCAAAGTCCAGGTGACTCCCGGCGCTGCGCATGTTAAAGAAGAACCGCGCCGCATCCACGCTGATGTCCTCCAGCAGATCCGACAGGGTAATCGCCTTGCCGGTTCGCTTTGACATCCGCACAACCTCGCCGTCACGCATCAGCCGAACCAGCTGCATCAGCACAACGTCCAGACGGTTTCCGTTCACACCGGCCGCGTCCAGCGCCTTTTTCATTCTGGCAACATGGCCGTGGTGGTCGGCGCCCCAGATATTGATTGCCCAGTCAAAGCCGCGGGTCGTCAGCTTATTGATGTGATAGGCAATATCGGCAGCAAAGTAGGTCGGAATCCCGTTTTGACGAACCAAAACCTCATTCTTTTCAAGCCCCATCTTCTCACAGTTGAGCCAGAGTGCGCCGTCCTCTTCGTAGGTATAGCCCTTTTTTGTCAAAAGCGCAATCGCGTCCTGTACCGCGCCGGATTCGTGCAGGGTACTCTCTCTGAACCACACATCATAATGAATCCGATATTTTCCAAGATCCTCCTGCAGTGCGGTAATATTCTTCTCTAAGGCATAATCCACCAGTGCGGCCTTACGCTCTTTTTCACTCGCCTGTAAATACCGGTCGCCGTGAATGGCGATAAAGGCCTTGGCGTGTTCACGGATATCGTCGCCGTGATAGCCATCCTCCGGGAACGCGATGGCGTCCTCGCCTTGAAGCTCCTGGATGTAGCGCGCGTTTAAAGAGTTTCCGAATTTTTCGATCTGATTACCGGCATCGTTAATGTAGAATTCACGGCTTACATCGTAGCCTGCATATTCCAGCACCGACGCCAGACAGTCGCCCAGGGCGCCGCCGCGCGCGTTGCCCATATGCATCGGGCCGGTCGGATTGGCCGAGACAAACTCCACCATCACCTTTTTTCCGTGGCCGATATCGACCTTTCCGTAGTTTTCCTGTTCGGCTTCGATCTGGCGCATCGTCTCATAGAGCCACGCGGAGGATAAATAAAAGTTGATAAAGCCGGCGCCGGCTACCTCCACCCTCTCGATATCCCGGTTTCTTTGAATCCGGTCGCAAAGCGTCTGCGCAATGGCGCGCGGCGCCATATGCAGAGACTTTGCCAGAATCATGGCGATGTTGCAGGCAAAATCGCCGTGCTGCTTGTCCTTCGGCACCTCCAGACGGATCAGATCGCGAAAATCTGCGGCCGCGTCCTTTGGGAATGTTCCGTCCGCAGCTGCCTCTTGGTATGCCGCAAGCAGCGCCGCCGCAATATTTTCTTTCATGGTTTCCTGTATACTCATTGTTTTTCTCCTTTTTGGTTTTTAAATGGGGCGAATCTCGACGCGCAGCGAATTTTGAATAAAATTCTCATTATCCGCGTCAAGGGTATAATCCACGCGTAGTCTGCCGCATTCCTTTTGAAAGTCAAAATTGACCTCCGAGGTATAAATCTGTGCACCGATCTCTCCGTATGGGGTCGGATACAGGCAAAGGTTGCGGCAGCCGGCCTCATAATGCAGCGTCATGTTATAGCGGCCCTTTCGGATCACCTTTAAATTGCCGGGCCAGATTTTTAGCGTGGTCGCCGTGTCCGGGAACCCGGTCATCGCACTCTCTTCATACTTGATATAGTATTTATGATTGATTTCGCCGAACTTTCCCGGCGTCTCCAGCTCGATGGCGTCATAGCTTTCACCATCCGCCTCCTGGAGCGTTTTAATCCTTATCATTACGTTATTTTCCATCTTGGTCTCCGTTTCGCCGGGGGACAAATTGGGGATTGCATTCTGCCTTTTCGGAAAAATCCCGCCCCTGTCCTCGTTTTCTAATAGCTTTCGATATTGACGGTGTGCACGCTGCCCTCCAGCTTTTGATTTAAAAACATCCCTGCAAGCTCAGTAAATCCCTCGACCGTGTCACTGACAAAATACTGTGCCGATCCGTGGCCGCGGCCACAGAGCAAATCCCGCTCATAAAGCTGCTGCTTGACAAACACCGCCGTCTCTGCACCGGCATCAATCAAAGTAACCGCATCACCCATGATCGTTTGTATCACCGGCCGCAGCAGGGGGTAGTGGGTACAGCCCAAGATCAAGGTATCAATGCCCGATTTTTTAAGCGGCAGCAAATACTCCTTGGCAATAATCTCGGTCGCCGGGCCGTTTAAGTACCCGTTTTCCACCAATGGGACAAACATCGGGCAGGCCTTGGTGTAAATCTCCAGACCGGAGTTTAGCCTTTTCAGCGTTTGCAGGTACTTGCCGCTGCGAATCGTGCCGGGCGTTCCCAGTACGCCGATCCTCCCGTTTTTTGTCGCGGCCGCGGCACGCAGACAGGTCGGTTCCAAAACGCCGGCGATGTCAGTATCAAACTCATCCTGAATCAGCGGCAGCGCCGCACTGCTGGCCGTGCCGCAGGCAATGATGATATACTTGATATCAAACGTCTGCAAAAACCGGATATCCTGGCGTACGTACTTTAAGATAATTTCCGCGCTCTTGCTGCCGTAAGGGACGCGGCCGGTATCGCCAAAATAGATAATATCTTCGCCCGGCATGATCTCCATCACTTTTTTTACACAGGTAAGTCCGCCCAATCCGGAATCGAAGATTCCTATCGGTCTGTTATCCATTTTGTTTCCTCCTTACCCTTCCTCCGGACAGAGGGCATTTTGGATCAGACGATCCACCAGCTCTCCGTAGGGAAGTCCGCTGGCTTCCCATAGCTTTGCATACATACTGATCGAGGTAAAGCCCGGCAGGGTGTTAATCTCATTGAGACGCACATCATCCGTCTCCTTGTTGACAAAAAAGTCCACACGCGAGAGGCCGCGGCATTCACAGGCAAGGTAAGCCGCCTTGGCATAGCTGCGCACTTTATCCGCAAGCGCGCCGTCTATCTTTGCCGGAATCGTCAGGACGGAATTTTCGTCATTGTATTTGGCGTCATAGTCATAAAACTCCGCTGCCGGAGCGATCTCGCCCAGCGCCTTTGCACATTCCGGCCGTAAATTACCGATCACGCTGCATTCCACCTCGGCGCCGTACATCATCTCTTCCACCAAAACCTTATCGTCGTTTTCAAAGGCAAGCGCAATGCCGCGCTCCAGCTCCTCCCGGTCGTGCGCCTTGGTCACACCGACCGAGGAACCGGCGTTTGCCGGCTTGACAAAGCAGGGATAGCCAAGCTTTTCCTCTACCTCGCTGATTTTGCGTTCGCCGTGTTTCATCTCCACCCAGGCCGCCTGCGGAATCCCGGCTCTTTCAAACATGGCCTTTGCCATGCATTTATCCATACAAACCGCACTGCCGATCACGCCGGATCCGACATAGGGAATCCCGGCAAGCTCAAACAGTCCCTGAATGGTGCCGTCCTCACCGTTCTTGCCGTGCAGCACCGGGAACACCACGTCAATCGGATATTTGACAACGCCCTCGTCGGTAAAGCGCAAAATCGCCTTTTCGTCCCGATCCGGCGAAATGACAGCACGGTCAAAAGTCCATGCCTTAGGGTCGTTCAGCTGACTCATCCCCTCCGCATTGCCGGTATAATAGTACCAGCCGCCGCTTTTGGAAATCCCGATTTTATGCACCGTATATCTGGTCAGATCCAGATTACGGAGAATGGAAGCCGCCGACAAAAGCGAAACATCATGCTCGCTCGACGCACCTCCAAAAATCACACATAAATTGATCTTACTCATAGAAATTCTCCATTCTGCTAATAGACAGCACATATATTCGATTTATTATTGTACCGCAAGTCAAAAAAAAAATCAAGATGTATAAAGCACAAAAAAAGGGTAAAACTCTAAAACATAGTCAATTTAAGGAGGTCCTTCCATGTCTTACATAGACAACATCGCTTTTGACGCGAAAAAGAATGCGAAAAAAATCCGAAAACTGCCCTTGTTTTTTACAATTCTTTTGCTGCTTTTTGCCGCTGCCATTCCCGTTTTTCATCTGGCGATAGCACAAAGGGACGTCGCCGGCCATGTTCTTCGGCTGCATATTCTTGCAAACAGTGACGCAGATGCGGATCAGCTTTTAAAACAAAAGGTGCGCGACCGTATTTTAAAGGAGTACGCCCCTGTCTTTGACGCCTGCGGCGGTGCGGCGGACGCCGCGGACACCGCTGCCGCGCTCTCTTTTTGGATTGCGCGCACCGCACAGCAGGAGCTGCGCCGAAACGGCGCCCTGTATCCCGTCTCGGTCAAGGTCGAGGCGGCGGACTTTCCCACCAAGCGCTATGGCGCGGTACGCCTCCCGGCCGGGCGGTACACGGCGCTTAACGTCCGCATCGGCAGTGCGAGGGGGCATAATTGGTGGTGTGTGCTGTATCCGCCGCTCTGTCTGACGAACGGCACGGCGGAGGCCGATGAAGAGACGCTTCGCACACTCAAAAAAGAGCTTTCCGCAGAGGAATACGCACTTTTGACCGAGACAGACGATATCCGCGTCACCATGAAGTTTCGTATCTTAGAAATCCTTGGACGGTATATTCATTCATGACGAAATGAACACCATTTGGGCAAAAATCCACCTCTTAAAATCAAGTTCGACTCCCGTGTGTCTAAATTCTGTAAAATCGGCCATACTGTAAATAACGCAAAAACTTGCTCACGGCAAAGTCAGCAAATTATGTGAGCGGAAAGGATCAAACCCATGAAAGATAAAATTTTTGGAGTTCTGCAACGGGTCGGACGGTCGTTTATGCTGCCGATTGCAATCTTGCCGGTGGCCGGCCTTTTTTTAGGTATCGGCGGCGCCTTTACCAACGAGACCATGCTCAAAACCTACCATTTGACCGGCATTTTAGGCCCCGGCAAAGCGGCGCACTATGTGCTTCAGGTGCTCAATGACTGCGGCAATATCGTATTTGCCAATCTGCCGCTCATTTTTGCCATCGGTATCGCCATCGGTATGGCAAAGCGTGAAAAAGAGGTTGCCGCCCTGGCCGGCGCCATCGCCTTTTTTGTCATGAACGCGGCCATCGGCGCCATGGCTGTAAGTATCTACGGCGCAGACGGCGTCACCGCACGCATCGCGGACGGCGCAATGACCTCTGTGCTTGGCATCTCATCGCTGCAAACCGGAGTGTTCGGCGGTATCATTGTCGGTCTCGGAACCGCCGCGCTGCACAACCGCTATTATAAGATTCAGCTGCCGCAGGTGCTCTCTTTCTTTGGCGGAACCCGTTTCGTCCCCATCGTCTCGGCCGCGGTCTATCTTTTGGTCGGCATTCTGATGTTTTTTGTCTGGCCGCCGATTCAGACCGGTATCACCTACATCGGAAAATTCGTTCAAAACTCCGGGTACTTCGGCACCTGGGTCTACGGGCTGACCGAACGCGCCCTAATTCCCTTCGGACTGCACCACGTCTTTTATCTTCCGTTTTGGCAGACCAATGTCGGCGGCACCATGGAGGTCATGGGAAAATACTGGGAGGGTGCGCAGAATATCTTTTTTGCCCAACTCTCCGACCCTTCCGTCAATCATTTTGCGGTATCGGCAACCCGTTTTATGTCCGGAAAATTCCCGCTCATGATCTTTGGGCTGCCCGGCGCCGCACTCGCCATGTACCGATGCGCAACACCGGCAAAGAAGAAGGCCGTCGGCGGCCTTTTGCTCTCGGCCGCGCTGACCTCAATGCTGACCGGCATCACCGAGCCGCTGGAATTTACCTTTTTGTTTGTCGCGCCGCTGCTCTACGCCGTTCACTGCGTTTTTGCCGGACTTTCCTATATGCTGATGCACCTGTTTCACGTTGGGGTCGGCATGACATTTTCGGGCGGTCTGATCGATCTATTCTTATTCGGGATTCTGCAAGGAAATGCCAAAACCGACTGGCTGAATATTATTTATGTCGGCATCGCCTACTTTATTGTATACTACTTCCTCTTCCGCTACCTGATTATAAGGTTCAACTTTAAGACGCCCGGACGGGAGAACGACAGTGAGCAAACCAAGCTATACACCCGTGCCGATGTGGAGGCACGAAAGGCGCAGGAAAAAGAGGCGCCGACCGCCGCAAAGGACGGTGATATCCGCTCGGTACAGATCACCGATGGTCTTGGCGGCAAGCACAACATCAGCGATTTAGACTGCTGCGCCACCCGTCTGCGCGTCACCGTCTTTGACGAAACCAAGGTGCAGGAGGAGCTGCTGCGCGCCAGCGGCGCCGCCGGAATCATCCGCAAGGGAAAGGGCGTCCAGATCATCTACGGCCCCGTTGTTACCGTGGTAAAATCAAACCTGGAGGACTATCTCCGCGCCGCAACGGAGACGGCCGCCGCGGCGCAGGCAAAAGCCGCCGCAATGACAGCGCCGAAACAAAAAAAGCAGACAAAGGCAAAAGCTCTCTCCCTCTGTGCGCCGCTATCGGGCAGTATCGTTCCGCTCAGCGCGGTCAATGACGAAGCCTTTTCAAAAAAACTTCTTGGTGACGGCGTCGCTATTTTGCCAAACAACGGCAAGCTGTATGCCCCCTGTGACGGCGTTATCGACAACATTGCCGACAGTAAGCACGCCATCGGAATTTCCTGCGGTGATTCCTTTGATCTTTTAATCCACGTGGGTCTGGATACCGTAAGGCTTGGCGGTGCGCCGTACACCCTGCACGTAAAGGCCGGTGACCGCGTCAAGACCGGCGACCTGCTTGCGGAATTTGACATGGACGCCATCTTAAAACACGGCTTTGACCTCACGACGCCAATCATTCTATGCGGCGGCGCGGAGGAATTTGACATTACCTTATCCTATGAGAAAGAAACGATGCAGCACGGCGACCCGCTGATGATCGTCCGCCGAAAATAGTCAAAAAAAGGGGGATAATCCATGAAAATGACATTTCGCTGGTACGGTGACGACGACCCCGTCACCTTAGATGCAATCCGACAGATTCCCGGTATGACCGGCGTTGTGACCGCCGTCTATTCGGTACCGCCCGGCGCGGTCTGGCCGCAGGAGGAAATCGATCGGCTGAAAGCGGAGATCGTGCAAAAAGGTCTTTCAATGGAGGTCATCGAGAGCGTACCGGTGCACGAGGACATCAAGCTGCGCCGCGGAAACTACCAAACCTATATCGACAACTATAAACAGACCGTAAAAAACCTGGCAGAGGCCGGGGTAAAGTGTATTTGCTATAATTTTATGCCGGTATTTGACTGGACGCGGTCGCGCCTTGACCAGCCGCTGCCGGACGGTTCGACCGCCCTGGTCTATAACGCAGAGGATGTCAAAAAACTGGATCCGACAAAGCTGACCCTGCCGGGCTGGGACGCCTCGTATTCGCCAAGTGAGGTATCAGAACTGATCGACGCCTACCGCGCCCTTGGCGAGGAGGGGCTGTGGGAAAACCTCCGTTATTTTTTACAGGAGATCATCCCGGTTGCCATCGACTGTGATATCAATATGGCGATCCACCCGGACGATCCGCCGTGGCCGATCTTTGGCATACCGCGCATCGTCACCTGTGAAAAAAATCTCGACCGCCTGCTTGATCTGTACCCGGATTCCCACCACGGACTGACGCTTTGCAGCGGCAGTCTCGGCTGCAGCGGCGAAAACGACATTGTGCACATGATCTACCGCTACGGGAAGATGGGACGGATTCATTTTGCCCATGTGCGCAACGTCAAACGGCACAAAGGCGGATCATTTGAAGAGAGTGCGCATTACAGTCCGTGCGGCTCTCTCGACATTGTCGCCATTTTAAAGGCCTATCATGAGATCGGGTTTCAGGGATATCTGCGGCCCGATCACGGGCGCATGATCTGGGGCGAGACGGGAAAACCCGGTTACGGGCTCTACGACCGCGCCCTTGGCGCCATGTACATGACCGGCATCCTAGAAGCTCTGCAAAAAACATCGCCGCGCGCTATGCACCCCTTAAAAGGAGATGAAATTTCATGATAAAACTACCGTTTTCACTTGATCTGACCGACAAGGTTGTCGTCATCACCGGCGCCGGCGGCGTGCTATGCTCTGTGTTTGCAAAGGCTCTGGCAAAAACCAACGCCAAAATCGCCCTGCTGGATTTAAACGGGGCGGCAGCAGAGCAATGCGCAAAAGAAATCCAAAACGAAGGCGGCTGCGCCAAGGCATATTCCTGCAGCGTATTGGATCAGGCGCAGCTCCGCGCGGTGCATGAAAAGATTTTGGCCGACCTCGGCAGCTGCGACTTTTTAATCAACGGCGCCGGCGGCAACCATCCCAAGGCAACCACGGAGGACGAATATTTTTCTACAAAGGATAAAGACAGCGAAAAGACCTTTTTTGACCTGGATAAGGATGGCATCGAATTTGTCTTTTCGCTGAACTTTTTGGGAACCCTCCTTCCCACCCAGGTCTTTGCCGCGGACATGCTCCAAAAAGAGGACGCCGCCATCATCAATATTTCCAGCATGAACGCCGACCGGCCGCTGACAAAAATCCCGGCCTACAGCGGCGCAAAGGCTGCGATCTCGAACCTCACCCAATGGCTCGCAGTTTACTTTTCCAGGACGAATATCCGCTGCAATGCGATTGCGCCCGGCTTTTTTCTTACCAAACAAAATGAAAGTCTGCTAAAAGACGCGTCGGGAGCTCCCACGCCGCGCAGCGAAAAAATCCTCTCCGGCACGCCCATGGGACGGTTCGGCAACGCCGAAGAGCTTTTGGGCTCGCTGTTCTTTTTACTCTCCAAAAGGGCGTCCGGGTTTGTGACCGGGACGGTGATCCCGGTAGACGGCGGATTTTCCGCCTATTCCGGCGTGTGAATTTACCGCGGCTTCCTAATTTTGCACCTTTTTCCGACCGTTTTTATCTTGCCTTTTGATAGAAACTATGCTAAAATATTATTTGGGGAGTTGTGCAGGAACGAGGGTATCATCCATGGGAAATAAGCTATCAAAAATCGAAATTCCCTTTTACACCAAGGGCGAGGAAATCTTTAATATGGTTTCTCACATTGTGGGCGGCGCACTCGGCGTTTGCGCCACCGCGCTTTGTGTGATTTTTGCCGCGCTCCGCGGCAATGTCTATGGCGTCATCAGCGGCGCAATCTTTGGCGCAATGATGATCGTGCTGTACTGTATGTCCAGCATTTACCACGGTTTAAAGCCGGACTTTAAGGCGAAAAAGGTCTTTCGTATCTTAGACCACTGTGCCATTTATCTTTTGATTGCCGGTACCTACACGCCGTTTGCGCTCTGCGCCCTTCGGGCAGAGAATACCGCGCTCGGCTGGGTTTACTTTGGCATCGTATGGGGGCTTGCCGCCATCGGCATTACCTTAAACGCTATCAGTTTAAAAAAGTTTAAACGCCTTTCCATGTTTTTATATCTCGGCATGGGCTGGTGTCTGATCTTCGCGCTGCCAACCATCTATCGCGCCGTCGGCGCAGGCGGTATGTGGCTGCTCTTTGGCGGCGGCGTTGCCTATACGGTCGGCGCCGTGCTCTATGCCCTCGGCAGACGGCACGCCTATATCCATTCCGTATTCCACCTGTTTATCGTGCTGGGCAGTCTGCTCCATTTTCTCTGCATTCTGTTTTACGTGATGTAGGATTCGCCGAAAGGAAGATGCCGTTTTATCACGGTACATCTTCCTCCGGCGGCTTTTTTATTTTTATGAAAAAAACTCTTGACAAACGCCAATTTTTTTGATACAATTTCACAGGAGTTAGATAACACTAACTCCTGAAGGCTTGCCGATACGCTCCTGTCCCGCCAAAGGCCGCAGTTTCATCTTTTTCGGTGAATATTCACCCTTCGCAAAAGCTAGACGCCTCTTTGGCGGCTTTTTTATCACGCATCGGTTAGTCAATACTAACTTTTAGGGAGGCTGTCCCATGTTAGAACTGCTACTGGCAAAGTATTGCGCACCGGCTCTTGTCGGTATGAAGGCGGCAAACTTAGTAACCTGCTTTTTTGCGCAAATCCCGGATTTAAAAAACAAAATCCGCGCACTCAATCAGTCCTTTCATGCCAGAGATATTTATCTGGTACCAATTTGCGAATGCGAGCGGCGCGTCCTTCTTCTTGTTTTTCGCAAGGAGGTTCTGTGCCGCTACTTAAAACGGGAAGAGATTCACGCTCTGCTCGTTAAGGCCGGCTACCCGAATGAGTTTTGTCTTGACACCTACCTTGCCATTTTAAAGGAACGGTTAAGGGATTCTGCCTTTCCGCATGAGATCGGCGCCTTTTTGGGATACCCGGCCGAGGACATCACCGGCTTTATCCAGCATAAGGGCAAAAACTGTCTCCTTTGCGGCGAATGGAAGGTCTATCATAATACGGCGCGCGCCAAGGCGCAGTTTGCGCGTTACGCGCGGTGCAAGTCCGCGCTCACGCGGCGTGTATCGCAGGGCGACAGCCTTTGTAAAATCTTTTGTGCATCGTAAAAAATAATGATTTCATTTTATATAGGAGGTTACATGATGGCAAAAATAGCAGTAATTTATTGGAGCGGGACCGGCAACACACAGGAAATGGCCAATGCGGTTTTCGAGGGTGCAAAGGCGGCAGACGCAGACAGCGCAATCTTTTCGGTCTCCGAAACGGACGCGGCAGCGGCTGCAGCCTATGATATTTTGCTCTTAGGCTGCCCGGCCATGGGCGCCGAAGTCTTGGAGGAGGACGAATTTGAACCGTTCTTTACGGAGCTTGAGCCCAAGCTCACCGGGAAAAAGGTTGGCCTGTTCGGCTCCTACGGCTGGGGTGACGGCGAATGGATGCGCAACTGGGAAGATCGTGTCAGGGCTGCCGGCGCGGAGCTTGTCGGCGGCGAAGGACTCATCATCAACGAAAGCCCCGATGACGCGGCGCTTGAAGATTGCCGTGCGCTCGGCAAAACCGCAGCAGCCTAAAAAAGAAACGAGCACACCGTTTTGGTGTGCTCGTTTCAGACTGTCGAAAAAGTCGATTTTCAGCAAGATATTGCTTTGAATTGATAGCCCTTCGCCCATAAATCCGTCGCCGCGCCCGTACGGCAATGTCGCAATATCTTGCCGAAAACGACGTAAAATCGGTGAAAAATTTCATTTCTGCGCCGCCGTGGTGGGCAATGTCGGAACAGGAGGGGACGGCGATTAGATCAAAATGAAATTTTTCGCAAAATAGGGTTTATCGACACGCTCAAACGAGCACACCAAAACGGTGTGCTCGTTTTTATTTTTCTGTTTGAAGTGATTCGATATAATATGGTAGCGCGGCCTCAAAATTGACACCGTAAAATCGATGACCGGGATCCTCCTCGGTGCAGCGAACACAATGCAGCACAAAATCCACGGCGAGCTTTAACGCGTCCTCCATGCAAAACCCGCGCATATACGCGCCGGTGACCGCCGAAGCAAAGATATCCCCGGTTCCGTGATATACGGCCGGGTGTTTTTCGTTCATATAGCTAAAAAACCGGTTCTCCGCAGCATCGTAGAAATAAAAGCCGATTTTATCTTCCTCAAGGCTCACGCCGGTCAGGGCAATCCGCCGGATTCCGCGACCAGCCAGACGGAGCAGCACATCCCGGATATAAGGCTCGTCATATGTCTCGCGGTAGGGAATCCGAAGCATATAGGACGCCTCGGTAAGGTTTGGTAAAATCAGATCTGCTTTTTTACAAAGCCTTGCCATGCGATCGGCAAAATTCTGGTCAAAGCCCTGATACAGGTTTCCGAAGTCACCGATGACCGGGTCGATGATGACTGCCGTCCCTTCTTTGCGGAATCGGTCGATAAACGTCTCCACCTCTTCCACCTGATGCACGGATCCCAAATACCCCGTATAAATCGCATCAAAATCAAGCTGAAGCGTAGTAAAAACATCGGAAATCGGCCTGATCTCGTCCGTTAAATCATGATAGGTATAGTGCGAAAAGGCGGTGTGGGTTGATAAAACCGCCGTGGGCAAAGCACAGGCCTCAACGCCGGCCGCCGAGATAATCGGCAGCGCCACCGTGAGTGAGCATTTGCCAACGCAGGACAAATCCTGGATCGTGATGATTCTCTTCATAAACTTCCTCCAAGGCTCCTTTTGTGTTGATGGGTTATCGGCGCACGGCATCGCAAACAGTAGGGTAAAGCGCCGCTTTATCAAGCGTTCTCTCCAAGTATATTTCATCGGCGAGCATTGCCTGATAAATCAGCATGCCAAGCCCGTTCATCGTGGCAAGCCGCCGCTCCTCTGCCGCGTGTAAAAAAGCGGTTTTGTCCGGGCGGTAAATCAGGTCGGACACAAGCGCATCAGGCGGCAGCGCGTCCAAAAAGGAAACATCCGTATAATCCTCCTTCACGCCCTGCATACCAAGCGGCGTTGCCTGAATCAAAATATCACAGGTTCGGCAGACGCGCTCTAAATTGTCATATGTCATGGAAAGCGGCGCTGCCGCCTTGCCCGTCTCCCTTTCGGCATCACCGCAAAGCTGCTCTGCCTGCGACAGAGTACGGTTGAGCACCGTCACCGATGCGGCGCCCTCATAGGATGCCTTTTTTAAAAGCGTCCCGGCAACACCGCCGGCGCCTAAAATCACCACATTCTTATCGGAAAATGTCCGCCCGATTGCTGCCAGCGCCGCCGTATATCCGGCCGCATCCGTGTTGTAGCCCAAAAGCCGTCCGCTCTTTTGATGAACGGTGTTCACCGCCTGAAAACGCCGCGCCTCCGTTTCAGTCTCATCAAGATACGGAAGGATATCCTTTTTATGCGGCATTGTCAGGTTAAACCCTGTCAGCGCCTCTTTTTTTGCGTATTCCAAAAACTGCGGAAGCGCTCCGCGTTTTACTTCGATCTTTTGGTATTCGTACGGCACATGGATTTGGTCTAAAATCGCGCCGTGCACTATCGGCGACAGGCTGTGTTCGATCGGGTCACCGATCACTGCAAGCTTGATCATTGCGCAGCACCTCTTCTAACAAATAGTCCATGGCAAGCGTATATCCCCGAAATCCCAGGCCGCAGATCTGTCCGATGCAGGCCGGCGCCGTCACCGACTGATGCCGAAACGCGTCCCGTTTATGGATATTGCTCAGATGCACCTCAATACACGGCAGCTTGATCGCCGCCAAGGCGTCATAGATTGCGTAACTGTAATGGGTATACGCGCCAGGATTGATGACAATCGCGTCACAGCTGCCCAGTGCATGGTGGATAAAATCAATGATTTCACCCTCGCCATTGCTTTGCAGCACAATCACCTCAACCTGATGCGCCGCGCCGTACTGCTCCAGCTCCTGTTCCAGTGCGCTATAATCCTTTTTTCCATAAACGTCCGGCTCACGAACACCCAGCATATTAAGGTTCGGACCGTTAATCACCATAATTTTCATGCTCTGCTACCTCCTGCAAGATTTTTTCAACCGTTTCTTCCGGACGCATCACGCCGTCAATCCGAATCGCTGCCCATGCGCAATATAACGGATACCGCGCCTGATATAATTGATATAGTCTTTCCTTTCCATCTGCCAAAAGCGGGCGAGAGCTTGTGTCAACGTCCTTAAAAATTTCTTCTAACGGACGGTTTAAAAAGACCACCTGTCCTCTCTTTGCGATTGGCTCGTTTTCTTTTCGGGTTACAATGCCGCCGCCGGTCGCAATCACACGGCCGCCGCGCACGCAATCTTCAAACACACGGGTCTCAATTTTCCGAAATCCCTCTTCTTTCTCGTCGGAAAAAATATCCGCGATACTTTTTTTGGCGCACCGTACAATCTCGGCGTCCACATCGACAAACGGACAGCCGAGCCTCTTTGCCAAAATCCTTGCAACTGTGGTCTTTCCCGATCCCGGCATACCGATTAAAATAATATCCTTCATAACTGCTCCGGCTCCTTTACCGATCCTGCCGGATAGTTTCCAAGCAGCTTAAACCGCTGCGTTTCCGCAATCACGGCCTCAGTCACCGATCTGACATGCGGATCAGACAGATTTCCGCTGTAGTCCACAAAAAACATGTACGAAAACGGCTGATTGGGGATCGGCCTGGATTCCAGCTTTAAAAGATTCAGTCCGCCCCGCACAAAGCAGGAAAGCACCCGATAAAGCTCGCCGCATTCGTGCGCTAAGGTAAACGCGATACTGATTTTATTGCATGCCGCACTGTTCTCCGGCCGTTTGGCAACCACGGCAAAGCGCGTTGTGTTTCGTGCGCTGGTATTGACATTCTCTTTAAGAACTGTCAACCCGTAGAGTGCCGCGTTCTGCCGTCCGGCAATCGCGGCAACGGTCGGATCATCGCTCTCAGCAACCATTCTTGCGCTCATCGCCGTACTGCAGCAGACCTCCTGTCTGACATCGCCCAGGGATTTCAGATAGTCCTTGGACTGCAGCAGCCCCTGCTCGTGAGAATACACGGTTTTAATGTCGCCGACTGTGGTTCCCGCCTTGGCAAGCAGACAGTGGCAAATCGGCAGATGCACCTCGCCGACTATATAGCATCCGCAGCGTTCTAAAAGATCCATCACCTCCGCAATAGCGCCGGTGGACGAATTTTCAATCGGGACAACAGCATAGTCAGCGCGCCGCTTCTCCAGCGCCGCAAACGCCCCTTCAAAGCTGTCGGCGCAAAACCGCGTCTCACCCTCGCCAAAATATTGGATCGCCGCCGCCTCGCTGTACGAACCCTTGGTGCCGAAATAGCAAACGGAAGGATGTGCCGCCCGATCCTGAAGCTGCGTAAAATACGCGTAAAACTCTTCTTCCTTTTTTACATCCTTGATTTTCTTTGCCTGTAAACCGCGGCTGATCGCCATGACCGAGCTGAAAAATTCGTACACTGCCTCGTCATAGCCGGGTTTTGTCAAAAGCGCCTGTTTTTCTTTGAGCACCTGCTTTTCCCGTGCGGCGTCCAAAACAGGCAGCCCGTTCTCCATTTTATAGTCCGCGACCGCACCGCAAAGCTCCATCCGCTCGATAAAAAGGGGAAGCAGCTGCCGATCGATGCGATCAATTTCGTCTCTGAGTTCTCTTAAATCTCTCACTAAAATCTCTCCTGCCTGCTACTTAGCATATCCAAAACCGCGATTGCAGCGCCGGCCTCCACCACCGGTACCGCGCGGTGCACAATACAGGGATCGTGCCGTCCGTGAATCGAAAGTTCTGTGTTTTCCATGGTTTTGATGTTCACCGTCTGCTGCGGCTTTGCAATGGACGGCGTCGGCTTTACCGCAACCGTAAAGACAATCGGCATTGCATTGGTGATACCGCCGTTAATCCCGGCGTTATGGTTGGTTTTTGTCCTGACGATGCCATCCTCAGTATAAAAGGCATCGTTAGCCTCGCTGCCGGTCATTGCGGCAAAGTGAAAGCCCTCGCCGAACGCAACCCCCTTCACTGCCGGAATGGAAAACATCATCGAGGAAATCCGGCTCTCTGCCGATCCGAAAAACGGATCGCCCAGCCCTGCCGGGATCCCGATTATGCCGCATTCAATCACGCCGCCGACGGAATCGAGTTCTTGTTTCTTTTCTAAAATATAGGCCTGCATTGCCGCGGCGCTTTCTTCACTTTGCGTCGGAAATGCACAGTCTTTCAGTTTTTGCAGGGTTTCTTTTGACAGATGCACCGCGTCAAACGGCGTATCCTCGATCATGCCAAGCGTTTTGATATGCGCCCCGATCACGATGCCGTGCTCGAATAAAACCTGCTTTGCCACCGCGCCGGCAAACACCAGCGGCGCTGTGATTCTACCGGAAAAATGACCGCCGCCGCGCCAGTCATGCGCGCTGCCGTACTTGACAAACCCGGTATAGTCCGCATGTCCCGGCCGCAACAGCTCCGGCGTGTAGTCCTTGGATCGCATATTGGTGTTAAAAATCACACCGGCAAGCGGTGTGCCGGTCGTTCTGCCCTGGAAAAAGCCGGACAGAATCCGCACCCGATCCGCCTCGCTGCGCGCTGTCGACATGGCATTTCTGCCCGGCGCACGCCGCTGCATCTCCCGCTCAATTTCTTCCATATCCAGTTCTGTCCCGGCCGGAATCCCGTCTATGACAACGCCGATTCCCTCGCCGTGCGATTCTCCGAAAATACTGATTTTGATTCGCTCGCCCCAGGTGTTCATCTTATCGCCGCCCTTCTTCGGTTTCTACTTCGTTTTGCTCTGCTGCAAAGCCCGGTATACTGCAAAAAAATCGGGATAGGATTTCTTTACCGCCTCTTTGGCGCCGGTCAGCGTAACCGCGCCCTCACAGCGGCAGGCCGCGATCGAGAGCGCCATCGCGATGCGGTGATCGTTCCATGCAGACACTGTCTCGCCGTGCAGCGTCTGGCTTCCCTCAATGGTTAAAGAATCCGTTCCCTCTTTGACACGCGCGCCCAATCGGCTAAGCTCCGACGCGATTGCCGCCAGGCGGTCGCTCTCTTTCATGCGTAGTCTCCCTGCGTTGATGATACGGCTCTCGCCTCTTAAAAAGGCGCAAAGCACCGCCAGGATCGGAACCAAATCCGGGATCTCTCCGGCGTCAATTTCAATTCCGCGCATCGTGGCGGTCGGTTCCGCTCTCACACTGCCGTCTGAAAATCTTGTTAATTTTGCGCCGGTCTTTTCAATCAAAGAAAGAATCTTTCGATCGCCCTGCAGGCTGTCCGACCGCAAGCCCTTGCACCGAACGTCACATCCCAGTGCGCCGGCAACCAAAAAGAATGCCGCCTGGGAATAATCCGCCTCTACGGTATAAGGGCACGCGCGGTATGCTTGTCCGCCGGGGATCTGAAACCGCCGATAATTTTCATGGGTCACCGAAATCCCAAAGTCTTTTAGCACCGAAAGCGTCAAATCCAGATAGGCCTTTGACTCCATCTCGGTCGTGATCTCAATCATGCTATCGCCCAAAAGCATTGGCAGCGCAAACAAAAGCCCCGACACAAACTGCGAGCTGACGTTGCCCGGCAGCGCATAGTGCCCGGCAGAGAGCGTGCCGCTGACGCGCAAGCGGTCACCCTCCATGTGATAGGAGATTCCCTTCTTGTCAAAAATGGAAAAATACGGCGTTTGCGGCCGCTGCATCAAGCGTCCCTTTCCCACAAAGGTAACGGTCTTTGCGCAGAGCAGCGCCAACGGAATCAAAAACCGCAGGGTCGATCCGCTCTCTTCGCAGCAAAGCACCGCCTCTTTTTTTATTCTGCGCTGCGCCGTCCTTTCAAATACGACCGTATGCTCTTTTTCGTCCACAGAGAACGCGGTGCCGAGCGCCTTCATGCATCTAAGCGTTGCCAAGATGTCCTTTGATGGCGCGATATTCCGGATTCGGCATGTCTCACGTGAGAGCGCCGCCGCAATGATGGCGCGGTGCGCAACGCTCTTTGATGGCGGAACCTGTACGGTACCGCGCAGCATATTAGGGTCAATGGTTAAAACGTCCATGGTTTCCTCCCAATCTTACGACAAAGCAAATTCGTCCTTATCCACCTTTTTCACCAGAACCGATCCGATTTCTTTCAATAAAATCAGATTGATTTTGCCGCCCTCTCCCTTTTTATCGACAGAGACGGCCTCTTGCAGCGTCTTGGCGGTCAATTCGGTACGGATCGGCAGCCCAAACTGGGTGAGCAGCTTTTCCATCCGCTCCCGCGTGCCGGGCGCGGTGATATGGCATTTTTCGCCCCACGCACAAGCCATCACCATGCCGATTGCCACCGCCTCGCCGTGCGTATAGGTTTGGTAAGCATACTGCTTCTCTATGGCGTGGCCGAAGGTATGTCCAAAGTTTAAAATCATCCTGCTGCCGGTGTCATGCTCATCCTCTTCGACCACCCGGCGTTTGATATCACAACTAGTATACACGATTTCTGGAATTTTTGCAAACAATTCTTCCCGGCATTTGATCTGCTCCAGCATTGCAAAAAATTCCGCGTTCCGGATCGCCCCGTACTTGATCACCTCCGCCATGCCGTCCGCCAGGTTGCGAACCGGCAGAGTCTCTAAGCACGAGGGGTCCATCAGCACCATTTTGGGCTGATAAAACGCGCCGACCAGGTTTTTCCCTTTGGGAAGATCAATGGCAACCTTGCCGCCCACGCTGGAATCAACCTGCGCCAAAATGGTGGTGGGAATCTGCACAAACGGGATACCGCGCAGCAGTGTCGCCGCCGCGAATCCGGCAAGATCGCCCACAACGCCGCCGCCCAAGGCAATCACAAGATCCGTCCTCGTCATGCCAAAATCCAGCATCTCGTCATAGAGCATAAAAAGCTGTTTTTGATCCTTGCTCTCCTCTCCTGCCGGAATCTGACAGGTATGCACCAAATACCCTGCCTCCTCCAGCGAGGCACGCAAAACGCCGGCATAGAGAGGGCCGACATTGCTGTCCGTGATAATGGTAATTTTTTCTCCCTGATATACGGTACGGATTTCTTCTCCGGCGCGGCGGAGCAAGCCGTGTTCGATACGGATGTCATAGGACCGTCCGGGAAGATTGACACGCAGGTTTTTCATTTTGTTCACCTATCTTTTCTGTTTTCCTGATACAATATTTCGGGTTCTGCCTGCTGCATGACCTCTTTATTTTCTGCTGCCGTCTTTAAAAGCGCCGAAAGCGCCGCTGCATCGCCCGTCTCGATCGCCGTCCGAAGTCGGTTTAAACTGTTTTGGTAGCGGTCAAGTTCTAAAATCACATTCTCCCGATTGGACAGAAACAGTTCTGTCCACAGTTTGGGATTAATTTTCGCAATTCTGGTACAGTCCCGAAATGCGCCGGCCGTATAGGCACGGTTCATCGCGTGCGGAAAGTCCAGGCAGAGTCCTGCCGCCGCAAGGTGCATCAGATCACTGGTATAGGCGATGATACGGTCGTGTTCCTTGCAGTCGGCCGCGGTAATCCGTGTCGCGCCGATATAATGCGCCATCTCGGCCACCAGAGCAACGCTCTCCTCCTTTGCGTGCTCCATCGGCGTAATGATAAAGCCCGTCATCCAGAAAAGCTCCGCACTGGCATAGGAAAAACCGCTGTTCTCCGTCCCGGCCATGGGATGGCCGCCCACGTAATCCACGCCGCTTGGGAGCAGCTTTGCCATACCGGCCGCCACCTCACACTTGATGCCGCAAACGTCCGTTACCACAGTCCCCGGCCGAAAGGCGTTCCGGTTTTCCTGCACAATCTTTAAAATAGCTTCCGGATAAACGCATAAAACAACAAGGTTTGCATCCTTGATTGCCTCTGCCGGATCTCCCACCACGCGGGAGAACACTTTACTCTTCTCCGCTGCCGCTCTGGTCTTTGGATCAATGTCACAGCCAATGATTTCGGCATCGTGAAATCCGCGCAGCGCCATTGCAAGGGAGCCGCCGATCATCCCAAGGCCGATCACGGCAACACGAAAATGTTCTTCCATCTGATATTCTCCTTTCGTCGAAAGAGAGTCATCCGAACCCCGATTTTGGGAGGCGGATTTCCGCTTTCGCTGCGTTAAAATACCCGTCACCCTTCGGCTAAACTGCGATGCCAAGGCTCTCCCCGGTCTTTCCCAGCTTGTTCATCAAATCGTCAAACTGATTAAGATTCAGCGACTGTGCTCCGTCGCACAAGGCTTTCTCCGGGCAGTTGTGCACTTCGACAATCAGTCCGTCCGCGCCGACCGCCATCGCAGCCAGAGACAGCGGTTCTACCATCCAGCTCATTCCGGCCGAGTGCGACGGATCAACAATCACAGGAAGATGGCTCAGCCGCTTTACCGCCGGAATCGCACTGAGATCCAGCGTGTTTCTGGTATAGGTCTCAAAGGTGCGGATGCCGCGCTCGCACAAAATCACATTGGGATTGCCGCCGGCCAGGATATATTCCGCCGACATCAGCCATTCCTCAATGGTTGCGGACAAACCGCGCTTTAACAAAATCGGCTTGCTGCATTTGCCAAGCTCCTTAAGCAGATCAAAGTTTTGCATGTTTCTTGCGCCGACCTGAATCAGATCAACGTCACGTTCAAAGATCTCTGCCAGCGCCGGAGACATGATCTCCGTCACGATCGGAAGCCCGGTTTCCGCTTTTGCCTTCTTTAAAAGCTCCAGCCCGGCAAGCTCTAAGCCCTGAAAAGAATACGGCGAGGTTCTGGGCTTAAATGCGCCGCCGCGCAGCAGCATGGCTCCTCTTTCCTTCACGCCGTTTGCTACGGTTAAAATCTGCTTTTCATTCTCCACCGAACAAGGCCCCGCAATCACCGTAAAGGTGTTTTCCGCACCAATCTTCGCGTCACCTACCGAGACCACGGTGCGATCCGGATGGAACTTTTTGCTTGCCTTTTTAAACGGCTCGGCAATCCGCATCACCCGATCTACATGCCGGTTCAGCATCAGCGTATCCGGGTCGATCCGGCTGGTATCGCCCAAAAGCCCCAGCACGGTACAGTCAACGCCCTCGTTCACCATGACGTCCAGTCCCATATCCTTGATATAGGATATCATCTTTTCCACATCGTCCTGCGATGTGCGCGGTTTCATAATTACAACCATTTTAAATGCCTCCTCCGGGTCTTTGGCACACAGAAATGAACCCAATCGATATGGACTTCGTGTGTCTGCGCCCTGTTTTCTTCATAGAAAAAAGGCAGGTTCCTTTGAACCCGCCCTTTTTATTTTACATTCATAAAATATCGACTTACGCAGCAAGTCCAGGCTCAAAGGAAGTTTTCAAATCATTCATAGCAAAATAGCCGTAGCCAAAAAAGCTAAAGCTAAAGACAAAATAATATGCTGCGGACGCTATGATGTGTTTTAACCCGTTCATGCCTGTAATTCCTCTCTGCGTTTTTTGATCTTGCAAAATCATTACAGGCATTGTAGCACAGTTATCATAAAAAAGCAACCCCTTTTAAAAATTTTTTCAAAAAAAGGGGTTGCTCTTTCTTTATTTCGGCTTTTATTTCAGCTTTTGATTCTCCAATTTTCCAAAGTATGCCTTGGTCTCTTTCGCGACAACACCGCTCAGCGCGAACAGCGCCACAAGATTTGGCAGCGCCATCAGACCGTTAAAGATATCTGCCAGCGTCCAAACAAAGGAAATCGTCAGATACGGACCGACCAGCACGGCCAGAATGTACAAAATCTTATACCCCATCAATGCACCCTTGCGGTCACCGACCAGGTATTGCAGACAACGCTCGGAATAATAATCCCAGCCCAAAATCGTGGTGAACGCAAAGAATATCAGCGAAATCATCAGCAAAAACGCGCAGACGTGGTTAGAAAAGGGCAAACCGCGCGTAAACGCCTCGGTCGTCACTGCCGCACCGGCTAAGGCGCCGTTCATTGCCTCTTGATAGGTATCCGTCAAAATAATGGACAGACCGGTCATGGTACAAATTACAATGGTATCAAAGAAGGTACCGGTCATGCAGACCAGGCCTTGACGCACCGGCTCTTTGGTCCTGGCCGCCGCTGCCGCAATCGGCGCGGAACCGAGTCCTGCCTCATTCGAGAAAATGCCGCGTGCAATACCCTTTTGCATGGCCATCTTTATCGTGATACCGGCCGCACCGCCAAAGACTGCCTTGGGACAGAATGCCGATTTTATAACCAGCACAACGGCGCTCGGCAGCACCTTGATATTGGTAATCAGCAAAACAGCGCAGCAGACAAAGTACAAAATTGCCATGAATGGAACAATAATTTCAGAAACCTTAGAAATTCGCTGAATGCCGCCGATCACAACCAACGCTACAAAAAAGGTTACTAGCACACCGGCAATGACGATCGACCAGGAATAATCCGTACCGCCGATGGAGAATGCCACATATGCGTTTTGCGGATCAAAAAAGTTTTTTGCCGCCGAAGTGATTCCGTTAATCTGGGTGATGGTACCGATACCCAAAAGACCGGCCAGTACACCAAAGATGGCAAACAGCTTGCCCAGCCATTTCCAGTTTTTGCCCATCCCCTTTTCAATGTAATAGAACGGACCGCCAAGCACCTTACCGTTTTCATCGATATTGCGGTACTTTACAGCAAGCAGTCCCTCGGCGTATTTGGTTGCCATGCCCAAAAATGCCGCAAACTCCATCCAGAAAAGTGCGCCCGGTCCGCCACCGGCAATGGCGGTTGCAACACCGACGATGTTTCCGGTGCCGATGGTCGCAGAAAGCGCCGTACATAAAGCGCCAAAGCTGGAAACCTCGCCCTCGCCGTCCTCTTCGTTGGCAAACATATACTTGAGCGCCAGCGGAAGCTTATGTACCTGGAGAACGCCGACACGCACTGTCAGCAAAACTCCGGCAGACAGGATCAGAACGATCAGCGGTATTCCCCAAATAAAATCATCGATCTTTCCTAAAATATCTGTGAATGTGAGCGGCGCATTGTCTGTATTTTCAATTTTTTGACACCCGGTCAGCATCAAGGTTGTCAAAAGTGTGATCAACAAGGTCATACTAAGGAGCAGCACACCCCTGCGCGTCGATTTTTTCCTGAAAAATCGCATAAAAAAAACCCCTCCTTTTCAATTTCCCGGAGAGGGTAGAGTCCTATGCATCTCTGTCCTTTTGCCTGAGAGATTAACGGATTTGGCATCCGCCGTACACCTTCGGCGCTCTGCCGAAGCGCAGAGCCTCTCCAGAGTTAGCCCTCCGCAATGCAGCGAACTAAAACAACTTTGCCAGTATACCATAATTTTTCGTCATTTGCAATAGCGAAAATAAAATACAGCATTATACACAAAATCATGCAGCTGTTTTTGACATATATTTACAAACACACTGCTTCTCTCCCGGTCAATTACCGTTCCCATCCTATAATCTGAGAACACCATCAAAAAAAGGCGCCGGCAGCGCCCTTTTCGTTTCATTTAGCGTACGCAAAAATATTCTTCCATCACGCCGACCGCGTTGCGCGGAATCATCACCTTGCCGTATTCGTTCAGCCGTCCGTGCATGTACTGCCCGTTTTGCACCACATGGCCGAACTCACCCAAAACCGCCTCCATATCCTTCACAGAGTCCCGGCATGATAGCTCCAGCAGCAGATAAAACGACCCCTGATATTTATATAGCCGACTTTCGCCGTGGTAGCGCCCTGCCATTTCACTGACGGCTCTGCAAGCGTTTTCAAACTCAATAAAGCGATAAATCACCCTTTGGCATCGATTTCGCTTAGTGATTTCCATACGGGTTTTACGCAGCCTTCCCTGATAGGAGCAGCTCCTCACCGCGCGCTTTAACTCGCCCTCATTACAGACTCTGGTAATGAGCATCCCAAAATCATACGGCGCCTCGGAATGAATGGCCTCTACAAATAATTTGGCGCCATCGACCGAAAAGTCAATATTCTCTTCTGCAAGCGCAACCGCTGTCTGAAATACGCGGCGCATCTGCGGCGTGTTTTCGCAAAGACTTTGAAAAGATATGTTCCACTGCCTTGCCTCGTTGTCCTCAATCAATACCTTTATTTTGTTTTCGTCCACTTTTTCGATTCTCATACGGCTCTTCCTCCGCTGCCACAATTCCGATTCCTCTTGGATTTTACGATACATCTATGCAAATTTATGCAAAAAACCTTTGCCCAAGTACCATTATACTTTATTTTTTTTAGATTGCAATGCAAAACCGCAGGTTAAAAGAAATTGTAAATTCTTTGTAACCGCTCTGCAATAAAAGCATGCCGCACTAAAAAAAATTATAAAAAACTTTGCCGAAACACTTGTATTTCTCTGAAATCATGCTATAATAGAGATTGAGAGAAGTCGTTCCCTGCTCTGTTCGTAATCGAGGTTACAATGTAAAACCAACACTTTTACAAAGGGGTTTTGTCTCCGGGAATTGCGCACACGCCTCATGCTTTACGCATCCAGTGGACTTGTAATGTTTCCGGGCGTTTTCCCACCTGGTTTCCAGGTTTTTACAAAACCTTGTATTACGGCATGGCGGGGGCTTTTCTTTTATGCAAAACAGACATAAAAAAGCACTTGACAAATCGGCCGATAAATATTATGATATACAGGGTATATCTATGGATGTATGAGGGGGTTTTCTCTTGCGGATTATTTCCGGCCTTCGCAGAGGGTTTCAGCTTAAAACACCGGAGGGGCTGCACACGCGCCCTACCACCGACCGCGTCAAGGAATCCCTGTTTAACATCATCCAGTTTCACCTGCCCTGCGATGCGGTGCTGGATCTTTTTTCCGGCAGCGGCGCATTAGGGATCGAATGTTTAAGCAGACGCTGCACACACTGTACTTTTGTGGATAACGACCCGACTTCTTATTCCGTCATACAGGAAAATCTGCAAAATGCAAGGCTGCTTGCATCCGCCGCTTTATATCGGCAAAACGTGCAGGATTTTTTGTCTCGGTGCGATCAGCGCTTTGATTTAATCCTCATGGATCCGCCCTATAACCGGGGGCATATTCTTCCGGTGCTCACGCTGATTCATCAGCGCGATCTTTTAAAAAAAGGCGGACTCATTGTGGCAGAAAGTGAAAAAAACGGCGAAACGGTCGATGATACATATTACACGGTGAGACGTACGGCCGCCTACGGAAATACCGTCCTCACCATATTACAGGGGTGAAATGATGAAAACAGTTGTATATCCCGGTAGCTTTGACCCCTGTACCAACGGTCATCTGGATGTAATCGCACGAGCATCAAATTTATTTGACCGGGTTGTGGTTGCCGTTTTGATTAACCATGCAAAAGAGCCGCTCTTTCATGTGGACGAACGGGTGGCAATGCTAGAACAGGCGGTAGCCGCCTATCCCAATGTTGAGGTACGTTCCTTCTCCGGCTTGTTGGTCGATTTTATGCGGAAGGAAAACGCCACAGTCATTATCAAGGGAATCCGCGCGATGTCGGATTTTGAATATGAGTTTCAGATGGCGCTGACAAACCATGCATTATCCCATGAGATTGAGACCCTGTTTATTCCCACCAGTAAGGATTACATGTTTTTAAGCTCCAGCATCGTGAAGGAGATTGCCCGCTATGGCGGATCGCTGGACGGTCTTGTGCCGGAATGCTTGATTTCAGTTATAAATGAGCGGTGTCAGACTTGCTGACCGCATTTTCATATCTCAATTTATATTATAGGAGGTACTATCAAAATGGACGCTTTAGAATTGTTGGCAGAATTAGAAGATATTATTGAAAAAGGAGCATCGGTTCCCTTTTCCGGACGCTGTATTTTAGAACGGGACGAGCTTTTGGACGTCCTGCAGGAATTAAAGCTGAAGCTGCCGGAAGATTTAAAGCAGGCAAAATGGATTAAGGAAGAACGCCAGAGAATCCTGCACGAGGCACAGACCGAGGCCGATGAGATCATCAAGACCGTAGAGAAGAAAGCCGTTTCTATGGTAGATGAAAACGAGATCACCAAGCAGGCCGTTGTCCGCGGCAAGCAGATTATGGAGCAATCCACAAAAGAGGCAATCGAGATTTCCGATTCTGCCTATACCTACTCCGACAACCTGCTGGAAACAGTAGAAAAGGTTGTCCTTGGCGCAATGAAGGAGATGGAGCAGTGCGTTGCCATTGTCCGCAACAACCGCAGCAGTCTCCGCGACGGCCATGAGCAGCAGGTTCCTGCGCCGCAGTCCGATACCGATACATCGGCACAGCAGTAATCACAAACACAAAACGGGAATGCAGCAATTACATTCCCGTTTTTTCTTTTTCTGTTTTTTCGTCCCGGTCTGTCTGTACAAACAAAGGTGTCTCTTGCTTTTCCCGATACCGGTGAAGGTTCTCGATCATCACAAAATCATCCCCGATCTTTTTGATGCACTCCCAGGGGATCATTCGCTCCGGCTCACGGCCGAACAGTCCAAACGCACGGTATGCACCCGGCACACGCAAGGATAGCACCCTTCCGGTCACGCTGTCAATTTCGATGTCCGACACAAATCCCAGTCTTTCTCCGTCTCCGATGTGAATTACTTCTTTGTTTCTAAGATCGCTAAATGTATAAGTCATTACCGCTTTGACCCCTCTTCCTTCATTTCTCTGATATTTTACTATTATGAGAAAATCGGAAAAACTATGCCGGGTTTTCTGTTTGCATTACTCCGTGTTAAAATTGTTCCGCACTATACGGGGCGATCTCCATCGGAATCATATATCCCTTGTCATGACTGCACACCGGGCATTTTTCGGGCACACGGCTTCCCTCGTAAATATAGCCGCAGTTTAGGCACATCCACCGCTCCTCCGTCATTCTTTGATGGAGCGTGTTGTCCTCGATCATCTCCGCGAACAATCCAAACCGTTCACCGTGCACCTTTTCAATCTCCGCGATTTTGTAAAAGCTCTCCGCCACTTGCGGAAATCCTTCCGATTTTGCGATGTCTCCAAAGGTTGGATAAACGTCCTCGTATTCCTGGTATTCGTTATGCTGCGCAAGCTGAAGCAGTTTTAATGTGTTTTCGTAGACATCAACCGGATAGCTTCCGTCCACCAAAATGCTGCTGCCGGCAAGCTCTCTTAAATGCTCATAAAAGACCTGGGCGTGCGCCCGTTCCTGATCCGCTGTGAACAAAAAAATCTTCTCCACTGCCTGAAGCTTTTCTTTTTTGGCCTGCTCCGCCGCGAAGGTGTAACGGTTTCGCGCCTGGCTCTCTCCTGCAAACGCACGCATCAGGTTTTCCTTGGTTTGACTCTCGGCAAATGGTACTCCCATCAAAATTCCTCCTTATGATTTCTGATACCGGTAGTATGCCCCGGCATCAAAAAAACATACCGGGATTTGCGCTTTGTTTCCCCGGTATTTACAAAAAATTTACCTGTTTTTTACACAAATGGGGTAGATAAAACCAAAAAAAAGGTGTAAAATATAGTTAAATAACGATAAGAAGGGAGCTTCTTTTATGAAAAAAATCGGATTTTTGACCAGCGGCGGCGATTGTCAGGGGCTGAATGCAGCCATGCGCGGCGTTGCAAAGTCGCTTTATAAAGAGTTTCAGGATGACGTTACCATCTACGGCATCCGCGATGGCTATACCGGATTCATCGAGGGCAACTATGAAATCATGGAGAAAGAGGATTTTTCCGGCATTTTGACACTTGGCGGAACCATCCTCGGTACCTCGCGGCAGCCGTTTAAAAAAATACGCGTGATCGGCAACGGTTCGGTTGACAAGGTCGCCTGTATGAAAGAGAGCTACCGCAAAATGGGACTTGACTGTCTGGTCGTGATGGGCGGAAACGGCACCCACAAAACCGCAAACCTGCTCTCTCAGGAGGGGCTGAACGTTGTCAGCCTGCCAAAGACCATCGATAACGATATCTGGGGTACCGATATGACCTTTGGATTTCACAGTGCGGTGGAGGTGGCAACCGATGTCATCGACCGCATTCACACCACCGCGACCTCTCACGGCAGAGTCTTTATTGTCGAGATCATGGGGCATAAGGTCGGCTGGCTGACGCTTTACGCCGGGATTGCCGGCGGCGCCGACGTGATCCTGATTCCGGAGATTCCCTATCGGATTGACAGCGTTGTCGCTGAGATTAAACGACGCAGCGATGCCGGAAAGCGCTTTTCCATCATCGCCGTTGCGGAGGGCGCAATATCCTGTGAAGAGGCAAAGCTTGCCAAAAAAGAACGCAAACAGGCACGTACCGTCATGCCATATCCATCGGTTTCCTACCGCATTGCAGACGAAATTACGGCAAAAATCGGCGCCGAGGTTCGGGTGACCGTACCCGGTCATGTGCAGCGCGGCGGTGCGCCCTGTGCCTACGACCGCATTCTCTCCTCCCGATTCGGCGCGGCGGCGGCTAAGCTGATACGCGAAGAGCAGTATGGCAATATGGTTGCGCTAAAAAACGGTAAAATTGTTGCCGTACCGCTGGAAAAGGTTGCCGGCAAACTAAAGTCGGTTCCCAAAAATTGCAGCGAGATTCAGGCCGCAAAGGAAATCGGCATTTGCCTTGGCGAATAATCCCATCGGAAAGGAGCTCCTGTCATGAAATACCATTGCTACCGCAACCGGGAATTATCCTGGCTTTCTTTTAACCAACGCGTTTTAGAGGAGGCCGACGACAAAAACAACCCGCTCTGCGAGAGAATGTCGTTTGCCTCTATCTTTCAGAGTAATCTGGACGAATTTTTTATGGTTCGGGTCGGAATGCTGCACGACCGCGTATTATTTTCGGGCAACCCGATTGAAAACAAAACCAACATGACTGCCAAAGAGCAGATTGCGGCAATCTTAAAGACCAGCGGTGATCTGACTTTAGCACGCGACCGCGTCTATCGCAAGCTGATGAACGAGGCCAAAAAATATAACATCCATCTGGTGAACTTTAACCATCTGAATGCAAAGCAGTCCGCCGCGATGGAGGAATATTTTCTCCACGAAATCATGCCTCTGCTCTCTCCGCAGGTGGTCGGAAAGCGTCAGCCCTTTCCCTTTTTGCACAATCAGGCGCTCTATGTTTTAGTCTCTTTTGAGACCAAGAACAATAACGAAAAAATCGGTATTATCCCCTGTAACACCGGCGTGTTTCACCGACTGATCCCGGCGCTTGGCGCAAACGGTACCTATATGCTCGCCGAGGAACTGATTTTACATTATGTCTCTAAGGTATTTATCAATTATAAAATCAAAGAAAAGACGGTGCTGCGGGTGATTCGAAATGCCGACATCGATACCGATGCCGTCTATGACGATGAGGCCGACTATCGGGATTTGATGGAGCGCATCATCAAAAAAAGGCGAAAGCTTTGTCCGATCAAGCTGGAGCTTTCGAGGCCCTTAGATCACGAGACACTCCGGTACCTGTGCAAAAAGTTGGATCTTGAGGAGGACAGTGTCTTTCTTTCCTCCTCGCCGCTTGATTTATCGTTCCTGTTTGAAATTGAAGACAAGCTAAAAGAGCATAAAGAGCTTTTTTATCCGCAGCGCATACCGCAACCATCTCCGATGGTGCGCGCCGATGACAGTATGATCCATCAGATTCGGCACAGGGATATTCTGCTCTCCTACCCGTATGAGAGCATGAATCCCTTTTTAAGGCTGCTTGGCGAGGCCGCCCACGACCCCTCGGTCGTCTCCATTAAGATGACGCTGTACCGCGTGGCAAAATATTCAAAAATCATAGAACGTCTGATCGATGCGGCCGAAAACGGGAAAGAGATTGTCGTGCTGGTTGAACTGCGTGCAAGGTTTGATGAGGAAAACAATATTGAATGGTCCAAGCGTTTGGAGGACGCCGGCTGTCGCATCATTTACGGACTGGATCATTTAAAGGTGCATTCCAAGCTATGCCTGATTACCCGAAAGAAAAACCATTCTGTCGAGTACATCACCCAGATCGGAACCGGCAACTATAACGAGAAAACAGCACGGCAGTATACCGATTACTGCCTGATGACTGCCTCGCCCGATATCGGGATCGAAGCTGCCGAGGTATTAAACCGTCTGGCGATGGGGCAGGTGGTCGAGAGTGCCCGTCATTTGCTGGTTGCCCCCAAATGCCTGCAAAACAAGTTGCTTTCCAAGATGGATTTGGAGATCGAAAAGGCAAAGAGAAACGAACCGGCCTTTATCGGCGCAAAAATCAATTCTCTGACCGACAAAAAAATCATCAACCGTCTGATCGAGGCATCGCAGGCCGGCGTGAAGGTTTCGCTGATTGTGCGCGGCATCTGCTGCCTGATTCCGGGCATTCCCGGTGAGACGGAAAACATTACCGTCATCAGCATTGTGGGTCGCTTTCTGGAGCATTCGCGCGTTTATATTTTCGGCGCCGGCGAGGATCCTGAGGTCTATATCAGTTCTGCCGATTTTATGACGCGGAACACGCTGCATCGCGTTGAGGTTGCCGCCCCGGTTTATGATAAGGCGATCCGCAGCCGCATCTTAGCCATGTTCTCTGTCATGATGCAGGACAATGTCAAGGCACGACGCATGAAAAACGATGCAACCTATGAGCGGATCAATGCCAGGGGCAAAAAGCGAATCAATGCGCAGGAATACTTTTATGACGAGGCCTACCGAGCCAACGAATAAAAAAAAGGACGGCGCGGATTTGCGCCGTCCTTTAAAATCCGATTTCTCTTGCCAGATGTTTTAGTTTATCGGCTGACTCCTTCAACCGTCTCCGTTCATCATCCGAAAAGCTGATTTCCAAAATCTGCTTTGCGCCCTCACTGCCGACAATGGTCGGTGCACTCAGGCAGATATCCGATATCCCGTATTCACCTTCAAACAGGCTGGATACCGTCAAAATCGAGTGCTCGTTACCGATAATGCTCTCCACAATTCTGCGTACCGCAAGCGCAATCGCGTAGTAGGTCGCGCCCTTTTTTTGTATAATCTCATAGGCTGCGTTTCGGGTCTTATCATAAAAATTATCCCGGCACACCTCCAGTGAATCACAGCTTCCGGAGCTTTGACAATATCCGTCCACGCTCATTCCGGCCACATTAGTGACGCTCCACGCCGCAACCTCCGAATCTCCGTGTTCACCAATGATATAGGTGTGCACATTCCGCACATCCACATTGGTGTGCGCACCAAGTAGATATTTCAGTCTTGCCGTGTCCAGCACGGTACCGGAGCCGATAACATTCTTTTTTGGAAAGCCGGACAGCTTATAGGTCACGTAGGTCAGGATATCGACCGGGTTGGTTACCACCATCAAAATCGTGTTCTCGTCACAATATTTTTGAATCTCTTCCACAATATTGCGAAAAATTACCGTGTTGCGCTTTAAAAGATCCGTGCGTTTTTCCCCTTCCTTTTGGTTTGCGCCTGCCGTAATAATCACCATGTCGCTGCCCTGAATCTCGCTGTAGTCCCCGGCCGTAACCTTGACCGGATCAACAAAGCAGATGCCGTGGTTCATATCCATCGCGTCCCCCTCTGCCTTGTCCCGGTTGATATCAACCAAAACCAGCTCAGAGGCCAGTCCGCTCAGCATCAGTGTGTAGACAATGGTCGCGCCGACATTTCCTGCGCCAATGACTGCTATTTTTCCTTTCTGCATTTTTCTCACCTCGCATCTAGGATTTCCCAAACCGCAATCAATCATGCAAAAACACTTTCAAAAAGTCTAATCCTCTATGACAACAATTTCACGCACCGCGGTATAGTTCATACGCACAAAGACGCGGCGGTCCGGCACAAGATCCGCCGCATCACCCATCAGCAGCTTTTGATCGCTATCCTTCAAGCGATAAATCTGGGCGCCGCTGAGCGGAATCGTACGCACATAGCCGTTTGCGCCGTTTGTGACAAGCAGCTTATCAGAGAACCTGTCCGCTACTGTGCCAAACACCGTATAAACCTCGCTGAAGTAGCTCTTTGCACTCAGTGCACCGTAGTCGCCCATGTTCTTTTCATATTCGGTTCCGTTTTGGATCATATCCTTGGTCAAGAGCATTCTAAAATATTTGCAGTGGCTCTTTGCGTCCATATAATACTGCATTACCTCACCGGGAGAGAACGGGTTGCTTCCGTTTGCCGTGATTTGGCTTTGATACCTTGGCAGCCAGCCGCCGGTTACATCCTCCGCACCGTTTGCGTCAAAATAGATTTCGGTATTTGCACCGCCGACCTTTGCCGATACCTTCAAGCACGGGTTTTGATCCTTATCAAAGATATGGGCAACCTCCGTGATAATTGCAACCGGGTCATAGTTTTCCAGGCTGCGTTTTTCGCTGTTTGCCAAATTTACAACCGCCGCGCCGCAATGATAGTTACTGTCCACATCATAAAGTGAAACGGCATAGTTCTTGTCCGTCATCAGCGCCGACGGTGTAGTGACCCCATAATCCGCAACGGCGTCATGATCTTTTGGGATCATGAATATCCTGGTGGCATCGCTCACCTGATAGATCGAATCAAAAACCTTTAGGTTATCTCCGTAGTATTTTGCACGGTCGGAACGATAATTTCGGACAAACCCGCTCTGTCCAACGCCGCCTGCGTCCTCTGCCGTCTCTATCTTAGAGAGCACGCCATTTTCTCTGACTCGATACAAAACCAGCTGCGGCGAAAGGGCAGCAAAGGCGGCGGCGCCAACCTTATTGCCATCAAGACGGGTGGATGAATCCGCGATATATTCCTCCGCCGTGCCGCTCTGCGAAACAATCCGCATTCTGGTCTTTGCCGAAACGCCGATTTCCAAGGACACGGCCTGTAAATATCCATAGCCGCCCTTTTCGCTCTGTTCCTCGATACAAACGATTGCACCCTCTATGTCTAAGTACGCGCAAACTTCCTTGCCGAGCAGGACAGACAGTGTGCCCCACAGCGGCTTTCCGACAAATAGCGTCTCGCCCGCCAGCGTGCACTGATATTTACTCTGATCCAGGGCTTGCAAAACGCCCTCACGCTTTTCGTGCAGAACCTGAATATCCAGCGCCAGGCCGTCCCGGCTCTTTGCGGCAAACACCATATCGTCCGTATTCACCAAAACGCCGGAGGGGTCTTTTTCTTCCTCTCCGTAGCGGAAAACCGAAACCGACTGCGCGTCATCGATGCCGAGTCTGACCGCGCCCAGGTTTTTATCAACCAACGTCTCCGCAAGGCGCCCCGGCGCACGCATCTGATACACCGCGTATTCCTCCACAAAGATAATGTCAACACGTTTTTCGTTCTCTAAAGAAACCAGGCGCATTCTGCCGCAATTGAGCGTAAGTTCCGTCAGCAGTCCCATACGGGTCTCGTAACGGCCGTTATAGATCACACGGGTGTTGTTGTGATAGGAATACGTTACCTCTGCACCGTCTTTCCAAAAGACAAGCTTCTGTTCGGCAATACCGCGAAACTCTGCGGCCGTGTATTCCTTACTGACAGAATCCTTTTGCGGCTCGGCGTATAAAATGGTACCGTTTCCTCGATTGGGATCGGTTTTGACATAAGCGATGATGTTTTGTCCCATCAGCGCGCCCAGTGCGGAAAACGTCTGCGCAAACGTCTCATTTCCGATAATGGCCTGATCCTCGTCTAGGACAAGCGCGTCACCGATCGATCTGGCGCCAAGGTTGGTCAGCTGCCCCCTTACCTCACGGATATGGTGATAGTATGACAGCGGCGTTGTACCGTTTTTTTCGTAGCGGCTATTCTCACCGCCAAAACGGATCGGAACCAGCATCTCGCCGCGCAGCATGTTCGAGAGCATAATTGCCGCATCGCCGCGACACAGCGTTTCGTCCTGCGCCCGATCCACGCCGTTGAGCAAACCGATTTGGCGCGCCATATACCAAAAGCCGGTCGGATAACCGCCGCGCTGCTTCGCCATCGCTGTATAACCCATGGCAGCGCAAAGGATTTTTGCCGCCTCGATACAGGTGACCGGGTCATCGGGATGAAAATATCCGGTTTCGTCTCCGCATATCACGCCCATGCCGTAAAGCCCGGCGATTGCAGAAGCCGCCCAATGTTCACGTCCCACGTCCCAAAAAACACGGTCGCCGCCGCTTGCGGATATTGCCTTTGCCGTCAGCTGCGCAAGCTCGGCACGGCTAATCTCCTCGGCCGGGCGGTATTTTTGTGCACTGTACCCGGACACAAAGCCAAGACTTTTTAAAAAAGAGGTATCCTTTTCATAAGGCGTACCTGCGCAGTCCGCAAATCCATACGGATTTTGTACGATGTAGTTAGAATAAACACCGGCAAGGCTGGGTGACCACGCACTGCCCGCCAGATTGCCAAAGGTAATTTTCACATATTTAGCGGACGCGTCCAGATGCTTTAACCGGTAAATCACCGGCGCCCACTTCCAGCTGTCCACGCTCAAAACCTCGACATCGGCTGCCGCGTCCTGCCAGGTCTCGCCGTCCTCAGACCACGAAAAGGAAAAATGCGAAATCTCTTCGCCCTGGCGGAAATAAGTGTGAAAGATCAAATACTGCCCGTCCGGAATCTCGTATTCCAGCCACTGCGCCGTTGCCGTTTTGCGCATGATCATGGTATAATCATCAAAGGCATAACGGTTTTCCTCCGCGGTGACCTCACAGTAAAGCTCCTCACTGTGCGCCCTTGCGACCGAAAAATCCACGCAGTCATCGATCAACTCACCCAAATTTCCTGCCGCGGTTTGTGCCGTCTGTGCAGCGTCTTCCTCCTGTCCGAATACCGGAAGCATGCCGAGCATCATGAAAAGCACAAGGCAAAGACAAGCCGTTCGTTTCAATTTTCATTCCCCTTTTCCGTACTTTCTTCTTCCTCTGCGTAATAGGCAAGATACGCGATATCCGCAATATCGATCTTCCCGTCCTCGTCCACGTCAGCCAGACGCAGCGATTGCCAGTCCCCGTCCGTTTCGGTCTTGCCGTAGTGGAGATATGCAAACTCGAAATCTTTTTCATCAATCACATTATCATAGTTCACATCGCCGATTTTTGCCGCCTCCAGCATAACCGTAACATCGGCGGTCAGGGTTTTATTTCCGTCACTGCACGATACCGTAAGCGTAATGCTTTGCGCCGTGCAATCGTGAGAAACCTCAAGTGTGCCGTCTTCTTTGAGCGTCACACCCTCCGGCAGCGCAGCCTCTTTCGACTGCCATGTAATCTCTGCCGCAACAGGATTTTCAATCTGGTCGACCGCACTCGCCTTGAGCGGATATTCCGCCCGGTCATACCGCGGAATCACCAGTTTATCCGGAACCTCGCACCTGATTTGTTCCATTTGGGGCGTGCCAAGCCTTGCGCGGATACTGCCAAGATACGGATTCCACCAGTCGTTTCCGGACAGTTCATCCGGCCATTCAATCTTTAAATAGGACACGCCCCGCAGACCGCTCGCCTTGTGGTAAAGCTTGGTCCAGCGGCCCTGTCCCTCAGTATCCGGCTCTTCGCTTACCGTCATTGCCTTATCTTCCCACGTTTTGCCGTCCTTCGAAAATAACATCCGAAACGACACCACGTGCTCCGGCCAGCTGTATGAGAGCAACTCTGCCTCCTCAAGATAGGGCAGATAAAACACCACATACGCATCGGTTGTATTGGCCGCGCGGCGCAAAACATACGGATCTTCATACATCGTGCTAAGCTCATAGTCCTCGACTGCCCAGACGTCCACGTTTTCCGCCTCGGCCGCACCGGCGAGCGTATCGCCCTCATTGACCCAGGCTGTATCGGTTGTTTCCGGTTCCGACGATTCTGTCGGTTCTGCCCCCGACGGTTCCGATTCTGCCGACGCCGTGCCCTCCTGCAAGGTGATCTCTTCAGCCGTGGCGAAGAGCGGCAGCAGAAGCATCAGCCCGGCGCAGAAAAGCGCCGCAAGTTTTCTAATCTTCATGGTTCTCACCTCCGCTTTCTGTCAGACTTCGTATGCGATATACCGATACGGCAGCCTCCGCCCGATTCAGCGGCGACTGCGGATAAAAAAATCCAGCGTCTCCCTCAAAAACACCGGCGGTATACAAAAAATCAATGGCGCCGACCGCAAAGTCGGAGATCTCTCCCTCATCGGCAAAATTGATGTTTAGCCGCACCGGCGGGATGGTAATCTGTTTTGCCTGAAGCGTTCGCATCAGCATGGCGGCAAACGCTTCCCGTTTGATAATCTCTTCCGGGTAAAAGTTCCCGGTTTCGTCTCCCAAAATAACACCGTTTTGCGCGGCGCACCGTATGTACTCTGCATACCACGCCGCAGCGTCAACGTCTAAAAACGCTTTGGTTTCCTTCTCGCCTTCCGTGAGCGAAAATGCCTCACACAAAAGCTTTGCCGCCTCGGCACGGGTCAGCGCGTCCAGCGGCGCGAATACGCCCTCGCTCTTTCCCTTTACGATGCCGGCCTCTGCCATTTTGGTGATGGCTTCCTCCGCCCAGGGGACTTGTCCCAAATCCGAAAAGGCAGCCGGCGCCAAGGCGGTGTTCGGCTCCTCCGGAATTTCCGTCGGGGCAGGCGGCTGTGCTGCCGCCGCATTGCCGCCCGAAACGGTAATTCCGCCGCGGATCGATCCGCCGCCACCGCCACCGCCGCCGCGCGGCGGTTCGGTCGGCTGCACAGCGCGCTCTGTAACGGTTATCGTGACCGCTTGTCCCGTCAGATCAAAAATCTGATAGGACATATCCTCCTGCACGATTTTAAGCCGTTTTGGCGATACAGCGGCCGATCCGCTCTTTTTTGCGGTAAATGTCACCGTCACCGCGTTTTGATGCAAAGGCGCCGGCGATTGCTTTCCAAGGTGCGTACACGCGTATAACAGTTCCCCCTCTGTAATTTGCTGCACAATTTCCCTTACCGTCTCCGATTCTGTCCGCGTAAGAGCCGCTTTCGGCTCTGCCAGGATATCGGTATCGTAAGAGAACAGCAATTCTGCGCCATACACCGAAACGGGCTGTGAAAGGGAAACCGTCACATAGACGGTATCACCCGGATGCAACTCGCTCACGGGCGCAGAGACCGAGGCGGTATACACCGCCTCGGTCTCATTGGGAACGTTATGTTCAGCACACACCGGCAGCACAGTAAGCAAAAGGGCTGCCACCAGGAAAAATAACACTTTTTTCGTCCGTTTCATAACACTTCCTCTTTTCATCAGAGATTTAATTATGCTGATAAAACGCGCGATAGCCCTTATATGCCATAAAGATATCCAGCTTTCCGGCTACCTCAAACGGAGAATGCATGGAAAGCAGCGGAACACCGGCATCAATGACATCCATATCAAGATTTGCGACAAACTGCGCGATGGTGCCGCCGCCGCCAAAGTCAACCTTACCGAGCTCGCCGATCTGCCATTCTACCCCGTTTTCGTTAAAGATCCGGCGAATTTTGGCAACCAGTTCCGCATTGGCATCACTCGCACCGCCCTTCCCGCGGGAGCCTGTGTACTTTGTCAGCAAAATACCGCCGTTTAAGATGGCTGTATTCCGTTTCTCGGTCACATCGGCATAATTCGGGTCTAAGGCCACGCCGACATCTGCAGAAAGGCAAGTCGAATTCTGCAGCGACTCACGCAGGATCAAATCCGAATAACTTTTCACCGTTTTTGCACAAACCTTTGCCAGAACATTTTCAAAGTGCCGCGATTGCATTCCGGTTGCGCCCATGCTGCCGATTTCTTCTTTATCTACCAAAAGACAAACCGCCGTCTTTTTCGGCTTTTTCATGTCTAAAATGGCACGCAGTGCGGTGTAAGCACATACGCGGTCATCCTGACCGTAGCCGGCAATCATGCTCCGATCCAGACCCAGATCCCGTGCGTCAAACGCCGGTACCACCTCGATCTCACTGCTGAGCAAATCCTCTTCGCAGATATCGTACTTTTCGTTTAAAATTTTAAGAATGTTCTGCTTGACGCCTTCCTTGACCTCCGGATCATCGCTCCCGATATTTCCTAAAATAATATTCAGACTCTCTCCCGGAATAGCCTCTACCATCTTTTTTGTCATCTGATTCTGCGCCAGGTGCGGCAGAATATCGCTGACGCAAAATACCGGGTCAGACGGATCCTCACCAATGCTGATTTTGATCTGGGTTCCGTCCTGCAAGGCCGCAACGCCGTGAATGGAAAGCGGAATGGCTGTCCACTGATACTTTTTGATGCCGCCGTAGTAGTGCGTTTTAAAATACGCCACGCCCTGATCCTCATAGAGCGGATTGGGCTTTAAATCAAGGCGCGGCGAGTCAATGTGCGCGCCAACTAAGCTGACACCGTTTTCGATCGGTTCGCTGCCGATTACGGCGGCAAAAACGCCCTTGCCGCGGTTGACCGTGTACACCTTGTCCCCGGCCTTTAATTTGGGCTTTTCCTCCAGCATGGTAAAGCCGTTTGCCTCCAGCGCTCTGACGCTCTCTTCGCAAAATTCACGCTCGGTTTTCGCGCGTGTGATAAACTTACGATAGTCCTCACAAAAGTCAAAGACTTCGCTCTTTTCCTTTTCGTCAAGGCTTGGGAAGATGCTTTTATTTTCGTAGTGCAGGTCCTTTTGATCCTTTTGGTTTTTTGCCATAAAAAACACTCCTTCATTTAATAGTATAGCATATGATAGTTGCGGTACGCTGCCATGACGCTCTCTACATAGCGCGCCGTTTCGGGGAAAGGAATCCTCGCCAGCTTACCGGCTTCTTTACTGTAATTTTGGTCTTTCAGCCATTTATCCACGTTACCGGGGCCGCCGTTGTAGGCGGCAATCGCGGTCTCTAAATTTTGATCATAGGCCGCAATCAGTTTTTTAAGATAATAGCAGCCGAGACGGATATTCAGCGCCGGGTCAAACAACTGATCGGCGGAATAGTCCCTGATCTTTAAGGCACGGGCGCAGTCTGCCGCCGTATCGTCCTGCAGCTGCATCAGCCCCTTGGCCTTAGCGTTTGATACCGCATAAGGGTCAAAGCGGCTTTCCGTGCGGATTACTCCGTAAACCAGCGCCGGGTCGACGCCAAACTCCGCAGCGTAGGTCTCAACATATTCCTGATACTTGATCGGGTAGCGGCTCTGCATGATGCGTGTATGAACGCCGAGACCTTGGCACGCCCGATAGCCGAGAAAGCCGACCAGGCCAAAGATGATACACAAAAAAATCAATCTGCCAAAGCAGCCGCCCTTTCGCCGTCTCCGCCTTCCGGATCGTCTCCCGGATTGCCGTCCGTCATAGGATCTTCGGCTACCCTTGGTTTGTACTTCACGCATAGCTACACCGTCAACCTTCGATAAATTTTTTCAACCTCATAGGAAAGCGCCGCAAGATCGCGGTCATTTTCAATCACGTAATCTGCCATTTTCCGCAGTTGCGAATCCGTGATCTGCTGATCGATCCTCTCAATCACCTGCTCTCTCGTCAATCCGGAGCGCTGCATCACACGGGCAATGCGCACCTCCCTCGGGGCAATGACAGCCAGTGACGCATCATAGGAGATCGGAAACGGTGACGAGAACAAAAGCGGCACGTCAAGACATATTAAATCAGCCTTCGCATCGCGGATTTTCTGCTGCATAACCGCAAACACGTGCGGATGCGTCAGGGAATTTAAGCGCTCCAGCGCCGCCGCATCGTGAAACACCAGCGCCGCCAGGCCTTTGCGGTCGATTTCGCCCTTTTCGTTTTGAATCCCTTTTCCAAACGCCGCAATCACATCCGAAAAAGCCGCACCCTGCGGTTCTAAAATCTCATGCGCAATTTTGTCCGCGTCAATCACATCGGCTCCAAAATTTTGAAAAAGCCGTGAGACCGTACTCTTGCCGGCGCCGATGCCGCCGGTGATTCCCAAAACCTTCATTTTGATTCCTCCGAGTCATATCTCCCAGTTTATTATACCAGTTTTGCAGTTTTTTTACAATAGAAAAGCAATATTTTTTTCAAATTTCTATTTGGTTGCCGTCGCCCTTTGGCGATATGCGGCAGCAGGAGACGATCCGAAAACAGGAAAACGGCAATCAGTAACCGATATGACGAAAAAGCCCGTGCAAAACGAAATTGTTTTGCACGGGCTTTTGATCTTATTTTTCGATGGCCGCCGTCTGTTTCATTGCTGCGGCAAGCTTTTCTGTTTCTTCCTCTGTAAACTTTGCGGAACGGTCATAACAGTGAGACCGTTGACCTTCTAGCAGGGTATGGCATAGCGCAAGAATATGTAGTCACACCCCACACACTCCATCCACTCCGGCAAAAATATTGCAGGAACCCCTGCCCCGCTCATTCCCATAGCAATCGAGAGATCGATATCGTGCGCCAACGCCGCATCATCCGGCGCCGTATAGATATCATCCGGATAAAATCCCTGATTTGGAACCGGACGCTGAAACAGATGAGGAAAACACGCACGGACAAAACGGCGCTTTTTCATCAGTTACCCCAGATCGGAATGGGCAGTACCGCCGAAGTGATTCTGCCGAGCGCACCGACCTTGGCATAAATCGGATTGGCGGTGTGTACCGTCTCACCCACGGCAATCCGTACCTCCGCATACGCTGTCGGCGAGGCGTTGTTGGGCTGCGGCAAATACATGCTGATGTCCGTTTTGTCGGCAATCCACCCCTCCGGGAGAGAAATCGCAATATTTAAATATTTGGGATCCGGCATCCTATTTTTAAATACAAAGGTCAGCGTTAGGGTATCGCCCGGCGCAACAATGCAGCGGTCAAACTCCACCCTGCCCTTTGCATAGATCAAATCGGGAAAATCGATAGAAAGCCCGGTGCGCGGAATCTCAAAATCACAAATTTCCAAAGCGCCGATTTCCTCACGCTCTGTCTCGCCGTCCGTAAACTCGGCATATACCCGATATGCCTTCAGCACCGACGGCAGCAGCTCCGCAACTCTTCTTGTCAGTTCCGTACAGCTCCGCGGCCGCCTCGTATAGGACATATCAATCGCCACCGATGTGATACTGTCCCCGATATATTCTGCCCAGTCATCAGGCACAAAACGGCTGCCGTGCATGATTCCCATGATAGAGCCGATGGTTGCGCCGGTACAATCGGTGTCATCACCGCAGTTAATGGCATGGATCATCGACTTTTTATAATCTCCCTCACCGTAGAGAAGTCCCAGTATCACAAATGCGACGTTGGCCGGCGCCTGGAACCAGCCAAGATCCTCCGTCTCCTTAACGACCGCATTTCTTGCCGTCTTAAAATCTGTCTTATCCAGGTAAAGGCGCACCGCAAGCCTGACGCTTTTTGCCACTCTCGAATCCTCCGGGATATAGGAAAGTCCGACATCGATCAGCTTTTTGACATCGGTTTCAAAAAAAGCGGCGCTTTCCATCGCGGCAACAAACATTGCCGCATAGGTTCCCTCTCCCATGCCGTGATCGACGCACGCGTCCCGATAGGCGTATTCCGCGGCATACTTCGGAAATCCCGGGAAAAGGCATGCCCACACCTCGGTTCTAATCCACGCACCGTTAGAGTTTTTCCATTTTTCATTGTGGTACTCGCCGGAATAAGGCGGCGCAATGCCAAGCTTCATATTAGCCTTGGCAATTCCGTATTCGTTCCAGTGCGGCACAATATAATTGATCCAGTATTCTCCCAAAAGCTGCGGCGTTATGTTTCGGATGCCCCGCTCCTCCACCGCACAAAGCCAGATCAGCTGCAAGTCCAGATCATCGTTTGCAAGCGGCTCTCCTTTTGGAGAAGAAAATCCGCTAATATCCAGCATTTCGCGCTTTCCCTCATAGGGGGTTCCCATAGTTCCGCCGATATTCTTTCCCGTCCAGCACGCGTGTACCCTGTCATAATACATTTCTCTATTGATTTTCATGGTTTAACCTCCGCATCTCAGCCTCATCCGAATCCGCCCGAAAAGGCGGAATTTCAGCATCCTTTTGCCGATTTTTCGGTTATTGTACCAGATACCGCCTTGAAAAACAATGGCAAATCTCCTTAAAATCTGATTCTATTCCACTTGTTGGCTTAAAATTACGGCATACAAAAAAGGCGGCGATTTGCCGCCTTTACCGGCTGCTTTGTCTGCAATACTTTCCCGGTGTGATACCAAACTGCTTTTTAAACGACTTGGAAAAATGCGGCACGTCAAAATACCCGGACAGCAGTGCGGCATCCGTCAGACTTTTACCCTGTTTTAAATATTCACCGGCCCGCCGCAGCCGCGTCTGAATCAAAAAATCCTGAATCGTCATATGAAACGCGGCCTTAAACCGCCGTGTCAGATAACGACGGTCAATCCCGATCATCTCTGCGATTTCTTCAATCGTGATGGGGCGCATGTAGTTGCTGCGGATATAGTCTGCGGCCTGTTGTTCATAGCTGGGCTGCGGCATATCCTGCTGCAAAAGGTACGCAAGCATGAGATAAATCTGCCCGGCCACAAATTCCTCTCTGGTGCCGGAAAACTGCACCGCCTCCTTCATCTTAAAAAATGTGTCCGGCAGATAACGCTGTACCGGGCTCGGCAAAAGCTCCAGCTGCTTTGCAAGCCGGCCGTCAAATCCCACCCAGATATAATTCCACGGGTCGGAACCGTCCGCTATGTAAACCGTCTCCTGCCCCGGACGAATCACAAAAACCTCACCGCCGTGCACAAAAAACTCCCCTTGTTCGCTGCGCAGCATCCCTCTTCCGCTGCAAACATAATGCACCAGATAATAGCTGCGGATGTGGGGGCCAAAGCTGTGTCCGCCCATGCAGTCCTCCCATCCGAGGTTTAAGGGATTGATTTCTGAAAATCCGCGGTTAATCAGCGGAACATTGTATTCCATCGGCAGTCACCCCTACAAAAATTTTTGTCTGTTTGGTTTCATGATAACATAAAATAGAGCATAACGCCCCTGCCATTCAGACGATGCGTGAGAGATTTTTTTCTCTGTTTTTGTTTTTTAATGCTTTCACTCTTTTTTCGCGGCGCGGTATTCGCCCGGCGTGACACGAAACCGCTTTTTAAAGGCAATAAAGAAGCCGGTGGATGATTCATACCCCACCAATTCCGAAATACGTCTTATGTTCAGGTTCGTCCTTGTCAGCAGCTTCATCGCCTGATTCAGCCTGGTCTCCATTAAAAATTGATGAAACGACATGCCATAGAGCTTTACCACCACGCGGTTTGCCTGTCGCTCGCTCAGGTTCATGCTCTCGGCAAAATCCTTGATGTCAAATTTGGAATTGGAATAGTTGAGCGACAGGATATAGCTGATCGCATCCTTTCGCTTACTGATACTGTCCGCATTCTCCATATTTCGCTTTTCCTTAATCCCCTTAGAGCGCATTTGCGTCAGCTCTACCACAAGCTCTGTGATAAACAGGTTAAAATACGCCTTTGCCATCGCCCTGTCGCTGATATCATCACGCACCATAAATCTGCTGATTTTCTTGATAGTCTCGGTCGAATGCTCCAGATTCAGGATCATGATCGTGTTTTCGTTTTGCTTTAAGTAGTCGTGCAAAATGTGATAAAACGCGTCGTTATCCGCGTTCTTCTCTTTAACCTGTTCAAAATCCAGTCTTAAACTGAACTTTTCCGTCTCCTCATCATTCCCCCTCACCGTGTTATGGTAATACCGCGGCGGAATCAACGCTGCCATGCCGGTCTCCAGCGTGATGGTATCGGTGCCGTCCAGGTTCTCCAGCACGTACTTTCCGGCCGAAACAAAGTGCAGTTCATAATGAAGATGCATATGCGGTTCATAGACAAGCTCATTAGTGACAAAAAATCCTGCGTCCAAGATGCCGCAAACCGACAAATCCCCGACCGTACAAAAAAGCTTTTTGTGAATAAAATTTGATAAATCCTTCATCGCATTCTCCATTCCGCCGCAGTGGCAATCCGGTCAAACAGTGCTGTATCGCTATACCCGGCCGCCCCTCTCCTTGAGCTGCTCTTTCCAATAGGCGTTGTCAATCTCCCACAGCTTATCACTCAGGTGCAGCTTTTGGAACATGCCAAGAAGGTATTTTACCTTAAATGACGGTTTTACCCGTCTGGCGCAGCGATTCACCTTTGCAGCCGTTTTGTCCAGCTTTATCAAAAAGCTCTTTTTAAACTTTTTTGGCATATCGTTCCAAAAATATCCCCACACCGATTGAGTGACAACATGCGTTCTTGCAATGCCCCAATAATCCATACTGTCCTTAGAAAGCCTTGACAGAAAATATTTTGCCGCGTTGTATGTGCTGCTGTTTTCTCGTTTTGTTGCCTTAACCTAATGTTAGTAATCCGAACCCGCCTAAATCGGCGTAATTTCGGAATATTTTAGCTTGTCATCTTTGCCGGGCGAAAGCCCTCCTGCATCCTCCGCACCAAAATCTTCTCAAAATTCCATCCGTATAGGCACACGAGA
>CAKSFQ010000002.1 GCA_934454115.1 uncultured Clostridia bacterium
CTCTATGACAGGAATAAGACTTATACCAATGAGAGTGCGGACACCCATGCGGACGGATTTTATGTTAATTACAAAAAGGGCGTTTTAGATGGCAGTCAGGTCAGCATGGAACGAGGCGGTCGTTACGGTATGCAGCTTGTGGGATATAAGAACGGATGGCCGTATAGGTACGGTGTGGGTGACGGAACGCACGCGATCATGCCCGCAGCAGGCAACGCGGAAGGCTATAATCAGGTATATCCTGTACCGGACAACATAAAGAGCGAGAGTGATATTAGCAGTATCAATCCTGCCGGACTGAAACCACGGTTTAAGATAAGCTCCAATGCGTATGTCCTTACCGGCAGAGATCCGTTTGTACAGATTGAGGTCGAATACAAAAGCAGCGGGATCACCTCGGCAAATCTTTGGTATAAAAACTTATCGGGTGTCAATAATGCGTCCAGGATATTTACCCTGGAGGACGATGGACAAAAGCATACTGCGGTCATAACCTTAAATGACATGGTGTACGACGGAGGACTTTTCGGAGAAGGTTCGACACCTGACTTTGCAATTTCCGCAAAAGACGGCGCGAAAAAAATGAGCGAAGAGACAGATGACAGCAAGTATTTCTATATTTACTCGGTTAGACTGAAGAATCTGTCGCACCGCGCCATCGGAAAAGCGCCCCTGCAATCACCCACCCTCTATCTTATGGGAGATTCCATTTGCCAGACCTACGGCGATACGGGATATATGGACGGCATTCAGGGTTGGGGCGAGATGGTAGGCGACTACCTGGGTGTTGCGGTCGATAACAAGGCTGTGGCAGGCAGCACCACCAAGACCTTTCCGAATTACAATTACATTTATGACCGGTTAGCGCCGGGCGATTATGTGACGGTTCAGTTCGGACATAACGATTCGCTGAGCGATGGCCGACATGTACCCTTAGAACAGTATAAAAAGAACCTTCAAAGCATCATCGATAACGCAAGGGAGAAAGGCGCAACGCCGATTCTGCTCAGCTCTACCGCGTGTTTTAACCGAAACAGCGGCAATCTTAAACGAACCGATGATATCACGCCGTACAGAGCGGCAATGAAGGCAACGGCAGAGGCAAACGGCGTGATGTTTGTTGACGTATTTAAAAAGTGCCTGGAACTGTTTGACACCTACAACTGGAAGTATGACCCCTACGGATTTATCGTTGATGACGGCGGTGTGCACCTGACCGCTGCCGGCGCACGCGAGGTTGCGAAAGCGGTACTGAGAGGCATTTGCGAGACCGGGGGAGCGGAAACCTTAAAGCGGTATATCCGCACCGATTTGATCGGCGCCGAATCGCCGGCAATTACAGATCCGGCGGACGGTGCGTTCGCGGTATACGCGGATGCGATTTACGCCGATGCGGTATACCTGCGCTGGGGAACGCCGTTTCGCACGGATACAATCGGTACCTACAAGATTTACCGCAAGGCGGCCGACAGCGCGGAATCAGGCGATGGTACGCTGATCGGAACGTCAAGCGTGTCGGGTTACTATGATACCGCAGATCTTACTGCCGAAACCGAGTATATCTATACCGTGTACGCCGATCAAAGACTTCTCGGCACACAAAAGATAAAGACGACAAGCGCTGCGGTTACAACACCGCCGACCGTGACGGGTGATAAAACGAATTACATTATCCCGACCGAAGTAAAACTCTTTATCGCCGGGGATTCCACGGCCGAGCCGATTAACGATACGCAGTTCTTCCCTGCGTCAAGCTGGGGCAACGCGATCGACGACGGATATTTTAACGGACAGTATACGCCAAAGTGGGTGCAGAATCCACCGCAGATTGCAAAGCCGGCATCCTTTGACTTTGCCTCTTGCGGAGAATATTTTACCGCCGGAGTTTATACGATAAATAAGGCGATCGGCGGCAGAACGGTAAAGCAGTTTATCTCCGAAGGCAGGCTTGGCGATATTTTAAAGCAATCAAGACCCGGCGACTACCTGTTCATTCAGTTTGGGCATAACGAGAAGGGCAAGACAAGCGGAGACCAAAATGCAGACGCTGTTTTGGGCGGATATTACGGAACCGAAGTAAAGGGAATCGAAGGCGGCGTCTATACAGCGGATTCATACGAATACTGGCTTAAGTATATGGCAGACAAGGCGCGTGAAAAGGGAATGAAACCGGTCATCCTCAATTCGATTTTAGAGTACAGTTTTGATGAAAGCGGCGCTGTGCTTGATGAAAATCCGGCATCGGGACGAAGCCTTGCAAGCTATCGCACAGCGGCAAAGAATGTTGCTGAGGATTTAAGTGTTCCGTTTATTGACATTGCGGCAAAGAATAACGCTCTGCTAAATACATGGGGTGCGCAGCAGGCAAAGTATCTGTACCTTTATCTTTCGGGCGATCTTGCGACCCAGTATCAGGCGCAGTGGAATAACAGCCCAAGCAGACCGACCGAGGACTACACGCACCTTTCCTACATTGGCGCGGACGAGATCGCAAAGCTGGTGGTAGGAGAAATCAAAGCTTCTTCCGATTTGGATCTGGCAGGGCTTAAAAACCTAATCAATCCCAAGGCAAAGCTTGACGGCCGCAATCCGGGCAGCATCACGGGATATTAAAAACGGTTTTACGCGGCTGCGGAGAATCGGAAAAAGATTGGGAAATGACAAAAAAGGAGATGGAGAATAGTGAGAAAATTTTCAAAGGGACTGAAGAGAGGGATATCGGTATCGCTGATCGCAGCAACGGCGCTTAGCCTTACTGCCTGCGGAAACAGAAAAACCGCCGGAAACGGAGACGGTGACACACTGACATATTGGATGAAGCTTCCCGGAAATATTGCGACAAGCGTTGCAAACTATGCGGAGACCCCCTTTGCCAAGGAATATATGAAACGGACGGGAATCGAGGTTACCTACACGCATCCGGCACAGGGACAGGAGGACGAGGCGCTGAATCTTCTTTTGGCGTCGGGAAATCTGCCGGACATTATTGAGACGGACTGGATTGTGAAAAACCCGGACTCCATGATTCAAAAGAATATCATACAGAGCTTAAATGACATCATCGATACCAAAGCGCCGAATTTAAAAAAGTTTTTGAGCGAGAATCCGGAAATCGACCGTGACGTCAAGACGGACAGCGGCAATTATTATGCGTTTCCGTTCATTCGAAACGGTGAAAAACTGCTGAATATCAGCGGATTGATGATTCGCGACGACTGGATGCAGGAGCTGAACCTGGAGTATCCCGAAACGGTCGACGAATGGGAAAAGGTGCTGACGGCGTTTAAGGAAAAGAAGGGCGCGAAGTGTCCGCTTGTGGGCGATACAGGGACGATGCTTTACTTTGCGGGCGGATACGGCATAGCAGACGGGTTTTATGTGGACAACGGCAAGATCAAGTACGGAACCATCGAAAGCGGCTTTGGCAAGTTTTTGGAGACCATGAACCGTTGGTACAAAAACGGGCTTGTCGATAAAAACTTTACCACCATGGACACCAAATACAGAAACACCTGTATTTTAGACGGCAGCGGCGGCGCGGCAATGGGCGCCGGCGGCAGCGGCATGGGCGCGTGGATTACCGGTGCGAGAGCAAACGGAAACAGCAGCTACTCGCTGAAAGCCACCAAGGCATTGGCGGAGAAGAAAGGCGAACTGCCGCGGTTTACCACGCGTGAATTAAAGCATACGCCAAAGGGTGACGCGGCGATTACCAGAGACTGTAAAAATGTTGATGCTGCGGTAAAGTTTTTGGATTATTCTTATTCGGACGAGGGCGCTATGCTCAATAACTTCGGTATTGAGGGCGAGAGCTATACCATGGAGGACGGAAATCCTAAGTATACGGAAAACATTGTCAACAATGCCGAGGGACTTCCGATGTCGCAGATGCTTACGATGTATGCAAGATCCAGCGCGGAAGGGCCGTTTGTTCAGGATGAAAGATATATTGAGCAATATTATCAGCTGCCGGAGCAGCAGGATGCACTCAATACCTGGAGTATTAATGACGCGGCAAAAACAAAGATTCCGCAGCTTACGCTGACGGAGGAAGAAAAGCAGGAGTACAGCAGTATTATGACGGACTTTAATACATTCCGCGAGGAGAATATCATGTCCTTTATTATGGGAATGCGTCCGATCAGCGAATTTGATGCCTTTGTGCAGGAGTGTAAGAATCGGAAGATTGAGCGTGCGATCGAAATTTATCAGGCAGCATATGATCGGTATTTAAACAGGAAATAATCAATAAAACCAGACCCTGTGAGGCTGACACGTTTGGCGTTTAGTCTCACAGGGCACAAGAAAAACAGCGTACGATCGATGTTTGGCGGCTTGCTTTTACAGAGCCGCCAAAAACGGCGGAAAGGTGATTACATTAAAATGATTAAAAACAATGATGCGACCATGTGCAAGGAAGTAAAATTCTCGGCACGGCTGCTCCGCGATTTGAAAAGAAACAAAATGTTATATATGTGGAGTATTCCGGTGCTCTTATACTATTTTATATTTTGCTACGTTCCTATGTCGGGCGTATTAATGGCATTTCAGAATTATGATCCGGTGCGGGGTCTTACGGGCAGTCCTTTTGCAGGATGTAAGCATTTTATCGATTTTTTTACCAATGATTATTTTTGGAGATTGCTCCGAAATACGATCCGAATCAGCCTAAGCTCGCTGGTATTCGGGTTTCCTTTTCCGATTCTTCTCGCCCTGCTGCTGAATGAAGTCAGAAACAGAAAGTTTTTGCGGACGGTGCAAACCATCACGTACATGCCCTACTTTATTTCGCTGGTTGTCATGGTCGGTATTTTAAAGGACTTTACATCGGTGGACGGAGTCATCGGAAGAGTTTATGCGCAAATCACGGGGAACGATCTTTCCATGATGTCAAATCCGAAATGTTTTGTTCCGCTTTATGTCGCGTCCAACATATGGCAGGGCGCCGGCTGGGATTCTATTTTGTATCTTGCGGCGCTTGCCGGAATCGACACGCAGCTCTATGAGGCGTGCAAACTGGACGGCGGCGGCAGAGTGCGGCAGCTGTTTACCGTGACGCTGCCGGGGATTTTGCCGACAATTATTACCCTGCTGATCTTAAGGCTCGGTAATATACTCAGCGTAGGAGGCGATAAAATTATTCTGATGTATAATCCGATGACCTATGAGACGGCAGACGTAATATCAAGCTATGTATACCGTGTCGGCCTGCAGGAGTCAAAGTGGAGCTACGGCGCGGCGGTGGGACTGTTTAATTCGGGCGTCAACATTCTGTTTTTGATTGCCGCCAATTATATCAGCCGTAAAACGGTAGAAACCAGCTTGTGGTAGGGGAGCGTGAAACAATGGAAAAATCAACAATCGAGCGAAAAATATTTGTCGCATTTAATACTGTATTGCTGCTTCTGTTTTCGATCATATGTCTGTACCCGATCCTTTATGTCACATTTGGCTCGCTCAGCGATGCCAACATGCTGATGGAATACAGTGGATTTTTATGGAAGCCGCTAAAGCCGACGCTTGCGGCATACAGAGCCGTTGCAAAAAACAAAATGGTACTGTACGGCTATGCCAATACCCTGTTTGTGGTAGGAATCGCGACCACCATTAACATTATTATGACAACCATCGGAGCATATATTTTATCGAGAAAAAACGTGATGCTGAAAAAGGCAATCATGATATATATTATGATTACGATGTATTTTAGCGGCGGACTGATTCCGTGCTATTTGAATATCAGAAATCTCGGCCTGTACGACTCTCTTTGGTCGCTGATTTTGCCGGTGGCAATCAACACCTATAATTTGATTATTATGAAAACCTCTTTTGACGCCGTCCCCGACAGTCTGACCGAGGCGGCAACCATTGACGGCGCGGGGCATGCAGTGATTATGTTTCGTGTGATTCTTCCGCTCGCCAAGGCCACGGTGGCCGTTATGGTTTTGTATTACGGCGTGGCGCACTGGAACTCGTGGTTTACGGCGGCGATGTATATCCAGGATCGGTACAAGTATCCGCTGCAGCTGGTGCTGCGTGAAATCCTGATTCAGAATGATACCTCCGCAATGATGCAGGGAGGAAGTGTAAACGATACTTCCAACATCGCGGAAACAATTAAATATGCGGTCATTGTAGTATCAACTTTGCCTATTTTATGTATCTATCCTTTGCTGCAGAAATACTTTGCAAAGGGCGCATTGGTCGGAGCAGTAAAAGGGTAGTCGGCGATCCTAAGAAAAGGAGCAAGAAGAGATGAAAAAAAGCAGAACCTTGATTTCCATCATGCTGATATGCCTGCTGACAACTGCAATGTCTCCCATTTTTGCTGCAAGCGGTGAGGAGAGCGGTGCAGCAGCAGATTATGCTGCGTACGAATATTTTTTAAATACGTCGGATGAAAACGCGTATGTGTTGTTCGGCGAAAAAACGCAGCAAAAAAACTGTACCTTTTTAGACGGTATTTCGCTGGAGAGGACAAATCCGTTATACAATGAGCTGTCAACCGAAAAATCGCTTGACGGCAGAAAGTTTTATAAAGAAAACTACGCAAGCATCCGCGTTGACAAGGATTTTTATGAGCCGGGCGACCATGAGTTTCTTGTTTCGATCGTATATTATGATTACGGCCCGGACGAGGGCAGGTTTCACGTTGACTATTACACGGAGGAACAGACGGCCAAGAGGATTTCTTTGGTGAAGCCGGGAAAGGTACAGGATTGGTTTGTCAAGACCATTTATATCGATGACGCCGATTTTAGCGGATCACTGGATGAGGGCGGTAATATCCGGCTTGCCAGTAACGTCTACAATCTGTTTAAAAAGGTAGAAATCGTTAATGTGTCAAAGCTGAAAAGAGAGAAAAAAGCGGCACAGATTTCGGCGCTTGCCAGCACAAAGCGTGATTCGCTGATTAACATGCGAATCATTGACGGCAGCGATGGAGTCGCGCTTGACCGGAACCTTTATAAGCCGTGTACGCTATATGATGCAAAAAGATTGTTAAACCGAATCGGCGCAAAGGGTGAACGTGCGATGACAAAGGAAGATCAAACCGTCACCCTCACCCAAGGGGAGTTGATCAGGCTTTTTGCAAAAGCAGCGGGAATCACAGGAGAGGGAAATGATGCCTGTGCCTGGGCGGATCAGATCGGACTGACATCGGGTGAAGACTTACTGCTTCAGGACAGTGCGGCGGCGAGCAATTATAACCTGCTCAGTATTGCCTATGATGCGTTCCTCTATGAATCGGGCCATCAATCATCCTTGCTGGAAGATTTAATCGGAACCGGCTTTTTTGATGCGTTTGCAGATACGGTCACCAATGACAAATTTCTTGCGAAATGGTACAGGGTGCCGAAAAAGTGCCCATATCAAATCATCGCGGACAATGAGACCGGGCAGTCCTATTACTATATGAACATAAACGGAAATCCGACATGGAGAACCTATGTTACTGCGCAGAGCTGGACCTCGGACGGAAAGAGTTTTGTTTGCTCGCTTGCCGACGGAGAAATGTTTTTGTATAATACAGAGACGCAGATGCTTGCGTACATCGACAAGGCCTCAACCATGGTCGAAAGACTGCATGCGACAATCGGTACCGATGATTACATTTACTACATTAAAAGAGAGGACGGCAATTACAGCATATGGAAAGCGGACGTAAAGACCTTAAAGCCGGAATTGGTGACAAAGGGACCCGGTATGGCGATATACTGTGTGCAGCTTTCCAACGACTGTAATTATCTGTCGGTGGAATCCGATGCAGACGCGATGCGCTTTGCAAGGTATAGCGTGAAAGAGGACAAGTGGGATATTTACTCGCATACATTTGATTATAGTCCGGTTTTGACGCACGCACAGATCAATCCGCAGTACCCTCATCTGATGTGCTTTTCGCACGAGCTTTTAAACATCAGCTGGCTTTTCCTTATGGACAGAATGTGGGTATTTGACTGTGACACGGGACAGGCAAAGAACATATTCAAGCAGGGAACCAACGAACAGCTTGGCACGACCCTGCAATACGTAAGTCATGAGCTATGGTCAAACAACGGAGAGTATCTGTACGGTATTGCCCCCGACGCAAGGAGAAATATGGCGGATATAGGAGCATCCGCTCCGGTGATGGTCGGCAATACGCCGTTTGCTTTTCGGGTGAATAAGGACGGAACGCACCGGCAGTATTATTTTGACGCGATGAACCAGATTTACGCATACAATCACGTGTATCCGAGCGGAGACGATCAGTTTCTTGTTGCTGACGGCGACTATCTTGTTTTAATCAGCACCGAAACCAATGAGCATTTTCCGATTGCAAGTCATATTTTAGCCAACAAAAGACCACACCCGTACCAGGCACACCCTGTTGTCGCAAGAAATCAGTATAAAGTCAGCTGGGGCGGTATGGATCAAAATGATATGCTTGGCGTATGTTGGTTTGATTTTACCGATATGGCAGAAAAAAAGGCAAAGGGCGGCCGGTATCCGGCAGGCAGTCACGTAAAGAGGGTAAGCTACGCCGGCCTTGACTGCGAAAGCGCCGAGACAACCCAAAGGGGAAAAAGCTGCTATTTTGCCTCAAGCGGCCAATCGATCTACCTGGATATAGACGAGACCCTGGTCGATACAGACAACGGACAATTAACACTCAGCTTTGACTATTTTGATAACGGTACGCAGCCGATTGTTATTACTTATACCTCGGGTGTGAACACAGATAATGACCGATATCGAATCTTTGATGCGGAAAAGAGAATCAAGCGCAGAAACACAAACACATGGAAGCACTGTGAGATTTTTATCGACAGCGGAAATTTTGAAAACATCGGAACGTACGCAACGGATCTGAAAATCAAAGGTGAATGTGCGAATCTGTACCTAAAAGATATCTCGGCAAGATGATGGGTTTTCGGCAAACAAGTACCAAAATATAAAACGGACACAAGGGTGAAGGGTGGTAACAATGAAAAGACGTATGAAAGCGATACTCTGTTTTCTGGCAGCGGTCATGCTGATGGGAATGACGGCAGGCGCCAAAGAGGAAAATATACATATCAGCTGGCGCGGTGATTATCAAACAAACGAGATAGTTGTTTCAATCCAAAGTGCGGCTGATTATATCCAACAGGTAACGGTGGTGATGTACCCTGCCGGTCTGGCGGAACCGAAGTTTTCCGATTATTGCCGAATCGGCGAGGTTGCAGTTTATGGCGGCAAAGAGACAGAAATACGATTTAAAATTTCTGACAGACTTGATGCCGCCGACGGCGCCTATATTCTGCGCGTACAAGGAAGCGGATATCAGGCGGCGCAGAGCCGTGCGGCAGAAGAGGTGTGGGTGCTGCGCCCCTCCGATATTGCGGATGAAAACGGCGAAGGACTTTTAAAACAGATTAATGCTGCATCGGCAGATCAGGTAAAACCGTATATTGAAAGAGTGAGTAAGGCGCTGTCTCTCACGGTTGCCGAAAATGAGAGCACGGCGCGGCTGGAGGACTTTATCCGTGTGAAAAACGACAGCTATGGCGGAAGCTTTCAAACCATCAGCGATGTCGCAGCGGCATGGAGGATTTCCGATGTGGTCGCGTATCTTGCGCAGGATTCTCCCGATGCCAAGACGCTGGAAACAAAAATGGACGAAATCGCGGATATCCTGTCGGCAGAAAGAGATGATGAGATTTATCAGACCTACCGGGAGGATATTTACAAAAATATGATTTTAATCAGCAAAACGTATCGGGGCGGCATCGGCGTTCAAAACCGCAGTGATATTGAAACCGTGTTTGAAAAAGCAAGGGTTCTTGCCGTGATTAACGGATCCGCGGAGGACGCGCTGGAGAATCATCTCAAAACCTACTATCGTATACTGGGAATCAGCGCCGAAACATATCAGAAATTCGCATCGTTTGGGGGGTCGGACAGGCAGAAAGTGTTAAGGCAGATTTATCAAAAGAATTTTGTGGATACCGACACAATCTGCAAGACCTTTGAGACGGCGGTCAATCAAATCGAGGAAAGAAATGCATCGGGCGGAAACACATCGCCGTCCGGCGGATCGGGAGGATTGGGAGGATCGGGCGGCTCCGGCGCTTCCGGCGGCAGAGGCTATGAGGATGGATATGCCATCAGCGGAGAGACAAATGATACGCCAAAGCCGGACATTGCTTTTGCAGACTGCGGTAGCTCGCACTGGGCATATCCCTATGTCGGTGAAATGAAGAGAGACGGTATCATATCCGGATATGATGATGGAAATTTTTATCCTGATCAAAAGGTGAAGCGCGAGGAATTTGTCAAAATGGCAGTGATGGCCTCCGGTCTGTATGATAAGGACGCTGCCTGTGATTTTGAGGATGTGCCGCAGGACGCATGGCATTACGGGTATATCGCCTCCGCGTATCATGCGAATGTAATAAACGGCGTGGGCGAAAAAACTTTCGGTGTCGGTCAGGAAATGAAAAGAGAAGATGTTGCAGTGATCCTATGCAGAATTTTAAATATGCTTCAAATATCGGAGGGAAACAGCGACGTTTTGACCAATAGCGGAAAAGATTTTACCGATAGCGCCGATATTGATGATTATGCCAAAGACAGCGTGGCGGTTTTAGCCGAAATGAAGATACTGAGCGGATTTGAGGACGGAAGTTTCAGACCGCAGGATTGTTTGACGAGAGCGGAAGCTGCGAAGATCCTATCGGTGGTTCGGGGGTACATTCGAAAATAATCGTAAAATCGCAGACGACGGAGTGACGAAGAGCAGGAAGGAGCATATGGAAACGATGAGATACAGATTGATTGCTTTGGTATTGGCAATGCTTATGGTCTGGCCCGGCATGTATGCCGCGGCAGAGACGGAAGAAGAAAACGCGGCTGCGCCGATTACAACCCGTGAATTTGAGGCGCTCGGCGCCCTGCATGTGCTGACGGATGATTTTTTGAGCATGAGCGCGGAAGACACGGTGAGCCGTGCCCGGTTTGTGGGGGCGCTTTCAAAGCTTGCCGGTTTGCCGGTGGAAAACCGAACGGAAAAACTTCCGTTTTCCGATGTAAATGCAACAACGCCGTATCATAATGATATTGTTTATTTTTACAAGGCAGGACTGATTAACGGCAACGAGGACAATACGTTTTCGCCCAACGATCCCATAACCTATGTGCAGGCTTTGAAAATGTCGATAGATCTTCTCGGATATAAGGAATATACCGCGGAACGCTACGGGGCCTATCCAATGGGATATCTCCTTGCGGCCAAGAACTTTGAACTGTCTGACGGACTGAGCGTAAGCGGCAGTGAAGAAGCTCTTACGGCTGTCGATGCCGTCACCCTTTTGTATCACTGCGCCATGACATGTGTTGCGGTTCCTAAAACCTTTGGCGGTGATGGGAAGACAACCTACCAGCCGGATTCGTCAAGATACCTCTTGTCAGAATACCGAAATATTTATTACGGCAAGGGTATTGTGACAGATAACGGTATTGTATCGTTATCAGACGACGAGTGCGGCGAAGGCAGAGCGCGCATTGATGATAAGGTGTATGAGCTCGGGAACGATATGGATCTCATGGATGCTATCGGATACAGGGTCGAGTTTTTTTATCTGTCAAAGGGTGGCGTCGATACGCTTTTGTGGATCTCAGAGGATAAAAACAACAAGGTATTAAGAATTAAAAGTGATGATCTTTCCACAGACGATCCGAGTTACGGCGCCGACACCATCATTTATTATCAAAACGACCGAAAAAAAACGGCAAGGATTGATCGGTATGCGGATGTGATTTATAACTATGCGCTCTGCAATCAGTATGACGCTGACAGGATAAAGCCGAAGTCAGGCGATGTGAAGCTGATTGATAGCAATGATGACGGCGTTTACGAGGTGGTGGCGGTAAGCGAATTTCAAAATTTATTTGTTGCTGCGGTTTCAGCGGAGAGGAACACGGTTTCCGGCAGGTACGGCGACGCCCTGGAGCTTGACGATTATAAAACGGTTCGGATTTTAAAAAACGGCGTGACAGTCACAAGAGACGAGATCCAAAAGGATACGGTGATTTCGTATATCGAAAGTCCGGATAAAAAATTTTTGTATATCTATGTCAATGCACCTCGCAGCATAGAAAAGCTGACGACCGTATCAGAGGACGGAGGAAAAACATATTACACGTTTGAAAGCGGAAAATATCGGTTGGCAGACAGCCTAAAGCGGCTGATGGAAAACGGAACGTATCATATTCCATCGGTGCAGCTGGGAAACCGATATCAATACTGCCTGGACATGGCCGGGGAAATTGCCGCGATAGAGCTTGATAACGAGTCGCTGCAATACGCGTTTTTGGTTGACGGAGCAAAGGAGGACGCAGTGTTTGCAAGCAGTGGCAGCGCGCAGTTTAAGCTGGTACTGAAAGACGGATCCGTGGTTACGGCCGTGACGGCGGATAAAATCTCTTTTAACGGCGCCAAAGGCATGAAAGGCGCCGATGTGCTTGATGCGGCGGTTTTAAACGGCGAAATTGTGCAGCAGGTTGTCAGGGTCGCGTTTAACGGAGACGGAAATATCAAGGAATTTGAGCTTGCCTCGGATGTGTCAGAATCCTCGGAATACGGCTATGATAAGCGAAAGTTCACATGCGACTACGTGAACCAAAAGGCGGTGTATAACACCGACAATTGCTATATCTTCAGCAACAAGTACCTGGTAAACGGTGAAACGGTTTGCTTTGTAAAATATCAGAACAAAAACGGAAGCGCCGACTATGGTGTGATTCCGTACACATCCTTCAGTAACGGATCGGAATATGATATTAAGCTATATGATTGTGACGAGTATCTGACTGCTGCTGCGATGAGTGTGGTGAAAGACGGAATGGGCTATCAGGAAACATATATTCTTGTTGACAGCGTATCCTCCGTTTTGGATCAGGATAAAAACACCTGCCTTCAGCTGGAGGGACTTGCATATGGTAAGAACGTGAAATATACGGCAGATGATGACGGGACAATCCCCGGTGAGATAAAGCGCGGGGATATTGTGCAGATATCGGTCGGGCTGATTAACAACAGGATCGAGAGACTGCGGAAGGTGTGCAGCCTGCGTGACCGCCCGGAGCCATTTATCAACGGAAAACCCGGAAATATCCTCTGTGAAATTTTTGGCTATTTGTATTCAAACAGCGGACGTAACATTGTTACGCTGAATCCGAACGGTTCGCCGTACGGAAAGCTGATTTCAACGTCCACTTCGAACGGTACGCCGGGGATTTCGGTCTATGACTGTAAGAGGGATACGGTCTCGGTCGGAAACCTCCATGACCTGTATCCGATCAATGGACCGGAAAGCAACGGTACGCTGCATATTACGGATGACAGCGTAATGGTTTTTGTCTACCGACGTTATAATTGGGTAAAGGATATTGTCGTTGTGTATTATTAAACCAAAGCAAAGTTTAGCACGATTTTTCCTGCGGTAAGAGATGCTAAATGATGATATGGAGCCGAAGCAGGCGGCAGAATGGAGATGAACGATGAGAAGAACGAGCAATTATACAAGAATGTTGTTGTCGGTCGTTTGTTTGATACTTTGCATGAGTATCCATGCATACGGGAGTGATACGGTCGTTTTCTTTCAGGATTTTTCAGGCGTTTCCGATCAATATCTCTCCTCGGATGTGATTCCGGAATCAAAATCCGGCTTTTCGGCCGAAATCAAGGATGAGGCGCTTGTGCTCAAATCCGATTCCATGTGTTATTATCGAGTGGATGATGCAGAAAATTTGAACGGAGAAACCAACGCGCACGGAATGACGCTTCAATGCATTCCGGGCGTAGTTGTGACCGCGCTTGAATCTCCGATCACGGTCGGCGGCAGAGAATATGATTACAGAGGGCCGGGCAACGCCGCAATACATATTGCAGAAATCGGCGGAAAAAATGCCTTGATGCAGTCAACGTATGTGAATCTGCCGGCGGGAGCCGATCCCGGGTCTGTCACAAACTATACGCTGAGAACCAACGCTGCAAGACTTGTTGTGGATAAGAATCAGTTTTTGGACACAGACAATGACATGATGCTTGAACTGGAATATTATACGGAGGATATCGACGGCAATTGGTGCAAGGTTACGTACCCCGGAAAGGATGGTTCTAAAAAAACCGTCATGGCCTATGACGCTGAGAAAATAAAAAAAGACGGGGCGGGTCAGTGGAATAGAATCGCGGTAGCGCTCCCCGACGCCGATTTCAGCCGATATATCAGAGAAGAGTCGGGCTATGAACATAGCATCTTATTGGAAACGCGCGAGCAGAGAGAAAACTATTTTCACGCGGTCACCTTATACAAAAACGGGGAATCCGAGATCAAAGATGCTGCGATTTATAATATTGTGCAAATGAAGATGCCGGACGATGGAATGTACGGAGATGCAACCATATCTTATGATCTAAAGTTCCCCGGCGGTGAAAAGCTCACGGATACTTGCGATTACAACAGCGGACAGAATGTGATGTCGGTCAACCTGCTAAATGCCAATCGAATGGAGATGGCGTCCGTCTTGTATGAAATGACCGACGGCATCGCCAAAATATACGTGATCTCTGATACGGAAAAGGTGAAGGTCTACGAGGGTGATGTGATGGATAAGACCCTTCGGTATACCGTAGCCATCAGTGTCGCGGACAAAACGTATACGCTTGCCATTGATGAAGGAGATGAACGAAAGGGTGAGACCGAAAACCCCGTTGCACTAAAAAACCGGGAGGGCGGATCGAATGTCGGCGTAGTTTGTTTTATCAATGCAAAGCATAATCCTTATTCCAGCGCGTTGCTTTCTGTGTTTGACAACATTGAAGTTTCGGTCAGCGAGAACGAGGGCTACCGCAATTGCATGGAGGACGCGGACCATATAGCGCTTGCGGTTACGCCGGGCAGCGCAGTGATGAATGATTTCGATTTGCCGACTTTGGGCAGTCTTCACGCAAGTGAGATTGCCTGGAGAAGCTCGGACGAGAGCGCGATTGAAATTGTCAATCAAGGAACAGAAGCATTTGCGAGGGTAAAACAGTCGGACAGTCCCAAGGCGGTTTCACTGTATGCGACGGTTACAAACAACGGATTTTTTACAGAAAGGAAATTTGATTTTACCGTAAGGGCGGTGACAGATGCCTATTTGCAGCGCGGAAAGGCGGAGATCAGGACAAAAACGGACGGGAGCGTTACGGCAAAAATCAGTTTGAAAAATCCGGGCACCACGGGAGCGGCAGCGATTACCTTTGCCGTCATGTCCGTTGATAGCCGCACGGGAGATATTTGCAATCAAAAGTTTGATGTAAAAACCGAGATTCCGAAGTACGGAAATCTTACGTTTGAAGTTGAGGGGCTGCAAAAAAACGGCGGCGATGAGATTGTGTACTACCTGTGGGATGAAAACGATATGTCGCTGATTAATCATGCGCCGACGGATCTTTCCGGATTTCGGGCAGAAAACAGAGTCAGAGGCGTTAAGCTCTTATGGGAAGAAAGCCATGACGACTATAACGCGATTGACTATTATGCGGTGTACCGGGATGGCACGCTGATTGCAAGATGCAGTGATACCGAATACATTGACACAGAGGCCATACGCGGAAAAACGTACCGTTATACGGTAACCCCTGTCGATACCAACGAAAATTGCGGCACGGCAGCGAGCGGCGAGGGAGAAAAAATCGGCATGCCGTATTACCTTGAGCCGATCGGAAACGATGAGGCAAGTATCAACCGAAACGGAAACGGAATCTATATGGCATATCGTGACGATCCCGCGAGAGCAGCCTATACCGAGTATGCCGAGGTAACGGATGCTGATCGCAACATCGTTCCCTGCCGCTATGTTCCAAATGGAAAGTACATCGGATTTTATACCGATAAAAACATTGTCAAGGAAAGAAGTAAGGTTGCTGTAAAGATCACCTATCTCGATACCAGAGGAAAATTGATTTTCAAATATAACACGGTGATTCCGAGCGGCCGGGAAGATAGCGCTGCATATGCGGAAAAGGAGATTGCCTGTGGTGAAATGACAAACACGAATACGTGGAAAGAGCTTGTCGTAGAGATCGAGGACGCACAGTTTAGAGAATCACTCTTCCTGACGGCATCGGATTTTGCCTTGCAGACGACCGGCGGCAGCGGCGTTTATGTCAGAAAGGTGGAGCTTGCGGAACTGGATGTTTATTAACGGATCGCATTGGTTTTGATAGAAAAAAGGGAGCAGTGGCGGGGTATCATGCAAATGACCCCGCCATTGTTGATAATTTGTCCGTTATTTCTGTAAACTTTGCGATTTTGTCCATTGAAAATCAACCTAATCTCGTTTATAATAGCCGAAAGTGAAAGTCTGACCAAAAATTTTGTCGTACGGGAATCAAATCCGTATGCCGCCGAACTCATATTGGATTTTGTTTTGCGGACGGATTTTTAGGTTGATTTGCCAAAAGGAAAGGAATGACAGAGATGAAAAATATACATGTAATACCGCACTCGCACTGGGACAGAGAATGGTATATGCCGTTTGAATACCACAGGGCGCGGCTGATGGAACTGATCGATAACTGCATGGAACTTTTTGAAAAGGATGAAAATTACAAAAGTTTTCACCTTGACGGGCATACCGTTTTGGTGGAGGATTATCTGGAGATTAAACCCGAAAACGAGGAAAAAATCAAAAAATACGTTGCAGACGGCAAGTTTGCGGTCGGACCCTGGTATGTGCTGCAGGATGAATTTTTAACGAGCAGCGAGGCCAATGTGCGAAACCTTCTGATCGGTATGTCGATTGCAAAAAAACTGGGCAAGGTGACAAAAATCGGTTACTTTCCAGATTCTTTCGGAAACGCGGGACAGATGCCGCAGATTTTAAAACAGGCCGGGATGAAAGCCATTGCGTTTGGCCGGGGGGTAAAGCCCACGGGGATGAACAATGCCGTCTCGGACGGGTACACATCAACCTTTTCGGAGATGTACTGGCAGTCGCCGGACGGGAGTGCGCTGCCGGCGATTCTGTTTGCCAACTGGTATCATAACGGGATGGAAATCCCGGAGGACGGAGACGCCGCGTATTGGGAACCCAGAATTTTGGCGGTAGAAAAATATGCGTCAACCGGCGAACTGCTCTTTTTAAACGGTTGCGATCATCAGCCGGTTCAAATGAATCTGAGCAAGGCGCTTGCCGCGGCGAGAGAGAATTTTGGGGAATACAACTTTATTCATTCAAACTTTGAAAGCTACGCGGACGCTTTGATAAAAGCACTGCCTGAAAACATCACGACGGTAAAGGGCGAATTGACGGGGCAGGACACCGATGGCTGGTGGAATTTAGTAAACACCTGTTCCTCCCACGTCGATTTAAAGGTCATGAATAAAAAGTGCGAAATCCTGCTTGAAAATATTGCGGAGCCGCTGGCCGTTATTGCTGCAAAGCTTGGGAAAACATATCCGAGAGAAATGCTGACCTATGCCTGGAAAACACTGATGAAAAATCATCCCCATGACAGTATCTGCGGCTGCAGCTGCGATGCGGTCAACGATGAAATGCACACAAGATTTGCAAAGAGCAGGCAGGCGGCCGAAACCGTTGTCAGCGACAGTCTTTTGTATATCGGATCGCATATCGGAAGAGGGGCGTTTAATGAAAACGACATTGTTTTTGCAGTCATCAATACGCTTGGCAAAAAGAGGAGCGGCATCGTATCGGCAGACATTGATATCCGAAGAATATACGGCTCAGAAAAGCTGCGCGCTTCGGCCGCGGAAATCGCAGACTCGCTCTATACCGGCGAATTTGAGCTTGTGGACGAAAACGGAAATATCCTGCCTTGTATGACGCAAAAAGACGATCTTCGGTTTGGATATGACCTACCGAAGGATCGGTTCCGCCAGCCGTACATGGCAGAAACCGCCTCGGTTTTATTTGAATCGGGTGAAATTCCGCCGATGGGGTACGCTGTGTATGCACTCAGAAAGAAGAAGGATGCTGCCAAGACAGAAAGTCTGGTAAGCGCCCCGTATACGATGGAAAACGAGTATATCAAGGCGGAAATCTGCGCAGACGGTACGCTGGATGTGACGGATAAGAGAACAAAAAAACGGTTTACCGGCCTTTTGCGGCTTGAGGATGCCGGCGATATCGGCACGGAATATACGTTTATCCCGGCAAAGGGGGATCAGCCGATTTTATCGGGAGGTACCCCGGCAAAGATTGCGCTGGTAAAAGACGAGGCGTTTTTGGCAGAGTATAAAATCACGGTGGAGATCACCGTTCCAAAAAGCGCTGATGCGCATAGCTACGAAGAAAAACGCCTGTTTATCTGCGGCGCAGAGCGGAGCGGCGGCAGAGGAGACGAGACGGTCACGATTCCGGTCACCTATTTTGTGTCACTGGCAAAGGGCGGAAAAAGAATCGATGTCAGATGCGAGTTTGAAAACACCGCCAAGGATCATCGGCTGCGCGTCCTCTTCCCCACGGGACTGACGTGTACCAAGCACAAGGCGGAGAGCGTTTTTGAGGCCGCGCTGCGAGACAATAAGCATAAGCCGACCTGGACCTATCCGAGCGGATGCGAGCATCAGCAGGGGTTTGTGATGATGAGGGACGATGCAGCCGGGTTATCCGTTGCCAACATCGGTCTTTATGAATACGAAATTCTGGAAGATAACACCATTGCCGTTACCTTGGTTCGCGCGGTGTCGGAACTGGGCGACTGGGGCGTGTTCCCGACCGAGCTTTCCCAGATACAGAAAAAGCTGTCGCTTGCGTTTTCGATCATACCATTTGAAGAGGAGGCGGAAGTTTTCGATGAGGCGGCGGCGTTCCAGTGCCCGATGTCGGTCACCTGTCTGGGGCAAAACACCGATTCGGCATATCATAACAACGAGTTAAGGTGGAGCGGGGATTCTTTAAAGCTTACCGCGCTGAAAAAGGCACAGGAAGGCGACGACATTGTGATGCGCTGGGTTAATCTTTCGGACAAGGTGCAGACGCTGACTGTCGAAAAATCCGACTGGATCAAAAATTTATATCGGACTGACATTGTCGAGGAAAAGAGAGAACGCCTGGTGGAGGAGAACGGCCGCTGGAGCACGGAGATAAAACCGTATGAAATCGTCACATTCATACAGGAGTAGTTGATGTTTGCCCGTGCACAGTACGAAAAAAATACATTATCAATCGTAGGAGAGTATAGAATGGATTATATGCAATATGTTAATATCAAACAAGGCGCCAAATCATCGCGGCGGTTTTCCAACGGAAACACCCTGCCCCTCATTCAGCGTCCGCTCGGATTTGCGGCCTTTGCGCCGCAGACGGATGCAAGCCGCGGCCCGTGGTTCTACCATCCGGACGACAGAAGCTTTGAGGGGGTACGCCTTACGCACCAGCCAAGCCCCTGGATTTCGGAACACGGGGCAATCGTGATTCAGCCGCAGAGCGAGATTCCGTATATGGCGGAGGAAAACCGCTGGTCGGGATTTGTTAAGGATAAAACCGTACTTATGCCACATTATTTGAGTTACGACCTCACAAGACCAAAGGCAAAACTGGAACTCACGCCGACGGAGTACGGAGCATGGATCCGGCTTACATTTAACAGTGATTTTGACCGTTATATCTCTGTTTTGCCCGTACAGGGAATGTGCCGCTATCGGTTTGACGCAAAGACAGGCAGATTGTATTGCGATACGGATTGCGGCGAACCATCGGACGGATATGATAAGGGTAGGGCAAACACCTATTTTGTATTTGACTTTGGAAAAGATGTGATTAACCCCGATAAGACCATGATTGAAAGCGCCGCCGGAAAGGAAATGGGTTTGTCGGTGCAGGGAGAGCATACGGCGATTCATCTGTATGTCAATACAAAAAAACTGACCTTTTCGATGGCAAGCTCTTATATCAGCTATGAACAGGCAGAGCGGAACCTCGAACGCGACCGCACCTATGATGACTTTGACAGTTTAAAGGAGGAGAACTATGCCGTATGGAACCGCGTTTTATCGAGGATTCCCATCAAGGCGGACGAAACGGTGATGAAAACCTTTTATAGCTGCATGTATCGGGCGTTTCTGTTTCCGCACAAGGCTTATGAAATGGACGAAAACAATCAGCCGATTCACTATGCGCCGTCCTGTGATGGTGTAAAAAATGGGTATCGTTACACCGACAACGGATTTTGGGATACATACCGAACGGTTTATCCGCTGTTTGCCTTGATTGCAAAAGACGAGTACAAAGAGATGCTTGCCGGGTTCATTCAGGACTACATTGACGGCGGATGGCTGCCGCGATGGACGGCAATGGATGCCAAAAGCTGTATGCCGAGTACCATGATTGACGCGGTGATTGCCGAGGCGGCGGTTTGTGGGATCATATCGGACGATTTGCTGCGAATTGCCTTTTCGGGCATGGAAAAACACGCCAATACACCGTCACAGAACCCTGCATACGGGCGGGAGGGCTGCGAATATTACACCAAAATGGGGTATGTGCCAAGCGATAAGTATAAAGAAAGCGTTAACCTTACCTTAGATTCGGCGTACTGTGATTATTGCCTGGCCGTAGTTGCCGATATCCTCGGTGAAAAGGAAAAAGCAAGGGTTTACCGCAAAAGGTCAAAAAACTATCAAAACATCTTTGATAAGGAAACCGGCTTTATGCGCGGGAAGCGGACGGACGGGAGTTTTGAACCCGATTTTGATCCGATCCTGTGGGGCAGGGATTATACCGAGGCGGCCGCCTGGCAGACTTCGTTTGCCGTGCAGCACGATCTTGACGGCCTGGCAGAGCTTTACGGGGGCAAGGATAAACTGATTCAAAAGCTGGACAATCTGTTTGCCGCTTCGCCAGATTACCGGGTCGGCGGCTATCAGCGAGAAATTCACGAAATGACCGAGTTTGCAGACGGAAAATGGGGTCAGTGTGCCATTTCCAATCAGCCTAGCTTTCATCTTCCGTTCCTATACGCCTATTTCGGTGAGACCGAAAAGACCGGCGAATGGGTGTCAAAACTGTGCCGCGAGGGTTTTTCAGCCGATGATGACGGCTTTCCCGGCGACGAGGACAACGGAACGATGGCGGCGTGGTATATTTTTGCAGTGATCGGTATCTATCCGCTTTGCCCCGGAAAAGCGGAGTATGTAAAGTTTCGCGGACTGGCGGATGAAGTTTATCTTTAAAATGTGAAAAAATGGGTATAAGGATGGCAGCAATGACAGATGCGATCATGCTGATTTACAGCGTGTGAGGCAGCGTCATTGCTGCCATTTTTGTTGCAGGAAAAGAGGAGAAAATGGTTGATTTGCGCAAACGGTTATGATATACTAGAGACAGTGAAAAGGTCGGTTTTGCGGAGGGGCCGAGAGGGCTGCATGGGGGTGAGAATGATGTGGAGGAAGTTAAAGCTGCTGTCCGGAAGTTACTCCTTTAAAATTGTGATTTCCTATTGGTTGATCGGTTTTTTGCCCTTTTTGTTAATCAGTAATATTATTTTTCATTATTTTACCGTCTATGTGCAGACCAGTTCGATTGAAACGCTGCAGGAAACGCACGCCAGGGTTGATGAAATCATTTCGGATAATATTGAATCCGTGTCTAACGTTTTGGATTCTGCCCAAAACTATAATATGTTCGGCCGGATTGACACACTGCTTTCGGAGATGACCGCCCCCGACAGCATGAATCGTTTATCTGTGGTGATGAATATTTTTCTCCAATCCAGCATGAGCGTTGAAAATGTGATTGCCGTCAACCGCGATGAAGAATGGATGCATGTATCAAGATATAAAAAGTATCGGTCCGGCTATTATGATTTTGAGGGAAAGGGACTCATTAACCCCGATATGGATGAACGGGTTTATATGATCCCAAGACATCATTCACAGGCGTATTTTTCTAATGCAAACTCCTATGTTGTCAGTATGATAAAAAATTTTACGGACAGTGACGGCGCATATGTCGGCAGCATTATGATTGACATCAATCTATCTTATTTTCAGGATATGCTGCAGAGCAATCCCAAAGCGGGATATTTTGCGCTGACCGATTCGGAGCGTTATTGTATTTTATCCAATGATATCTGGAATGTGGATAATGTGATTCAAACCGAGGGCATTGCCGCCTATCCCGTGGATTTTAGTTTTAACAATAATCTTCCGAAGAGCAGCAGCTTTTTTATCGAGTCGGATATCAACGGCGTCTGGAAGGCTTATACCTACATAGAAAAGGATGTGCTGACATCCAACATCTATGAAATCCGAAAGGTGTTTATCACTTTAGTTGTGATGATTACCTTAATGCTTTTGCTGATTTCACTCTGGTATACGCACCGTTTAACGGCGCCGGTCAGCAGAATTGTCTCGCAGCTGAAAATCGCGCAAAGCGGCAACCTTGATATCTGTCTGGCGGACGAAAAGGTGACGGAGTTTTCGCAGATTATTTCAGGCATTAACGAGATGATTCAAAAATTAAAGATACACATTGACCAGACATACTGTGCCCGGATGAAACAAAAAGAGGCAGAGCTCAACGTTTTAAAGATGCAGATCAATCCGCACGTTTTGTATAACATGCTTGAAATTATCAATATGACGGCTATTGAGCAGGACGACTATAAGGTCAGCGATATGATTACATCGCTTGGGGCGCAGTTTAAATACATGCTGTCAAACGATAGAGATTTTGTGACATTAAGAGAAGAAATCGAGATTTTAAATTATTACTTTCTGTTTATCAAAATGCGCTATGATAACAAAATCAGGCTGAATGTAAGGGCGAAGGAAAACCTTATGGATTTTACCGTGATGAAGTTTATCTTGCAGCCGCTGGTGGAAAACTCGGTCAAGCACGGCTATGACAACAGCGCGGCGCCGCCGCAGACGATGGATATCAACGTAAATATTATGCTTTACGGCGAGGAATATCTGCTGGTCGATGTCTTCGATAACGGAAAGGGAATGGCAAAGGAACAGCTGGAAACGCTGCGGCAGCGTGTTTGCAGCGCGCAGGACAGTGACGCCAAGGATTCGATCGGATTAAAAAACGTGTGCAGCAGGCTGCATTTTTTCTATGGGGAAGCATTTGCGGCAGAAATAAACAGTTTGCCGGGGCTTGGTACGGAGGTCTTGCTGAAAATACCGCTTGGCACGGTGAGAGAGGAGGCAGAGGATGAATAAAATTAAGATCGTGATTGCCGATGACGAAACGATTATTTTAAACGGCTTATGTAAAATTTTAAAAGAGCTTGACGATATTGCCGCGGTTTGCGGTACTGCAACTGACGGCATACAGCTGAAAAAGCTGGTTGCGCAGGAGCAGCCCGATATCGTGATTACCGATATCTGTATGCCGCAGTCATCGGGGCTGGACGTAATTCAGCAAATTCAGTCGCTGCGCTCCCGGCCGGAGATTATTATTATCAGCGGATACAAGAATTTTGAGTATGCGCAAAGCGCTATGAAATACGGCGTGACGGAATATCTTTTAAAACCGATCAACCGCAAGGAGCTTTTGGAAATCGTCCGGCGGATGTGTGAAAAAATTGCAAAGACAAAAACTTTTGTGAAAAATCCTTTTTCGGGCGCGGAGCGACAGCAGGATAATAAAAATTATTATCAGGTTTTGATCGGTCGGTGCGAATCGGTGCAGGATTTTGCCCGATTGGAAAAGCTGATTACGGATACGCTGCCGGAGGGATGCCACTATTTTAAATATTACCTGGATTTGTGCGTGGTGTTTTCGTTTGCCACGGAAAAAGAGGCGGATCAGTCGGCGCTTTACTATGCGGAATTTCTTTTAAAAAATGTGAGTACCGATTATGCGATCGGCGATGTGTTTCAAGGGTTTAACGGGATTTCACAGTCCTATGCCTCAGCGGTTAAAAAGCGCGAGATTTCGTTTTTCTTTCATGAGAACAAGGTGATTGCAAATGCCGACATGGATTTGTGTCCGAAACCGGGCGATAACTTAAACGATGTGCTGGACGCGCTGTGTGCCCATATCCGCGATGAGGATTATGCGGCTGCGGTCGCGGAGCTTGACCGGCTGGAGGAGGTCATCATCGGCGTCAGCGGCGGGGTGCGCGATATTGCCATTATTCACTTTTATTCTGCGGCAGACAAAATCCGATCGATGATTTTTGAGCCGTCCCTGCAAGAGCTTTATTCCCCGGACAATATCTTGGCGTTTGTCAAAAAGTGCCGGAAATTCCAGCAGGTGAAAGATTTTTTAAAGAAAATGATTGCAGATACCATGGAACAGATCAGCAGCAGAAAAGAATCACAAATCAATGTTGAGATTAAGATGGTTACGGATTATATCAAAGCGCATTATGATGAAAATATCACACTGGAATCCATGGCGAATCTGGTTCACAAAAACGCGTACTATTTCAGTGTTTTTTTCAAAAAATACACCAATGAAAACTTTAAGGATTATGTGATGCGGGTACGGATGGAAAAGGCGTTGGAGGAACTGAATAAGACCGGCAAAACCATCAATACGATTGCTCTGGAGGCCGGGTTTACGGATCCACATTATTTTAGTAAGGTTTTTAAAAAATACTACGGATTTACGGCAAGCAGCGTGCGGAAAAATGAGCATAGCTGACCTTGCATCAAGAAAAAAGAGAAACGGCTCAAAACCGTTTCTCTTTTTCGCATGTGTTTTGCGGCACCGTATTTACCAGATTAAGAAATCCGAGCCGCGCAGCTTGAGCAGCGCCTCTGTGTAAAAGAAGTCGCCGTAGATGATTGGGATGTGAACGCCCTTCATCTGTACCTCTTTTTTAGGGTATGCCTCGGTTCCCATCAGTATCAGGGAATCTGTGTCAGGACTGTAATCACAAAAGTGCTGATCCGCTGCTTTTAAAAGGTTTAAGGCGCCGGTCAGATAGGCGTTCGCCTCGCAATCATCGGTATGCCGTGCAATTTCGATCATGCCGCAGGCGGCACAAACGCCGGCCGTACTGTCATAGTAGACCTTGTCGGGCGTTTGGCCGAAGTCGCAAAGGGGTTTGAAGTCCGTCGCCGCCGCATGCGCGATAAAATAGTTCGCGGTTTTTTTAGCGGCGTTAAGATAGGCTTCCTTCCCGGTGTGGATATAAGAGAGCGCCATGCCGTAGATCGCCCAGGCAAGCCCTCTTGACCAGCAGCCTGCTGCACTGAACCCCTGATCGTATCCAAGATCCGTATAGAATTTAATGGGCTGCCCGGTCTCGGTATCATGAACCACAATGTGGTTGACGGCGCCGTCCTCGCGGATATGATCGCGCAGCGCCATGTCCGCATGTGCCATTGCAATCCGCTTAAATCTGGGATCGCCGATTTCGCCAGAAGCCCAGTACAGAAGAGGAAGATTCATCATGCTGTCGATAATCGACCAGCCCTCCGCAAAATCCATATTCCATGCCCGGATGAATCCCCCGTCAATATTATAACGGGAGGCCAGCGCGGCCGCCATAAAAAGGTTGATATTTTTGGCATCGGAATCCCCGGTCAGCCGAAAATGAGCGCCGTTTACAATATGTGACATAAATCCGACGTCGTGGTACAGATATTCATATTCTTTAAGGCCGCGATTGACGTACGCAGATGAATGAATCGCTGTCTTTTTGTATCCCTCATCGCCGGTTCCCGCATATAAGAGCCACATAAGACCGCCCCAAAATCCGTTGGTCCACGTGTACGGCTCGTTCTTGCGATCGTCATGTGCGCCGTCTGCGGACGTGTACGGGATTTTGTCATAAGACCGCACGGCGACCTTCTTCATTTTGGCATCGACTTTTTCCCATACGTCGGATAACCACTTGGTATCCTGTGCTGAAAGTTGTATCATGCTATGCCTCCGGATTTATTTTTTTGCGTTCGCAACATTTTTGAGATAACGTTCATAGGCTGCCTGTCTTACCTTCACAACGTCCTCAAGTCCCATGCTTTTCAGCGTTTTCTGATAGCTGTCATAGTTATCAAAGCTTTCACGTCCGGTGATAAATTTATTAATCATTTCGTTATTGTAGCTGTCCACTTCATGAAATGTCGTGATGGCGGTATTTAATTCTTCATCATGAAACTTTAAAACAGGAACCGTTCTTGTGGTGTCGCAATCCTTCCACACGTTGATTGCGGCTTTTTGAGCCGGCAGCATAAACTGATTAAAGTAGTCCATGCTCTGTACCATCGGATAGGCGGTTGCCACGGTGTACTGTGCCAGCATCTCGGACATTGACTTTCCGGGAGTATTGGTAATCAGATCGGTGTAGGTCGGAGTGCCGTTTACCATGGTGTAAGACTCATTTTCTACGCCAAAACTCAGCAGAGTGCCGCCTTCTTCACTATATGCATAGTCGGCAAACTTGACTGCAGCTATCGGGTTTTTACAGTTGCTTGTAACGGAAAGCCCGAAACGTCCGGAAAGAGGAGTGGCGTACTCTAGGTTTGTAGAATATTTTTTCCCGTTTGACATGGCCAGCCAAGGAAGTGCAGAAATCTTAAACTCCGGGTCGAGCGGCTGCATCAGCGTACTAATCCGCGCAAGTCCGCCGCCGGCAAGACCATACCACATTGCCGCCTGACCGTTTGAAATCTTGGTGTCAAACTGATTGCGCTCGGTGATGGCATAGTCGGGATCCAGCAGTCCCTCGTTGTAGAGCTTGTTTAAGTATTGCAGCATTTCTTTATATTCCGGCTGCAGCCATCCGGATTGCAGCGTGTTATTGTCGTCAATGTAGAAGGTAGAGATGCCCCACCAAGATGAAACTAACGGCAGTGCGTTGCCGTTTTCCATGATGAACGGAACTTCGTCGGCAACGCCGTTTCCGTTCATATCACTGTTTTTGATGGTCTTTAATACATGATATAACTCATCAGCATTTGTGGGCATTTTAAGATTGAGTTTATCCAGCCAATCTTGGCGAATCATAAATCCGCTAAAGACGCGAAGCTCCGGATCGTTTCTTAAAAACTGGAAGGAGTAGAGGAACCCGTCAGCGTCTACGGCCTGTGCGTGCAGTTCCGGATCCTGTTTTAAAATGTTGACGTAGTTCGGGGCGTACTTTCCCATCAGGTCATCCAGACGCAGAATTTGTCCGTCGTTATACGCCTTCTTTTCCTGACCGTCACTCCATGTGTTGATGAAAATATCCGGTAGGTTGTTGGAGGCAAGCAGCAGGTTCATTTTTTCTGTAGTTACGTGCTGAAAAACCGGCTTGATATTCGTGCGTTTTTCGTATTCCTCAAAAAGCGGAATTTCATTGTAGGAACTTTTCCCCATGGGGGCCGGAGAAGACAGGGCAATGGATAATTCGGAATGATTACTCTCAATTGGCAGCGTAATTTCTTCCGGCGCGGCGGTGCTTACGTTCAGCGGTGTGGTAACTTCGCCGGCGCTCTGCCCGGTTTTTGTGCCATTGCCGACACAGCCGCTGAGCAAGGCCAGTGACAGAATGCCGGTCATAATTGTTATCGGTGTCTTTTTTCGCATATGGATACCCTCCTGAAATTTGGTTTTATGTATTTGTTTGATTATTTTTATAAGATATGGATTATTCCTTAACGGCGCCCACCATAACGCCCTGTACAAAATATTTTTGCAAAAACGGGTAAATACAGAGGATCGGCACGGTGGACACCACGATGGTCGCATATTTAATGGCCTCTGATATCTGTACCTGTTCAATCCCGTTGTTTGCATTGCTGTTTATCATGGAGTTGGTTTCGTTCAGGATCAGAATTTCGCGCAGGAAAAGCTGCAGCGGATATTTATCACGGTCGGTTAAGAAGATCATTGCGTTAAACCAGCTGTTCCACAGACCGACGGCATAGTACAGAGTAATCACGGCAAAGACGGACAGACAGAGCGGGAACACAATCGAAAACAGTACCCGGATATGACTGGCGCCGTCGATTCTTGCCGATTCTTCCAGAGAGACAGGAATCGACGCCATATAGGTGCGCATGATGATAACGTTGTATGCGCTGATTGCCACCGGCAAAACCTGAGACAGCCTCGTGTTTAACAGGCCAAGACCCTGAATGTTTAAATAAGAGGGAATCAGCCCCACACTGATGAACATGGTTAGAATCAGTATGATGTTAAAAAAGTTGCGCAGCGGAAACTTCTTGCGGGACAAAACGTATGCTGCCATCAAGGTTAAAACATCGCCCAAAACCGTACCGAACAGAACATAAAGGATGGTATTGATATAGCCGGTGATGATGTCGGGGTTTTCCAGTACGGCGGTATAGGCGTCGATGTGAAATCCGAGGGGTCTGAGCAAAAGACCGCTATGCTTCATTAACGCACTCGGCGACGACATCGACGCCATCACCACGTAAATCATGGGATACAAGCAGATAAATGCAATGGCCAATAAAAATATCAGATTGCAAACATCAAAAATATTTGCACCAGGACTTTGTTTGCGTATTTTCATAAGATTACTTCACCTTTGTTTCCTTTCCATTTTGATTCGTCAAAAACGATTACCACAGGGTGGTTTCGTTGACCTTGCCGCAGATGTAGTTGGTGCTTACCAGCAGAATGACGTTGATGACGGTGTTGAACAGTCCGACTGCTGTCGAGTAGCCGTAGTCGGGCGCCGCCCCGAATGAGATGCGGTATACATAAGAGGAAATAATATCCGCCTTTTCAAGCACCATATCGTTATACATCAGAATGATTTTTTCATATCCCAGCGACATAATGTTACCGGTTTTCATAATAAATAAAATGACAATGGTCGGCATAATACCGGGCAGCGTGACGTGAATCAGCTGCCGGAATCGTCCGGCGCCGTCAATGGCGGCCGCTTCATACAAATCGGCGCTGACGCCGGCAATTGCAGCCAGGTAAATAATAGAAGACCAGCCGACCTCCTGCCAGATGTCTGAGATAATATAGATCGGGGTAAACCAGTTCGGCTCGGTCATAAAGGCAATGCGTTCACCACCGCAGAGGGTGATGATATCATTGATGACGCCGTCTCGCTGCACAAAGTCCAGAACCAGCCCGACCGCAACTACCAGGGAAATAAAGTGCGGCATATAGCTTACCGTCTGAATGACCTTTTTTGTTTTATTCAGGCGCAGCTCATTGAGCGAGAGCGCAAAAATAATCGGAGCCGGAAAGGAAAAAATCAGAGATGATACGCTGATCCGAAGCGTATTGATGAGCGTTCTTGCAAAGTTGGGGCTGGAAAAAAAGTTGCGAAAATGGGTAAGGCCGACCCAATTGCTGCCCCAGATGCCCTTTCCCGGTGCGTAATTCTTAAACGCGATGACCAGTCCAAGCATTGGCTTATAATAAAAAACGATGTAATACACGAGCACCGGCAGAAAAATCAGATATAACTCGTAGTTCTTTTTCAGTGCCCGAACCGCGCGGGAAGTGACGGAATCGCCATAAGACGCGTGAAGTGATGTTGATGGGTTTTGCTTTTTTATCATTGTTTTTCTCCTTTTTCCGAATTTTGCTGAAGATATTGCCCCGGAGATACCCCGGCGTATTGCCGGAATATTCGGTTAAAGGTTGTACGGGACAAAAATCCCGTTTCCTTCATCACGTCCGCGATGGACAAGCCCCCTTTCAGAAGTCGCTTTGCGGCCTCCACTTTTGACTGACTGACATAGGTTTTGAAGTTGATGCCGGCAGTTTTTGAAAAGAAGCGGCTGGCGTAGGAGGCGGATAATCCGATGTGCTCCGATACCTCCGAAAGGGAGATGTCGGAGGCAATGTTTGCACTGACATAGTTCCTGATTTTATAAATCAGCTTGTTTTGTTCAATGATGCTCTTTAACGGTTCCGTTTCAAGAACAGAGAACGGCTGTATCAAATCAGATTTTAGCAGCTGCGCGCTCTTTTTATAGATTTCAAAATCGAGCGTCGGAAGATTTGCACACATGCCGGATTCAAAGTAGTGAAGCTCCCTTAATATTTTAACCAGCGTTGCAGCAAAACGAAATCGGAGATTCAGCAACTCATACGGCCGAAACAAATCTCCGATAGTTTTTTCGATGACGTCCGTCAGGATCGAAATCGCATCCGCCGAGCGCCCCTCTAAAAACAGTGATATCACTGAATTTTCGGTTTGTAAGGGATAGGGGTCGCTGATTCCCTCATTGTTGAGAAAGCCCTTATTATTCGGTTCCATAATCGCCCTCCTCATGGCATGTGCCTAAAAATCAATGACACAATTGCACGCAACTATATTATACAAGCGAAAGATATGGAACACAATGGATTGTTTTAATAACAAAGTGTATATTTTATATATTTTTTGAACAAAAAACGATTATTTCCATGACAAAATCTGTTAATAGACAACAAAGAAACAATATGCTAGAATGTATTTGTTACACCGAGCAATTTTATCTGTTTTTCATTGGAGGGAACAAAATGGTAAAAAAAGCGATACAGCCATGTTTGATTTTTTTGTTGTGCGTAAGCTTCGTTGTTTCGATGAATGGTTTTGCTGCGACGGAAATTTCGGAGTCGGTCATTGTTGAAATGCAATCCTTTGATATTGTAAGAGGAGATGAAAACGGAGCGCTGCATTTGGACGATGCCATTACCCGTGCGGAATTTAGTGCAATGATGGTGCGGACACTGAAGATGCAGGATTGGATTTACACGGAGCATGCGTTTTCGGATGTTAAAAAATCTGAATGGTATTATGAGGATGTAATGCGTCTGACGATGGTGGGGGTTATCGCCGGATTTACAGACGGCACCTTTCGCCCCGATGACTTTATTACTGCCGATGAGGCCTCTAAAATGATAGTTACGGCCCTTGGGTATAGCAGCGAGGCAGAAAGAATGGGCGGATATCCGGGCGGATATTCGACCATGGCGAATAAGCTTCATATCTTTTATGATGTCAACGCATCGGCAGAAAAACTGACGCGCTCCGATGTCATCATGATGCTGTATAACAGTTTGGATATCTCGCTTTTAGAGCCGAAATATGCAGATGAGGACAGCCTGGTTATCAGTAAAAATACGCTGCGTGATTTACATATCTACAATGGAGATAAAAGCGTCTTTATCAAAAAGGAAGGTTATGTGACCGCCACGCCGAAAACGTGGCTGATTACTCCTTATCCCGATTTAAAGGACAATGAGGTTGTGATTGACGGGACGGTCATCGATACGAACGGATATGATGCAGAACAATACCTTGGTATGCAGGTTACCTATTATGTGTCCGGGGATAACGAAACGCGCTCCTATACCCTGCGCGGCATTGTCCCGACCGCGGATAATTTTGTTGCAGAGTTTGACGAGAGGGACTATGCAGGCAAGACGGGAAACGAGATTTCTGTCTATGAGGGCGACAAGCTGCGGACGTATCGGACGGATGACTTTTGTATTCTGGTTAAAAACATGAGACCGGTCACATCGCCGACGGATGCGGACTATGATTTAAAGCGCGGTAATGTGCGCCTGGTGGATAACGACGGCGATCATGTCATCGAGTACGTATTTATTGACGAATTCGAGAGTGTTTTGATTGACCGTACGACGGAAAACGAGATATGGCTGGATCACGCGACCCCCTACCGTAAGCGGATATATTTTGACCTGTTTAAGAACCCTGATGTGACCTATTTTATCGAGGATAAGGATGGAAATACCTTGAAATCGGAAGATCTTCCGGACGGAGCCTTAGTGAGTATCCTATCGGACGGGGAAAGCGTATATCGCATCATTGCAGGTCAAGACGAGGCAATCACGGGTATCGTGACCGAACTTGGCAGCAGTGATAACGAAAGATATATTGCGATTGGCGATAATCGGTATAGGCTTGAGCCGGGTATGGAATTTGATGTCCAATTAAGAGATGAAGTAGTATGTAAACTGAACTTTCGCGGCGAGGCGGCGCATGTGGAAAAGACCGCAGTATCGGACGGCGCTTATGGATACGTATTAAATGCGGCAAAGGACGGATTTCACAGTAAGGTCAAGCTGCTGGTTCCCGGTATCTTTAAGGCGCAGGTTAAAACAGAAGAGGGTGATGATGAGGATGATGTGACCGAGACCCAGATTTTAAAGGGCGCAAATTCGGACGTGATTACTCTTCGGTTGGCAGATCGTGTGCGGGTGGACGGCCAAAGACTCAGCGGTGACGAGGCAATGCGAATCATGGCCGCAAATCCGATCGTGAAATATTATGTCAATGATAAACAGGAAATCAACAAGGTGGAGACGCCTGAAATGACAGGCAGCGATCTGATGGGTTCTGCGCAGCAGAGAAAGTATAACGGATACGAGCAGATATTCGGCGGAATCGGCGCCGGCGCCTTTGCGGTGACCGAAAAAACCAGTGTATTGTGTTTACCGGATCATGACGGCGTTACCAACGATCAGGACTATCTGGCGGCGGTTGAGATTCTGGATGGCAGCAAGTATGTTGTCAACGGCTACGATAAGGACGACAAGGACGAGACAGCCGGACTGATCGTGATTCAGGTTCCGCTCCGGTATAATACCGCGGCAGGACTGGAAGAGGATGCGCCGGCCGTCTTGGAAGATATTGTAACACACTTAAACGATGAGGGCGATAGCGTTAACACGCTGATTTACTGGCAGGACGGCGTGCAAAAATCCATTGATGCGGATATGGAGTGCGATGTTTCCGCGCTGCAGCCGGGCGACGTATTCTTAGCTGCGCTGGGCGCGACCAGTGAAAATGTTTTGCAGGTTCAAAAAATTGTAAGCCTTGACGGCATTCAGCCGGGAACGACCGGTACGGGCAGCGGTTCCGCATCGCTTTTGGGCGGCAATGTCAGCGCCGGATATCCGATGGATATCATGTACAATAAGGTTGATGATATCAACAACAGACGAGTTGACATTGTAACGCTGGGTCTTGACAGTGATTGTTTGCAGCAGCGGAGTATCGCCATCAATGTGCGTAACGCACCGGATGTCTATGTTTATGATGCAAAAAGAGGCACCGTGTCGGCTGCGGATACCAAAATCATTCCGTTGTGCGGCGAAAAAACGGCGGACGCGGATATGGTTGTGGTATATGAAAAGTACTTGAAAGTAAAGCTGGTTGTCATCGTGACGCAATAGCTATGACTCACATGTCCAAATATTATTTTATCAATAAGGGGTGCATATGACAATGAGGATACGAAGATTTACGGCGCTTGGCTGTATTGCGGCGATGCTGATTTCTCTGGTTGTACCGACGACAGCCTTTGCGGCCACAACGGCAGGGCTGCAGAGCGACGGCGAGTTTTTGATCGCGGACTTTTCGGATCAGGACACCTGCATAGCCTGGGGGCAGGGAAGGGTTAACGATTTTAAAGCTGAGGGGCAAAGAGGCGTATATTCGAATGGCAGATATGATACGGACTGGCAGACTGATTCCGGCGGCGATTATATGAAGAAGGAAGCGGCTGCGTTTTCCGATCTTGATTTTTCGGATTATAGGTATCTGGAATTTTCTTTTAACATGGCGGCATCGTATCATGACAGCGGGATCGACAACTATATACCAAAGGTTAACAACTGGGTTACCGTGGTTCTTTCAACCGGTGAGAGTGCGGGAAATTATAATACCTATAAAAATAACGAATGCCTGACCTATGAGATTGATTTAAGCAGGTACACGATTCCCGATACAAGCGATGGCCTTGATGTAGAAGTCATGATACCGCTGCGTGATTTTGTGACGCAGTTTGACGGAATGAAAGACGGCGTACAGGGCGAGACGGACGGCGTCACACCGCTTGAGACAATCCGGTCGATATCGATTCTCGGCAGCGGAATGGGCAAGGAAGAGGTCGGCGGCGTTGGTAATGGGACGGTGTGGAGCTTTAAAAATGCAAGACGTGCGGATGCAAATGCTTGCGGATTTTGTTTTCATCGTCTGGCTCTGTATACGAGAGATTCTATCGATATCCGAACCGCGCTGGATGCATATATGGCAGAATTCGGTGAGGTCAGCGCAAATATCACGCTCCCGACTTCCTTTGACGGGCTGAACGGCTCCATTACATGGGTCTCTGACAAGCCGGAACTTATTACGAACGAAGGGGTTGTCACACAAAAGGCAAAATCCGATACGGCAATGCTGACGGCAACCATTTTGGGTAATGACGGTTCTTCTGATACGGTTTCGTATCTGATTACGGTAACCGGGTATGCCGGCGACGGTGTTTTAGAGTATCGATACAATGCAGATATGAGTAAACTTCCCGGCGGCGCACTCAATGACGAGATGATCGCGAAACTCAACGATTTAAAAATCTACAGCGGCGATCAGGGAACTGCATATGATATTCGTGTCGAAAACGGAGCGCTGATTCAACAAGCTAAAAACGACATTCCAAACGGAACACAACCGGCGGAAGCCTCAATCATGCAAAGTACGTATACCATGGTACGGGATGGTGCGAGACAGTATTACGAAATTTGTTATGCATCGCCGCTGAAAAAGGAGATTAACTTTGCCTTTCAGGCAATCGGCGGCAAATACAACAGCTTTTTGATGATCGGTACTACGCCGGGCGGTGCGGTGGGCATCTCGGCGTCACCCGGCAAGGGAGAGGAGTCTGTCACAAAATACATAAACCCCGGTATTACGGCAAATGCAAAGGTGCGTATGCGGCTCCTCCTGGATACAGCGAACGATGAGGTCGATGGTTTATGGTTTTCTGTTAACGGCGGCGAGTTTGTGAAATACAATCCGTTCGGGAGTATCGATGAACCCTTCGGGTATAACACCTATCAGGTAAATGACGGCAGCAACCGCTTTAATCTGGTGCGGTTATATGCGTCAGGTGTCGGAAGTGTGGCTGCCGGTCAGGATGTGTTTAAACTCTATGATATCCGTAGCTGGACGGATATGAGCAGCTATTTTGATGTAGCAGAAAATGACATTAACAAAAACCTTAACAGTATCATTGGTGACAGCGGCGTGGTAAGAGATGATTTGAAACTTCCGACCGCGATGCCCGAATATAAGAACCTTAGCATCAGTTGGAGCAGCAGCAACCCTGCCGTGATTGCTGATGATGGCCGTGTGACCCTGCCGGATAACAATACTGCGGTGACCCTGACGGCAAACATGAGCTTTGACGATCCGTTTTATGAGGATCTCAGCCATGCGGTTTCGTATACGGTGACCGTTGGCGGCCGTCTGGATGAGGAATATATCGTCGCAAACAATGTCTTTTACGGCAGTTCGGCCTTAAACGCTTGGGAGATTGACAGCTCCGGCGGCACGGCAGAGGTTCTAAATGGAAACATTGTGCTTGACAAGAATAAAACAGGCAAGCTGAACCTGACGAGAAAACTGACAGAAAATGAAAAGTTCGAGTTGCAGGGCAATATCAATGTTGAGACCGTACTAAAGAGCGAAGATGGCACTGCAAACACCTCCGTTTTGGATAAAAGCGGCAATGCCGCAACTAAAATAGAAACCTCTGACAACGGTATTGTCTATACAACGAAAAACGGGAACAATTCGTTCACAGATACCGGGGTTCGCTCGAAATTGTCGATCCACACGGACGAAAACACAACGCAGATCTGGCACAATGGCGTATCTGCCGGTGATGCTGACCGGAACATAGACGAAATATCCGGCATCTCAAAAATTGAAACCGTGGTCGATGGCGGAAAGACATATATTGCCGGACTTAAGGTGACTATGCCGAACGCGGAAAGACTGCCGCATATACAGCGGCAGCTGACCTGGAATCTGATTTCCGATGATCCGATGGAGGCAGTCACCCATGTTCAACTGTTTGATACGACGGCGGCCGGGATCAAAATTCAATGGGAATCCGATCACGAGGCGGTCATTGCAAATGACGGGACGCTCAGGCGCCCGGAAACGGACACCCCCTTAACTCTGACGGCGCGCCTTTATAAAGAAGAGGATCCATCGCAGTATGTTGAAAAGAAGTTTGATATCATTGTTCCGGCAAGGACGGCAGGAAACCTGGCATACGGTAAGCCGGTTACCACAGATCTTACGGCAAAATCCGGCGCTGCGTCCGATATCACGGACGGCAGCGTGGGAACCGTATTTTGCGGTACGCCGAGGCGAAAAACCGGCACGCTGACCGTTGATTTGGAAAAGGTGATGCCGATCTCTTCGGTTCGGCTGCTGGAGAGCAACGCTGCTGTTTTAGGATTTACGATCGATACATCGGCAGATAATGTTACCTGGAATACGGTGTATACAGGAAGCACGGTCGGCGAAAGTCTGCGTGCGGAAATCGAACCGGTTTTGGCGCGCTATGTAAGGTTCAATGTAAACGCGGTGCAATCCGGTTCTGCGATCAGCATTTCTGAGATGGAGATCTATTTTGACGCGACCGATCGGCAGCGCGTCAATGCGGATGCCAAGGCGCTTACCACCGGCGCATCGTATACAGTTTCGTCCGATTTACATCTTGCAGACCAAGGCGCGTTTGGCGCTGCAATTACATGGGAATCCAGTCACCCCGATTTGATGAGTAACAGCGGTAAGTTCCTTGGCCGTTCAAGCGCCGATACCGTAGTTGTCATGAAAGCAACGTTAAAATACGGCGATGCTACAGCGAGCAAGACCTTTAACCACCTCATCACCGGCAGCAGCAGCGGTTCCATCGGCGGCGGATCTTCCGGCAGACCAAGCGGCGGCAGCGGTGGCGGCGGCGCCTCGTATTCACCGCCGGTAACCGGCGTAACCGAACCGGCCGCGCCGAGCAATCCTGCTTCCGAACCGGCGTTTTTGGACATCGATGGCGTGCCGTGGGCGGCGGAGGCGATTGCCGCTTTAAAGAGCAAGGGCATTTTAAGCGGGGACGGACTTGGAAACTTTGAGCCGTATCGCACCGTCACGCGGGAAGAGTTTTTGAAAATGCTTTTGCTGACGTTTGAAATCAAGATCGATACCGCAAAGACTGAGAATCCGTTTGCGGACTGCGTACCGGGCGAATGGTATGCGCCTTATGTTACGGCGGCATATGAAGATGGCATTATAAAAGGAATGTCGGACGGCAGGTTTGGGATTGGGACGCCCATAACCCGGCAGGATATGGCGGTCATGGTATATCGGGCAGCGATCAAATACGGCAAAACGATGAAAGAGGGAGAGGGTAAGGCCTTTTCCGATGCGGAGTATATCAGCGAATATGCAACAGAGGCGATTGATCGGCTGAGCGCTGCCGGCGTATTTGGCGGCGATGACAGCGGCAGATTTCATCCGGCGGACGATGCCAATCGGGCAGAGGCCGCAGTGGTTATGAATCATCTGTTAAAGTAGGAGGTGGATTATGAAGCAATTGAGCAGAATTTTTGTCATGCTGCTGGCGATGCTGATGCCCTTCAATGTATTGGGCGGACTCCCGGCCGAAAAGGTGTTTGCCGAAGAATGGGATCAGGAGGATCTGGCGGCGATGGATCATGTCCTTGGCTTTACCGATGATCAAAGCATTTATACGGATGAGGAATTTTACGGGCAGTACGATGAAAAAAATCAGACGTGGATACAGCCGGGGTATCTTGCCTATGACAAATACGAGGGCTTAAACCCGGTCAGGGACGCAGCCATGAAGGGTGACTATGCGGCGGCAAAAAGAGAACTGCTGGAATTTCACCGTGACATCTATCAGCAGTATACACCTGCTTATACCGGTGCGACCCCTACTGCCAATCAGCTATACAGCGCCTACGCCACAAAAAACAATTTTCAGCTGAATTATTACATGGCTTCGGTAATCTGGGGAATTCCGACGCTGACAAGCAATTGGCAGGAGATTACCATTGATATCACGGGTCGGATATCTTCTGTTTTAGCAGAAGGTAAAACCAGTGTCTCGACGGAGCTTTTTGGATTAAAAAAGGATGGAACCAGCCTGGAGTTTGAGAGTATCAATGCCGGCGGCGACCATCCGCCCGTGATCGAGGTGACCTCTAAAGGAGTGGTTCAGACCATCGTTGCATCGGACGATGCCACCATCTCGCCGGGGGATAACAGCATGACGAACTACGGAGCAGATCCGGTGTTAAGAGCAGAGGAGAGCGAGTCCTCCATCGGGCTTTCCAGGTTGGCAGACAGTAATACCAAACGGTCGCTGATTAAATTTGATCTTTCCTCCATTGACGCCGAGACAGCGCCGACCAGGGCAGTTCTTAAACTGTACGGCCGAAACGCGAGCGGCAGAGGAAGCGGCGAATTGCTTGCAATCGAATATTTCTATAACACCTGGGACGAAGCATCCGTCACCTTTTATGAAGGGCGGCCGGGCACATCGATGGAGCACGCGACATTCTCCAATTACGGGCAGGAGAGCTTTCTGTTTGACGGAGGAACGGCGCCTGCAATGGACTTTGGCAAGGATGTGTTCGCCTATCGTTACCCCGAAGAACTGCTGCGCTTCACCTGGGCGTCTGTGCTGGGTGACTTGTATGCTTACGACCGTGACGAGGTATACGCACTGACGCTTTTTGATCAGTGGGTCGGGTATTTAGAGCAGCGCGGCAACCAGCCGCGTTATGATAAAACCCTGGACGCGCATGTAAGAGACCAATATATTACCAAGCTGCTTTGCCTGATGATCGACAGTGAGTATCTGACGCCGGATTTGTGGTCGGCCACCATGAAGTATTATCAGATGGAGGCACGGGCGCAGATTGACGGCGGCAATGACACCGGCAACTGGGGCGTGTACCAGATGTCCGGTATGACATCGGTCGCGACTTATGCGCCGGAGCTTAAAATTTATGATGAACTGATTGAGGTGCTGCGCGCGTGGGAAAAACAAAAACTGGATGATGCCTTTTATCCGGACGGCAGCGCGCATGAGATCGAATGGAGTTATGCGTTTGTCAGTACGTTTATGCAGATGGTTGACACAGACCAGATTTTAAAATATGGGATCACGGAAGACTCCTTATTTCCCGATACGGCGAGGGAACAGGGCGCGGCCATTATGAAGTATTTTGCGTCTATGCTGCTTCCGGGCGGCGGAAATCCCCAGGTGGGTGACGGCGGTGGATATGCACAGAACTACTATGAGGGAAAAACCAGAAACAGGACGTTGTCTGCTGCGTTTGACATTCCGTTTTGGAACTGGCTTGCAAGTGACGGAAAAGAAGGGGAGGCGCCGGACTGGACCACTGTTCGGTTTACCGGTTCGGACGATCCCGATACGTTTTTGACCGGCGTTTACATCAGCCGAAACAATTGGAGCGACAAGGGATTGTATTTGTATACGGACGTGGACGGCAATATGACGCCGGGACACGGTCACCAGGACGATAACCAGGCCATCGTTAAGGCATACGGCCAGTATCTGCTGGTGGATAATAGTTATCAGTCCTATGCGGCCGGGCGGATTCCGCTGGACAGTACCATGTATCATAACACGGTGACGATTGATGAACAGACACAGGCCATGGTTCATACCGGATATGATGAGGCGTTTGGCGGACAGCCGAAGAAAGAAAAACGGTATGAGACCAACTATCTTTACGATAACTTTACGCTTATGACGCCGCAAAACTACGAGTTTTTCGGTCTGCATACCAGAAACACGCTGTTTAACCGCACCGGCGGCTTTTGGATCGTGAACGATTACTTAGAGCCAAAGGACACCGAACGTCATAAGTTTTGGCAGCACTGGCATATGCTGCCGGCGGCAAAACCCACCATGACCGGTGGAGTTGGACGCAGCAACTTTGCCGATACGGCGAATGTGCAGGTTGTCCAGGCTGATATGGAGGACGTGACTGCAAGTGTTCAGAACGGCTATTTTGGCGGCGGAACGGGTGTGGTATACGATTCGCATTATTTACGATATGAAAAAACCGCGGCCGGGAATACAACGTTTAACACAGTGATTTATCCGGAGCGTCCGGGCGAGACTGCCGATGTAGAATCCTATGCATATCCTTTAAGCGATGTCATTGATGAGGGCGCGGCGGCAATGCATATCGGCATTACCAGTGACGCCGGTACTTATGTAAATGCGGATTATTATCTGGTACATGACCCGGCGCAGCAGGCGGAGCGTACCTTCGGCTCCTATCAAACGGATGGGCGTTCAGCCTATGTCAATCGAAATGTTTCGGGCGATGTTGCGGAGGTTTATCTGCAGGATACCACGCAGATTAAGGACGTAAACAGCGGAACAATACTCTTTCAGTCAAAAACACCGGTGACGGAGCTTGGCTATAAAAAAGAAGGCGCTAAACTGATTGTGTCCTCTTCGAAAGAACCCGCGCTGGAGGATCTGACGATCTATATGGAAAAGGTTGCCGATATTCGTCAGGTAGAGGTGAACGGACGGAATGTAGGATTCAAAACCGCCGGAAGATATCTCTATTTTGGCGATGCGCCGATTTTGACGGATCCCGACTATAATCCGAACCCGAACGGAGGAAACACAAGCCCCGGCGGTGGCGGCGGCGGTGGCGGCGGCCACGCAAGCAATGCAGGTAGCAGCGGCGGCAGCAGCCTGCCGACCCCGACTCCGACTCCGACCACCGAGCCGCAGAACCCAACGGTAAAAATCCCCGATGCGCATCTTAAAGAGATTGAAAGCCACTGGGGCGCAGAGGAACTGAAAAAGGCGGTCACGGACGGAGTCTTGCAGGGACTGGATGAAAGTACGCTGGGTCTTGACGAAACCGTTACCCGTGCGCAGTTTGTGACCCTGCTGGTACGTGCGATGAAATTGGAACTTACGGATGAGAAGAACAGCGCGTTTTATGATGTTGCGCCGGAGAGCTGGTATGCGCCTTATGTACAAGCTGCCTATGCGGCCGGGTTGATTGACGGTGCCGGAGACGGTACATTTGCGCCGGAGAGGCCGATCCTGCGTGAGGAAATGGCAAAGATTTTGGCGCTTGCGCATCAAAAGCTTTACGGGGTCGATGAGAGTACCGCGCCGGCTGCCGATTATGCGGACGATGCGGAAATTGCCGACTGGGCAAGGCCTTATGTTGATTATGCCAAGGAGCATCAGATCCTGCGCGGCGACGCAGACAACCGCTTTAGTCCCAAAGACAATGCAACGCGTGCCGAGGCGGCAGTCGCAGCGCTGAGAACCGGGACGGCGGCAGAGTCCGGAAAGTAAAAACGGGAAAATGAAAATAAAATATATAAAAATTTTTTCACGGAGGTATGATGAAAATGCGTAAAAAAATGATTGCCATGTTGTGTGTGTGCGCCATGCTGGTTTCGCTGGTGGTGCCGATGACGATTTTTGCGGCGACAACGGCAGGAGTGCAGTCTGACGGGACGTTTCTGATTGCGGACTTTTCGGATAAGAACACCTGTGATGCCTGGGGAAAGGGAAGAGTTAACGATTTTAACCTGAGCGGTATGCGCGGCGTATATTCGAATGGCAGATATGATACAGACTGGCAGACGGATTCCGGCGGCGATTATATGAAGAATGAGGCGGCGGCTTTTGCTGATCTGAATTTTGCGGATTATAAGGAATTGGAATTTTCTTTTAACATGGCGGCATCCTATCATGATAGTACAAGAGATAATTATGTTCCTAATGTTAAAAACTGGGTGACCATTGTTCTTTCAACCGGGGAGAGCGCAGGGGATTACAGCACTTACAAAAATAACGAGTGTTTAACCTATGAGATTGATTTAAGTCAGTATACGATCCCCGATACAAGTGACGGCCTGGATGTAACGGTATCCGTACCGCTAAGTAGCTTTGTGACGCAGTTTGATGGAATGGCAGGCGGCGAACAGGGCGAGACGGACGGTGTCACGCCGCTTGGTTCTATTAAATCCATTTCAATTCTCGGCGCCGGAATGGGTATGTCTGCGGTTGGCGGTGTTGGCAACGGCACGGCTTGGAGTTATAAAAATTCCAAATGGGCAGACGTAAATGGTTGTGGTTTTTGTTTCAAGCGTTTGTCACTGAGCAAGGGCGATGCCTCAAAGATCAAGGCGGCCATTGATGCGCAGATGGCAGACTATCGCATCGTCAGCGGCAACATCGAACTGCCGGTTTCTGTGGACGGATATCCCGGAAGCATTGCCTGGGCGTCCAGCCACCCGGAGATTATCGCTGCAAACGGCAGTTATACCCAGCCGCAAAGCAATACGGTTGTGACGCTGACCGCCAATATTACAGCAGATGACACAACAACGGTAACCGCAACCTATTATGTCGGCGTAAAGGGAAGTGAGCCGGTGCAAAACCGCACCATCGCGGACTTTTCTCAGGAAGGTGTCGGGCAGGCGTGGGATGATGCGTCCGAAATGCCGGGGCATGAGCATTCGGGTAACGTGAAGGACGGATGGTACGAATATGTCTGGACAAGATATGCGACGGGCGGCGGATACCTTAGCAGTCATCCGGAGAAGTTTGCTGATCTGGACTTTGCGGACTACAAGGGACTGAGACTAAATATCTGGTCGAACCGGACAGAACCGTTAAACGAAAACTATTTTACCGTTATTCTTTCTACTGCAAAGGATCCCAAAAGCACATATAAGACCGATGAGTGTGCCGTGATTGAGGTGGATCTCAGATCTCTGCCCAGAAACAAACAAAGCAGCATCTATCTGCCCTTTAGCGAATTTATCACCGAATTTGACGGTATGTCGGGCGGCGTACAAGGAACTGCAGACGGGATTACGGACTTTAGTCAGATCAAGTCGATCAGCATTTATGCGGGTGCGGCGAAGGCAGACGTAAATGGGTGGAATGGTATCGGAGCCACCTCCGAAAAGCTTCACGCGTATACGGACTGGGCATTTAAAGGTGGCGCAGACACGGAAACACGATCTTGTGCCATGTTTTTATACAGCATCGACTTACTGACTGAGGAGCCGTCATCGACCCTTGCGCTGTACAAGAAAGACGGCGCGGCATTTGAGGATTTAACCGCTGCGGCAGAGATTTGCGGCAAAGTCACACTGTCGGCGGTACCGAAGGATACTAAGATTTATACCGTGACTGCACTTTATGACGCACAAGGGCAGCTGGTCGATGTGGGCTTTGAGGAAAAGACGGTAGGTAACGGTGAAATTACCACGCCGACGGTAAGCTATGACCCGGCAAAGCATAAAAAGGCTGCGGCGTTTATCTGGGATACCGACTTTACACCGCTGGTGACCGAGGCAATCAAGACGAAGTAGTGCAAAAGGATATTGTACTTTAGAAAAAAAAGACAGGCTGAATCAAAAGGCTGCAAACCTGCCCGAAACGGATAGGCTTGCAGCCTTTTTTGTAAAATTTGGGGTTGCATCTTGAATCACAGTTTGGTATAATCTTAGCTGTCATATGCAAGATCGTATTTAGGGGGAAATAAAAATGCTATTTGAAAACAATGACAGAATCGTATTTGCCGGTGACTCGGTCACCGATATGGGAAGCGTCAATCCCGTTGGAGAGGGATTGTTTGACAATCTGGGACATGGCTATGTCAGAATGTTTGAAAATCTTCTGGCGGCGCTTTATCCGCAGATGAATATCCGGATTACCAATTCGGGTATCTCCGGCAACACCAGCCGGGATTTGCTGATGCGATATGAACGTGACGTTGTTTCGTTAAAGCCGGATTGGGTGTCGATTTTTATCGGAATCAACGATGTATGGCGGCAGTTTGACAGCCCGGCCATGAAGGATATGCAGGTCATGCCTGATGAATACTATAAAAACCTTGAAACAATGATATGCAGCGTAAAAGAGGATGCAAAGGGCGTATGGATTCTTACGCCGTATTATATGGAACCGAACCGTGAGGATCCCATGCGCAAGAGAATGGACGAGTACGGCGCAGTATGTAAAGAACTGGCCGAGCGGTATCATTGTACCCTGGTAGACTTTCAAAAAATGTATGACGCCTATTTTGTCCATCAGCATTCGTCAAGGATTGCGTGGGATAGGGTGCATCCCAATGAAATCGGCGCGACGCTGATGGCGCTTACCATTTTTAAAAATTTAGGAATATCCGTCAACCTGTAAAGGTCGATTTTGTCGGAGCGCACACTCAACCGTAGGTTGAGTGTGCGCTCTAATCCTATTTTCCACCGCCTTTATAGTTGGGGAATTTTTGCTTATACTAATACTGATATCATGGTTTCTATGAGGTGAAATGGTTGTGAATGAATTTAATCCTGACGTGATGAAGGAACTGAGAAAAAAGCACAAAATGTCTCAAAAAATGCTAGGAGAATATCTCGGCATCAGTGACAGGGCGGTTTCAAAATGGGAGGTAGGGTTATCCGAGCCATCGGGGAAAAACCTGATCCAATTGGCAAAGACGCTGCATGTGCCGGTAGAATATTTATTAACTTCCGATCCGGCAGCGCGGCAGGAAGAGGCGCCAAACGGTATGGAATCATTGACAGAGCTTTATAAAATCGGACGCGGCCCCTCCAGCTCCCATACGATCGGGCCGGAGCGGGCCTGCATGATTTTTAAGGAGAAAAACCCCGATGCCGATCGGTTTGGGGCAATCCTTTACGGCTCGCTTGCGAAAACAGGAAAGGGACACGGGACGGATGTTGTCATCAAAAAGACCTTCGCCCCTTATGAGTGTGAGATTGCATTTCAAGCGGCGCAGCGGGATATTCCGCACCCCAATACGATGCAGTTGATTGCATATCGGGGAGATACTGAGCTTAACAAAACCAGAGTGATGAGTATCGGCGGCGGAAGCATCCGGTTTGAAAACGATGCGGCGGAGGAAAGAAAGATCATTTATCCGCTTCATCTGTTTAGCGATATCGCGGCATATTGTGATAAAAAGCATATAAGAATGTATGAATATGCACTGGAGAGAGAGAATAACGGCTTTTTTGCGTATATGCAGGGTATATGGGAGGCCATGAAAGCGTCCGTGCGAAGAGGCCTATGTGATACCGGGATTCTTCCCGGCGGTCTTAACGTGCAAAAAAGGGCAAAATTGTTACTTGGCAGCCAGCACATCGATGAGACGGCAGAAACCAGAGAAAACAGAATGGTTTGTGCGTATGCGTTTGCGGTCGGCGAGCAAAATGCTTCCGGTGAGAAAATTGTGACGGCGCCCACCTGCGGTGCGGCCGGGATTCTTCCGGCGGTGCTTTATTACCAGCAGCAAAAACACAATTTCAGTGATGAAAAAATCATTGACGCGCTGATGACGGCCGGCATCGTCGGAAACCTGATTAAAACCAATGCCTCGATTTCCGGTGCGGAGTGCGGCTGCCAGGCAGAGGTCGGCAGCGCGTGTGCGATGGCTGCCGCTGCGCTTGGCGAGCTTTTCGGACTTTCTATAGATAAGATTGAGTACGCGGCAGAGATTGCGATGGAGCATCATTTGGGGCTGACCTGTGATCCCATCGGCGGTCTGGTACAAATCCCCTGTATTGAAAGAAACGCGGTGGCCGCGATGCGTGCCATCAACGCGGTCAGCCTTGCCAGCTTTTTATGGGATTCCAGAAAGATCTCCTTTGATCGGGTCGTGCAGACGATGAAGGAAACCGGGATGGATATGAACACCTCGTATAAAGAAACCGCTGAGGCGGGGCTTGCCAAAATTGATATTGAATGAGTTTTTTATAAAATTCCTACTGATATAAAAATGAGAAAAAGATTGGGATTGCGTTTTTGCATATCAGAGATAAGCCTTAATTCAGCTTCTTTGTGTTGGATGATGATGTGGTTTATGTGACTTATCGGCAAGTGACTGAAGTGTACGATGATATCTCTTTTACCAGTGGTAAACGTACTGTCAATTCACTTTATAACGTATTGCAGCCCTTGTAACATTATATTTTAAAGAATATTGAATTAATGCTTGCCAAACCTCATAGTTTGTGTTATAGTGTTTTTGTACGGACGCTCCTTTTTGTAGTTTTGTGTGACAGATTGGCTACAACACATTTCAGATGGTTTCCGTATATTTTTTCACGATATATTTTTATACGAGTTCGCTTATATAAAGATGTACGGTACACAGTCTATAAAGCAGTGGAGGTAGGGCAATGATAAAGAGATATATAGAAGCGTATAATTTTGAAAATGTAAATTTTAAGGATATATCCGATTTCGGTTATCCTGACGGCGGATTTGTGATAAGGCTAAGACTGCGTGAACAGCCCTGCGGTGCGGCAGAAATTTTGAATATCGGCGGCTGTGTGAAAATCGTGCAGCGGCTGTTGCGTCCGGAGGATGAAGCGAGCCTGAGCGACTATGCGGCGAGCGAGGGCTACCTTCAAAAGACAGATGAAAACGGTTGCGTGCCGGTTGTTGAGGTTTTGATAAATATGCACAGTGAGGAACAGCCGGATTGGAAGGAAATGCAGCTTGGCATAAATACGCTTATGTATGACATAACCGAAAAGGATTTGTACATAGTTTATGACACGGTAAATTTCCGACTGGTGTATGACGGTGTTGTTGTCAACAATAATCTGCCGTTCGGAACACTTGACAAGCCGACGGGCGCGGCTGTGATAAAGCGCGAGCTTGTATCGGACATTACGTTCTCGGACGAAATCGGTATGGCAAAATACTACAGAACATTTGAAACGCTTGATAAAAAGCTGAACTTTTATACTCCGTACGGGCATAACATATTTATCGGTGATGTGGTGAATTTCTACCATGACGGAGTATATCACCTTTTATATATGCCGGACAGACATCATCATCAAAACAGATGGGGTGGAGGCGGACATCATTTTGAACATATGATAACGCGTGATTTTGTTGACTGGGAAGACGTTGGACCGATCTGGGACATAGCAAAGCAGTGGCAGTCAACCGGAACGGGAACAATGTTTTTTCATAACGGAAAATACTATGTGGCGTACGGACTGCATACCGACCGCACCATGCCGGAGGATAGGGTCTGCAACAAGGAGCTGCGGGAGTATGCCGAGAAAAACGGCGAGACGAAAATAATTACCTATGACGAACTGAAAAAAAGAGGAATGTACCCAAGCGGAGCAAATTATTCAGTGAGTGATGACGGTATTCATTTTGTATGCGGCGAAAAGATATTTAGTGCGTGCGAAAACCCGAGCGTATATTCAAACGGAGATAAACTTGTGATGTATGCAGGCTACGGCGACTGCTCCGCGTGGAGTGCGGAGGAGGTTGACAAGCCATGGAAACGCTTGAACGAGCTGAAATTTGAGTGTTTCGAAAATGCGGCAATGCGAAACTCGTCGGAGTGTCCGTCATTTTTTGAATGGAACGGATATAAATACCTGATAATGGGATTTACCGGATTTTGGAGGACGGAAAAGGACAGTAGCGAGTACATAGAGTACGCGTCAAAGGGATTTGATGTATATGAGGGATTGTCAGTTCCCATGGCAGCAAAGACGGATGATAACCGTGTCATACTTGCAGGCTGGATTGGCGGCATGGGCTGGGGGTCTATGGTAGTCCACCGTGAGCTTGTGCAGTATGAAAACGGTGACCTGGGCATGAGGTGGCTTCCTGAGCTTTTCCCGGAGATCTGCGAAACGGAAATAAACAAAAGTGACAACGGAATCATTGAAATAGAGGAAAAATGTCCGTACTATTTCGAGGCGGAGGTTGACCCGAGCAATAGCAAAACTGCGGAAATTCGGCTTGTAGACGTTAAGGGCGACGCGTGTGAGCTGCGGCTGGATTTTGAAAAGAAAACGGCACAGTATGCGAGCTGCAGGAACGGAGAAACGGCGGCGGACATTCTGCCGATGTACAAAGCGATAAAAACGGTTGAGCAAACAAATTTTGGGTTTGGTCTTGCGCCTGATGCGCTGCCGCATCGTTGCGGCGATTTTGCAATCGCTCATGTGAGGTACCCCGAAAAGCCCTTTAAGGCAAGAGTAATGGTTTACTACTTTGCGAAAAATGACTGTACAATAATAGATGCAGAGATTGCCGGTACAAGAACGATGATAACAAACAGAAAGGGATTTGTGCCGAAAAAAATTATTGTTAGCGACAATATAGAAAACACCGGATTGTATAAAGCTATGCTTTGAGCCCTGGCTGAAAGGAAGAAAAGTTGATGAAAGCAATAGGAATTGATATAGGAACAACAAGCGTGTGCGGCATCTTAATTGATGCTGCAACAGGCTGTGTTGAGAAGTCTGTCACCCAAAACAGCAATGCGTTTATCGAAGGCTGTGCCAAGTGGGAAAAAATTCAGTCGGTTGATAAAATTATGACCGTTGCAACGGAGATTCTTGAAGATCTGATTGCCGAGAGCAGTGATGTTGGTGTTATCGGAGTTACCGGGCAGATGCATGGAATTGTCTACACGGACAAGGACGGAAACGCCGTAAGCCCGCTTTACACATGGCAGGACGGACGTGGGAATCTGCCGTACAAAGACACAACTTATGCAAAGTATTTAAACAGTTTTTCCGGCTACGGAAATGTAACGGATTTTTATAACGCCGAAAACGGAATAAAGCCGGAATGTGCAGTTAGCTACTGCACAATTCACGATTATTTTGTAATGCGGCTTTGTGAACTGAAAAAGCCGATTATGCACACGAGCGATGCTGCGAGCTTCGGCTGCTATGATTTGGAGAATAATAGATTTTATTATGACTGCACGGCAGAGATTACGGGGAATTACCGTATTGCGGGCGAGTACAAAGGGATACCCGTGAGCATTGCAATAGGAGACAATCAAGCGAGCGTTTTTTCAACTCTTGCAGATGAGGACGATGTTCTGGTGAATATCGGAACAGGGAGTCAGATTTCGGTAATTTCGGATAAAATCGCAGACAGCGCACAGATTGAAACAAGACCGTATTTCGAGGGGAAATACCTTTTGGCAGGCGCGGCACTTTGCGGAGGCAGGGCATATTCATTGCTTAAAAGCTTTTATGCAAAAACATTTGGGTACATAAAAAAGTTTGATGATGATGAAGTATATAAAATTATGAATGATATGCTGAAAGACGCAAAGGAAAGCTCATTTAAGGTTGACACACGGTTTGCGGGTACAAGATTAAATTCCGAAATAACAGGTGGCATATCGGGAATAACAACCGAGAATTTCACTCCGTCCGCACTTACATACGGTGTGCTTTGCGGAATGGCAGACGAGCTTTTAAATCTGTATGAGCAAATGGGTGTCCGTAAAAGCGGAATTGTCGGATCGGGTAACGGAATACGGAAAAATAGAGTCCTTGTTAGGATTTTTGAAGAAAAGTTCGGTGCAAAAATGAAGATACCGAAACACCTTGAGGAGGCCGCGGTCGGTGCGGCAATGTTTGGAATGATTGCCTGCGGAAAATTTAAAAATGCCAAAGAGGTGCAGATTTTTTGAGGCCGCGTGTGAGATTTTTTCTGTACATTTGATTTCTTTATAACAAAATATCAGTTTTTAGTGGGCAGGATAGCCGAGCTTAGCCGAAAGTGAGCAATCCGAACCCCGATTTTGGGAGGCGGATTTCCGCTTTCGCTGCGCCCAATACTCGGCAATCCGTTAGGATTACCTCCGTTTTTGCTTATGCTGCAACCAAAAATCCGCTCTCTCAAAATTCTGCGACCTGAAAAGGATTCCGTTTTGAGCAGATTTTGGTGCGGAAGATGCAGCAAGGATCGTCGCGGAGCGTCAATGACAAGCCGGAAGATGCCGAAATTTTTCTTTTCAGACGGGCTTAGACTACTTTCTTTTAGTTACCCCAAGTTCTCAGTGGCATTGTCCATTTCTTTGTTGCCTCAAATGTCGCAAAAAACTTTTTGCAGTTGTACGATATTCTCCAAATGGCGTGATGAAGCGCCCTTTTGCTTGTGACAGTTACCTATTGGATGCAGTATCATCGTCCGGTACATTATAAGGGAGAGTAAATACGATGGCGGTTCCTTTGCCGTAAACGCTGTAAATATCAATTCCGTATTCGTCGCCGAAGTATAGCTTAATTCTGTCATTGGTGTTTTTAAACCGATATTTTTGCAAGCCGTGCCGCTCGTGATATGATTTCGTATACTCAAAAGCGTATCGCGCGTCATTCCTTTGCCGTTGTCCCTAATGATGATTTTTACAATATCTTTCCTGTGATATGCTTTTATTTTAATCCTAATTTTTTGATCCTTGTCGAATTCGCCGTGTTTAAAAGTATTTTCAAGGATAGGCTGAAAAAGAAAGTTGATGACGTTGCAGAAATACAGACTTTTGTCAATATCTACGGTGATTTCAAGTCTGTCCTCAAGAATCGTTTTTTGCATATCGAGATAAACATTGGTATATTTCAGTTCATCCTTCAGCGGAAGTATGCTCTGGCCACGACTGATGCCCTGGCGGAAAAATCTACTGAGAAGAATAACCAGTGTTCCCGCGCGATCGTCACCCATATCGATCAGTGAATTTATAATCTCTAGGATATTGTATAAAAAGTGCGGTGTAATCTGTGACTGCAGCGCCTTTAATTCAAGCTCGTTTTCCTTTATTTTATGCACGTACAGTCATCAATCAGGGAGTTTACACGTGCTTTCATGTTCTTTACTGCCATAACGAGAAGATCAAGTTCATCGCCGCTGTCAGAGTCCTTAATGGGTGTGTTTTTTAAAAGCGCCGACTGAACATCGTTGATCGGAGACAGAATGTGATGATCGATTCTGTGAATCTGTATAATGATAAGCAGCATTGTTGACAGGAGTTCTGAAAGAGAGTGCGGAGTAGTTTAAAGCGCAGAGGTACGGAATAAAATTTTTTTAAAATCCACTGCTGCTAAAATTCCGCATACAACCACCAAAACCGCGCAGCTTATTGTTTTAAAATCCCAAATGCCGTAGTCTCGCATCAACACTACGGAAAAGAATATCGCCCATGCAGTATAGGTAATGTTCAGCCCCATTGCTTTCGCCGTTCCGATTCGTGCTATTGCTTTGTAATAAAGCAAATATGATACGGTTGCGAAAAAAGCGGCTATGGCAATTGTCGCTATTATGGGCATATTTGCGGCAGAAAATAACGCTGTAGTAAAATGCACTCCCTTAAGACACGGAATAATAATCAGTCCATAAATCAAAGCCGAAATAAGCTGCCGCAGCTGCAATGCATCGCCGCTTTTTATGTCTTTTTCGCGCATACACTTGGATAAAATTACGCCTTCCGTTCCCCAGCCGAATGAACACATAATTACGCCAAGTAATCCCACCTGAAAATTCTTTATATCAATATCCGGAGAATAGCTCAGTCCCCAAACACCAAGCAGCGTACAAAATAAGAAAATCCACTGATACCACTTAATTTTTTCTTTGAGAAATACATATGCCAAAACCGCACCTATTGCAGGATATATTGCACTCGCAACAGCGCCGATCGAAGCGCCCATATAATTGACCGCAAGCACATATCCGGTCATACCGATCGGTCCGCCTATTGCGGAGGATACGATCAAAAGTCGAAATGTCTTTGTTTTGCATATCATGAATAGATCTTTCAGTCTGCCTCTGCTGCCGTTTACTGCCAGCAAAAAGAGTGCGGATATTCCGTCATGGATCAATGTGCTTACAAACGGAGCCAAAAATATTCCCTCTGCGCTTGAAACAAACGGTGACATGGATAAAGCAATACCAAGGATTACCGTTTCCAGCGCCCAGGTAATTCCGGCAAAAACACCGCAAAGCATCGTTAGCCCTCCTTTATTACGTTAAACAAATGCGAAATATCGGGAATAACTGCATCTGCATAGGGTATGAGTCGTTCACGGCTATTTGCGGTTTCCCCTACGCCTATTACAGAAATCCCGGCATTGCGTGCAAAACGTATATCGGTCATTGTATCTCCTACCATCAACGCTTTTTGAGGGGGAATACGGAATTCGTTTAAAAAATCCAATGCACACCCGGGATTTGGTTTAATCGGATTTATGCCGTCGTCGGTATAGATTTTTTCAAATAAGTCCTCTATTCCGAGTTTTTCCAGACACTTATGTGTAATTTGCAGATCGTCCGTAGTCACAACGGCAAGCTTTATGCCGCCATTCTTTAGTTTTTCGAGCACACCTCTGATATTTGCGCAGGTTGGCTCGATTTTTTCCGAATCGGCATTATCGTTATACGCAGAAACCGTCATTTTTACAATATCCGTATCAGAAATGTCAACGTCGAACTCCCGTAGAATTTCACCTATTGCCAATGCAATTTGCTCATAGGTGCCCTTGCATAAAAGTCCGTCAATGTCTGCGGTATCATCGGAGATGCCCAAAGCCTCAAGCAGTCTGCTCATGGGAATATCGTCCCTGTTAAGCTGCTGTAAAATATCCCTTATGACGCAGCGGGAAACATTAACCCAAAAGCTGTCGAATTTCATTAATGTTCCGTCTTTATCAAAAATTATCGCCTGTATATCCAACTGCCATCACTCCACAAAATATACTACTTACAGTATACAGTCTTTTATTGTATTTTGCAATATATTTTCTGAAATATCATTTATATAGTTGTCTCGTAAGAGAGTGTGAAAAGGGACGAAGCCGCCAAAGCGCGACACCGTCCCTTTTTGCTTTGATATTTAGTATATTCAAAAATCAACCCACTATCTCATCCGGATCATCGTATGCGGTTCTGGCAGGAATGACCCAAATCATCTGCGTGCTTTCGTCCCACTCAACGCGGCAATCCAGCGCATCTGTGATATCGCGAAGCTTAAAGTAATTGTTGTCATTGATATTGTAGCAGGTTGCCTTAATCGGCACACCGTCAAGTGTTAAAAATGCCGACGATGAAAGAGCTGTTCTTTCGGCGCCGTCACCCGGTGTTAATTCGCCGCCGACCGATGTGTAATCATAAAAGCTTAACATATCAATAGAATTTGTTGCACCGTCATACTTAATGTCAAAGCTTTTAATGGTTCCGTCAAGAATTTTTGCAATATCTCTGAGCTTAAAGTAGTTGTTGTCATCAATGTTATATGCGACGGTGTTATATTTAAGTCCGTCCAGGCAAAGAGTCTGAGTTTTTGCAACAGAGTTTTTGCTGAATCCGTTTCCGGGATAATAGGTAAAGGTATCTTGCATATCATCCTCATGAACCAGATAGCGGATCTCGCCGTCATAGAAAATTGTGTAGATTTTTCCTGTTATCATCCAAGGATCTATATCGGAGGGATCGACTCCGGGAATATCCAGCATATCTGCATCGCGGTCAAACGAATACTCTTCAATACCGTATACATTTACCCATTCTCTGTCGTGGATTTTATTGATATCACCGTTGTTTGAACTTACCCACTCGACGTACTCCAACATTTTATTCTCATCAGCATTGATATATCCAAAACGGTACTCTTTCAGCTTTGCAAGTCCCTCGGCCGAATAGGTCAGCTCGCCCCATTCGCCCCAAGGCGTATCCACAGACAGAACGCCGATCGGTGCACCGAGCGCCGCTGTGTCGGCTGCGGACAGGGTTTTTGTAAATTCCTCGAGATTACTTGTCGGAATATAACATACCTTTGAATTAAACCAGATTTTCGAATTTACTCCGTCATAGTCTTTCTCGATAACATCGATTGCCGTACCCTTTTTCACCGAACCGACAACCGAAGAACCGTCAGAAATATCACAGCCAACGGCTGCGATTGCTTTGTATTGCGTAGTCGGCTTTTCGGTGTTTGCAAGCTGCATATTTACATACTTTGCATCAACATAGTAAAGGCCTTTCTTATAGTAAATCTTGTAATGACCGTTCTGCGGGGTGGCATCTACAATCTGAAGCGACTGGTTGATTTTAATAACGCCCGATTTTACATAATCCGTATCATCGGGAGTGGTTTTAACCATCAAAAGACCGGTTGCTTTGCCTACCGCCTCAATTTTCGGGGCTGTTGATACCTGATTGTTAATATCTAAAATATAACAATTTTTTCTCGGCAGGAAATATACGGCAGGTTTCCAGCTTGTGAAAGCAGTGCCGTCTTTCTCACCGCACTGTCTGATTGAACCGCGCGATTCGTCAACGCCGCCCTCACTCCATATGGCAACCCAATTCTCGTTATAGGCAACAACCTCAAACTCGTTCGTTGTTGTAGCATAAAACGCGGTGTTTGCGTTTGCTTCTGTTCTGCTTTTTTCGGAAAACAGGGGCTCATACCCTATTGCTCTGAGCTCATCAAGTCTTCTGGCGTGATAGTTCATCGGCGGATTGCCGGGATAGAACGAGGCTTTTACCGAACCGATTTTTCCCTCATCACCAATATGTACAATAGCCATTCCCACAAGCGGCAACGAAGCAGGACGGTCGTGTCTTACCCATTCTGTTGGTACCTTGGCATAAAAATTCCTCTCTTTGCCCTCGGTTGTTTTGCTTCCGCCGTAGATGTAATCGGAAAGGAATGTCATCTCTATGGCATGCTGATACTTGTCGGTATCGGAAGATGCCCATTGCTTATTTAGTTCCTTTTCGGCAGTCTTGCCGGCTTCCAGTATCGGTGTTGTCTCCCGCGCTGTTGTATAAGCGAGGACATATCCGACTGTGCCGTCCGAAAGCTGAATTTTATGAAACTTTCGATTATCCTCTCCGACGACATAGGGCTCTAAAACCGTCACTCTGGCGCCCTTGCTGACTTCACTGATACCACCTGAATAAGTGGGATTCTTGGTAACCATTACAGTGCCGCCGTATGTAACATAGGCAGTATCGCCTGCCTTTATTTCGGCTGCAGCAGACGCAACAGTACAAAGCAGCATCAATGTGCAAAGCGCTGCCGTTAAAATTTTTTTCAACACAACAATTCCTCCTTTTATTTTTGCGTCGATTTATTGGAAGTTACATGCTATCATTATATACTACATTGATGCATTATGCAATGGGGTTTGCAAAATTTTTGTCAAATGCAAAAAAAACGATTGTTGATTTCTATCTCTTGATTATTTCTTTTATGTGTGTTAAAATGTTCATATCTGGTAGTGGGTAGGCACACGGGAGTAATCCGAGCTCCGATTTTGGGAGGCGGATTTCCGCTTTCGCTGCGCCCAATACTCGGCAATCCGTTAGGATTGCCTCCGTTTTTGCTTATGTTGCAACCAAAAATCCGCTCTCTCAAAATTCTACAACCTGGCAAGGATTCCATTTTGAGCAGATTTTGGTGCGGAAGATGCAGCAAGGCTCGGCGCGAAGCAAAGATGACAAGCCGAAAGGCGCCGAAATTTTGCCTTTTCAGGCGGGCTTAGCTCGCTCCCTTTCGGCTATATTTAAAAAGAGCACAGATAGCATGTAAAAGGAGATTGTAGTATGGAAATCAAAAAAAATTAAGGACGATGCCGCTCTGACAATAGAGCTTGAGGGAAGGTTGGATACGGTGTCCGCTCCGCAGTTTGAAACAGAGCCTAAAAAGAGCCTGTCTGCGGTGGAAACGCTTATATTCGATTTTGCAAACCTTGAATATCTTTCTTCTGCGGGGTTGCGCGTGCTTCTTGCCTCTCAAAAGGTTATGAACCGTCAGGGACAAATGATCAAAAAAATGTCAACAGTACCATAGCAGACATATTTGAAGTAACGGGATTTTCCGAGATACTCACCATAGAATAATGCGTGGCTGCCGGGAGAAACGTTTATGGAATTTCCTGTTGATATACGGAAAATAGATTTTGCACACAAAGAAATAATTGAAAAAATTCGCTCCGAACACGGGCATATTCTGTCCTCTCATGCGTTTGCGTCTTTGTATCTCTGGCAGTATGCCATGGGATTGTCGCTTACCTGCGGTAAAGAATTTTTTGCCGTGCAATGCGACGGCGATGCGTCAAACACATGGTTCTTTCCCTGCGGAGACGAGAGGGAAATACATCGCTTTATTGCAGAGAGAATGTCGGATAAACCGTTTTCACTGCGGTATCTGCGTTCTTTAAACGGAGCATACATCTTTTGCAATCACGAAGAGAATTTGGGAATCGAGGGGATAAGGCAAATGAAGAGCAGTCTTTGTCCCATAGAGAAAACACATGTCTGGGAGGCAGACCTGAAATGAGGCAGAGGGATTATTTTATACCGAAAATGTTTTATCGGCTGATGATACCATCGGTGATTTCCTCTTTCGGATTTGCGCTGGCGGATATGGCAGACGCACTCGTCGTCGGGCAAAAGCTGGGCGAGGTGGGGCTTGCGGCAATCAGTCTTTGTTTGCCGCTGTTTATGCTGATCAATATTTTTATGGACGGACTTGGAATCGGCGGGAGCGTTCTGTTTTCACAAAAGCTCGGCGAGGGTGATGTCGATGGGGCGCGCCGTTGCTTTAACCGCACATGGACGGCGGTATTGGTTCTTGGATGTGTGATCGGCATCGCTGTCAATGTATTTGACGCACCGTGCCTCAGACTTCTCGGCACGCAAGAGAACGATGACAGTGTTTACTATGCCTGCCGCGATTATGTGAAAATCATAGCCGCCGGGGCGCCGCTTTTGATGCTGAATGTCGTGTTTGCAAATTTTTTGAGAAACGATAACAATGCTGCATTGGCCTCGGCAGTATCTTTAACAGGAAACACATTCACAGCTAATGGGAATACAACTTTCCTTCAGGCGTGTTCTTTAGTGCAAGTTGTTGAGGCTATGACAAGTGATATCCGTAATGGTGCTTATCTAAAAAATGTATCTTTCAACAATTGTAAGTTGCATAACACTACAGATTTTTCAGATACAGGTTATGATTTCTACGGCAATAGTTCGTATACTTATTTCTCCTTTTTGTATAATGATGATTGTATAACTTATACGAGAAATAGCAATACAAAAGAAAGTATGACTATTGACTATAGTGTTGGATATCAAGAATAATATGTGACTTTCTAAATTTGCATTATTTTTCCCATGTCAGTGCAGAGGTTTTAACTTCTGCACTGATGTGGGATGTGGTCATATTATAAAATTTTGAATTATAAGATTAAGAGGTGATGTAATTGAAAAAACTAGGTATTTTTTTCGTAGTTATAGTAATGATTTTTTGTTCCTCACTAAGTGCATATGTGGCTTTTGCACAGAATATATCATCAAATAATATTATAGGCGATGATGTTATCGATATTACAGTCGTAGATTCAAAACAGCCGAATGTTGTTTGGGATTTGCCCGAAAACGACATAAAGGAATTGATTTTATTGTTTGAAAATATGCTGTTAGACGATGAAGTAACTATGGTAAAAGGTAATCAGAAATTTATTTTATATGTAAGTACCTGGGATGCAATAACATCAGTTTCGATATATGATAATGGACTGCTTGTAATAGGTGAAGACGCCGAAAATAGTAAAACCTATGTTGTTTCGGATTATGTGAACTTTATTGATGGTTTGAATAGGATTCTTACAACTCAATCGAAGGGGTACGGGAATAAAATGCCGTCGAATGGCACTCTTGTAGAAATTTCCAATTGGGCAGAAACCTCCTATCAAGAGGCTATAGAAAACGAACTGATTCCAGAGTATATGAAGATTGGATATATGACCGATAATATTACCCGTGAACAATTCTGTGATTTGATTTTCATGTTACTTAAAAAACAAAATAATCATGATGAAATATTTAATGTTGAAGTAAATTTTAAAGATACAAAGAATGAAAATGTGAATTATTTAGTTAAACGAAATATTATAATGGGAAAAAGCAATATTAACTTTGCGCCTAATGACTTTTTAACTCGTGAAGAAGCTGCAACGATTCTATGTCGTTCTCTGAGTTATTTAGGGTTTAACTTACCTGAAAACATTGATTGTTTTTTCGTTGATGATACAGCAATTTCAGAATGGGCTAAAAAATCTGTTTACAAGGTAAATAATTTAGGAATTATGATTGGGATGGGTGAAAATACATTTTCTCCCCAACATACCTTTAGTAAAGAGGAAGCAGTCACTACTATCTTAAGAATTTTTAAAGATTATTCTAAACTGTATTAGAAACACAATTATTGATTTAAAATAATAAATCAAATATATCACTATTTTGCCGGTGGAAAAATCCATCGGCATTTCTCTTTTCAAGGATATTTTTAGGACTATGGTAAAATATATACTTGAAAGGTGCGTGAATACAGTGAATGAGAAAATAATTACAAACGAACTAATCAATAATTTCAAAATCTATCTTTACGAGGAAGAACGGAGCGGCAACACAATAGAAAAATATATGCGTGATATTTAATTCTTCTGTAAATGGTTACAAGGCAGGAACATTGATAAGTCGGTTGTTATCGAGTACAAAAAAGAGCTGGGCAAAAGATAGTGTTTACCTAATGCAACAACTTAATATTATGACGGGAACTAACAATGATTTTTCTCCTCATTCTATCTGCACAAAAGAACAAGCAATTACCGCTATTATGAGATTGTATAACATATTAAACCAAAAATAAAAATACTTTGCCTGCGGAACATAAAAAGTTTTTAAGCATTAACTGCTGAAATAAATAATTATGTTTAATAATGGTTGTTTATAATATTAAATTTAGTGAGCAAATACTACTATAAAATTCAAAAAATATCGTGATACCTATTTTGTGTATCACGATATTTTTTATGTGTGTAGAAAGCGAAAAACCCATTTTCGGGCAAGGTAATATAAAACCATTACCTTGCCTGTTTTGGCCTCTGAAACCCCTTATTTTATGCGATAAAAAACGCTTAAAATGTCAACATATATCTTTAATTATTTTAACAATATCTCAAATTGCCGTTTCTATAAAAATTTTTGTGTATCACGATAATAAATCAACGCAGGTTGATAATGACGATACGCTCGATGACTATCCTGGCATTTCGGATTTGGGTGACGGCAGAATCCTCATTACGTGGTCATCGGCAGATAGGGTTTTAAACGATGGAGCAACGGTTGAAGAAGCAGCCAAAGCAATGAATATAAAGGCGCGTTTCTTTAACAAGAGTACGGCGCAATTTGACGGTGAGGCGATGCAGGTTACAAAGACAACCGAAGAGGATTACAGCGCCGACACAATGGCAAATGCCGCATACGATGCGGATACCGGCAGACTGATTCTGTATTACACAAAGACGGAATACGATGGTCTGGAGGACGTTGGCGATTTAACATCGGATAAAAAAGTATTTTCCGCAAATGCGTATATGTTCTATGAAAACGGAAGATGGAGCAACGCGGACGACTACACCGACGAAGAACTCGAAGGTCAGACAGACAAGGAAAAGTACAAAGAAAACTGGTACGGGCAGCGTTTCCTTGATGTAAGAATCAATAAAAACCCCAAATTAACCCCGAAGGTTACGGATACCACGTCAATAAGTTTCAATGGACTTGCACTCTATGCGTGGATGCTTGACTGGGACGGAGATCTCGATACCATGAACGACCGCGATGTGTTTATGCAGATATACAACTTCAGTCAAAACAGCTTTACGCATATCATCCGCGTTACACCGGAAAGCGCTGCATACACAACGCCAAAATTTGCACGCTCTGATAATGCGACCTATTTGTTCTTCGGCGAAACAAAGACAGCAAGCGGCAGCGGCACGGAAACGGAGCTTGCCGAGCATGGCGCGATCAAATACCTTGATGTGGGTGACCTGATTGCAAACGATAAGTTTACAAAGATTACCGATGGCAGCACTGCGTATTATATTTTCCAATACGACCGCGAGACATATGTGTTTGACGAGAGCAGCGACAAAACGTCTGAAACACCGGCGGAGCGCGTGGAAACCGAAACGGTGATTGCCAAGGCAGGGATTGCTGCAAAGTGCGACAATCCCATGGAGTACGATGTCAAAGTGTCCGGTGACGGACAGATGTATCTGTTCTGGACAGACGCGGTAGACGGTGCAAGACAGATTATGACAGCGATGTACAACGGCTCCGACGAAAATGACGATGACGAATCGAAAGACGAAAATGTGGCAGGAGCCGATTTGACCGACAAATACTGGAGCGAACCCGTTCAGCTCACAAGCGCTGAAAAGGGTGAGTACTATTCCGGAATCGGTGCAACGGTTACCGGAGACAAAATCGTTACACTGAGCGCGAAGGGCAGCTACGCCGAAAATAAGGTAAGCCTTGTAAATAATGTACACACGCCGTTTGCAGGGGTGAAAGCGGAATCGGTGGAACTCACAGACGAAATGCCCATGCCGCTCTCAACGGTAACACTCCGTGCTGCGGTAAAGAACGAGGGCTTGCTTAAGGCAGACGCGTCGGAAGACAAACCGATCCCCGTAACATTTACGGTAAACGGTGAAAACCCCGTTACCGCAAACATTACAAAGCCGATACCGGGCGGTTCCAAAGCCTATGTTACGTGCAGCGTAACACTCCCCGAGGATATTTCGGACACAGAGTTTGCGGCATTCACAAACGGTGATGATAAGGTGACGGCAAAACTTATGCAGCAAAGCGATATCAAGCTCACAGACAACAGGATTGAAAGAATTGCGTCTGACGGTTACAACGCCGAGAAAGTGGTGTACAGCGCAGTTTTGAGAAACGACGGAAACGCCGATGGATCGGGACTTTCGCTTCGGGCAGCGGCAGGCGACACCGTGATCGGCAGCGCCGATGTTGTATCACTCGGCGCAAACGAGGCACAAATCATTGAAATGGAACTGAATATTCCGGACAGTGCTTATGAGATAGGCAGCGATGGTGTGGGCAGCACAAATATCAGCATTGATGTTTTGGCAAACGGTGAAACAGTAACAAGTTACAGCGGAACGGTTCAGAAAACATTCAGCGCAGAGGCGATCAATGCTCTTGCAAAGGTTACGGATGTTAAGTTTGCAAACAACGGCAGCTATTCCATGAAGGAGACGGAAAAGCAGGATATTCAACCGACCATTGAGGGTGACGACGAAAATTCGCTCATGGTGATGTGGCTTGAAAGCTCCAACAGCGATGTTGCCTATATCAACTACGACAATATGGTCGTAGCCGGCAGCAGAGGCGCAGCCGAGATAACCGGCATTGTCGTTCCCGCCGAGGAAAAGGTAGACTTCACCTCCGGCACGGCGAAAAAGACCGACTGGAAAGAACTCATCCCGTCCGACAAGCTCATAACAGTGAAGGCGACGGTAAACGTGACGGGTTCCGGCGGCGGAAACAGCGGCTCCGGCAGCGGAGGCGGCTTGTCAAAACGACAGTATACCCTGACTCTTGACTTCGCAAACGGCGGCGAAACCGAAACCATTAAGGTGAATAAAGACAGAACCGTTTCAAACCTTCCCACACCGCTTAGAGAGGGATACAAATTTGAGGGCTGGTATACCGACGAGGCGCTGACCATTCCGTTTATAATTGCATGTGACGATACCAATGTACCGATTGGGTTTATGGGGGCGGAAAACGGGCGGCTGGAAATGCTCTTTCTTGCCCCAACGGCATGTGGAAAGGGAATCGGCAGACAGATGGTGCATTATGGAATAGCGCATTTTGGAATCCGGGAAGTCACCGTCAACGAACAGAATCCACAGGCGGTTGGATTTTACCAGCACTTGGGGTTTGAGACCTACCAAAGGACGGAACTTGACGAAGAGGGAAACCCCTATCCGCTTTTGTATATGAAATTGACGCGGCAGTAACACGGTGGAGATGGGAGGGGGAACGAGATGAAAAAATACGCTGCGCACGGCATCACCGGCATTCGAATCTTATTGAGTGTGCTTTTGCTATTTTTCCCCGTGTATTCGCTCGGCTTTTTTGTGTGTTACCTGCTTTGCGGTCTGACGGATATTGCGGACGGCGTGGCTGCGCGGCACTTTCGGTCGACTAGTACATTTGGCGCAAAGTTTGACACCGTCGCAGATTTTGTGTTTGCAGCGGCTGCCATGATGAAACTGCTGCCAACGCTTGCGATCCCGATCTGGCTTTTGTGGTGGATAATCCTGATCGCGGTGACGAAAGGCATCAATCTCATCGTGGGATTTTTGCGCCGGAGGCAGTTGGCTGCAGTGCATACTAAGATGAATAAGGCAACAGGGGCTTTGCTTTTTTTACTTCCGTTTACCTTTTCGTTTGTTAAGGTGGAATATAGCGCCGTTATTGTTTGTTTGATGGCTACGGTATCGGCGGTGTTGGAGGGGTATATTTGCGCGCAAAGCCCCCAAAAGTAAGATAAGAGCTTTGGTGCCTGCAATACGGTCAAACACTTTGATTCATGCTATTGTAAAGCGGCGAGGCCGGCCATGTGGCGTCGCGTAAACCAAATATGCTTTACACGTAAAAGACGGTGAATTTGACAGTTTTGCTTTTTTTGTTTGGCAAAAGAAAAACTCCGCCGGTACCTCACGGCGCTTGGATGATTTTGTTTCGGCAAAGAAAATAGGAAAAAAGATGAAGTGATGTTTTGCACTTCATCTTTTTTTGTGCCTTTTTTGGGGGCATAAGTTGCCAAAATCCACGATGAATTACACGGTACAGCGGAATGTATCATAGGAAATCTGCCGCTATACGGATGCGGTCTTCTTTATGATATGCCGGTCTGCCCAAGACATAAAAATTGCCGGAGAGTCGCAGATTTTTTCTCGGATAACCTGATAAAACTGTGATTTTTTATAATTCTGTCAGCATTTTGCGCCGTTTTGATAATGTTGTCAGTTGTCTGTGAGTTGGGGAGATGCTATACTGAAATTGTGAATCAGAGCGGCAAAAAATGCTGCCGATGGAAAGGCAATCGGGGAGAGATTATTTAAAAGGAGGGACTATTTAAAAATATTGTAAATCAAGATATCGCAAATCTATGAAGACAGGAGAATTGGTGAATATGAAATGGAAGAAAATTGCGGCAGGAATGTTCGTGTCTGTCGGTTTGATTTCTGCAACCGCCGCGGCACAGGGAATGTACGTGATGAGTTCGTATGATCCGAATTTGGGCGGCAGAGTGGAAATTTCGGGGACGGCGAAGGTCGGCGAAGATATCACGATGCAGGTGGTACCCTACGACAAAAATGTGGAAACAATGAAAGTGGAAGAAGCCAATCAAAGTGCCGTTTATTATATCACGGCCGCAGATAAGGACGGAAATTTCACATGCGAAATCGGATTGCCGGCGTATTGGGAAAACGGACTGTATAAGGTGCTTTTGTATCAGGAAGATACGGTAGCAGAGAGCCGATTTTCTTATTCTGTGATGGATGCCGCAAGCCTTAAGGCGTTGAATCTTGCAAAGAACCCGGAAGAAATCGCAGCGATGCTGATGCAGCTTGGGGCAGAGGCGGAGCATAGCGAGAAATACGGAAAGAGAATCAGTGATTATCTGTATCAAAGCCGTCCGGCTGCGGGATACACCGAAAAAAGTTTTTTAGACGGATATACGGCGGTACTTGCGCTTTTTATGATGAAGGACGGCGATATGGAATCGGACGATGTGCTCACAAAATTTGCGGCGTATTTTGGTATCGGCGGGGCAGAGGACTATGAAAATGAAAGCGCGGCAGTCAAAAAGGAAGTCGGCCGTCTGATGAAAAAACTGACGATCGGTGACAAAGAGGTCGGCGCATTTTACCGGTATTGTCTGCTGCTTGCCAGGATCAATGCGGCGGAAACAGTAGACATGAGGCAGCGTGTGATTCTGGAACACAAGGACGTGCTGGGACTTGATCTTTCTGATTACAACGCAATCAGCGGCGATTATCGCAAGGCGCTGGTGTTTGAAAGAATGGGAAAAGGCCCGTTTGAAGATGACAAAGAAATCGCCCGGCGGTTTCATGAGGCGGCAAGAGAAATCCGAAACAGTCAGGCCGAATCGGGATCGGGCGGCAGCAGCGGTGCGTCCGGCGGCAGCGGCGGCGCCGGAGGATCCGCAGGATCGGGCAGCTACGGCGGCGGATTTGCAATCGATGAAAAGACGGAGCGCGAGCCGGATACAGATCTTCTTCCCGATAAGACGGAGTTTTCGGACATGACGGGGCACTGGGCCTATGAGGCTGTCAGCGCGCTGCATGCGAGCCGGATTGTAAACGGTTTTCCGGATGGGCGGTTTATGCCGGATCAAAGTGTTTCAAGAGCCGAATTTGCCAAGATGATATGTCTCGCGATGCAGATCGATACTGCAGCCGGTGCAGCAGAATTTTTTGATGTATCAGATAGTGCGTGGTATGCACCATACATCAAGGCGTTGGCAGACAATGGTATTGTGACCGGATTTTCCGATGGCGGATTTCATCCGGACGAAGGAATCAGCCGGCAGGATGCGGCGGTCATGCTGTGGCGCTGCCTGTACGGTGGTCAGACGGGATCGGATCGCGAAGATAGGGTATTTGATGATTTATCAGAGATTGACGGATATGCTAAGACGGCAGTTTTAGGGCTTTACGCAAAGGGTCTTGTCAGCGGTTATGAGAACCGGTTTCATCCTAAGACAGAAATTACCAGAGCAGAGGCGGCACAGCTTTTGCATCGATGCATGAATTAAGAAGGAGGGGTACCATTGATAAAAAGACGGATGCTTAGTTTTTTGATGGCATTTGTACTCATGGCGACAACGGGTACGGCAGTATATGCAGCAGAGAATGCAGAGAAGCAAGCCAATGAAGAATCTTTGAACCAGGGATATTGGGACGACTTGCGCGAGGCCAAAGAGGTTTTAACTCTACTTTATGGGTCGGTACCGTTTGAGGGCACAGGAAACGTGAGCCGTGCCGACTTTGTCAAAAAGATAGCGGAGGTTACCAAAACGGCAGCGAATCCTCCGGAGACCTATTATTTTGAAGATGTTCCGGCGTTTGACGAAAACGCCGCCTATATCTATACCGCAGCAGAGCTTGGCTGGATTTCCAAAGGAACCGCATTTGAACCGGAGAGAGAAATTCAGTTATGTGAGGCGCTGAAAATCCTGCTCTGCAAGATGGGCTACGGTCCCATGGCGGAGGCACAGGGCGGCTTCCCGGCCGGTTACCGTAAAATTGCGGCGTCCATCGATATGACAGAGGATATCGAAATGAGCGGAGAGGCGGTCAGTGCAGACGATGCAACACTCCTGATCTTTCGGGCGATGACTACGCCGATCCCGAAACAGACAATTTATGGAGAAGAGCAGAGATTTGAAACCGGCTACGAGGATTTGCTTTCTATCTTATATGGCGTCCGTCATAGAAAGGGACGTGTTACGGCGACGCCGTACAATGTTCTTCACGGCAGTGAGCCGGAGAACCTGACAGAAATTATGGAGATTGACGGCACGAGATATGACAGCACACTTGCGTCATGGGATCTTTTGGGCGCCGGTGTCAGAGCGTACATACACGATGAGGGAAATGAAGCGGCACGGGACAGGGTAGTTTATCTGCGTGACCTTACCGAGCGGCGTCGGATCGACCTTTCGGATGTAATTGATAAAAACGGAAACGCCGTGCAGTATTGGGACGAGAGCGGAACGAAAAAACGGCGCATTTCTCTTGCGTCGGATTGCAGCTTTTTGCTGAACGGCCGAAAGGTGACAGAGAATCTCGACAGTCTGTTTGTACCGGGCTGCGGAGAAATCATATTTGCAAAATCCGCGCGTTCTTCGGAAATCGACACGGTGTATATCAATCGGTACAGTTATATCACGGTCGGACGTACCGATTATGTCAATGAGACGGTCAGCGACCGGAATTCTTACGAATATCTACTCGATTTCAGTGATGCTCTGTACTGCATTGACGCAGAAGGCAGCGCGTCCGACTACAAAAACCTTAGCGCCGGCGAATGTTTTCGGGTGATAAAGTCAACCGACAATCAATTGATCGTGCTGAAAAAGGTGAGCGAAAAGGCGGAGGGCGTCATAACGCGCATTACAGACGATCAGTTGTATATCGACGGTGCGGAATATCAACTGTCAGAATATTGCCGCGCTACCGCCCTGACGGAATGGAAAGCAGGGACGTCTGCCTCCATGATCTGTGATGGCGACATTATTGTTTCAATCAATGCCGCCGGTTCGTCCATGCAGTACGGGTATTGGGTTGCCAGTGCGGCTGCCGGTGCATTCGACGATACCGTTAAGGCAAAGATATTTACTGCCGCCGGAGAATTTAAGGAGTATATCCTAAAGAGCAAGCTGATGATTGACGGGGTATCAGGGAAGTCGTGCAAAGACGCAGATGCAATGTTTGCAAAAACACCGCAGCTGATACGCTATGGACTAAACGGAAACGGCGAGATTGCCTTTCTTGATTTTGCGACCAACGAGCAGCCGGAACAGCCGGGCGTGTATCCGGAGGAGCGAAACGCGCTGACCTGTCATGACTATCTGCCGCAGTCGATGCGTTACAGAAACGGTGCGCTGATGGCGTATGTGAACCTTGCAAGTACCATGATATTCTCGGTGCCTTCGGATATCACCAAAGAAGAACTGTTTTTGGTGCAGAATCAGAATACATTGGTTCGCGACCGCGATTATAACGCAAAAATCTACAACATGGATGACTGCGGTATGGCAGAGGCAATGGTATATACAAACGACAGTCCGTACCAGATATCAAAGTACGCAACGCCGATGCTGATTGAATCGATAGAGGCAGGGCTTGATAAGGACGGGTGCGAGGTCTATATCGTCAATGGGTATCACGAATCGGTCTTTAAACGGCTTTATCTCGGCAAGGATATCAGCGTCACCAAAAAATCTGCGGCAGGTACGGTTGTCGATTCGGTGCATCCGCTGCTCAGCAGCGGCGATCTTATCTCGTATGCGGCCGATCCGGATGGCAGCATTAAGGATATTAAAGTAATCTTTGACGCGCGAATCGGTGTTTTTAAGGAGGAGCGGACGGACAACTTTAATGTGGATTCGGCCAATACGGAGATGTATTACGGCGGTTTGGTATATGCCAACGCGACAGGCAGCAAGTATATGACAATTTCACTGGAGCAGACGGCAAACGGATATGATTTTTCGCTGTCAAAGCTGCGCCGCATCAGCACCAATACCCAAAATATCGCAGAATATGATGTGCGGACGGGAAGTGTGCGTCCCATGACGGCCGGTGAGATCAAAACCTACAAGCAAAACGGCTCGGATGCGCATTTTGCCGTTGTGCATCAGGACGCATTTGCAACAAAATGTATCATTCTCTATACAGAAACGGAGGAACGGAAACGTGATTAAAAACGCAGCAAAAAGAGCATTGTTGTTGATGACCGCATCGGCAGTTTTGGCCGGATGTTTTCCGGCCGCAGCATGGGGTGCAGAGAATCCGGAACTGCTGAACGTCAAATTTGATAACTATATTACCAACCGCGGGATTGACGATACGATCGTTTCCGAGGGAGGACCGCGCATTGTTCAGGACGGCGAAAGAAACAAGGCATATCACTTTCCCGGCGGCTACGGAAAATTTACAAGATCCATCGGAACGATGCCCGACAAATTTACTGTCAGCCTTGACGTCAAGGCAAACAGCAGTGACGCCGCCTTTTCATTAAGGTTTGGGAGCAACGAAAACGCCGGCGGCACGACCTTGATTACTGTAAAGGACTGCAATATTATAACGCCGGAAAATAAGATTGTCGGCGGCGTTGGCAATGCCTATACCACGATATCCGCGGTTGTGGATAACCGTAACATGATCTACGATCTCTATATCAACGGGAATCGGGTTCTGCACGCGTGGAAACTCTCAGAAAAACTCGGCGGATTTATGACCTATGAGAACCACGCCGGCAGTGTAAATATTGATAATGTCTGCGTGCGTGAGGGAACCGCACCTTCGATTTCGGGCGCTGCAGTGACTTATCAGCCGATCGCGGACGCGCATATCGACTACGACTATTTTACCAATTCGGATGTGGCGCTTGTGGATACCGAAACGGGAATTGACGACCGGGCCTATACTAAAAAAGATTACAAGTATCAGATGGGCTGGAATGCGCAAAAAACAAACAAGATTACGTTAAACCGCATTGTCAACCGGGAGAAATCCGACCGTGATAACGCCTATATCATTATCGAAAAAACAACGGGTGACGATGCATACTATGATTTTAATAATTTAGACAGCAGCCAGCGCTCGAATGATGATGACGGCGACTACGGTCATTTTGCCGGGCTGCTCTACACGGGCAGATTGCGCATCGATAAGATGGGCTCAGAGGTGACCTTCTGCTTCTTTCGGGATACAAAGACAACGGGGTCTAACGTAAGCTTTCACCCGGTAAAGATTGACGCGTCGGGCAAGGTCATTACGAGCAGCGGAATGACCGCAAAGCAGCTCAGCGAGGGTGAGTGGCTGAATTTTAAACTGTGGATTGATTTTGAAAACATGCGTTCGGATTTTTATATTGACGAACAGTTTGTCGAGTCCTTTACACTCAGTAAGAATTTTCGGCGTCCCGAAATGCTGCGGATTGCAATCAGTGCAAACGGGGATGCTTGTACTGTAACCTATGATAAACTCAAGGTTCTCGGAATGCGCAATACCTATAACCACAATCAGCCGGATTACCATCCGGCACAGTGGACGGATGACCGCGGAATCGAACAGTTTCTGGACGGCAAGATGGCTTTTTACGGTTACAGTGAAAACGTTTTCTCCGGCGGTGAAAAGCATGTCCGGGTGGAAAAACCGTACGTCGGCGAGGACGGCACTGTCTATGTGGGTGCAAAGGCGCTATCGGTTGGCTACGGTCTTACGCTTGCGACAAAATGCTCTGTGCGAACGGTAACGGGAAGCGGTCTTACCATGACGGCGGACAGCAAAAAGGTAATATACAACGACAAGGAAATCGAGATGGATAAGCCGTGTATCTGGAAGGATAAAAAACTTTATGTGCCGATTGCTTCGTTTGCCGAAAAGGTGCTGGGACACACCGTGAAAACCGACACCAGAGGTCTTGTGATTACCGCGGAGAAACCGTTTGATCTCTACACCGGAGATACCGTCGATGACTTCCATTTTTCGGGTGTGCACCGATTTATCCAAAATGCGAATTACCGTACCGGTATGACGCCTGTCAGAGTTCTTAACTATTACATGTCGTTTGAACGGCCGAGTGCCAAGACTCTCCGGGAGGACTTTAACGCGGCGACCAACAACGGCGAAATGCATCCCAGAATTATCGCAAAAAAGGAAGACTTTGACAGGGTAAGGGCGCTCAAGGACACGGATGAATATATGAAAAAATGCGTTGACCAAATCATGGGAAGCGCAGACGAGCTGCTCTCCGATACGGAAAAGCCGTATGCACTGCCGAACGGCACCGACCTTTTGACGGCCGCAAGACATTACCTTGACCGAAATTCTAACCTCGGCTTTGCATGGCAGATGACGCACGATGAGAAATATGCGAAAAAGCTTTGGGAGGGATTGCAGTACGTGCTGAACTATCCCGACTGGAACTTTACGCATATGATTGACAGCGGCGAGCTTGCAATGGGCGTTGCAATCGGCTATGACTGGATTTATGACTATTTGACGGAGGAGCAGCGTGCCTTTGTGCAGGAGCGCCTGATCAAACAGATGATCGATCCGCAGATCGACATTATCCGCGATCTTTGCGCAACACGCCACGTTATGGCAAACGCCGGGGACTATGCGACGTCAAAGTCGAATTTTAACGCGGTCATCAACAGTGGTATTATCGCAGCTTGCCTGTCGATTGCAGAATCCAACCCGGAAAAGTGCTTCCGCCTCTTAGAACTCTCCGTTCGTTCGGTTGAGAACGGTATTATGCTGATCCGTCCCGACGGGACATGGCAGGAGTCGCCGGGTTACTGGAACTATGCGTTTTCTTACCTGTGCAGAGGTTTGCAGTCACTGATGAACAGTACGGGAAATCATTACGGCTTTATGGATGCGCAGGGAATGGAAAATACGGGTAAGTGGTATATGCAGAACGAAAGTTCCAATGGCAACTATGCATACCATGACGGAGACGCCGGCCCGGCGGACAGCCGTTTTCCGGCGATGTTGGCGCGCTATTACGGCGATGAGGATTTGCAGGCGCTCTGTTATATGCAGCTAAAGAGAGATCGGCGGACGACGCGTGTGGAAGATCCGCTGTTTTATAACCCAAGCTGCAAGGGCAATGCGGATAATCTGGAACTTGACGCCTTCTATAAGGGGCTTGATCTGGTGTATAGCCGCTCTTCTTATACCGATAACAATGCGATGTATTTTGCGGCGCATGCCGGTCAGGTAAAGACCTACCATTCTCAGGCTGACGTCGGAACCTTTGTATTTGACTTAGACGGCGTTCGCTGGGCGCAGGAACTCGGCAAAGAGGATTACGCCAGCATTCGGGATTCCAGCGTGCCGCCGTACCGAAGCACGATGCAGGGACATAACGTGATGGTTCACGATATTGAAACCAACTGGTGGGGTCTTGACTATGGCTATGATGTGATGTGTTACACTGATAAGTATGAGAGCAAAGAGGCCGGTTCTATGATTATTTACGACATGCATGAACCGTATAAGCAGTTTGTCAAGGATCATCACAGAGGATTTTATGTGGGTGACAACCGCCGCAGCCTTACCGTTCAGGATCGGTTTACACCGCTCAAAGATATGGATTCCTACTGGTTTATGCAGACCAAGGCGGATGTTGAGATTCAGGATAACCGCACGGTAATCCTGAGCCAGGCCGGAAAGAAGCTGAAGATGGAAATCAGAACGGACGCGCCGGATTACGTTGTGGAGAAAGGACCCGCAACGCAACTCGGCAAGGCGGCCGCCGGACAGAACGCAAATGTCGGCTATACAAGGATTCGTATCAAGCTTCCGGTGCACAGCGATACCACCTATACCGTTACGGTAAAGCTTTCGGCGCTGGACGAGGCGACAAGCAGTATCGACGCGATGACGATACCAATGGAAGAATGGGTCATCCCCGATGATTCCTATCAGGTAAAGCCGTCGCTGAATGCAAGCAACATCCGTGTAAACGGAAAGAAACTCAGTGAGGTGGTCGTCGACGGAAAAATCCCGTTCGTTGAGGGACAGGAAGTGCCGAAAATTACGGCAGATCCTGAAAATCCGGCGAACAGTGTAGAGATTATTTACGACGACAGCGGCGAGTTTGGTTCGGTTCGGGTATGGAATCCGGATAAGTCGGCATATTCGGATACCAATATCGGATTTAAGGTGACAAAATCCGCAAACCTTGATGCGTTCAACATATTGGATATTGCGGATTACAGTGTAAGCTCCACGCTGGAGGAATGGAATCCGAAGGAGAGCATGCTTGACAACAACTTCCTGACGCGCTGGACGAGTGCCGCGGTTTCGGGCGAATATGCGCTCTTTGATCTCGGCGAGACAAAACAGGTCGACGCGGTGGCACTTGCTTTTTGGCAGGGTGACACAAGATGCTACCAGTACGAGATTCAGGGGTCCGTGGACGGCAATCAGTGGGTCAGCCTCAAAAAGGGCGGAAGCAGTGTTGAGACAGAGGGCTTTGAACTGATGGAATTTAACGGTGCACCGTACCGTTTCATCAAGGTGATCGGCTACGGAAACACCGTAAACAAACTAACCAATATTTTGGAATTCAGAGCGCTGCAGAGAAAGTAGAGGAGGCGAGATGATGGGACAAAAAATGACATTGATGAAAAGGGCAACCGCATTTTTGATCGGTATCTTTCTTTTCATCGGCGCTCCGGGCGTGCAAGCGGTAACGATTGACGGCGCTGCGCCGCAGGAGTGGAGTATGGAAAACGCAGCGGCCGAAAACGGCGTATTCACGCTGGGCGGCACGGCAAAGCAGACGTCGGGCGGTAAAATTGAAACGCCGGCATATCAAATGGATAATGATATGCTCTTTATCAGGCTAAAAACGGCGGCAGACGGCGGCGGACGGTCTCTGAGGGCCGCCTCCACCGTGCGCAATGCAACAGAGATGCTGCGCATTGACGATAAAAACGTGCAGGCGTTCGGCGGCGCCGCCTCGGTTACCGTGGCAGATCATCAGGAGCATGAAATCATTCTTGCTATGGACTTTTCGGCCTCTCCGGCAAAGACTGCATTTTGGTTTGACGGCGAATTAATAGAGATGGGCGCCTACGAAAAGGCGGAGAAAATCGACCGCTCGGCCATCTACTTTACAATGGTAAACTACGGAGACGGTGACTGGATGGTTCGGGATTTCTTTGCCGGGGACGCCGATGCGGTGCCATCCATCACCGCATCGCCGGCGGACGGATCGGCGGTCTACGCGGCGGAGACCGAGACGGTCACGCTGAATTTTGGAACATGGATGTCACCGCTTATGGGCAGCGCGGATAACTACACGCTGACCCGTGACGGGGAGACGGTTCCCGTTACCGTCGTCCCGGTATCACCGGGCAATGCGGCAAAGATCAGCCCAGTCGGCGGATTTTCCGGGACGGCGGAATACACGCTCTGCGCTGCCAAAACAGAGGATCTGTTCGGAAGAGAGACAGAACCGATTACAATCCGCTTTACGGTTGTGACAGAGGATTACCGCCTTCCGACGATCGCGTTTGGAGAGGACGTCGGGCAGATGGAGATTCACACGGGCGAAATCGTTCCGATATCGATTGTGCCGGGCGATGAGACGAAGCTTGACCGCATCGAAGTTTTTGTTAACGGCGCAATCGATGCAGTGTTGGATACGGCACCGTATACATACAGCTTTTGCCATGATACGCCGGGGACGGTAACACTCACGGCGGTGGGATATGATGCAAGCGGACTTTCCTGCTCGATCGAGGCAAATATTACGGTGATAAAAAACGATCCGCCGCAGCTTCGTGTGGAAGGAATCACAGACGGAGGAATTTACCGTCCGGACACCATCACGCCGGTTAAGGCTTACGCTTATGACCGTGACGGTATTGATAAAATCCTATGTATTGCCGACGGCAAAGAGATTGCGGCGGTAAACGGTGATACGGCGGAATTTTCACTTGGCGGCTTAACCGGCGGCACGCACCAAATCACCATTTGCGCCATCGATCGGTACGGCGCTGCGCAGTCACAGGATTTTCGCATTACACTTGAGAGCAACGCGAGAATTTTGCTGACGAACCACGATTTTTCCTCCTACGCAGGCGGAGGTGAGCAGCCCTCCGGCTGCTGGGGCGGTCAGCAGCGGGGCTATCTTGACTGCCGGGTCATCAATCCGGCGTTTGGAAAGAGCCTGATTATCGGCATGGACACGGTGAATGAGGCTTATGCGCCCGATAACGCGGCGTATATGGGACTCGGCACGACAACGATTGGTGGCAAGGGCTTTATCGAGCTTGATCTGTACATCGATCAAAAGCCGGGGCTGCGTGCGCTGCCGAGCGCCGACGGCAACGACCGTGACGGTTTTAAATTTACCTTTAAAAAGAACGGCGCTGCCGAGTCAACGCTGTTTTCGATCACGGGTGATGGCATTGAGATTGCAGGCGAATCGGTGCCGTATGCCGAAAAAGAGTGGTACCATCTGATGATCGGTACCGATGTAAAAAGCAGAACAGCAACCGTTACCGTGACGGGCGGAGAACTAAGCCGCACCTTCTCTCTGGGAATCGCGAGCGGTCAGGACGAAATCAATTATCTTCGGGTATACGGCCCGGTTTTTGACGCGGTCAAGACCTTTATTGCCATTGACAACGTGTATGTGTATGAGGGAATGGATCTTCCGACCCTGACATTTTCGGACGAAATCGAGGCAGGCGCTCAAAAAGTTATCTGCAAAATCTCTGCGGCGCTATCGGCAAAGGATTTGACGCCGGAGACGGTGACGCTCACAGATGAAGCAGGCAGCGTGATGCCGATCACAGAAATCAGGACGGAGGAGGGGACGGTGATTCTGACTCTGGCATCACCGTTAAAGAGCGGAACCCGATACACCCTCACGATCAGTGCATCCGTACGTTATGCCGGCGGCGAGGCGCTCGGTTTTGCGGTCGAGGGCAGCTTTTTAACCCGAACGGGTGACTTTGCAATCACCGGCGGTTCCTTTGAGGACGGCGCCTTTACGGTCACGGCGGTAAATACAACAAAGAACGCGGTGGACGCCTATGTCGTTTTACAGGTATGGAGCGGCGGCAGGATTAAAAAGGTTCAGATTAAACCGCTTTCGATCCCCTCGGAGAGCGGTGCGGCAGACTATCGGGTTTCGGCACCGTATCTTCAGCGCGGCGAGAGGATGACGGCGTATCTGTTCCGTGATTATCGGAGACCGAAAACGCTGACGACAAAGGTTTTTGCCGTAGAAAAGTAAATTGCCGGCCGGGTGGATATGACGGTTCCCGGTGATGAAAGAAAAATATGGAAGATAAAATATAATATTTTGCATCCTGCAAGCTGGGATGAAAGTCATGCTTTGAGGATGCAGCGAAAGGAAGGGTTATTCATGATGGTAACAATGAAAAAGCGGTTTACCGCAGCGGTTGCAGGAATCACTTTACTGTTTACCGCCTGGGGAGGTGCGGTATGGGCGGCGCAGTCCGATGCGACGCTGGGCTTTGACGGCCTTGAGACGAACTTGGAACTGACCAAGGAGAATATCGCAGCAACGATCAAGGAAGGCTCCAATTATTCTCAGGTCGATGGAGGTAACATTGTCTCAGAAAACAAGGCACAGGTGACCGACGGAACATTTGGCAAAACAACGGGGGATAAGTCGGTTCACTTTTATCGCTCCGCAGACAGCACCGCGGCCGATCCCGGAAACGGTATGAAACTCGGCCTTGCAGGCGAGATGAATACCGGTGAATACACGGAAGTCGAAGTCTATATGGCATGGGCAAAGGACTGTAATGCGACCAAGGGTGTGATCGGGTATTACAGAGGATACAGCTACTCAGGAGAAAGCGAGACCGGGAATGACGGCATAACGAGTTCGTATTTGTTCGGCGTGAATAAGGACGGACTTCTCTATGTAATGGGTGAGAAAACAGGAATCTATCTCCCGGCGGAAAAGTGGTATAAATTTAATCTTGTGATGAAGGCCGGGAAGGGAAGTTACACGACAACCAGCAACGGTAATGGCACGGATAGTTATGGCAATTATCCGGTAAAGGACAGCAGCAATACAAACCGATATTGGTTCTACCTTGATAACATCCCTGTCAAAGAGGATGCTGCACTTAATGCAAAAGGTCTGGAGGATCGAAACGGCTGGAAGAAGCAATATAAGGATTTTACGGGACTGAGCTACATATTCCCCGGCATGAGAACCTCGGATCGAAGTCAGTCCTCCGGCGTGTGGATGGACGATATTTCGGTATCGCAGGGGATTACCGAACTTCCGCAGTACACGAAGAGCCGGATCGCAGTCAGCGAGAACGCCGATGCAAACAGTGTCGCAAGATTGTATGACGGCGCGGTAACCGGTCTTACCCAGTTTGTGGATGAGCGGGTTGATCTTGGCGAGTTAAACGTTGACGGTAAGGCCTTTGGCGAGACGGGCAGTAAGCTTTCGGCAGAGGAAAAGGCGTATGCTCTCACGAATGCAGGCGGCGAAAAACTCTATGCAATGGCAATCAACACCACTATACCGGAGAAGGTCTATAACATGACCTCCGATAAGCCGAATGTAAGCTTTAGCAATAGCGCCGGGAGTGCGTCCACGCCGACTGGCAGTATCGCAGGAAGTGCTGACGGGAACGCGTATATCAAGGTGGCGGCAGATACGACAAAAACCTGGGCAAGCCAGGAGGATTCCACGGTTACGCTATATCCCGGACACAGCGGATTAAACGCACCGAAGACGATTGAACTTTCCGTGCTGATGCAGGACACCAGAGAGTTTAAAGTGACAATGAAATCTGCGGCAAACAAGTGGTATACGCCGATTGCCATGGCAGCGGACGGAACGGTTACCATAGACCGATATACAAGCAAGAGAGTGGTATCGGGTACGTGGACAAGAATCGCGGTTACGCTTTATCCGGCAGCAGGAAAGGCAGAGGTCTTTGTAAACGGTGAGCGTGCTGCCGTAACGGGTTGTGATACGACATTTCACTCGGTTGCTTATCTCCGTTTGCTTGGCATGTTTGCCGATGACGGAAACGGCAAGAACGCGGATGGCTATTTTGCCTATGATGATATCCATATGTATTATGGATCAAAGCCGGCAGCCTCTACGGATCCGAAACTTACACTGACCGCAAATGCGGCAACGGTGGGTGACGGTGTCATCTTTGTGCCGAAAACGGCTTTGGATCAGAGCAGCTTTTATGCGGATTTAAATGCTACGGGCGGAGACTTGAGTGACGCATACATTTACCGTGATGCGACATTTGCAGAAAAGATCGGTGAACGTGATTCCATCACGGAGGGCAACATTCTTGTGGTTCCGAGAACACTGGATCAGGATGCAGCAGCATATTCCTATTACTACCTGTCCTTGTCGGGAGCGGCACCGCTGGATATCGTTGGTCTGTCAAAGCCCCTGGCGGTTGGAAAGAATGAAAATGTTACGGCGACGATTCATTGCTATCAGCCGATTTCTGACTGCTCCGCTCTGATTTTGGCAAAGTACCACGGCGAAGAACTCACGGGCATTTTAAAGCGCGAAATCAGCGCCATTGCCATTGCCGGACATAGTGGAAATTATGCATACCCGTATCAGGTGACGACCGATCCGTTTGATATGACCCTGGAAGAGGGCGATACCGTAAAGGCGTTTGTGTTCAATTCAATGGGCAAACTGGTGCCGCTGCTCTCAGAGGCAAGGACACTTTACGGAAAATAAACCTAGGCCGATATATGGGCGGCGGAATGGAGACTGAAATGACAAATCTTGAAAAACTGTGCGAATTTATTGTGGATCACGACTATCCGAGAATGCGGGAATGGCAATGGGGACAGGGTGTGTGCCTGTATGCCATAGAGATGGCATATGACAAAACAGGGCATCCGCAGTATCTCGCGTATATCAAAGACTGGGTGTTGCGCCACCTGAAAGAGGCTGAGCCGGGGATGAGCGTCAATACAACGGCGGCGGCCAACGGCATTCTTGCCCTGTATCATCATACGGGTGATAAAACGTATCTTCCGCTATGCGAAAAGTTTGCCGTATATCTGATGTCAGAGTGTCCGCGTTGCGACCGCGGCGCATTAGAGCACACCTGCGTTGCAAACACATGCCCCAATCAAGTGTGGGTGGATACGGTGTTTATGGGCGGTATCTTTCTGGCGAGATACGGCAGCATGACCGGGCAGCGAATGTATAAAAACGAGGCGCTGCGGCAGCTTTTGCTGCACTATGATATGCTTTGTGACAGCAAGACAGGGCTGCTTTATCACGGTTACTATTGCGATGACAGAACGCAGCACGGTGCGCTGTGGGGCAGAGGAAACGGCTGGTTTTCTGCGGCTGCTGCGGTGGTTCTTGCACTGACCGATGATACCTATCCCCTGAGGGCAGAACTTGAAAGGCGGTTTCGTGCGCAGCTGCTTGCCTTGATTTCGTACCAGCGGGCAGACGGATCGTTCGGGACAATCATAAACGACCCCGCATCGTATTCCGAGACAACGGGAACATCGGGGATCACCTTTGGCATTTGCCGTGCGGTCGAAAGCGGAATCCTTGAAGAAACATACCTGAAAAACGCAGAGGCCGCCTTTGGGTATCTGGAAAGTTGTATCGGCGCAGACGGCGCGATGAACGAGGGGTCGGACGGAACCTGCGTGAATGATGATATGGATGTTTATAAAAACACGCGCAAGAGCGATTCGGAATTTTCGCAGGGACTGGCGATTCTGGCGTTTACGGAATGTGGGCTTAAAGAACAGAAATAAGAAAGGCAGGAGAATGATGAAAATGAAAAAAAGAGTTGTGTTTTTAGTTCTTGCCGCAGCGCTGGCGGTTACGGCGACCGGCTGCGGAAAAAAGGAAGAAGCCGTGCAAAGTGATTTGAAAAAGGGCGTTGTCGAATACCCGATCCAGACCGAAGAAAAGCTTACCTACTGGTGCAACCTTCCGTCACAGGTATCGTCGGTGGTGAGCAATTTCGGCGAGACGCCGTTTGCCCAGAGTCTGCGTGAAGCAACGGGAATCGAAGTGGAGTATGTACACCCGGCACAGGGACAGGAGAATGCGCTTGATCTGCTGATTGCATCGGGTGACATGCCGGATATGGTGTTTTCGCAGTGGTTTATGAAGAATCCGCAAAGCTGCATTGACAAGGGTATCATTTATAATCTGGATGAGTTTGTGGATGATTATGCGCCAAATTTGAAAAAGTATCTGGACGAGAACCCCGACGTCAAAAAGGACGTTGTCACCGATGCCAAAAACGTCTATGTATTCCCGTTTGTCCGGGGTGAGAAGAGTCTGTGCGCCGTTTCGGGATTTATGATGCGTGCCGATTGGCTCAAAGATGCAGGGCTTTCCGTTCCCAAAACGATTGACGATTGGGACAAGGTGCTTGCCGCGTTTAAAGAAAAGTGCAATGTACCGTTTGCCACCAACCGGTATGATATGCTGGCCGGCGGATTTGGCGCTTTCCCGGCGGAATATCTGAAGGACGGCAAGATTAAATACGGCCCCATGGAGCCGGAATACCGTGATATGCTTGCAAAACTCAGCGAGTGGTATCAAAAGGGGTATATCGACAAGAGCTTTGCAATCGCTGACGCAAAGCTGGTGGATTCTAATATGTTAAACGGCGAATCCGGAATCACCTTTGGTACCGGCGGTTCTAAAATGGGTACTTACTTAGCCTCCGGCAAGGGCACAGGTTATGATCTTGTTGCCGTTCCGTATCCGGCAGAGCGTGCCGATGAAAAGTCGAAGTACAGCGGTATTGAGTGGCAATATACGACCCTTGGCGCTGCCATCACTAAAAATTGTAAAAACCCCGCGCTTGCAGCACGCTATCTTGACTATGGTTACACAGAGGAAGGACACATGCTTTATAACTTCGGCAAAGAGGGCGAGAGTTACACGATGGTAGACGGATACCCGAAGTATGCCGACAAGCTGCTTGACATCACCGACGGAACGCCGGTTGCACAAAAGCTGACGATGAACTGCCTTGGCGCCGAGTCCGGTCCGTTTATTCAGGACAGAAGATACATTGAACAGTATTACGGAACGGACCGTCAGCGTGACGCCATTGTACAGTGGGCGGATAATGATTACTATGATTACAAGATTCCGCACCTGCTGATGACGACCGAAGAAAACGCCGAGTGCAGCGAGATCATGACAGAGATCGAGACCTATGTCAACGAATACTTTAACAAAACGATTATCGGAAAAAGCTCAATTGATGAGTTTGATTCGTTTGTTGAAAAGCTGAAATCCATGGGTATCGAGAGAGCGCTGGAAATCAGACAGGCAGCGTATGACAGGCGCGCGCAAAAATAAGGATCATTCCCGGTCGCAGCCTTCCGCAGCGGCCGGGGATTCCGGACATTTTTTAAGTATTTACAATGAAGGATGCGGCGGCGGTTTGCCGCATAAGCCAGCAAGAAAAAGGAGAAAATAGAATGAAGATCAGCGGCGGATCAAACAACACTTCCTATATAAAACGCCTGCAAAAAGATTTGGTCAGAAACCGGGCACTTTATCTGATTGTTGCATTGCCGGTTATATACTACATCGTGTTTCAGTATTTTCCGATGTACGGCCTTCAGATTGCCTTTCGGAATTTTAGCCCCCAGGACGGTATTGCAGGCAGCGATTGGGTGGGACTGAAGCACTTTAAGGACTTTTTTACAAGCGTATATTTCGGACGGCTTTTAAAAAACACCTTTCGAATCAGCCTGTACAGTATCCTGTTTGGGTTTCCTGCCCCGATTTTATTGGCGCTTCTTATCAATGAGTTTACAAACAAGCGGTTTGTAAAGACGGTGCAGACGGTCACCTATTTACCGCATTTTATCTCATTGGTGGTGGTGTGCGGTATTATTTCAAGCTTTACCGGCGGCAGCGGCATGATTACAAAATTTATTGCGCATTTCACTCATGACGACACTTCCATTTTGATGAAACCCGAATACTTTACCGGAATGTTCGTCATATCCGATATCTGGCAGTCAATCGGCTGGGATTCGATCATCTATTTTGCAGCGCTCACGGGGATCGATTCTGAATTGTATGAGGCGTGCGAGATTGACGGTGGCGGCCAGCTGCGTCAGGTGATGCACGTCACAATTCCCGGCATTCTTCCTGCCATCATCATTATGTTTATCCTCAGAATGGGCAATATTCTGACGATAGGCTATGAAAAAATCATTCTGCTTTATAACCCGATCACCTATGAGACGGCAGACGTGATTTCTACTTATGTGTACCGCAAGGGATTGCTGGAGAACAGTTACAGTTATGCGACGGCGGTGGGACTTTTTAATTCCGTGGTGAATGTCGTGTTCTTGTGTCTTACCAATTTTATAAGCAAAAAGATTTCCGATACCAGTTTGTGGTAGCGGAAGGACAGTATCAATTTCATTCAGAAAAGAAGGTAAATTATGAGAAAAACAAGTATTTCCAGACGGGTATTTCTTGCCATAGATGCCATCATTATGATTTTCTTAATGATTGTGTGTCTTTATCCCCTGATTTATGTCTGCATTGCCTCGGTCAGCGATTCCATCAAGCTTGTGGCAAACACCGGGCTGTTGTGGAAACCGCTTGGATTTAATCTTGAGGCCTACCGCGCCGTTGTCAGGAATCCTATGGTTGTCAGCGGATATATGAATACCATCATTGTTTTGGTATGCGGCGTCACTCTCAACATCTTTATGACTTCGCTTGCGGCGTACTTTTTGTCAAGAAAGTCAGAGATCATGCTAAAAGGGCCGATCATGGCAATGATGATTTTTACCATGTATTTCAGCGGAGGAATGATTCCCGGTTTTATCAATATTAAAAATCTGGGGCTTTACAACAGTTTGCTCGCCCTGATTCTGCCGGGAGCAATCAGCACCTATAACCTCATTATCATGCGGACATCGTTTCAAAGCATACCGGCAAGCCTGGAGGAGGCTGCGCACCTGGACGGAGCAAGTCATTTTTCTATCCTCTGGCATATTATTTTGCCCCTGTCAAAGGCAATTATTGCGGTTATGATTCTGTATTACGGCGTGGGAATATGGAATTCGTGGTTTCCGGCCAGCATCTACTTAAACGATCGGAGCAAGTATCCGCTGCAGCTTGTCCTGCGTGAAATTCTCTTGCAGAACGACGTGTCAAATATGGCGCAAAACGCCGGTGTTTCAGAGTCGTACAGCGTTTCGGAGAGTATCAAATACGCGGTTGTTGTTGTGGCAACGCTCCCGATTTTGTGTATTTATCCGTTTTTGCAAAAGTATTTTGTAAAGGGTGTCATGATCGGCGCGCTGAAAGGATAGTACAGAATGCAAATTGCAGGATTGCAATTTTGCCGCGAAGTGGTAAAATAAATGGAAAAAAGGGATGTAAGGCAGCGGCTTTTGCCGGATACCGTTTTACCTCCCTTAGAATACGAGGAATATGTGAATATGAAGATGTTTGCAAAGAGGCGCGCTTTCATACCCGAAAGCTTTCGGGGAACCATTTTTGCCGCAATTTTGGGGATATTTGTTATCCCGATGATCTGCGACTTTATCATTCTGCAATATAACACCAAGGCCACGAACGCGGACGTGATCAAGATAGACAAGATTATGCTCAGCACCATCTCCGGACAGATCGCGCGGGAGCTTACATCGGTTGAGGCAATTGCAGATGCACTGCCGAACAGCGAGAACTTTAAAAAGTTGAATTCGTACGGCGTTTATGATCCGGGAAATCTGGACTTTGTCACCGACGCCTACGATATGTCCAGGGAGCTTAAAGAGTATATTGTCAAAAATTCTGCCATAGACGATGTTTATATGATATTCAATCAAACCAATATGGTGGTGTCCTCCGCGATGTTTGATAGGAGCGAGGATTTTTTTAGGCAGTACTACCGTGACACGGACTTATCGTTTGAGGCGTGGAGGGGAGCCGCTTTTAGTGAGCTATATTCGCAGTACCATATGGTTCGGGATGAGGAGCAGCAATATATCGAATTCTTTTTTAACAGTACCTTTTTTAAAAACGATCCCAACCCGGCAATCATTGTCATTCGCGTGCCAGCGATGTACCTGACCGAATCCATCGCGGAAATTTACGATTTTGAAAACAAGGAGTTATTTGTTGTCGATAAATGGGATCAGGTCATTTTACATCTCGGCGAATCGCTTTTCCCGGCACCGTCTTATGAGGCGCTGAGCAATTTTGAGGATTTTCAAAAGGCGGACGGGTATGTGTATACCTCCTGCAAATCGGGCTACAACAGCTGGAAGTATATGCTTTGTACAAGCGACCGGTACTTTACCGATAAGGTGCGGTACAGCCGATATATCCTGACCGTGAATATCATCATATACCTGATTACGGCCATTGTATTTTTAATTATATTCATTGTTAAAAATTATCTGCCGATTAAAAAGATTGTCCGTATGGTAAAAGGCCATGACAAGGCCGACTATGAGAGCCTTGAAAGCATCGCCTCAAAGTATAATTTATATCAGAACTATGTGGAAAAATTCAGTGAAAAGGATCGTAAAATCAGAAAGAAAGAGCTTTTAAACAGCATGGTTTCCTATGCGATGAGCGACGCTACAAAACAGGAGACGGAGCGCCTTGGAATCCGTTTTATCTCGGACGAATTTGCGGTGATCCTGTTCGATGTTTATAACTGCAGTGCGATCTTCAACGGCGAGGACATGGACGATGCGGAGCGTGCGGCAAGCGCGGAGCTGATCGTCAATAACATTTTTGAGGAACTGCTCGAAAAGGCCGGCAAAGCGTATTTTACAACCAAAAACGACATGTTTGTCTGCGTACTGAATCTCAAAAGTGATTTCAGTGCATGGGAAAATGAGATTAAAAAGCTTTTGGAACTCGGAAAGACGGTCATTGAAAAACAGTTTAATGTGTTTATGACCATTCACGTAAGCAGAGCACATCACGGGATTGCGCATATTTATCAAGGGTATGAGGAGACGCTGGAACTTCAAAAGAAATCCCGGTTTATCAGCAACAAAGAGATTATATTTACAGACGATTTTTCGCCGGAACTTCAAGGCGTCAAGGGAATCGACAACTATGTGGAAAAGCTGGTTATGCTTGTTCAGGTGGGAGACGCGGATTCCGGCATTATTTTGATGAAGAAAATATTTGACGCATTTGCAGGCGAGCGAGTGAATGTCGACCGGTTTAAAATCTATGTCATTCGCATGATCCATGCAATGACCGAAATTTTGGACACCGGAGACGAACTGCCGGCAGAATTGTGCGATATTGTAAACAGGATCTTAGAGTTTGAGTCCTCGGAAAGCTGCATTGAGGGATTGGGCAATCTGATACGCTATGTCGGTGCGAGGATGGAGCCTGCACGAAATGATGAACTTCCGGAGGAAAAGCATAGCCGATCCAACGATGCCGTGATTGATAAAATCAAGAAGTATATCGCCGAAAAATACAACGACAGTTCGATTACCGTGGCATATATCGGCAGCTATGTTGGGGTTACGCCCTATTATGCCTCAAGAATCTTTAAAGAGGAAACGGGCGAAAACCTGTCCGATTATATCAGCCGGTACAGGGTGGAGAAGGCAAAGGAGTTTTTAGGAGAAGACCGCCATATCTCAACCGCGCAGCTATATGATCTGGTCGGCTTTGGGAGCGAGAGAACTTTTATGCGGATGTTTCAAAAGTATGAGGGAATCACGGTGGGTCAGTATAAAAAAATGATGCGGTAGTGCATCTCAATGCTACCGGCTACCGTCTTTTTGCAAAGTGTGTTGCAGACGCTATGAAACGATGCGGATTATAAAAATACAAAGATACGACAGAGAGGAATCAAATCACATGGAGAATCAATTTGACATTTTTTATTTTTCAGGTACCCACTGGGACAGAGAATGGTACCAGTCCTTTCAGGGGTTCCGGTATCGGCTGGTTAAGATGTTTGACGGACTGATCGATGTTTTAGAGTCTGACCCTGCGTTTGGGGTTTTTCACCTTGACGGGCAGACAATTGTGCTGGACGATTATATGGAAATCGCGCCGCAAAACAGGCAGAAACTCGAAAAACTCATTCAGGACGGCCGCCTGATGGTCGGCCCGTGGTACGTGATGCCCGATGAATTTTTATTGTCGGGCGAGAGCCTTATCCGAAACCTTATGATTGGGCACAGAAAAGCAAAGCAGTGGGGTGCTGAGGCATGGAAGTACGGATATGTATGCGATATCTTCGGCCATATTGCGCAGATGCCCCAGATTTTTAACGGGTTTTCCATCAAGTATGCCCTGCTCGGCAGGGGAACGACGGATCGCGATCCGGAATATTTCAAATGGCGGTCACCGGACGGAAGCGAGTGCATCACCTATAAATTGAGTGAACACTATGGCTATGGCGCTTTTAAGCACCAGGTCTACGAAAACGCAGGCAGTTTTCAAGAGAATGGGGCGCTGATTACGGAGCGCATCAAAGAATATATAGAGCAGGAACGTGCACGGAGCGAGATTCCGGTCGTGATTGTCATGGACGGCGACGATCACGCGGAGGTGCCAGCTGATACAACGGCGTACATAGAGAAAATCAAGGAACTGTACCCGGAGGCGGCGGTACATCACACCAACTTGTGTGAGCAGGGAAAACTGCTGGAACGATGGCGGGACCGCCTTTCGGTTAGGGACGGCGAACTGAATGCTACGGCGGAACAATGGCACCCGTACCTTCACCTGATTACCGACACGTTATCCAGCTACTATCCCCTAAAACAGGCAAATGATGTCTGCCAGGGATTGCTTGAAAAGCAAATTGAACCGCTGATGGTTCTTTCTGCCTTTGACGGCATGACACTGAAACGGGAGTTTGTTGATCTGGCGTACCGCTATTTGATTCAAAACCATCCGCATGATTCGATCTGCGGCTGCTCGATCGACAGTGTGCACCGTGATATGGAATATCGGTTTTCTCAGGTAAGAGAGCTTTGTGCGGCGCTGGTTACCGACTATGTATATCACATGAGAAAAGCACACGGAGACGAGGGAGAGGGCGCATGTGAGGGAATCCTTACCGTTTATAATCCCTTGCCGTTTGCCATTGATAAAACTGTGTCGGCCGAAATAGACTTTAAGACGGATTATCCTGCAAGATATCAGGAGCCGTTTGGCTATGAGGAGATTAACAGTTTCCGCATTTATGATTACGAGGGGAATGAGATCCCCTATCAGGTTACAGAAATCAAAAGAGGGTACCTTAGAAGATATTTCAACAATCTGTGCGAAAACCGGGATGTTCACACCGTTACGCTGCGCGTGAAAGCGCCTGCGTGCGGAAGAGCGGAATACAGAATTGTTCCGTCCGTGGCGCCGGTTCGGCACAAAAATGTGATGAAGTCGGGCGATACCTATGCAGAAAACGAGTTTATCCGTGTGTCGGTTTTAGGAAACGGTACGCTTGCCGTCTACGATAAAAAGACCAAAAAGACCTATACGCAGCTTGGAAATCTTGCAGATGACGGCGAAATTGGTGACGGCTGGTACCACGCAGAGCCGGTTGCCGACCGAAAAATCTGTACAAACGGCGGCGGATGCACGATCGAAAAAATCGAGTGCGGACCGTCGAGATGCGTGTTCAGAATTACCAGAAATCTGGAAGTGCCGGCAGAAATCATCGAGGACAAGCATGGAAAGCGCCGGAGCAAAAATACGGTTACGCTGCAATTTGTAACGGATGTTTGCCTCTCGGCAGAGAGCCGCCGTGTGGACATGAAACTCCGCTTTGAAAATATCGCAAAGGATCATCGGCTAAGGCTCCTTATCCCGACCGGCATTTGTGGAAACTATTTTGCAGGGCAGGCGTTTTATTGCTGCGAAAGAAAATCGGGGGTTGATATTTCGACACAAGATTGGTGCGAGACGGATCGCTATGAAAAGGCAATGAACGGAATTGTCGGGAAACGAGATGCGGACGGTGCCGGAATTGCCTTTGTCTCCGCAGAGGGACTGCATGAATGCGCAGCATATGACGATGAGGACGGCACACTCGGCATTACACTTTTAAGAGGTTTCCGGACGACGGTTCTCACCAACGACGAGACCAACTGTCAGTTAAACCGGGAACTGGAATACCGGTTTTCGCTGGTGGTACTGGATGAGGATGTAACCTATGCCGATCTTTTAAAGGTACAGGACGGTATGGCGTGCGCACCGATCTGTCAAACGAGATTTGTAAAGGATAAGGCAAGCATCGCGGCGCCGATAAGTCGCATGTCTGTCGTGGGCGAAAACGTTGCGGTAAGCATCATCAAGCGCGCCGAGGAAGGCGGAATGGGCGATATCGTGATAAGGGTGTTTAACACCGCAGACCGGGAAACAAGCGGCGCGGTGAAAATGTCCTGCCCGATCTTAGCGGCTGACGCGGTGAATCTGAATGAAGAATATATTGAGCCGATCGATTTTGACGGGGTCGAGGCTGCATTTTCGTTAAAGCCCTGGGAAATCAAGAGCATAAAACTAAAAATTGACATGGAAATGAAGTAACGTTTTGGAGGACGGTATGATTTTAAAGGAGATAAAACGGATTCAGCTTTTTAGCGGCAATGCGCCGACCGATGCCGGAAAGGTAGAGATAGAGGACAATCATATCTATGTGACTGCCGATACGGTTTCCTTTGCAGAGGTGACATGGGCGGCGGAGTTTCCGAAAACGGCCTTGTTTCTTGGCGATGCATGGGAGAGAAGCTATGGCGATTTGTGTTTTCAATCTATGGCACATGCAAAGCATATGCCGTGGTACTTTGCGGCAAGTGCAGAGGAAAGTTCCTTTTACTGCGGTGTGAAAACCCAACCAAACGCCTTTTGCGCCTGGAGCGTTACGGAGGATACGGTCACCCTTAAGATAGACCTGCGATGCGGCGGAGCGCCGGTGCAGCTATCAGGCAGAAGGCTGCTTGCGGCATCAGTTGTTATGATGTGCGGCGGCGCGTACAGCTTTGACCTGATGAAAAAATTCTGTGCGATGCTATGCGATCATCCGCGCCTGCCCGAAAAGCCGATTTACGGCGGAAACGACTGGTATTGTTGTTACGGGAACAATTCGGAGGCCACCGTGCTGCGCCATGCGGAATGGATTGCAGATTGTGCGCCGCCCGGAGAGAACCGGCCGTTTATGGTGATTGACGACGGCTGGCAGCGGTTTCATGACGGCCAGGCGGTTGAAAACGGCGGATACAACGGCGGCCCGTGGGAGGACTGTAACGGCAAATTTTCATCGATGGAAAAGGTCGCAAAGGAAATCAAGGCGCGCAATGTCAGACCGGGTATCTGGCTGCGGCCGCTGATTACCATGGAGCGGTTCGATGATGCGGCGTATATCAAAAGAGACGGCGGTTTAAAGGTGCTGGATCCTTCGGTGCCCTGCGTCATTGACAAGGTCAAAGAGGATATTGCAAGAATACGGGAATGGGGATTTGAACTCATAAAGCATGACTTTACGACCTATGATATCTTCGGCCGGTGGGGCTATGCAATGACGCCTTATGTCGCAGACGGTGACTGGAGCTTTGCGGATCGAAAAAGAACCTCGGCAGAAATTATCAAATCCCTTTATGCCGCGATCAGCAAAGCGGCCGGTGATGCGCTGATTCTTGGCTGTAACACGATCGGCCATCTGTGTGCCGGCTTATTCCATGCACAGAGAACCGGCGATGATACAAGCGGCACCGATTTTGCCAGAACCTTAAAAATGGGTGTGAATACACTTGCGTTCCGCGGTGCGCAGCACGGCCGGTTCTACGCGGTGGATGCCGATTGTGTCGGAATCACGGATCAGATTCCTTGGGAGTATAACCGTAAGTGGCTGGAACTGCTCGCAAAAAGCGGAACGGCGTTGTTTGTGTCAGTTGCCGAAACAATGGATTGCAGTGAAGCGAAGGCGGCAGTCAAAGCGGCATTTGCTGCCGCTACACAGGGGACGGCGGAGATTGCTCCGTGCGGCGCCTCGACATCGCCCACACCGGATTTGTGGAAAGATGCCAGGGGCAATGAATGGGACTTTTGTTGGAAATCGTAGATAAGAAGAAGGCGGCAGGCGTGGCAGATCGTACCGATTGCGCGTCTGCCGCTTTTGTAGTATTCTGATAATTCCTACGGGAGAAATGCTCTGGTTTACCAAAACATATTGACGGATTCGCGATGCATGGATATAATATACTTAATTTGTTGGTGTCGGCCGCATCGCGGTCAACAAAAATAAGCGAACGGAGGTGTTTCGGGTGCTGGATGACGGTTATAAAATTCGCTATAAATCCGTGCCGCTTGCAATCAGTGAGCAGAACCATTTTTTGCCGACAAGCCTGCATAATCATAATGAATTTGAAATATTGGTGATATATGCCGGCTCGTGCCTGGTTCGTATTGCGAATGAGGAGTATCGGGCAAAGGGCGGCGATATGATTTTTGTAAACCCGATGGAGGTGCACGGAATTACAGTAGACGACGCTAAGCCGTATCGACATCGGTGTATATGCTTTGATCTTTCTATGATTATGACCGGCCGCATCTCCGACCGGTTAACGAACGAATGTACCGGCGTGATTCCGATCATCAAGGGTGAGACGGAGTACGGACGCTGTCTTAAGAATTTATTTGAAAAAATCTTTGAGGAGGCGAGCTGCGAGAGGGAAACGTCGGCGATGGAAATCACGGCGTATATTAACCTTATGTTTGCTTATCTGCTTAAAAATTCTTTGGTCGATGAAAAAAGAACCAACCCGAAGGAAACTAAATTTTGCAGCGATGTTTTAACCTATATCAAAGGGCATTATAAGGAGAAAATCACCTCCAGACAGGCGGCCGAGGCATGCTTTTTAAATCACAGTTATTTTTGCAGAAAATTCAAGGAGAATTTTGGCGTAAGCTTTTCGGCATATCTTACCATATACCGGATATCGGTTGCCAGAACGATGCTGGAAGAGGATGCGGAAGGCATTGCCAGAATATCGGAATTATGCGGTTTTGATACGCCTGCGTACTTTTCCAGATGCTTTAAAAACTATGTGGGGTTTTCGCCGTCCGCATATCAAAAAGGTCAAAACAGTTCAAAAAAACGGTCAATGCCGTTGTAACGCCGCAGTCATTTCATATGCTATAATGATCACATATTGCAAAGAAACCGCAATATGTGATTTTTTTATGAAAGGACTGCGGCGAATGAAAAAAATTGCAATCGTTTACGGTGCGTTAAAAAGCAAACTGCAAAAGAGGGCATTAGAGCGTATATCCTCCATCATTTTAGAACAGACACTTGAGTATCCTTCCTGCATAGCATATTCTGATTTATCGGACGATGCGAATCTAAGATGTATTTACATCGGTACAAAAAAAGATCATCCGTATATCGCAAAGGCGTCAAAGAGCAATCTGTGCAAGGAAGAATCGTATCATATTGATGTTTCGGATGATCGGGTCATCATCGAGGGCTATGACGATGCCGGTGTTCTCTACGGCTGCATTGATTTTTATAACAAGTATATCGTTCGGTTTGAAAACATCCATGATCACAATAAAAATTATTTTATCCACCTTTTTCAGGAAGAAAAGCTGCCTGATTTTTCCTATTCGTCATGTCCGTCTGTCAAAAACAGAGGCATTTGGACGTGGGGGCATGTGATCTACGACTACCGGGGTTTTATCGATAATATGGCAAAGCTAAAACTCAACACCATCATTATTTGGAATGACTTTGTGCCCGTCAACGCGAAAGAGATGATCGCCTATGCGCATAGCTGTCATGTCAAGGTGATATGGGGATTTTCGTGGTTGTGGGATACAAACTGTGCGGCCGTTTCTATGGACACCTTGTATGATAATATCGACGGAATTTTAGATAAGTTTGAAAAGGAGTACCGGGGTCTGTCTGTTGACGGAGTCTATTTTCAGTCCTTTACGGAGCTTCAGACCGAAAGAATCGGCGATATGCTGATTGCCGATGCGGTAACCGCATTTGTCAACGAGACTGCCGCAAGATTTTTTGAAAGATTCGGCGAGATGGAGCTGCAGTTCGGACTTCACGCCACTTCGGTCAAAGAAAGGCTGTCTTACATGAAAAACGTTGATCCGAGAATCAGAATCTACTGGGAGGATTGCGGCAGTTTTCCGTTTGCGTATATCCCAAAAGATGTTGCGGATTATGAAAAAACAAAGGACTTTGTAAAAAGAATTACGAACCTTCGGGATAACGAAAAATTCGGCGCGGTGACAAAAGGACTGGTTTGTCTTGACTGGAGCGAGTTTAAGCATCTGCCCGGTTCTTTTTATCTCGGCAAATGCAGCAAGGCGGTCACGCATAACCGGGTGGAAAGAAAGCACAGAATCTGGCGGTATATCCAGGCATATTGGATGATTCACGCTGACAAGGCCTATGATATGGTAAAAACGATGGGTGAGGAGACAGGCGGCAATTTATACATCACCGCCCTGGTAGAGGACGGGATGTTCGAGGAAAACATCATGTATCCTGTCGCGCTTTATTCAGAAATGCTGTGGGATACGAATTGTGATATGAAAGAAATGATGAGCAGTGTTGCACTGCGAAGCTATGTAGAATTTGTGTAACGGGAGGCGTATTTTGATGCATTACAAACAAGAGTTAAAAGAGATTCTGAAATTTTGGTTAGACCACGGTATGGACTACGAAAACAACGGGATTTTTACCTGTCTGGACAGGGAGGGTAATCGATACGGGAGAGAAAAAAGCGTCTGGTTTCAGGGCAGAGCGCTATGGACCTTTTCAAAAGCCTATAACATCATCGAAAAGAATCCGGAATATTTGAAAGCGGCGAAAAGTATCTATGAATTTTTGCCGCGGTGTACCGATACGGACGGCAGAATGTTTTTTACCGTTACCGAGGACGGACGAGAAATCCAAAAGCGAAGATATTATTTTTCAGAAACCTTTGCGGCGATCGGATGCGCGGAATATTATAAGGCGACCGGGGATTTGACGGCGCTTTCTGATGCAGAAAAGTATTTTGATGTTGCCTATGAGTGTTTTTGCGGAATCAGAAAAACCGCACTGAAGTTCAATCCCGAAAATTGCAGCCAAAAAGCGCTGTCTCCCATCATGATTATGCTCTCCACGGCGCAGACAATGCGCAGCATTGACGGCGGTAAAAAATATGACGCCATCGCCAAAGAATGCCTTGACAAAATTCTGCACGGCGGTTTTTTAACCGAAAAGGCGCTTTTGGAAAGCGTGAGCGCGGACGGGAAATTTGAGGATTCGCCGTCCGGCAGAATTGTTAACCCCGGTCACTCGATGGAGGCGGCATGGTTTTTGATGATGGAGGGAATGATATCGAAAAATGAGGAGGCGATCCGTGCCGGAAAAAGAATCGTCGACATGACGTGGCCGCTCGGCTGGGACGAAGAACACGGCGGACTGATTGCGTTCACCGATGTATGCAAAAAACCGCCTGTGCAGCTGGAATGGGATATGAAGCTTTGGTGGCCGCAGTGCGAAACCATGATTGCGCTGCGCATGGCAGATCTGCTTTTTCATGAGAACACATATCTTGAAAAGTATGAAAAAGTGAAACAGTATTGCAAAACGTATTTTGTCGATCACGCGTGCGGAGAATGGTACGGCTATTTGCATTATGACAACACAGTTTCTACGGATTTAAAGGGCAACATTTTTAAAGGGCCGTTTCATGTGCCGAGAATGTATATGCTGATGTCCGTTTTGGATGAGGACGGCAGCCTTGACCGTTACGTCCAATAAAAATTGCCGAAAATCTCTGTTTTGTGTAAAGCAAGGCGGAGATTTTTTGCAAACAGAGCTTTTACGGTATGTGCAAATATGAACAACAAAAAGTCTTTTTTTCTATTCTATATTCCGTAAATACCTTGTGGCAGTAAGAAATTGGTAATTTTAAGAAAAAAAGCAAAAAACACAAAAAAGCATAATTTGCATTGCAAGAAATCAGAAAAAATGGTTACATGTAAAATAGAAGATTCTGAGCGTAAGAAGGTGTGGTATGAAAGTAGAGGATTTTGCGAATTTTGTTGTAACCGAGGTGGTTTGCGGCTATTCAACCGAGACTGCCCCGGAACGTATCGATCAGTGGCATGTAGGGCAGCATCTGAACTGGACATTGATTTTTAAATATAAGGGTGCAACCTACTACAATGTTGACGGAAAGCGTTATATTTCCGACGCGTCCTCCGTGGTGCTTGTCCCAAAGCACAGTTTTTATTACTACTGCTGCTATGATCCCGGTCTGATGATTAACATCGCCTTTGAGATTGCACATCAGCCGAAAAATGCGGAAATTCTGTTTTTAAAGGTTCAGGATAAAGAAAAGGTGTTTTGGGAGTTTCAGCGCATTATTGACGCGATTAACCGGGGCGCCCCCAATGTGGAGCGGCTGCATTATTTTTACGCACTGCTGCATATGCTTGCGCAGCAGAACGTCAATAAGCCCAATTATGTCACGGAATCCAGCCGCGAGAGAATTCTGCCTGTCGAAAATTATATCAATCAATATTATTACAACAACATCAATAATGAGCAGCTTGCAAAGCTTTGCGGGCTCAGCACGCAGTATTTTCGAAAGATTTTTACGGAGGTTTACGGTGTTTCGCCAATGGCCTATGTATCCAGGGTGAGAATGCAGGCCGCGACGGAAATACTGAAATTCGGCCAATTTACCACCATTGCCGACGTTGCGGAGCGGGTCGGGTTTCATGATGTGTACCATTTTTCAAAGACGTTTAAGAAGTATATCGGCATATCTCCGAAAAAGTTTGCGGATCAAAATAAAAAGGGAAATTAAGGAAGGCGGAAAAAGGGATAGAAATTGCATAAGCAAAAAACACATAAAAGCAAAAAATCCATTGTAACTGTTTGGGTATTTTGCTTAAATTAAGGTGTACACGTTGTGTTTTATTGGATAATATTCTCTATACCGAAGCAACAGAAAGGATGAAACGATATGAAGAAAATGGTTTCTTTTTGCGCTGCGGTCAGTATGCTGATAGCCATGATACCGGCCTATGCCATGCCGACAGCGGACAAGACGGAGCCTACGGTTGTAGCGCTGACCTTTGACGATATGGCGACCAACAGTACGCCTTACGGCGTTTCGGCAGATGAGATGGTCGCCACGGTAAGACAGCCGGACGCTGCGGTGAAAAATAAGGTCTTAGAGGCCGTGAAAAAGGCGCCGATCGGTGATCTGGACATCGGCCTTACAGAGTCTGCGGATAAAATGGGTTTCTCCTTTGATTTGATGCTTGCGGATTTGAGGACGAATCGACAGATTAAGGTGGTTGACCTTGCCGGCACGGAGAGCGTTGCGTTTACCGTCGGGACGGACGGCAAAATAACGGCGCCGGACGGCCGGGCGATCGATACCTTAAAGGAGGGCGTTTGGTATCGGTTTGACCTGATGTATCGTCTCTCTGCCAAACGCTATGATATTTATCGCGACAATCGGTGTATTCTTGCGAACGCGCAGATTCCAAGCGCTGCATCCTTTACCTCGTTTAAGCGGCTGCGTTTTTGGGCGGACGGCGGCGGTTATGATTCGAAGTTTTGGATTGATAACGTGCACTGTTATAAAGGAAAAGAGCGATTGGGCAGCAGTAATCTCAAAACAAGCTTTTCCTCTGAGGTGGCCGAGGCGGTGACAGAAACCGAGATCGTGGACGATACCTCCGTTTTGCAAAACGCGGAGTTTGACAAAGAGGAGATCGGCGCGGCGCCGGAAAGCATGTATCAGATTATGAATGTGGGTGACGCCTATCCGGGAAACAAGGTTGCCATCGCGGCGGAACCGGACGAAAGTAACCGGAGCGCACACATTTATAAAGCGGAAGGAAACACCACAGGTTCTGCCGTTGACTTTGCCATCGACATCGCAAACGCGCATTACGTACATATAGAATTTCAATTTAAAGAGGAAAAGGTCAGCGAAAGCGGAGGGCATACTATTCTTCTTCGCAGCGATAACCCGGCATGGAATAATATCATTCAGGTAAACACGGCCGGCATTATGACGGTGGGGAACAAAGTGACCGCAGAATACACCGTCGGTGAGTGGCACGAAGTACACGTTCTGGTAAACTGCAGAGAAATGTGGTACGAAACGGTGGAGCTGGACGGCAGCGTGATTGCGGAAAAGGTGCCCTATCCGGACAGAAAGGCGGTTTCGCCCGGCGTTGTGCGTATCGAAACATTCAATAATATCGGGCGCAATGCCGCAAGCCTTTATATCGATAATTTCCGCGTTTATGCGGGACTTAAAAGAAGAACCGCAGAGGATTTGAATGCCGCAACCGACGGTATCACATACAGCCGTATGATTACGCCGGAGGAACAGGTAAGAACGTGGCTGGGCAGCGCGGTGAGTATGATTACCCGATCGGATAAGGCGACCGCGCATGCAAACCGCACCAGACTATCTGTCAGCGCGCAGGAGGTTGACGGTGTGACCTATTTGCCGGCGGCGTTTGTGGCAGAGGCCTTTGGCGGCAGCGCGGCCGTGGATGAAAACGCCAAAACGGTGACGGTCGACGTCGGCGGAAACCACGCGGTATACACGATCGGCGATACAGCGCAGAACCGAAACGGGACGGAAGAAAAGACGGACGCCAAGGCCCTTTTGATCGACAACACGGCTATGCTGCCGGCGGAGGAATTTTCCGATCGGCTACTTGATGCAAAGCTGACGGTGTCCGAGGATTTTTGCCTGGTGGTTTTAGACGGTGCAAAGCAGGAATTTACGCGCAATCAGTTAAAAGATATCTTTGACTATACCTCGTACGAGCGCCCCAAGGCAGAGGATTTTCTGGCGGCGCTGAAAGAATCCGGCATGTCCGGGGTACATCCGAGGGTTCTGGCAAATGCGGAAGAATTTGAAAAGGTGCGCCAAAATATCAAAACAGACCCGAAAGCAATCGAATGGTATAAAGCGCTTTTTAAACAGGCGGAGGAGACGATACAAAATGCTGCGCCGCCGCAGTTTAAGCCGGAGGATGCGAATTATTCCTCTGCGACCTATTTAACGGATGGCAGAAACACGGTAAACCGCTGCATTTTGATGTCGCTGCTCTATCAGCTGACCGGCGACACCAAGTATCCGCAGTGGCTGTGGAAAGAGATCGAGACATGGGTGGATTATTCTCCATGGTATTATGTAAGCCCCAATTATGCAAACTATCTGACGATCGGCGAGGTCGCACCGGGGATCGCCATTGCCTATGACTGGTGCTATGATTATTGGACCGAGCAGCAGCGGAATGCAATGACCGCCGCGCTGCGCGACGAGGCGTTTACCATGTTTGAGGGCGGCTTTGATTATTCACTGGGCTTTACCAGCCGCTGGGTAGAGAGCGAGAATAACGTTAACCTGGTTACTGCCGGCGGAGCCGGGACAACGGCGCTTGCGCTGCTTGACGTCTATCCCGAGCGCGCGGCAAAGATCCTGGAAAATTCCGTATTATCCATCGAAAACGGTCTGATTACCTATGTTCCCTACGGCGCAACACTGGAGGGTCCCGGCTACTGGGATTATCAGACCACGTATTTAAGCTGGATGATGATGACGATGATTAATGCCTTAGGGACGGATTACGGCTATGTCACCGAAAACCCGTTTTTAAAGCAGGGGTCGCGCTATTATACCTATATGCAGACACGGCAGGGTGTCAACAATGTTGCCGATTCAGGCGGCGAGAATCAGCAGTCCTCAGAGGTTTTGTGGCTTGCTAAGGTGTTTGATGACAAGGATTTGGCACGTGCCAAGCTGGATGAGCAGGAGTGTAACCAAATGGCGCCCTATGCGCTGGATTTGCTCTTTTATGACCCGGCGCTTGCAAGCGAAAAGGCGGCGCTTCCCCTTGATTTGATCTATGGAGATCAGGCGCTGATGCATAATGAGTATCATACGCAGGACTCGGTTTATGTTTCCATGCATTCCGGTAAGAACAACTCGACCCACGGTCACATGGACGCAGGAACGTTTTTGATCGATGCGCTTGGCGTGCGCTGGGCGCAGGAGCTTGGACATGATGAATATTCGCAAACCAATTACTGGAACTTTCGGCAGCGGGGATATTTATACAGACTCAGCACCCAGGGACAAAACGTTCTTGCACTGAATCCGACCATCGAACTCGGTCAAACCTGGAACGGCGCAGCGAAATTTACAAGATTTGAATCGGCAGGCCGCGGTGCGCTTGCGGTTGTGGATCTGACCGATGTATACGGCGCCCGTGTGAATGAGGCGCGGCGCGGCATCAAGCTGGATCATGACCGCAGCCAAATTGTGGTGCAGGATGAGCTGCATTTAAGGGGCGAGAATGATCTCTATTGGTTTATGCATACCACGGCAGACGCTAAGGTGGCAAAGGACGGAAAGTCCGTGATCTTAAAGCAGGACGGTAAAACCATGTATGTCACGCTGCAAACCAATGTTAAGAATGCAAGGTTTAGTGTAGAGGCGGAAAAACCTCTTGACGGCTCCGGCGTACGTCCGAGCGTCTGGACAATATCCACACAAGTGAAGAGATTGCAGATTCACGCGCCCGGCACAAGCGGAAACGTGACGCTCTCGGTGCGATTTATCCCCATGGAGGATGAGGATGTGCCGGAGAATTTAAAGGATATTTCGGTAGAGAAGATGCAGCCCATTACGAAATGGGCGGCGGAGGAGGGCATCTATACCGCGCGCCCGTTCCTTGACAGCATCACGGTGGACGGCAAACCGCTGGAGGGATTTTCCAAACGTGTGACGGAATATACGATCGAGTATCCGCACGATGTGGATCAGAGCTATCTGCCAAAGATTGCGGCAGCGGCAGCTGATGACGATGTCGATGTGGAGGTCACCCAGGCGGAGAGCCTAAACAGTGCGGCGCAGATATCGGTTCGCAGTAAGACCGATCCTGCCAAGACCCGTGTATATCGGATCGATCTGAGTGTACTTCCGTGGGTCGGGACGCCGGAAGGCCGGGTAGAACGCAAGGTCGCATCGTATGAGGCAAGCAGCGACCCGTCGCCGAACAGTACGGGCATTGCCAACGCGTTTGACGGATTGAGCAGCACCTACTTCTATAACGGTGATATCGGGTCATGGCTTAAGGTCGATTTAGGATCGGTGCAGCATGTTGATGTTGTTTCGGTCAGAAACCATGTCGGCGATACCAGACGGGCATTTTACGATATTGAGGTATCGGCAGACGGAAAGTCCTGGAAAACGGTGTTTGCGGACGGTTCCTCCGGAAAATCCGCGGATTATGAGAATATCGATATCGGCGATCAGTATATCCGATATATTCGCTTTATCGGTAAGGGACACTCCAACGGTCCGCAGTGCTCCTACAATGACATCAAATTCTATGGCAAAGACGAGGCAAACTAAAAAATATAATGAACGTTTTATATACATTTATCCAATCAGAAAGAGAGGTTTTATTGTATGAAAAAAACATCCACCAAAAAAAGATTGCTGAGCCTTGCACTGACGGTTTGCATGGCACTTACCATGATGCCTGCGCTGCTTGCCTTTGCGGTAGGTGAAGTGGAAATTACATCTCCTGCCTATGGCGGTGTTATTGAGGTGGGCGAGGCAACCAAAATCCGTATTGCTTCGGCAGAGCAGCCGACAGTGACCGCAGGCGATACCGCCTTGACGGTGACACCTGCCGGAGAGGGCGTCTGGGATGCGGTGTGGACGCCGTCCGCAGCCGGAAATACCGCGATTACCGCGTCGGCAGGCGGCAGTTCCGATACGGTTTTGGTCGATGCCGCATCGATGGTATCCAAAATCGCGGTGGCGAGCAATTTTACCGCAGGTCAAATTGGCGATTACTGGTTTGGTACACAGGGAAAAGTGACGAAAAAGGAAGGTTTTGACACGGTTTCGTTAGACGGAACGCATGCTTTTGTGTCATACGCAAAGAACCAGGGCAATCAAAAAGGTCCTGATCACGGTACGGTTGTATGGGAGGCTGATCTGCGTTTGCCGGAGAACGGAAACGATTTGACCTTAAAACACAGAGACGAAAGTAAAATTTATGAGGATTTATTCACCATATCATCGGAGCAGGGAACTTTGTATGTGCCGGGCGATCCTGCCAATCACTGGGCAAAGAGAATTGAGACGGGAACATGGTTCAACCTCAAAACCGTATTTGATATGGACGCTAAGACCTATACCGTATACATTGATGACATTGCGGTTTCTGCCGATAATGCGTTGTCCGCTTTTGAAGCGGTGCACGGGATTGACGGCTTGTTCCTACAAATGAATTGGTATTCTGCGAACACGGACGGTTCATTTGATATCAAGAATTATGCACTGCGCGAGGAGGCAGAACGCAGACTGATGATCACAAGTCCCAAGAACGGCAGTATGCAGGAGACCGGCTATCGCATGCCGGTTCAGCTGACGGCAAACGGCGTGGCAGCCGGTGATACAGTTACTGTGACCGGTTCGGACGGCGCTGCGGCGACTGCGGCATTGATCAGCGGAAGTGAGAACCAATATGTTGCATACCTAAGCCCCAAGAGCGTCAGCGATGCGTACCGGATCAGCGCGTCGATGACCGGCGGCGGAAAAACCGTGACGGCGGACGCGGTTACGGTAAAGACTGCCGCAACGGTGCAGCTTGGTGCATGGGACTTTAACGACACAAGTAAAACGGCAGGAATCACCGCAGCCAGCGACAATTTCTATGCAGCACAAAAGACGATAGGCGGCGACAGTGTAGCATGGGTGGGCGGCCTCGGCGGAAAAGCCGCAGACGATCTGGCATATCAGCTCACGGACACGAGCACCGCGGGCAACACAGCGACCGCATTGAATTTCTGGCCGCTGGATAGTGTAAAGTATGCGACACTGATTATGGAGTTTGACTATTATTATACCGGTTCCAGGTTTGCGGTTACCACAAACAGTTCGCCGGAGGAAGGTGAAATTTACGTTGGAACGAACGGGACCATCCAACATACTGCGTCATGGAATAAGATTGCAGACATAGAAAAGAACCGGTGGTATCGCATGAAGACAGTTTTTGATAAAACCAATAACACCTTTGATTTTTACCTGGACGGCAAGCAGATCTTACAGTGTGCAGGCACTTATGATGCGACCACCAATCCCAACGGAGTGAAAAAAGCGGTTACCAATGACACGGTTTGGATGGGCTGTCCTCTCTGGGCTGACGGTGTGAACACCGTGGATAATATCAGTATAAGGGCGCTGGCGTCCGATAGCAGCCTTGCCAAAAAGACTTCTGCCATGTCGGTCGGCAGTATCGCCGCCATCAAACCGGGCGACACCTTTACGGTCAATGCGGCGCTGCCGTTGATGTCTGAGTCCGCAGACGTGTACATAAACGATAAAAAAGTTACAACGCTTGGCGCCAAAAATGCGGACGGCTACTATCAGGGGACGATTACTGCACCGGCAAATACAGGCGAGATCGAACTAACGGTTGTTGATTCCTACGGTGCGGCTGCGACCCAAACCGTAGCGGTGAAAGACCCCGACGCCGCCTTTGATTTCAGCGCGGCTGCAAACAGCAACGGAGGATGGAGCAGCGGCAAATGGATGATCTGGCCAACCAATATGATCTGGACAGAGGACAGCGGAAAGCTCACCTCCGCGGAAGGCCAGACGGGAAGTGAAATGATTCAGATTAATGCGTATCCCACGAACGGTATCGTTGTGATCGATTTTGATGCGACCGTTCCGACAAACGGAAACGGAAATATCACTATCAAAACGCGCCAAGGGGCAGGTAACGAACCGTACCTTGGATTTGTGCAGGCAGGCAATACCGGTTATAACGATCCGAGTAGCGGCGCCTGGGTTTATAGCACAAACGTTGCCGCCGGTGAACAGAGATTTCGTTATATCTGCGATCTTGATACGCACACGCTGACCCTTTATATCGGCGGCAATCTGATCTTCAGCTATGTCAATGAAAAAGTTACACAGTTTAATGCATTGTCGCTTGCGGCAAGTTCGGCAGCGGTGACCAACACCTTAGATAATGTTGCGGCGTACTATCTGCCGCCGGCAGGGACGCCTGGTCCGGAACCGGTGCCGGAACCGATTTACGGCGTCAGCAATGCAGTGTTTACCACGGGAAGGGATCTCGCATTTACGACAGAGAATTTAAGTGGTATCCGCCGCATAAAGTTTAGCGCAGATCTTCTGTCTGAGAATCCTAAAAACCTTCAGGTGGTCGTTGCCGCGTATGAAAAGGATGAAAACGGGATGCTCCGATTGACGGACAGCAGTGTTTTAAAGCAGTCGGTTATGGCGGACGCACTGACCCCCGTTACTGCGGAACTGAATCTCAGCAAGGGGCTTAGCGGCGATGCCGAATTGAAAGCGTTTATCTGGAGTGACGACGATGTGATGGTTCCGTTTGCAGACGTTATGATTCCGTAAGATACAGAACCGATAGAAAAGAGGGAAGGACATGATCGTGAGACAGAAAATTGTGAAGTGGGTTTGTTTCGCTCTGACGCTATGTATGCTGATCGGTACAGGTTCTTTCGGTGCGGTGTACGCAAGTGAGGAGGTCGCGATTACATCTCCGGCAGCAGGGAGCTTTTTGGAGATGGGCGATGCCGTTACGGTTTGTGTTGCATCGGCATCCGAGCCGACGTTGACGGCAGGTGATCTGGAGGTTTTCAATCCCACAAAGACCGGAGACGGCATCTGGGAATTTTCCTGGGTGCCGGAGACCTCCGGCGTGGTTACGCTTAAGGCGTCTGAGGGGACAGTGAGCGATAGCATCAATACCTTTGTGGGCGTTACCGGCGCCGTCTCGCTCCGCACGGCTGCCGAGGGTGAGGATACGCTGATCACTCCCGACGGAATCAGCGAAACCGCAGAGGCGGTTGCGCTTGCTTTTGACGTTGCCTTTGCATCGGTGGGCGATACCCTGAAAATCAGCCATCAAGCCGGCGCAGTGATCGGCAGTTTGACCGCCGCTGATGAGACAGGCGCAGCCTGGGTGGGAACGCACCGTATCAAGGTAATTTTCGACAGAACGCTCAGCAAACAGGCGGTCTATATCGATGGTAGACAGGTTATGCAGACAGATATGGTGTCTGAAGTGGTTGGCACGATCCGCCTTTCCGGCGCGGCCGTAAGCAATCCGGCGGTGCGCCAGAGCGCAGAGCCGGAAATCAGCATTACCGCGCCGGCAGTAAATCAAGCGGTGTATGTCGGCGATTCTTTGGAGGTTCGGGTAAAGACTACGGGGTTAATCGCCGGGCAGACGATTAAGGTGGTCGCAAAAGACGGCACCGAGGCGGAGGCCATACAGGTTCCGGGATCGGCGGACGAATACATTGCCGTATTTGAACACGTGACCGCTGGCTTTCAGACTCTGACCGCAGTGGTTGAATCAGAGGGGCTTTCGTCCAACGAGGTGCCGCTGGATCTGTATCGGGACGCCTTGCTGAGGTCATGGGACTTTAATGACGGTACCGCCGGCGCCGCCGGAAACCTAGACGCAGCGGAAGAACTCTTCTGGAATGATGATTTTATTTATCAGCCCGGCAAGGACGGCGAGGGGCTTGCGGCATACCGCAAGGCGCCGACAGGCGGAGCATGGCAGGGTGACGGACTGGTTGTCAATTATAAAACACCCCCAAGCCTGGGAAGAGCGATCTTTGAATACGATGCCCGCATGGACGGAAAGGTCATCCTGAGAATGCGAAACGCCTCCTCCGGTGCGTATACGGATATTCTGTCTTTTAACGGACAGGGCGGTATCTGGAGCGATCTGAATCAAAGCACGGTATCCGACGCTTATACGCCGGGAGCGTGGCAGACACATAAGCTGATTTTTGATTTGGATCACCAAACGCTGGACCTTTTTATTGACGGTGTATTAAAGATTGAAAAATTGCAAGTTCCACAGCTGGCAAACACCCTAACCTTGGTGACATGGGCAGTCAATCGCAGCGATAAGGGCGGCATTGCCGCTTATATGGATAATTTAAAGGTTTTTGTGACACAAAAGGTCAGCACAGGTGGCGGCAATGCCGAAAGCGTTGCCTTTGTCAGTCCAATTTCGGGCGCATTTTTGGAAAAAGGCCGGCCTGTGGGCTTAAAGGTCACGGCCTCCGGCGTGGATCGTGTCGATTTTTATGCGAACGAAAAACAGGTCGGCAGCGCGGCAGTCACCGGCAATACCGCCGCTTATTCGTGGCTGCCGGATGTCGAGGGCAGCGTCACATTAAAGGCGGTTGCCGGTGCAGCGTCGGACGAAATGACGGTTGAGACGGTTCAAACCGAGGAGCTTTACTACGATGCGCTTTTCGGACCTAAAATTATTGAAAACGACATTATCAACACGTGGGGCGGATCGCAGAACTTTGACCGTTATCAATCGGGCGGTGCGGACGGCGGCAATTACGGCATAATGACCGGATCCGGCGCAAACAAACTGATTATATGGAACTGTTCGAATGTAAAAAATTCTAATATTTACATGGTGGAGATGAATGTCAGATTCCCGTCCGGCAGAACAACGGGGGTTGGTCTGGGGAATTACCATGAAGGTCTCGGTACCGATGAGATGTTTTATATCGGGTCATCAGGCTGCGGCTATCATAACGGTGAGGGAACGTGGTTTCCGACGGATAGCCTTCCTGTGGATACCTGGGTCAATATCAAGTATATTGAGAACGTCAGCGAGGCGGTCAGATCGATTTATGCAGACGGGATTTTGGTATATTCCGGCCCTGCGTTTCAGACCTTTGGCGCAGGCTTTGGCGGTTTATCGGTCACGATGAATAAGAACATGACAAGTGAGAATGAATTTCATGTTGATAATCTGCGTATCAGCACGGCAACGGCGCCGCTACTTGTGCGCAGTGCGTCCATGACAGACGACAGTACTATCCGTGTCGCATTCAGTAAGGCGATAAGCCGAAAGAATCTGGAGCGCGCAGTCACGGTATTTCGCGGCATAAAGAAAATTCCTGTGACTGTTACAAAAAATGGCCGCTATCTTGAGCTTGCGATCAAAGATGCGGTACCGAAGGGTTCGTCCGCAGAGTATACGGTAAAAATCGCAGATACCATGATGGCGGAGGACGGAATGCCGCTCAGCAAGGCAGAAACGCTTACGGTTCGCTCAATTGGGCCGTCCGGAAACGTTGCGGAAATCGGGTGGACGAAAGATGGAAAACCGATCGCGTCTCTGCACGGTCTGAACGCCGGCGATGCGGTTGACTTTGTGTGCAGCCTGGGCGGAACGGACGCTGCGGTACGGACGATTCTCTGCGTTTATACCAAAAACGCGGACGGTTCGGTGACCTTAAAACAAAGCGCAGTCAGCAAAACCGAAACGGAGGCCAATGCCGTGGCATCGGTTTCGGCATCGATTACCTTAGAGCAAGCGATCGGAGAGAGTGACTGTCTGAAGGTATTTCTTTTGGATGCGAATACCCTGGTTCCTTTGACCGATTCGATCGTGATAGAGGCAAACTAACATGGAGGAGATAAGATGAAAAAAATAACAGCGCTTTTCATAGCGGTTTGCCTGCTCATTTCATGCGAAGCAGTGTTTGCAGCAGACGGCGCGGCCGTACAGGCAAAGTGGGATCGGGACACCTTTGCGGTGGAGATTTCTGGCAGCGGATTTCCTGGTATGGAGGGCGTATTTTTGGTGATTGCGCCAAAGGATATTCCGCTCCGGCGTGCGGTACAGCATAACGAATTTGTGTATAGCGAGCAGCCGATTGCGGATTCAAACGGCAGTTTTTTGATCCATGCGGCGCTGAAAGCCGGAACGCCTACGGGAGAATATACGCTGCACGCCGTTGATCAAAGAGACGGTGCAGTCGTTATGGCGAACTTTTTCTACAAAAGCGCGGCAGACTATGCCGATCTGCTGATCCGATTTAACGAAGATGTGACAAGCGCAAGCGAAATGAAAAACGCACTGGACACTTACGGGCAGGAAGTCCTTACAGATATGGAAACGTATGAAAAGACGCCCGCTGCGAAACAGCGCATTGCGGAACTGCTCTATATGCTGCGCGGTGCGGCGTTTGAGGACGTTACGGATTTGCGCCGGGACTTTCGGATTGCGGCGCTGCTCGGTGTTCTGCCGTATGCCGAAAATCCGGCAGATATGATTGAGAAGTACCGTGACGTATTAAAAGCTAATGCAGCAGACACATTTTTGACCTGCACCGACGCGCAGCAGGCGGCGGCAGGCAGTTATTTCAAATCTAAAACTTTTCAGCGCATCGAGGAGCTGGAAACAGCATTGCCGGAGGCGGCCTTTGTCGGAAAGGCAAACACGGCAAAGATGGCGGGAGAGCTGCAAACGCTCTTTATGACTGAGTACGCGGCGGAGCTTTCCCCGGATATGACCGACTATCATAAGATTACCGACAAGACAAAGGTGTATCGCAATCTTATCGCATTGGCCGCGCCGAGATTTTCGGGTTTTTCGGACGCTGCGGCAAAGTTTTATACTGCGGCAAAGAATGTTTATTCCGCGCAGCAGTCCGGCATCTCGGACGGCGGCCATAGCGGTACGGGAGGATCTTCCGGCGGCGGCGGTGTTTCCGGCGGCGGATCTTATATGCCGTCTGCGAATCAAAATCAAACGGCAAATCCCCCAAATCAGACGGAAAACGCCCGGCATTATCATGATTTAGAGAGCGTTGCGTGGGCAGCGGCGCATATTAACAAATTGACGGATATTGGGGTTTTAAACGGAGACGGTACCGGGGCATTTCGCCCAAACGATCCGGTGACCCGTGCGGAATTTGTTAAAATGATTGTGACGGCGTTTTCGATTTCGATGAGAGATACGAAAACAAACTTTACCGATGTCCCGGCGGACGCGTGGTTTGCACCCTATATCGCTGCGGCGGCAAATTGCGGTATTGTAACCGGAGTCACGGCCACGAAGTTTGATACGGATGCAATGATTACCAGACAGGATTTGACGGTGTTATGTTCCAGAGCGGCCGCGTGGGCGTCTTTGACTTTGCACGGAGAGAGTTCTGTGGTGCCGCGTGATTTGGATCAGGTTGCCGATTATGCCAAATCTGCCGTATCGGAGTTTTATGCGGCAAACATCATCGGCGGTGACGAAAACGGCGCGTTTTGGCCTGTGCGCAGCGCGACCAGAGCGGAGGCAGCGAAGATTGTTTCCGGTCTTTTGGCACAGAAGGAGGGAGCTTGATGAAAATCTACCGAAACAGAATCACGGCACTTCTGCTTTGTATTTTGCTGCTGACTTGGTGCTGCGGCGTTTTTGCAGATGCTGACGCTTTGGACAGTGCTGCGGCGTATCAGCTTGAAATGCTGAATCACTTAGGGCTTGTCGATGAAACGGCTGATGCCGTCAATGTCAACGAGCCGGTAAGCCGGCTTAATTTCGCGGTGGCTGTTTCCCGTATTTTCGGTGCTTGGGTCGATGCAGACGGAAAAGTGCCGGAGACCGACTTTGATGATATGGCGGATTACAGTGCAGAGGAAGTGTACGCGGTACAGCTTTTGGCAGACCGCGGTCTGGTGTCCGGTACGGGGCCAAAAACCTTTTCGCCCGATGAAGTGATCCTGCAGGAGCAGGCGGCAAAAATTTTGGTTTGTGCCCTTGGCTACGGATTCGTTGCAGAAGAAGAAGGCGGCTATCCGTCGGGATATGTGTCGCGTGCCGCAAGACTTGGATTGACGGGCGGCTTTTCCTTTGACGGCGGGCAGCCGCTAAATCAGGGTGCACTGATCTCTATGCTCTATCACGCGTTGTTTGCCGACGTGATGCAACCGGTTTATTATACCGATGAAATCAAATACACGGTTGTCCCCGGTGAAAATATGCTGAGCAATATTATGCATCTTGAAAGGGTTAGAGCGGCGATGGTGACGGCGACCGATCAAACCTCTATGGCAGGACAAGACGGCGTGCGCGAGGGCTATGTTGAAATCGGTGCGGTTTTATACCGGGATAACGGAGAAGCAGCGCAGTATTTGGGAAAACTGGTTGATGTGTATTATAAGCGCAACCGGGACGGATCAAGAGATATCATTCATGTCGCGCTGTCTTACGACCAGGAATCATTGCGTCTGAAAATCAATGAGGACTTGAAAATCGACGGCAGCGCCATCACCTATTACGCCGCAGCAGGAGACAGAAAGACGGTTCGGCTTGCGGCGGATTCTATGATGATTTATAACGGCGAGATTTTGGCATATAATCCGTCGCTGATTGATGCGGCAGGCGGTCAGGGCAGCATAGTACTGCAGCACAGAGGCGATGGCGGGGCCTATGACCTGGTTACCGTAGAGCAGTACACCAATGTTATTGTAAAATCCGTCAGCACCGAAAAGAATATCATTTATGACCTGCGCGGCGGCTCTTTGGATTTAGATGCCTTTGTGGATCGCGGAAAATGCACGATCATCAAAGACGGTGAAGAAATGGATGTTGAGGATTTACAAAAGGATCAGATTTTAACCGTCTATCAGACGGCTTCCGGCGACAGGGTGACGATTGCGGTACGAAACGACATCGTGACAGGCACCGTCGAACATCTTGGCGTGGACAAGGTTAAAATCTCCGGCACGGAATACGATTTTGACCCTGTGCTGAGGGTGGATTTGGAGAAAAACCTCGGCAGAACCGCTACGGCGTATCTGACCATTGATCATAAAGTCATCTGGCTGGATTGGAAGGAGGCCGCCGGGCTGCAATACGGTTATTTGCTGAAAGGTTCGATGCAAGGCGATTTCAGTCCCGTTTTATCGTTGCGGCTATTGACCGAGAAGGATACGATTGAAGGCTATGAGGCTGCAAAAAAGATAACGCTGAAATACCAGGACGGTACCGAAACAAAAACTGCGGATATGAACGTTGTGGCAGCTGCCTTACAGAGCGGCGGCGGATGGAAAAAACAGCTGATCCGCTATCAGCTCAACGATGAGGGTAAAATCGCAGTTCTTTGTATCGCGGACGCTGCAAGCCCGCTGCCCCTCGGAAAGAACGATGCGGACTTTTACTGTTCAGCGCCCAATACCGGGAAAAAGTATATATACAGAGCCCAAAACAAAACGGTCGCCGGGAGGTTTTCGATCGCTAGTGATACGCCGATCTTTTTTGTGCCGACCGATGACAGCAATGATGATGAGCTTTATCGCTGTGGATCGTATACCTCATTAGGAAGTGAGGCAAGGCAGTATGCGGCGTATAATATGAGCGGCGGCGGATTGGCCGGCGCGGTGGTCTGCTGGAGAAATCTTTCGGAAGCTGTCAGTGAAAGCAGCCCAATGATGCTGATTGATGATACGGCGTCCGGCATTGACGAGGAAGGCAATGCGGTCGAGCGTCTGTACGGATATGTAAACGGTACGTATACCGAGTATGTGACAGCAGATCCTATCCTTGAAAACCAGATCGGACGGCCGCTGCGGCGCGGCGATCTGATCGCCGTATCCAGAGACAAGGATGGTGCGGTGAATCGTGTGCGGCTGCGTGTTGACGTGACAAAGCGGCTTGGTGACAACCCGAAAATGAACACGATGAACGAGGAAAATTGGGGAAAAAAGGATTACTGGGGATTTTCCGGCGCCTTTTATTCGGTCGAGGATGGTCATGCCATCATATCCAGAGACATCAAGCCGTATCTTGGCGATATCTTTGAAGGGGGTGATCTTGCGGCGGCGGTATACGCCCTGCCGCTGACCGGAAACATCGTGATTTACGATGAAAAGACAGATACGGTTACCACGGGAACTGTGGACGATATCGTGTCTTATCAGGAGGCAGGAGAAGATGCGACCCGTGCATATTTTGGCCTGACTTACACCGCCATCACGAACATGTATATCTATCAATTTTGCGATTAAAAATCAGATGTACCGGGGTGAGAACGGGGCATTCCCTGTTATGCCTTTGAACATCGAGAGGAGTTGGAAAAGTGGGCAAATATAGTATGACTGCAGATGCCGAAACACTGCGCGCAGGCCTGAAAAAAAGAAAAAACGGGTTTGTGGCAGAGCTAAAACGGCATTGGGGCATTTATCTGATAATGCTTCCGGGAATTTTGTACTATTTGATTTTTAAATACGGTTCTATGGCCGGTGTAATTATTGCATTTGAGAATTATACACCGGCACGGGGAATGCTTGGCAGTCAGTGGGTTGGCTTTGAGCATTTTAAGGAGTTCTTTTCGGATATTTACTTTTTCCGGGTACTCAAGAACACAATTACGCTGAGCCTTTATGATCTGTTGGTCGGGTTCCCGGCGCCGATCATTCTGGCATTGCTGCTCAACGAGATTAAAAATGAGCGGTTTAAAAAGCTGGTTCAGACGGTGACCTACCTTCCTCACTTTATTTCCATGGTGGTTATCTGCGGTTTGGTCATCACGTTCTGCTACAAGGACGGGCTGATTAACGATATTCTTGCCATGTTTGGATTAGAACGCAAAAGTCTGCTGATGGAGCCGCAGTATTATAAGACCATTCACGTGTTTTCCGGCGTGTGGCAACAGGTCGGATGGGGTTCTATCGTATATCTGGCGGCGCTGACCAATGTGGATATGGAACTATATGAGGCGGCAACGCTGGACGGCGCCGGAAGATGGAAGCAAACGCTGCACGTAACCCTGCCCGGTATTCTGCCGACCATTGTCACATTGCTGCTGCTTCGTATCGGTAGTCTCATGAGCGTGGGCTATGAAAAGGTCATCTTGCTCTATAATCCCGGAATATATGAGACCGCTGACATCATCTCGAGTTACGTGTATCGAAATGGTCTGACAAGGGCGAATTACAGTTATAGCGCCGCGATTGATCTTTTAAATTCAATCATTAACCTGGTTCTGCTGATCGGTGCGAATTTTGTCAGCAAACGTGCGAACGATGTCGGACTGTGGTAAAGGGGGAGAAGCATGATGAATCACTTACAAGATACAAAGGGACAGAGAATATTCTCTTTCTTTAACATCATTTTTATGCTTGGGCTAATTGGTATCACGATGTACCCCGTCTATTATGTCGCGGTTTCCTCGATCAGCGAACCGGGAAAATTGATGCAGTTTGACGGGGTGCTGCTGGCACCTCAGGGGTTTTCTCTGGACGCCTACAAGGCCGTTTTGCAAAAGCAGGATATTATAACGGGCTATGCAAACACATTGTTTTACGTGATTGTCGGAACGACACTCAACGTGATGATGACGGCGTTTATGGCGTACGGACTTTCCAGAACCTATTTAAGGTATACCAAGATAATCACGATTATGGTGATGGTCACCATGTTTTTTAGCGGCGGTATGATTCCGAATTACCTGCTGGTAAAAAATCTGGGTCTTTTGGATACCCGGTGGGCGGTTTTGTTGCCAACCATGATCAGTACCTATAATCTGATCGTGATGAAAACTTCGTTTGCCGCGATCCCGACAAGCCTGGAGGAAGCGGCACGTATTGACGGCGCATCAGATATTCGGATATTTTTCTCTATCATTATGCCGCTGTCAAAGTCCATTTTCGCGGTTATGATTTTGTTCTATGGCGTGGAAATATGGAATGCGTGGTTTAACGCGATGCTTTACCTAAATGACCGGGGATTGTATCCGCTTCAGCTTTTCCTGCGCGAAATTCTGGTGCAGAACGAAACCTCGGATATGGTATCGGGTGCGGGTATGGCCAACCAGGCAAGTATCCAGGAAACTGTAAAGTACGCGACGGTGGTTGTGGTTACACTGCCGATTTTATGCGTATATCCGTTTATTCAAAAATATTTTGTGACCGGTGTTATGATCGGCGCGGTAAAGGGATAAAAAATAAAATTTATATTAAAGGAGGTCTTTGTGTGAAAAAGACATTTCGTATCGCAGCAATGGCGATCAGTATTGCGCTTGTGGGTTGCTGTGCAGGCTGCGGTAAGGACAGTAAAAGCGGTAGCGGTAAGATCACGTGGTGGGAGAGAAACGATGTATCGGCATACCTTGATAACGGGAACAACGGTGTACAGGCGTTTCAGAAGATCGCGGAGCAAAACGGCGTGGAGATTGAATTTACGCATCCCATGATCGGTCAGCAAAATGAAGAATTTAATGTTATGATTGCGTCCGGCGAGCTTCCCGATATCGTATGCTATGAGTGGCCCGGCTATCCGGGCGGTGCGGATCAGGCAATTGAGGATGGGGTCATCATTGCGCTGGATGAATACATCGAGCAGGGAAAGCTTCCCAACTACAAAAAGGCATTGGAGAAATACGGCGTCATGGATGCGGTCAAGACCTATAACGGTCACATTGCCGGGTTCCACGGTATTAAAGAAGATCCGAGCATCAATGCCTACTATGGGCCGACTATTCGCAAGGATTGGCTGGATAAGCTCGGACTGGAGGTTCCGACCACCATTGACGAATGGGAAAAGGTGCTGATTGCGTTTCGGGATAAGGATCCCAACGGCAACGGAAAAAAGGATGAGATTCCGCTTACTGCTGTGCCGAATTTCTGGGGCGCGTTTGGTCTGACAATGGAAAATTATTACGTAAACCCGGAGGGTGAGTTTACCTTTGCAGGTATGGGCCCCCGCTTTGAATCGTACTTAAAAACGATGCATCGCTGGTACGAGGAGGGGTTGATTAACTCCGAATATCCGACGATGGACACAAAGACCAGAGATGCCTTTATCACCGGCGACATTTCCGGCGCGTTTGTCGGTTACACCGGCAGCCAGTACGGTAACTACATTGCGGCGAAAAAGGACGACCCGGAATTTAAGCTGGTCGGAGCGCCCTGGCCGAAGGGTGAGGACGGCATCGCGTGGACGCCGCAAATCGGCTACAAGAGAGTCATCCAGACCGCGACGGCGGCAATCTCTGCAAAGAGCAAAAACATTGACGCGGCGCTTAAACTGCTTGACAGTTTTTATACAGAAGAAAATACGGAACTGCTCAACTGGGGTATCGAGGGTGTTACTTACACAAAGACGGAAAACGGCAATGAGTTTAAAGAAGAGATTCTGCATTCTCCGGACGGAAAAGGCCCGATCGCGGCGCTTGCGCCCTATGCAATTCCGAGTATCGGCTGGTATCCCCGCGTTTTTGATTCGGATGCGTACCGCGCTTTGACGCTGCCTTATCCGGAGATGCAGGAGGCATCGGCTCTTTGGGCATCCGCGGACACGAGTTTATTAAATAAGCAGGCCTTTGTATTTTCGGACGAAGAAAGTAAGGAAATGGCGAAGATTACGGCATCGCTGCAGTCATACTGCCAGGAAATGTACCAAAAATTTGTTACCGGCCATGAATCGCTGGACAAGTATGCCGAGTATGAGAAAAATCTGAAAGATATGGGAATCGAGCGTCTGATTGAGATTTACAAGGCGTCCTACGATCGCCAGAATAAAAACTAATCAGTAGTACAGGCATCGGTTTTTGAAAAATTACAAAACGCCCCTGCAATCAGGCACCACCGGATGGAAGATATGGCCCAGACCAACATTTTCTGTTCGGCGGCGGTTTTGCGCGGGCGTTTTGTGATAAAAGGGACGGTACAGATAAGATACGACAGATAAGGAGAGAATGCTATGAGGGTGTTTGTTTCTATGCCCAAGGGGAAAGAGACTGATACGTTTTTGACGAAAGATGCCAGAGAATACCTGGAGAAACGGTTTGAGACGGTGTATTCTTCTTATGATCGGCATTTGACGGCGGAGGAATTTACGGCGCAGGTCAAAGGGTTTGACGTGGTGATAACCGGTTGGGGTCACGTGTATATCACCGCCCCGATGCTTGATGGAACGGGCGTAAAAGTAATTGCGCATACCGGTGGTTCGGTCGGTGATCTGATCGATCCCGGCGTATACGAAAAAACGAAGGTGCGTGTGCTGAGCGGAAATCTTTTGTATGCGGAATCGGTGGCAGAGGGGGTGATCGCCTATATGCTGGCCGGACTGCGGCGAATCCCGTATTATGTGCAGGATATCAAAAACGGCGGATGGAGAGGTAACGGTTTTTTCAACGAGGGACTTTTGGATCAGTCGGTCGGCATCATCGGCATGGGCGCAATTTCCAGAATTTTGATTCCCATGCTGCAAACGTTCCGTGCAAAGATCAAGATTTATTCATCCTATCCCATCGATGAAGTCTTTTTGAGAGAAAATCACGCGACACAGGTAAAATCGCTGGAAGAAATTTTTTCTTCCTGTAACGTTGTCAGTGTTCATTCGGCAAAAAACAAGAAAACAGAGGGAATGATCCGAAAATCGCATTTCGACCTTATGAAGGAGGGCGCGTTGTTCGTTAACACGGCGCGCGGTGCGATTGTGAATGAGAAAGAGATGATTGCAGCGCTGGAGGAAAAGAAAATTCACGCTGTCTTGGATGTGTTCTGCAAGGAGCCGCTGGACAAGGACAGCGAGCTTCGGACGATGGAGCATGTATATTGCATTCCGCACATGGGCGGACCGACCATGGATCGCCGCGGATATGTCACGATGAAGCTTGCGGATAATTTGGAACAGTTTGCGCGCGGCGACAAAATGGAACTGGAAATTACCGCAGAGGCCGCAAAACGAATGACGGTAGAGAAATGAGGTCCGAACATGAAAATAGGAATTATTGGCACGGAAAGTACCCATGCCAGGGCATTTGCTGAGATTTGTGAAGGCTACCATATCGAGACAGTGACGGACAACTTTTTGAAGGCGGAAGGTGATCTGGATGGTGTTATGATCGTAACCCGTGACGGCAATACGCATAAAAATCTCGCGATGCCTTTTGTTGAAGCCGGCATTCCCTTATGGATTGATAAGCCGATTGCGGTCAGAGCAGATGAGGCAGAGGAGCTTTTGTCGGTGGCAAGGACAAAGGGGTGTTTGGTTACCGGCGGTTCGACCTGCAAATTTGCGCCGGATATTCTGTCGCTGGCAGAAAAGGTGCAATCGGGCGCGTTCGGAGAAATCCGTTCCGCCATGCTGAACTTTCCGATTATGCTTGACAGCCCATATAACGGGATTCACTTTTATGGCCATCATCTGGCAGAAATGATGCTGACTGTATTTGGTTATACCATGCGAAAAGTCATGGCGTTTGAGAAAAACGGCGGAATTGTGTGCATCGCAAGGTATGATAGATTTGACGCGGTAATGAATTTTCAGCCCGGTGTCATGGGCTATTATGCGACGGTTTTGGGAACAAAGGCGCAAATCGCAAGGCCGCTTGACTTATCCGTAATCTATCAAAACGGCGTTGACGCCTATTTACAGATGCTTAAAACAAAAAAGGAACCTGTGTCCCATCAGAACCTGATTTTCCCGGTAAAGCTTGTGGGTGCAATTGAGAAATCCTACATGGAAAACAGAGAGATCAGTCTGTAACACGGTGTGGAATCTATTTATTGCAGGAGAGGAGAGCGCTTATGACCTTAAGCGAAATCAAAGAAAAATTGCTGCGGACACTGGAAGAGAATAAGGAAGAAATTTTTCGGATCGGAGATACCGTGCAGCAGCGCCCGGAATGCGGTTATATGGAAGAAAAAACCTCTGGATTGGTGCGCGGCGTGTTTGAAACATTAGGGATATCCTACGATTATCCCTGTGCGCATACCGGCGTGAAAGGGAAAATCAAGGGAAGAAAAAGCCTTGCAAATGTCTGCGTGATTGGTGAAATGGATGCGTTAAAGTGTGCCGGAAGTCCGATTGCGGATCAGGAGGGCAACGCACATGCCTGCGGTCATCACGCACAGATCGCGGCGATGCTTGCTGCCGCGACTGCGTTTACCAAAAGCGGTGTGATGGCGGCGCTTGACGGAGATGTTACCTTTTTGGCAGCGCCGGCCGAAGAATTCATTGATATGGAGTTTCGGAAATCGCTGAAAGAGGACGGAAAAATCCAATACTACGGCGGCAAGCAGCAGCTCATCGCCGAGGGCGTGTTTGATGATGTGGATGTGGCTATGATGGTACATGCCCAGCCGGAAGAAAAGGAGGCAAAATTCTATCTTGAGGGTAAGAATCTGGGTTTTTTGGCAAAGAACATTACCTTTTGGGGACGCGCTGTTCACGGCAGTACCCCCTTTGACGGGGTCAATGCCTTAAATGCCGCGGCGTTGGCGATTTTGGGGATTCATGCCAACCGCGAAACTTTTCGTGAGGAAGAGAAGATTCGGATTCATCCCATTATCACTAAGGGCGGCGATGTGGTAAACGCAGTGCCGGACGAGGTATGTATCAGCACCTACGTGAGAGGGGCAAGCTTTGCTGCCATTCAAAAAGGAAATCGTGCGGTCGAGCGTGCGGTGCACGGCGCGGCGGACACGGTGGGCGCAAGAGTGAAAACAGAGGATATCCCCGGCTATTTGCCCTTAAAGGAAAGCGCTGCGCTTTCCAAGGTATTTGAAGAAAATGCGAGGGCGCTGGTAGGGGATGGGAATCTAATCTACGGTGAGGACATTACCGGGTCATCGGATATCGGGGATTTAAGCAGCCTTTTGCCGACCATTCAGCCCTCCGTCGGCGGATTTGACGGGCTTTTGCATAGCAAAGAATTTTGCGTTGCGGATCGGGAAACCGCGTATATGCTACCGGCAAAGGCGATGGTACTTACGGTTGCGGATCTTTTGTATAACAAAGCGGAGAAAGCTAAAACAGTTACGGAGCGCTTTCGGCCGCAAATGAGCAAAAAGGAATATATCAATTATCTGGAAGGGAAGATTGAGAAATGAGGCAAAAATGGACAGAAGAAAGACTCAATACGTATCTTGCGACCCCAAGTGACGCGCTGGTTGATGATATGAAAAAAATCAAAGGGGATATTATGGTTCTGGGCGCCGGCGGCAAAATGGGGCCTACCCTTTGTGTACTTGCAAAAAATGCGGCTAAAAAGGCAGGCGTTGAGAAACGAATTATTGCGGTTTCCCGCGGGTCGGACAAAACCGCAACGCAGCTGATGAAAGATCACGGTGTTGAAGTGATCGCGGCCGATTTGCTGGATAAGGAAGAGCTTTACGCGCTTCCCGATGTGAAAAACATCATATACATGGCAGGCTTAAAATTCGGAACCTGCGGCAACGAATGGAGAACCTGGGCGATGAATGCAACACTGCCGGCATTTGCGGCAGATAAATTTCAAAATTCCAATATAGTGGTTTTCTCCTCCGGCAATATTTATCCGATTGTCAGTTTGGCGGACGGCGGCTGCCGGGAGATTGACCCGGTTGGCCCGAACGGCGAGTATGCGATGAGCTGCCTGGCAAGGGAACGCGCCTTTGAGTATGCGGCAAATACGTATGGAACCAAGGTGTTTATCTATCGGCTGAATTTTGCGGTAGATCTGCGTTACGGTGTGCTTTTTGATGTGGCAAACAAGATCGTAAAGGATGAGCCGATCAGCCTGTCTACACCATGCTTTAACTTTATCTGGCAGGGGAGCGCGAACGAGATCGCAATTCGCGGTCTGCTCCGTGCAGAGGCGCCGGCAAAGGTCATGAATGTTACCGGGCCTGAGACTGTGTCGATCCGAAAGGCTGCGGAGGAGCTGGGCGAAATTTTAGGCAAAAAGCCCATATTTGAAAATGAACCGGGAACGGATGCATACTTAAATGACGCGTCTCTTGCAATGGAGACCTTCGGTTACCCGTCGGTGAGCGCCAAGACCTTGATCCGCTGGCAGGCGGAATATATCTTAGACGGCGGAAGAACCCTGGATAAGCCCACCCATTTTGAAGAACGCAAGGGCAAGTATTAAGAGGAGGAAAAAGGATGAACAGAAATGAGATTGCGCTGAAAAAACTGTCGGAGGGAACTGTGATTCCGGCAACGCCGCTTGCGCTAAACGCAGATAAAACGCTGAACGAAAAAGGGCAGCGGCTTTTGATGCAGTATTATTTAAACTGCGGCGTGGGCGGCATTGCAACCGCAGTACACACCACGCAGTTTGAAATCCGCGACAAGGCGTTTCGGCTTTTTGAGCCGGTTTTAGACATTGTCTCCGAAGAAATTGATCAATTTGAAAAAAAGCATGACACGGTGATCGTGAAGGTGGCCGGTGTCTGCGGCAAGACGGAACAGGCGGCAGCGGAGGCGGCCTACGCAAAACAGTGCGGCTTTGATGCCGTATTGCTCAGTCCCGGCGGCCTTAATGACATGTCGGAAGAATACATGATCGAGCGCACCAGGAAGGTGGCGGCAGTTATGCCGGTCATTGGCTTTTATTTGCAGACGGCGGTTGGCGGCAGGGTATTCTCCTATGACTACTGGACCAAGGTTTGTGCGATTCCTAATGTGGTTGCGATCAAGTGCGCGTCGTTTAACCGCTATACCACGCTGGATGTTGTCCGTGCCGCGGCGATGAGTGAACGCAGGGACGCGATCACCCTGTATACCGGCAATGACGATAATATTATCATCGACCTTTTGACCAAGTACCGGTTTACAAAAGACGGGAAGAAAGTGGTAAAAGGATTTGAGGGCGGTCTGCTCGGTCATTGGTCCGTCTGGACAAAGAAGGTGGCAGCGATTTATGAAACCGTCAAAGCGGCAAAGACGAAGGATAAAGTGCCGGCAGAACTTTTGACGCTGGCCGCCGAAGTAACAGATGTAAACAGCGCTCTCTTTGACATAGCAAACAATTTTAAGGGCAGCATTGCCGGGCTGCATGAGGTGCTTCATCGGCAGGGACTGATGGAATACACCCACTGCCTCAGTGCGCGGGAGGTATTGTCTCCCGGACAAAAAGAGGAAATTGCGCGGGTCTATGCGGCGTATCCGAACCTGAATGACGATGCCTTTGTCAAAGAAAACCTTGCAAAGTGGAAGATGGAAGCCGGATATTGATTTGAGATAAGGTGCGGACATCGTTTTGCACCGTATCTCCAGAAAACCGAATATGTTCCAAAAATATTTTCAGCAGTCAAGCAGCATCTTAAAAAGGAGACAAAGCCGCTAAAGCGCGGCGCTGTCTCTTTTTGGTATGACGGGCATATCAATGCTCTGTGGTGAAAGTCCACCGAGGCGTAGTTACCGACGAACTCTAAAGCAACCTGCAAGTATCACATCGTGAGGTGTGGGAGAGAAGAAGCAATAGCGAAATCGTAGCCCTACGGAAAGAAACTTAATACTAAGGCGTATTTGACGGATAAGTTGACCAAAAGCAACGAAGTCCAAAAGGTAACCGTAACCCAAGTGCGTAGATTAAGAGGGTAGACGAGGAAAGAGTATTGATTTATCCCGTGAGGTCTCATAGGCAGAAAAACACTGTATAACATAATTTTTTGGATTTTTCAAGGATTAACAGGGGGCATTTGTGGGACGGGAAAAAGACATAAATTTATATAGCTGTCAAATGATAAACTACTCACTGCAATGGAATTTTGATGTAAGAGACGGTGGTGTTTGCGCCTTTTCAGAAATTTATGTTGCATTATTTACGGCGCTTGGATGTAAGATCGGGGACTTACCTGAGAATATGTAAAAGATAATAAAACCAAATGCCATGATGGCAATGACGCGAGATTTATATGGAGAAATAACATTAAAATTCGTGTCATTGCCGTCATTTTTTGTTTTAAGGTGCATGTTTTATCTTGTACCATTATATCAAAATACGAGTATCAACATTTATAAAGCCTCCATCATGTAGAAGAAGTTTCACTTCAGACATATCAATCGGGCATTTTATTTATATGAAATTATACAAAACGGCCGGTAACTTTCTTTTTATATTCCCGCGGTGTATACCCTGTATATTTTTTAAAGGCGGTAAAGAAGTAGTTATAGGAGTTGAAACCCACCTCCGAATAAAGACCTTTCAAGCTGGTCTTGTCTTGTGCCAAAAGGAGTTTGGCACGCTCGATTCGATACTCGGTCAGATAATTTGACGGTGACTTATCAAGTTCCTTTTTGAATACCGACCGTAACTGCTGTTCACTCAATCCAACGTGATCTGCTATGTCTTTGAGCGAGATGTTTTTGGAATAATTCTTTTCGATATAGTTGATTACTCCTTGAATATATTGAGAGTGTCTTTGCAGATTTTTTGATGTAATGTAGGTGTTGATTACATCGCTGAACATGCCCTTGCACCATTCCATTTGACGCTTAAGAGAAAAGCCTTGCTCAAGGGGAGAAATCTCCGGAAAGGAAATGTGAAAGTCTGCGCAGAATTTTGTTGCGATGGATACAAGATCGCCGATCAGGATATCGGTCGATGTATTCGGTTCTATGTGGGAGAAAACCTCTTCCAGACATTCGGTAAGCCGTTCCATATTTAAATCGGAAATTGCGCTGAGCAGAGTTTTCTCCTGTTTAATGGAGAGGGTGCAAATTGTATTATTCAGTGCAGGATACGGCGTTTTTTTACCTGCAAACGGCGCTGTTTTCAGCATAGACATGGATTCGTCAAAGCATTGGTGCAGCGTGTAGTCGTTTGATGAAAGGCAGCTTATGCCCCAAAGCGTGTTAAAATTAAAAAACTTATACACTGAGGCGGTAATCTGCTGGATATACTGATTGATTCGGTGCATAATCGCAACCTCGGTTTCATCGGCAGAAAACGGAAGGTATGATATCATTGCGTTTTCGTTCCGAAATATTACGTAATCCTTGACTTCTTTAATGTTTTGCGCAATGAGATTGCAGATGTTCTGATACAGAATATCGATTTCTTCTTCGGTGTAAATCGGTGTACGCAGCCGTTCGCTGTCAATACTCATGGCAAGGACAAGCGCGTTGGTGGGTTTGAAATCATCCGTTTTACCGAGGATGGAATCCTGCACTTTATTACGGTATACTTCCTCGCGGCGGAGATTTTCTTCAAATGCGGATCGGTTTTCGCTACCGGTGATTTGCTTGCTGAGCGTGGTTAAAATTTCTACAACGGATTCAGTGGACAGGCTATATTTTAAAATATAATCGGTTACATTGGCCGAAAAGGCCTGTTTGATATAATCAAAGTCACTGTAATTGCTCATGATGACGACCTTAATATGCGGAAAATGCTTACGAATATATTTTGAAAGTGCAATCCCATCCATTTCAGGCATGGCAACATCGGTAAAAACAACATCGACAGGATGCGACTTTATAAATTCAATGGCTTCCTTGCCGTTGGATGCATCGCCGATTACATGAAAACCATGTTTTTTATAATCGACAATACTGCTGAGCTTATTGCGTGATAAATATTCGTCATCTACGATAAGTATGTTGTTCATAACTCGCTCTCCTTTCGCTGCTGCGCCGCCGGAATATACGGGATTTCAATCATAACGCTCGTCTGGACAAAGGGGATACTGGATATGCTGATGCCGTATTCATTGCCAAAGGTCAGCTTAATCCGGCGGTTTACATTATTCAGACCCAAATGGGATGCGTTGCCGGAATCCGGATGAAATAAATTTTTAAGCTTATCCGGAGCAATCCCAACGCCGTTGTCGGTGATTTTTATAAAGACCTTATTGTCGCTGCGATATGCTTTGATAAGGATAAACTGTCCGGGCTTATCCGTGAAACCGTGTTTTATAGAATTTTCCACGACGGGCTGCAGGAGCATTTTCAGCGTCATGCAGCTTAATACGGAATCGTCCGCCATAATCTCCAGGTGAATGTCGTTGACAAATTTATGCTGCATTAAAGTCATATAGCCTTTCAGATACTCAAATTCCTTTTCGAGCAAAACCAGTTTATCGGTTTCAGTAACGGAATACCGGAGAAGCATGGCAAGCGATTTTGAAATTTCGCTGATGGTGGTGTTTTTTTGGTATTCTGCAGACGTTTGAATCACGTTCAGTGTGTTGTAAATCATATGCGGATTGATTTGTGCTTTTAAAATCTGAATTTCATCCACACGTTTCTTTTCTTCCAGGCTATTGATGGATTTAAGCTGCTCCGATATAGTATCAACAAGCTGATTGATTTTATCCGAAATCATAACAATCTCGCTGTCGTTTGCCGACGGAGTAAAGCTTTTAATTTCATTGATGTTATTAAGATTAATTGTTTCGATATGATCGCTCAGCTGTTTAAAGCTTTTTTTGGTGGATGAAAAGGTCAGCGTCAGCAGCAGTACGGTAGTCAGAATCACAAAAATCATGATCGTCATAAGCAGTCTTAGCATTTGACGATACGATGCATAGAGCTGCTTGGTGGGACAAAATGTAATATTCAGCCAGTTTGGGGATGAAGTGAACTTTTTTGCCATAATAAAGTATTCTTCCCCGTCGATGTCTATTGTGGAAAGGCTTTCATAGGGTTTATTTCGATTGATGCTGTCAAGCAGAACCGAAAGCATGGGTTCGTCAAATCCGGGTTCGTTGGTGAAAATGATATTATTGTTCGGGTCAAGAATCACAGTGCGCAGCAGGCCGTTCATGTGGCTGATGCCAAAGTGATTGACGATAATGGAATTTTTTAAATCCAGAAGAACAATCCCCAAAACTCTGTCTTGTGATGTGATGGCTTTTGCAAGTGTAATACCGCTCCGCGAGGATGTTTGATAGATAAAACGCCTGTTTAAAAGAACAATGTCGCCATCGCTTTCGGCAATGCTTTTGTAGAGCTCGGTTTTACTGATATTTTCGGGAAAGTATGCTCCGGCGGTAAGGGTAACGTCAGGCGATATCAGAGCAATGCCGTTGACATCGTTCGTGAGTATGTCGAAATTATTTAGAAGATATTCTCGTGCCGCAACCCGGTTTTCCTGAGTAGGGGATAATAAGTAACTGTGCACAGTGTCGTTTGCGGCGATCGTGCTGATATTGGAACGCAGAGTATAAAGATCATTTTCAAATTTTGAGTTTGCATTTCGGACAATATCGGAAATGTAGGAATCGGATAACTCGTGCACGTTTTTGTGTACATTAACGGTCCATACGGCGATGATAATGATAATTGATAGAATCGTAAAGGACATTAAAAGAAAGAACAAACGCGACAACGCGCTTTTTTTTATTTTCATCAATCCGTCAAATATTCCGCAATGCTTCATGGTGTGCCTCCTTCCTTCTCATAGTCAAATTTAACATAATTTAAAATAAAATTCAATGATAATCTACAAAAATATTCGGATTTTAGAGTAAATCAAGCGGATTTTGTAACAAAGTTGAAAAAATGTATGGTAAAATATTATCATAATAGAGATCAAGGGGGATAAAAATATGTTAAAAAAGCTAAAAAAAGGGATCTGCATTACACTATCGGCAGCGCTTGCCGCATCATGCCTGGCAGGCTGCGGTATGAAGAAAAGCGCATCCGGTGAAGGTGAGCTTTTGTTCTATGTGATCGGCACGGAGAAAGGGGACACGTCTGCTATTATAGAACAGGCCAATGCAATCATTAAAGATAAAACCGGTTATTCCGTTAAATTTGAATATCTGAATACCGATAATTACGATTTGACGTTGTCATCGGGGGACAGCTTTGATTTGATTGCTGCGCCGGACTATATGAATTATTGGCAGAATGCTGCAAAGGGTGCATTCGCTGAGATAACCGATGAGGATTTAAAAGAATATGTACCTTACTATTGGAAAAACGCAGATAAAGAAAAGGATGTCACCAAGTACAAGGGTACGCGTTACGGTATCGCACATATGTCCTATTATGCGCCGGATCGCTGTATCGCAGCAAGAGGCGATCTGATGGACAAATACGGCATCAAGTCTCTGGACAACAAAGAGGAGATTGAAAAATATCTGACGGCGGTTGCGGAGAATGAAACGGATATGATTCCGTTTGATATGCCGGGCGGAAACTCCTATCTGATGCTTGCTATGTTTGCGAGCGACTGGGGCTGGGCGCCGGTCGGAAGTCTCAGCTACGGCGAACACGTATACTTTAAGGTTGACGATCCGGAACATAAATTGTTTATTGCGGCGGAGCAGCCGGAGATGCTGGAGTTTATTAAAACGATGAAGCGTTGGAACGACAAGGGGTTTTTCTCAAAGAGCATTATGTCGAGCAAGACCCAGTCGGTGGACTCCTTTAAAGCCGGAAGAAGCGCGTTTGCGCTGGTAAACAGCCCGGCGGAGTGTCAGACGGTATACACGGATTTGCAGGCCGATGAGAGGGCAAAGTGGGATGTAAGGTTCTTCCCAAGGTATGAAAAGCAGCAGCAGATGTATAACTTTACGAACGGCATCGTTGCGGTATCCGCGTTTTCAAAGAATAAAGAAGCTGCTCTTAAAGTAGTCAACGAAATGTACTCCAATCAGGAAGTTTACAATCTTTTGCACTATGGCATTAAGGATAAGCATTACACACTGAATGATAAGAATGAAATTACACTTCTGCCGGAAGCGGACAATGCCGGCGTGCTGAATACGTGTATTGATAACGACGCGTATACATACACCTCGGAACTTAATTTTCCCGGACACGAGGAACTGGTTGAAAAACTGAAAGAACAGAGAGTATACAATCCGGCCGTAAATTGCCCGGTATCGGATGAAGGTATCAGAGAGATTAAACTGGCGCTTACAGAAATTTATTCACAGTATACGGCTCCGCTGTATTATGGCATCATGACCGGAACCCCGGAGGAGGAACTGAAAAAGGAACTAAGTTCTCTGAAGACTGCCGGTATCGATCAGTATAAAGAAGCGGTTCAGTCGCAGCTTGATGAATATATGAAGAGCGTAGCTGAGTAGAAAAAAGGCAGCGCGTGACACTCGCGGCAAGCGGTGTCGTGCGCTGCCGGCTGTACGGTCATAAAGGAGGACATTAGTTTGAAACAGAATGACGACATCGTTTGCAGCAGGATCTGCAATCAAAAAAGTTTAATGCAGCGGGCGTGGATTAGCTTTAAAAGAACAAAGGTATTATATCTGATGCTTTTGCCGGCGATCATCCTCACGGTTGTCCTTGCATACATACCGATGGGCGGTGTAATTATCGCATTCAAGGATTATAAGTATAATCTGGGGATTCTTGGAAGCCCGTGGGTAGGGCTTCAGAATTTCAAATACTTTGTTACATCCGGAAAGATGTGGCTGCTTACGCGGAACACGCTGGCATATAATCTGATGTTTATGGCAGCGGACACCGTATTTCAGATATTTATGGCAATTCTGATATCTGAGATGTGTACGAAGTATTACAAGAGATGCCTGCAAAGTGTGATGATTTTACCAAATTTTCTGTCGTGGGTTATCATTGGCGGACTGGCTTACAATATATTAAACTATGAATTTGGTACGTTAAATATGGTGCTGACGAATCTCGGCTTTGACAGAATTGATGTTTACAACAACGTCGGCGTATGGAAGTGGATTTTCCTGTTTGTGCGTTTATGGCAGGGGACGGGGTACGGTATGATTTTTTACCTGGCTGCCATAACGGGCATCAATCCCGAACTTTATGAAGCAGCATACCTTGACGGCTGCGGTCTGATTAAAAGAATTCGCTATGTCACGCTGCCTATGATATTGCCGACCGTATGTATTTTGATTCTTTTGGGTCTTGGCGGAATTTTAAAAGGAAACATGGATATGTTCTATCAGTTAATCGGAGAAAACAGCAACTTATATGACGCAACGGATGTCATTGATACCTATGTGTTCCGATCCCTTACCAAACTGAAGGATTATACGGTTACGACGGCGGCAGGACTTTATCAGCAGGTAATTGGGTTTATTCTTGTGATGACGGTGAATGCGATTGTCAAAAAGATTAGCCCGGATAGTGCAATATTCTGAGGGGGACAAAGGAAATGAAACAAAAATCAACAGAAACAGTGCTTTTTAACATATTTGCAATCGGATTCACTACTTTGTTTTCCGTTCTTTGTCTGTTGCCGATATTGCTGACGATTTCGGGGTCATTTACACCGGAACAGGATCTTCTTCGCGGATTGAAGTTGATTCCCGACCGCTTTACGACTGCGGCATATCAGATGGTGCTGAAGGATCCGAACTCTATGCTGAATGCATACGGCGTTACGATTCGGCTTGTTGTGATTGGAACGGCGCTCAGCCTGTTTATAACAACCATGACGGCCTATGTGCTTTACCGGCGTGACTTTCCGGCAAGAAACTTTTTTGCGTTTTTCTTTTTCTTTACGACCCTGTTCAGCGGCGGCCTTGTCCCTCACTATGTCTGGTTTACAGAGCTGGGACTTAGAAACACGTTTACGATTCTTTTAATTACATCGCTTTTCAGCGTTTTTAACATGATCATTGTCCGCAGTTATTTTACGGGTAACATACCGCAGTCTCTGGTAGAATCCGCAAGGATTGACGGAGCGGGAGATTTTAAAATCTATTGTTCGATTGTTATGCCGTCCGCTGGTCCCATTCTTGCAACCGTTGGGCTTTTGACCGCTTTGGCATACTGGAATAACTGGAGTACGGCAATGATTTACATTACCGACAGTAAGCTATATCCGTTGCAATATTACCTTTACCGTGTATTCCAGGAGGCGCAGCTTAAGGCAAAAATGTCAGAGATGGGGCAGGTCACGGGATCGTCACCCACCGAGTCCTATAAATTGGCAATGACTGTGTTTACGATGGGGCCGGTTGTGCTATTCTATCCGTTTGTTCAAAAATATTTTGTATCGGGTGTGACGATTGGCGCAGTGAAGGAATAATTTTTGAAAAATGACAGGGGCATGCCCCTGTTGGTGTTATCTAACACCAACAAATTATATAACGCTAAGAGTGAAAAGGAGGAAGTGTATTGAAAAAATTAAGGTATTACATATGTATGGTCCTTTGTGTTTCAATGCTTTTTTGCGTAATACCGCTTTCCGGTGCGGCAAGCTCGGAAGATTACACGCTTGGGATGATGCGATACACGGATGCTACAGGGAATCCGGTGACGGCGATACCGCCCGGCGTGCTTAAAGTTAGCATGCCTGTAAAGCCCAATCATGCGGCAGCCGGTGATTTGGTGTTCGCTATGATTTTGTATAGCGGCAACAAAATGGTTGATTCAGATTGTACTGTGTATCAAAAGAGTGATTTGACATCCGGAAAAGAGCTCATTGCGCAATTGAATGTCCCGGACGGGATTACGGATGCCAGAGCGGTAACGATACTTTGGAATGACCTGAACAATATGAAAGCGGTCTGCGCAGCAGGCGTTTTTCCCCGTGGCGAGAATATACTTCGCAGATTGACGGTCGGAGGGGCAGCGCCGGAGGGCTTCCAGCCATCCGTAAAGGAATATGAGCAGTACGTTCCGATTGACGCAAAGGAAAAACCGGCGGTGTTGGCAGAAGCGGCAAACAACGCCTCCAACGTCAAGTATATCGGAAACAATAGCTTTCCCGGTAAAACGCAAATCGAATTGACAGCGCCGGATGGAAGTGCAATATCAGTTTACACCGTGACCTACAAGACGGAAAAATCCCTTGCATCCGGCGCAAGAGTCGTAAAGGCAAACGGCGAGACCTATGTTACGCAAGATGTCGGAAAAAACCTTAATCCGGGTGACGGCGGCGACGTCAAGGATCCGAACCGGACGGCGGAAAACGGAAGATTGGGAAGCCGCGTACACTGGGACAGAGCGCAGCCAACCAACATTAATACAGGCTATACCAACGAGGTGCGCAGTATTGCGGACGAATATAAGTTTGTAGAGGGCAGCGATTATTTAATGTGCACGGCAGAGGCGGGACAGCGTGCCAATAACGGATATCAGAATTACGTTCGTTTATATCGCAGTGCAACCTTGTATGTGTTTTCCGGCGGCGCAGTTGCTGCTGACGGTTGGGAATTAAGGAAGGGTTCATCCCCCTTTATGGTTGTTAGAAACGACACAACAAGGAATTTAAGCTATGTTTCATCAAGGCACATCGAGGTGGATAATGCAGCTGCCGGAATTGATGTGGCAATCCCATGCGAAACCATGTATAACATCAATGAGAACGGGGCAAAAACAGGTGAAGTATCCATAACGGCAATTGTCTATGACCCGTATGAAAAAATTGGCGACAACGAGGTAGATACAACCCCCGGACCGAATCCGACAGAGCCGCCGGCACCGACTGCTACACCGGCGCCTACCGATACACCGTCTCCGACAGAGCCGCCGCAGCCGACACCCGCTCCAGAACCCGTGAAAAAGGTGACCTTTACCAAGTGGGAGGATACGAATAATGACGGTATCGAGGAAGAAACGCCGCTTACAATCATCGATCAAAGTACCTCCAAAGAAACGGAAATTTCCGGTGATTTTAAAGTGAAAAGTGAGGATTCTTACGGCAGCAAAGTCTTTCCGAACAGGACACAGCCGGTTAACGATAAATACACTAACGAGGTGGTGAGCATTGTTTCGGATTATGATTTTCTGCTTGGCAGTGACTATGTAAGGAGTTGTCTCGCCGAATCCAATTTAAGAGCGCCGGGCGGTGTTGAAACAAGCTTTATGATATATAAGGACACAACGGTCTATGTGTTTGCGGGCGGTGTGAACGAAGAGGCCGCGCTGGAAAACGGCTGGACAGTGAGGACAACCGATATCAATGAACCATATATGGTGATACGGCGTGACTGGACGGATCATATGACCTGTGTTATGACAAAGAAGTTTGAAAACGTAGATCAAACTTATGGCACAAAGGTCGTGATTAACAGGCAGATGCTAACCGGCGCTGTCAATATTACAGTGCTTGATGACGAAAACCGGCCTGTTCCGCAGTAATGTCAGAAATAATTTGTGTTGTTTATAAAAAAGTTGAAATATTTTAGGAGGAGAAGTCATGAAAAGATTATGGAAAAAAACGTGTGCTTTTTTGACATCAGCGGCATTAACGATGACCTGCCTATCTGTAATGCCGGTTGCTGCATTTGCGGCAGATAACCTTGAGGATGCGAGCAACCTCAAATACTCCCATGTGGAATTTGTAGCAGGAACGGATGCGGAGAACAATCCAACGATCAGTGCAAAAATGTTTGCACGCGATTTGACAAACGGCAGTGATAGTAAGGATGTGTCGTTGTTTTGTGTAACCTATGATGAAAACCACAACCTTGTCGGCGTCGGATACGCAAGCGGCAAAAATGCACTGCTGAAAACGACACCGTACGCAGTTGGAAACGGTCAAAAAACGGTTGCCTATGTATGGGATAAAGAAATGCTTGCGCCCGTAGCAGAAATCGCAACAGAAAATGCAGAGGTAATCCCGACCATCACCTTTGACGGCAAAAGCTTTAAGGACTATGTGGGAGAAGATTTTGCGCTGGGGCGATCGGGCTATGACGCAGTGACTGAATTAAAGTGGAATATCACCACAAACGAAATCAGCTTTCCTGATGTGAGCGTATCACTGCCGGATAAATCGGCATGGTACCAAGTAAGTCATGACAGCGCAGCGCTTACCACAACCATAAAGTTATATACAGGAGATCGCAGCAGTATTCCCAATGAGCCGACGTATGAATATGTGATTCGTCATAAGCTTCCGAATGAAGCATTTATGGGCAATCTGGTAGGTAGTATTTATTCTCCGAATAAACTGGAAAACACGACTTGGATTGCGAACGGAGAAACACAATTTATACATAAGTACACTGCGGATGTCGAAGTTCCTGAAAATGAGGCAGCAAAGCAGGTTAAATTTACAATATCAAACTTTACACTGCAGGATGCCATCGTTATTGTAAGACCGAAAGATACATCGGCAGATAAAAATGTTATTGTCGGTGACGCAAGCGGAACCGCTTTACAGTGGACGACAGGCACAACGGCAGGCAGGACGGATTATGACACTGCCACAAAAACGCCCACTTACGGAAATCTTAGCACAACAGCTCCTGTTGATGTAAACGGAAGTAAATTTAAGGTATATCAATCTGTTGAGGCGTCTGACGACAATTATAAATCCGGCTCAACCCTTGCCAGTGACAGATTTCCGCACATGGGTAATGTGAGTGTTGGCGATCTTGCCCCGGATCTTGCGGGATATAACTATATTCCGTTAAATACGGCAAGCGGAGCGAAGACAATTTCTTTCTATGTAAATAAGTCGGCTGAGATTATTTGTGTTGCAAAAAACGAGTTAACATTTGTGACAGACGATGCGGAACAAATCGGCACATGGATGCATACTAATGCTGCGGATGTAGAGAATCCAAATCAGCTGGTTACCATTGAAAAAACAATTGATAGCCAGGGAAAAGTAGTTGCAGGCGGTACGATAAAGAGCTTTTTGTCACGGCGCTCTATGAACGAAGTTAATATATGGACTGCTGCTGCGGCAATCAAAACGCTTGGTATTTCCAGAGACATGTTCCTGGACGGTTGGAGTAAGGCAACATTTACATATACTGCAGCCGGTAAGACGGTATCAGACATCCCTCAGTGTGTGTTTATGCGGTACAACGATTTGTTTGACTATGTTGAAAAATTCGGTAACGGAAAACGCGGCGTATCCGACCCGGATGTCGCAGAGCGGTTTAAGACTCTGGACGCGATCTTAGACGGATGGTCTGTTGTCAGCGACCAAAAAGCAGACGGCCTGATTACGGATCTTAAAATGGATTATACCGGCGAGGTATTTTCGCCTGATGTGAAAAACTTTCCTGCACCGGAATGCGATGGTATATTTATTGATCGAAGAATCAGCTGGGGAAATAATACCGGCCTGGTAGACAGTTATAGTGATGCGCTGGAATTGGACGGCTGCGAGTTTATCAGACCGTATATTGACTGGGTAAATGGTTCCGCGCAGTATGCCAAAGATTACCGTGGCGATGAGGGTGCGGATCAGAACTTTATGAACGGCAATCGAAATTGGTATCATTTTACCGTAAAGGATGATGCGGAGGTGCTGATTGCGTCTACAAGTGATCTGCCTTATCTGGAAGAAGATAGCAGCGCATGGATGAAGAGTGAGGATGCCGACGGTTACATTAAGGTTATTACCAATAGTAACAACGGCAGCAAAAACATCTACACCAAGCTTTATGCCAAAAAATTTGCCGCAGGAGCGACAGTACAGATTAAGGGCGGCTATGGCGGACATCTTTTAGTATTCGCGCGCCGCACCCCGAAGATCGAAAGCGATGACAGTACAAAAGCAGGTATCAGCGATGCTAAGATTACGAATAAGAACAATGGCGCCAAGTACTTAGATTTAACACCCGCACCGCTGACGGTAAATACCAGAGTATCAGGCGCTGCCTATACCGGATCAGAAGGACTCGGCAGCAAGATCATTTACGACAGAGGGTGGCCAAACAATGATACATACACCAATGACTTGCGCACGCTATATGGCAAGTACAAGAGGCTGATTGGCTGCGACTATATCATGACAACAACCGGATACACGGATATAAGGTACAATCTTGAAGCATCGTTCCGGTTGCATAAAGACGCGACGGTATATGTTTTGGTCGGTCCCACAAAGGCAAATGCTGAAAAAGCGGCAGAGCTTGGTTGGACTTATGAAGAAAGACCGGCTGCTGCTGAAAAGTCCTTTGGCCAATATCAGATTAACTACGGCTATCATTTTACACAACTGATGACAAAGCATTTTAAGGTTCAGGATAAAGAAAACGGAGATCTGGTTACGATTTCGAGAGATATGCTTCGAGGAACGAACGGTACCGGGGAATCCATTGCGGTTATTGTATACGACTAAAAAAGGCGAAGCAGGTAACGGGGCGGAGTAATTCCGCCCCAAATGATAAAAAGGAGGAAGCATGAATACATACATAAAACGTGCTTTATGCGTCATGGCGGGAATGTCTGTGATAGCGGCGCCGGTTTCCGCAGCGGAGCTTGACAGATATGAAATCGATGAAAACACCAAGACATTAACCTTATACGGTACGATTGACGGCGCAAAGCAATACGATGATATCACAGTACAGCTTCTGAAAAAGGGCAAGACCTTTGATGCAAGCAAGGTCTATACAGGAAATGCTTTAAACGAAGATTTTTTATTGTTTACGCAGGTGTTGGCAGACCAAAACGGCGGCTATTGCATCAGCGTTGATATGAGCGGAGAAGAAGTCGGCTTTTATAATATGCGTGTGAACGGCAAAGAAACCGCGAAAAAGGTTTTTTATGCAACGACTGCGGAGAGAGCGGCCACGCTGGAGCAAATCAATCAAATTATCAATCCGTCCGATGGCACGAAGACCAGAGAAGAATCCATCAACGAGCTGGTTGCCTTGATGGACTTAAACAATGAATACAGTGATCTTGTCGGTGTGCTTAACTTATCGGAGGATACGATATTTATGACCCGGCCTTACGGATTGTGTGAGGTCATCTACGAAACGCTGAAAAAAGACGGTGTCAAGGACGAAACCATTGTGGATTCGATTAACAAGGCGTCATACATTGAGGCGATTCGTGAGGGGTTGGTTCATATTGCCGACTATGCCGCGGCGCTTTCGCTGGATCAAAAGTATACGCAGGCATATGACCGTTTTAGCGAGGGGACAAAGAACTCTTTTACTGCGAAGTATTTTAAGGACATGAACTATCTTACGCAAGAGCAGGTTGCCGAGGCTTATAAGGCGGCGATTTTAAGTGCGTCTGTTTCGAGTTTCGGCGGTTGGGGCGACGTAGAATATTTTGTGACCGAGTTTGGCTCGGTGGTTGGTTTAAACGTGAGTGCATACAACGCCCTTGCAACCGCAAAAAAATCGCAGTTTTATGATGCCGTTTTGCAGCATGGCGCATTCAGTACGCCGGAAAGCTTTAAAGTGTTTGCAAACGCAAAAATTACCGAGCTTGCCGGCAGCAGTAGTGTAACACCGTCCGGCGGCAGCGGCGGAGGCAGCAGCTATTCCGGAGGCGGCGGAATCGTAGGAAGCAAGACTGAGGCGTCAGATCCAATCACGCCACAGCAAGAGGAAGAAAAGATCAGTTTTACCGATCTTGACGGTTATGATTGGGCCAAGGAAAGCATAGCGCTTTTGTCCGAAAAGGGAATCGTAAACGGCGTGGGAGAGAATCTCTTTGATCCGGCACGGCATGTAACCAGAGAAGAATTTCTGGCGATGCTGATGCGTGCGTATCAGATCACGCCGGATAATACATTGCCGATTGCATTTTCCGATGTTGATGCAGCCGCGTGGTATGCCGGGTATGTTGCCGTAGCTGCGGAGAAAAATATTATAAACGGGATTTCGGATACGTCCTTTGGCGTGGGAAACGAGATCTCGCGTCAGGACGCGGCTGTTATGGCGTATCGTATCGCTGCAGCGAACGGAAGAGAGTTTACGGCATCGGACAGAACCAGGTTTGCCGATCACGAGACGATCTCTGATTACGCGGCAGAGGCAGTATATGCGATGCGCGCTGCCGGTATCATCAACGGCAAGGATAACAATCAGTTTTGCCCGGCCGATTCATGCACAAGGGCTGAGGCGGCAAAAATGATTTGCGGCTTGATTCAGTAATGCAGAGGAGGTAGATGAATTGAAATCTTTAAAAAAACTGGTTGGCGTACTCCTTTGTATGGCAATGCTTGCGTGCTTGGTTGTTCCGGCGTTTGCGGATGATGTTGTTGCTGAGAGCAGTACGGTATGCGGCAAAAATGCGCTGGGGCTTGTCAATGCACTGAGCATATCGGATTACGGGGAGGACGTACTCGAAAACGAAATAACCCGCGGAGAATTTTATAAGATGGCAGCAATTGCCGGTGGATATGGTACGGCGCCGGTGACGGCAGGGCGGTTCAGTGATGTGGACGCAGAGAGTGAATATGGCGGATACATCGAATCACTGGTAAATGCGGGCATTGTTTCAGCCAATGTTATGGGTAAGATTTATCCGGATGGTAATATCACGCTGCAAGAAGCGTCTGCCGTAATGATTAAAATTTTAGGTTACAGCCTGAAAGCGGATCATCTGGGCGGATACCCATCGGGGTATAAAAGGGTAGCGATGGATTTATCCCTGTACGATGATCTTGGCGGCGCCGACGATAATACCGCGCTGACCGTGGGAATGGGTGTTCAGCTGATTTATAATGCGCTTGATTCGACGGTTATGATCTACAAATCGTACGGCGACGATTATAAGATGGAAGAAGGATCCAGCCTTGCGTATTCGGTCTTTAGGGTGAAACATGAAAGCAACGTTTTAAACGCGGTGGATATCAGCCGGCTGAGTGGTGAAAACGATGTGGATTCGTTTCATATCCAGATTGGAGATCTCCAGCTTGAATCAAGAGAGGTAGAAAATATTTATGACTACCTTGGCTATCATGTCGATATCTTTTATAGAGAACGCAAAACCGAGCAATACGATAAGATCGTTTATATGTTCAAAAGCGATAAAAACCAAGAAACTGTCATCGATATTGACGATGTGGTTGCGGTTGACGGTCAACGGGTAAAGTATGATGCCGAAAATGCCAAAAAGAGCAAAACCGTATCTTATGCATCCGGTGTTTCCGTAATCTATAACGGCGTGGCGACAAGTCAGCGGTTTTCGATGGATTTGTTTAAGGGTATGCCTGGCAGAATCCGACTGCTTGATAATGACGATAGCGGCAGCGCTGATGTGGTCTTTATTGACACATATAAAAACTATGCGGTATCACATGTGAGCGGCGGTGACTATCTGATGTACAATATGTATGATGTGTCAGACAGTATCACGCTCAACACTACAGCGGACGATCCTTATACGATTATTTACAATGCAGAGGGTAAGGAATGTAAAATCACTGAGATCAAAAAGGGCGATATCGTGTCGGTATATCAGTCCGCGGCGGACGCCTATCAGCAGTATATACGTGCGTATATCAGCAATAAAATCGTGGAAGGTGTCATCACGGAAACCCGGGATAACAAAAAGTATATTACACTGGGTGGTACGGTGTATAAACCTACCAAAGAATGTATGGCACAAGACAGCGCTCTGCTGGAGCCGGGGGCATCCGTTAAGCTTTATCTTGATATTGCCGGACGAATTGCGAAGGCTGAGGCCGGAACGGATACAAAATTAAGCTATGCGTACGTGATCGCAGCTAAGTTAGATGGCATGTTTGAAAAAAGTCTGGCGTTAAGGTTGTATACCCAGGACGATAAAATTGCCGAGTATCAGACGGCGAGAAAAATTATACTGGACGGACAGACGGTGAAAAACTCCGATGCAAAAACATTAACGTCCTTGCATGACGCATGTGTGTTGCAGTTCGGCGAGAGCGTCGGCACCGGTACGTATTCGTCAGTGATTCGTTATGCGCTCAACAGCGACGGTGAAGTTGCGGTCATCGATACCGTCCTCAACGGCAAGACAAACAAAAAGTGCCTGAGAGAGGACGATACGGAAGCAAACGACGCGTTGTTTATGACGTCCTCTACGTCCAATGACAGTTATCGGTCGTCAACAGGAACCATCGGCCCTAATGTGGCGGTAGATGCGCAGAACACCAAGGTGATGCTTTATGCATCGCCGATTGACCGGAATTTGATGGATGATGAGCTTTATGAGATTCTGACGGCAAATCAGGTGCTTGTTCATAACCGTAAATACGCGGTAAATGCGTTTTTTACAGATCGAAACAAAATTGTCTCTGACTTTGTCGGAGCGGCAAATGCCGGCGGTCTGACCGGAGGGATTTCAACGTCAGACATGTTTGCTGTCGTGGATTATCTTTCCAAGGGAATTGATGACAAGGAGAATATCATCGATGTTATAACCGTACTCGGAAACGGTATTAGTGTTGACGTTCCGGTAAAAAACGGGTTCACATTTACGGCTTCCGACAGCACAAGTGATCCGACAATTAAAAGTATCATGAATGTTACAGAACTTAAAAAAGGCGACATCATAAGATACAAGACGGATAACAAGGGATATCTTTCGAATCTGGAACTGCGTTATCGCACGTCAAACAGAACGCCGGTTGCAGCATGGGCAACAACCTTCTGGAGTGAATTTACCTATCGGCGCGGCTTTGTATATGATGTGTTTGACAAAGGTTACATGGTTTACTTTACCACAAACGGGGATCGGTCCGTTTTGGCATCAAAAACATCCGCCGATTGTGAGCTGGTTCTCAATGCAGGTGCGTACGGCCCATATTTCAGATACCGGGTTAAGGAAAACGGGGAGACCTATGTGGAATCGACAAATAAGGATGCCCTGAAATCCTATCTGGATACCGGAGCTGACTGTTCAGAGATTATTATCCAGCAATACTACGGAACACCGATGGCAGTAATGATGATTGAGGATTGAGGAGGTGCCTGGATTGAAGATGAAAAGAATCGTTTCTCTTGTGTGCGTGCTGATGCTTGTGATGTCTTACAGTGCATACGGCGCCGCACTGAGAACGGATCCTAAAAAGAATAAGCAGCGCCAGAGTAAGCTGGCGGCAAACGATATTTGGTTTTCGGATTTCTATGACGAGGACATTCCTGCTGAAGTTCAGTTCAGCGCCAGTACGGCGGGAACTGTCTCGCTGGAAGAACACGAAACATCGCCGGGACAAAAAAAGAATTGCCTTGTCCTTAACGATACCGTTTATGATAATTCTTATTCGGGTGTCGGCGTAAGTATTAATGCCGGCGGACAAAAGGGGATTGTCGGCGTCGAAATCAGATATATGTATGTACCGGAGCCGGATCAGGCGTGCAAATTTGCCTCGTTTGTTATGGGACTTTACGATGCCTCCGACAAAATGATTTCCCGTAATGTTGTTATATCGTCAAACGGCGCTACGGTATTTAACTACGGCGGCCCCGCAGGGTGTGGAGAGAAGTATTTGGAGCCGGCGACAATCAGTTCCAATACCTGGTATACAGAAAAATGGATTGTTGACCTTGACGAGAAAATTATGAACTTTAGCTTTCTCAATGAAGGAAAGGCCATAAGAGAGCTTGTGACTGACGCCGGATATTACACCACGGATGCCGGAAGTACGCTTGGTAAAATTACACTGGGCACTCAGATGTATGGCGGCAGATATGTCATTGATTACGTGCGTATCACCAAGGAAAAGTCCCGTACCATTCAATTGGATGAGGAGATTGAAGATAAGGGGAAAGGGACAATGTCTGAGAAAATCCCCGTGCCGTTCACCGAGGCGGTCGGCGGTAAAATCAATATTTGCCTTGACGGTGTTTACAAATACACCACAGAGGCGCCGTACGAAAAGGACGGAAAGATTATGGTTACCGCGAAAAACCTCGCAAGCTTCCTGCGTATGGGATATAGTAAAGGAGCAGATGAGTGTCTTATCGTCGCTCCTTCGGGTAAGCTTACGCTAAAGGCAGACGGGACTGCGAGCATGGACGGTAAATCGGTATCAGTTTCTGCAATGGAAGAAAAAGGGAAACAAATCTTTGTCCCCGTTGATGAGATATGTGCAATCTTGGGATATCAATGCAGTTATGACGTGGAAGGAAAAGTGGTGAACATAACCACCGTAAGCAATGATAGCAGCGCAGAAAAAGACGCAAAGGGAGGTGCAGCAGTTGAAAAATAGAAGAATTGTAAGCCTTGTACTGGCTATTACCATGATTTTCGGTTGTATCGGCAGCCTTAATATGATAGCCTATGCGGCATCAGATGGCGAAGAATCGTGGGATTATTATTGCAAGGGTACCGGGCGCAGCACCCCGTTCCGGCCGGACGATCAGTATGTTTCGGAACAAAACGCGCCGGATTTTATGTGGCCGTATGTCAATAACGCAGTCAAATACGATTTGATTGTGTGCAGCGATCCGGAACTGAAAAAGGTCGAGTACAGTGTATATGATTTAGATAAGAACTATTATACATTTCCGGTTACCTTTGAAACAGGCGTCAATTATTATTGGGCGGTTCGGTATTATGACGGCAAAAAATACAGTAACTGGTCCAATGTAAGACGGTTTCGGATTTCTCCCGATGCGTACGAATTTGTATATCCGGGGGCGGACGCGGTTTTGGAGAAAATTCCGGATGGGCATCCGAGAATCTATGCAACGCCGAGTACCCTGGGTGAGTTCAGAAGCTGGAAAGATGATAACCCATATTCCAAAAACGCTTATGATGCAATATTAAGCAAGGCAGATGGATATATTGACGCCAACGAACCGCTGGAGGAACCCAAACTTGTGAGGGACCCCAATAATGAGGGCAACAACGCCGCGCTTCTTCAACAGTTCCGCACTAACGTGGCGCAGCAATATAATAAAGGGCGCCAGACGGCGCTGGCATATCTTCTTACAGGAGATGAAAAATACGGAAAATATTCCATTAAGGTTTGGTCTGAGATAGCAAAGTGGGATATAAACGGTGAAACATCTTATGCAAATCAGGATCAGGTACACAGGGAAATTGCATTATATGGCGCGGAGTCCTATGACTTTTTGTATAACCTGATGACAGAAGATGAGAGAAAGCAGCTGCGTGATATGGTTGTCGCAAGAACTAAGGTCATGGAACGTCTGCTTGGCAGCATTCCCAAGGAGCCGTATGATTCCCATGGATGGACCGCGTTTGGATTTATCGGGATCATTTCCCTCGCGTTATACAAAGACGCGCCTGAGGCGGAAGAATGGTTGAAAACTGCATTAGATGTCTATGTGTCGTTTTTGCCGCCGTGGTCGTACCAGGACGGCGGTTGGTCGCAGGGCACAAGTTATTGGCAATGGAGCTCTCAGTCAAATAAAGACTTTGTCGAGCTTTTAGCGCTTGGCGAATACATTGATCTCAGTCAAAAGGCGTGGTGCAGAAACGAGTACCTGTGGATGCTTTATGCATTTCCGCCGGGTTCCTACGGCAGCTTTGGCGATGAGTCGAACAGAGGAAAATCCGGTGGACCATCTAGGGATATTGCTGCACGTCAACTGGCCTTTGATAACAATCCTACGCTTAAGTGGTTGATTGATCAATGGGGCGGCTATGAAGGCTACAACAATATTAGCGCTTATTATGCTGCAGCAAAGAGCGGCAAGGTGCAGGCAAAGGCGCCGACAACATACCCGTTAGCGCATGAGTTTTCTGATGTTGGTTGGACGGTCATGTCAAACGATTTGATTGACGTAAGCCGGATTCAGTGTACGTTTAAGTCGAGTCCGTATGGATCATGGAACCATTCACAGGCGGATCAGAATAGCTTTTTGATACAGGCGTACGGACAGAATCTGGCGATAAAGAGCGGATACTATGACTCATTTCATTCGGCACATGATAAGGCCATTACCAGAAGTACGGGTGCGCATAACAGTGTTACGATTGCTACAAACAGAGGACAGTTAGATGATAGTTTTAACGCAAAAGGTGAGCTGACGGGATTTTTAAATCAGATCGACTTCGATATGTCGGCAGGCGACGCCACGAAGGCCTATGATGGCAATCTCGACAAGTTTGAACGTTGTATGATTTACATCAGACCGGATGTGTTTGTGGTTGTGGATGAACTGGATGCAAAAGGTGACACCGAGGAGAGGTTTGAGTGGTGGCTGAATGCAGAACATGCGATAAAGACGTATGAGGACGGCAGCGGCGCCAGACTGCAGGAGGGTAGCGCTGTTCTGGACGCAAAGGTACAGTATCCGCAAAAGATCAAGACCTTTTATAACGATACCTTTGCAATGTCCAACATGAAGGAGGTCCCTGCGACCGGTAATTATGCAACCGCCAATGTACATACCAGAGTGTGGTTTACAACGCCGCGTGTAGAGCGAACCAAAATGGTTGTAACGATGGATGTGCATAAGGATGGAACAGGGGCGCGGTACGTCGATACGGAGTATCATGATGACTACATGAAAATGACCTTTGAGGACGGTACCGTTGTTCTTGTAAATCTAAAATCGCCCGGTACAAAAATTACGACAGAAGAGGGAATTACGTTTGACGGTACAGCGGTAACCTATAACGATGACAGTATTATGTTATCGCTTGGAACAATGCTGGAATGGGGAGATAAAACACTGATTCAGTGTGAAAAGAAAGCATCGGTAGTTATGGGACAGAATGAACTTGGCATATCTTCCTATACAGATCAGAAAATATCCATTGATACCAATAATGATTATGTGGATCAAATAACGGAGATCACAGATTATAATGGAAACAAAATTTCCGATGCATACGGTATTGCATATGAAAAGGGTATGATGGTTGATTCCGGTAAGCGGACAGAAAATCAGGTGAAGAAATCCGCGGAGGGCACAACAAGACGTTCGGTTCAAGGCATCCCTGTAAAGTCGGCAAAGGATGAGGAGAACTCCGGTGTTTCCGGGTTTGATGAAAGCGAGAGCGTTGTGTACACACTGGATTCGGCGGCGGACGGTATAACGTTTGAACTTGCCAAGGATAATTATACGCTGATGCTTAACGGCAAGCTGATCCAATCTGATGAAAGCAAGAGCAGCATCAAGGTGGTTATTGAAGGCGAGGACGAGAAGAACTTTGAACTTTCGGGTTATATGAGACGGGACGGTACGGAAAGTTACAGCGGACAAATCAACCTGGACGGCGCTAAGTATACAGTAAAGAGTATGAGCGACGGATTGTTCATGAGCGGCTTAAAGGTCGGTGACACAAAGGGAATCCAAAATGTGGATGTTTCTATTTCCAAAGCAGATAATAACCAGGGTGAAAATACCGTTGTTTTAGAGAGGGTACCTGTCAATATTCTTGCTGCGGACGAGGTGGAAGATCATGAAAGGGTTAAGAATGATGCCACTGTATTCATTGAAGCGGAGAACGCGGAAGAGATTGAGAGCGGCAGAGTTTATAACACCAGACAATTTATGTCGGGCGGCGCAGGTATTACCGAACATAACAAGGAAGGTTCGACCCTTAAATACACGGTTGAGATTCCGGAGGATGGCGATTATACATTAGCGCTAAAATATGTTGCCTGGGATCAGGGCGGCGCAATGCGCAGTATTTTGATGGATGGCAAAAACTATCAGATGAGTTTGCCGCAAACGGCATCGTGGGGCGCCGAACCGTCTGACTGGAGAGCTGCGGTATCACAGGATACCGTGGAGTTAAAGGCCGGAACCTATACGATGTTTATCGAAGCCGTAAGCGGTTCATGGAATGTAGACTGGATTGCATTTACAAAAAAATAAGGTAATGGATTGCTGCCGCCGCTTTGCGGCGGCACAAGGCTTTTAAGGGAGATATTATGAAAAAATTAGTAGCTTTGGGATTGACTTTTTTTATCTTTGCATCGTTGCTTTACGGCGTTTATGCAAGCGGTCTTGGCTGGGACGGAGATAATAAGTATGTTTCAGAATCAGGGGGATATATGCCTTTTTTTCCTGAAAACAAGTATACCTCTCAACAGAATCCACCAAGTTTTACGTGGCCGTATATCACAAATGCTAAGACTTATGATTTGATAGTGTGCTCCGACCAAAGCCTTAAAAAGGTTATTTATCAAAAAAAGCGATTAGCAGTTAATTTTTACAATTTTGATTGTACGTTTAAAACCGGGGTCGATTATTACTGGTCTGTGCGGTATCAAACAACGGACGGTGCGACAAGCGAGTGGTCTGATGTGCGCAGGTTTCGAATCGATCCAAATGCCTATGAGTTTTGTGTAGATGGTATTGATAAGCTGCTTGCAAAGGTTCCAAAAGCGCATCCGCGTGTTTGGACTACCCAAAGGGAACTCTCTGATTTTAGAGATTTTTCAAATCAAAATTATAACGCAAAGCTGATCTTTGACGAGACGGTGGAGAAAGCGAGAGAGTATGTAGAAAACGGCGCCATTCCTTCAGAACCGAAGGTAAATGATTCTGATATTTCAGGACAAACCTCTGTCATGACCGGTATGATTCAAACGACTGCGTTTGCTTACCTCTTAACCGGAGAAAAAGAGATCGGTGACTTTGCAATTGATCTTATGGCTGCCGTATCTAAATGGGATTGGGATGACAAAACAGGAGCCACGTCTTACACGAAGCAAGACCAGGCTTACAGGGACATCGCATTAAAAACCGCAATGGCTTATGACTGGGTTTATGACCTGATTCAAAGATCAGAATATGAGAATGAAAAAAAGATAGTGCAAATGATGATTCAAGGACGAACGAATCGTATTATTGGGCTGGCGGACTCTATTCGCATCGACCCTTACTACTCGCATGGGTGGACTGCACTTGGATATATTGGTGTGATTGGACTTGCAATGTACGGTGACATTCCCGATGCGTCTCGTTGGTTAAAAGATGTGATTCCGGTATATACGGCAGTACTTCCGCCTTGGTCGGAACAGGACGGCGGCTGGTCACAGGGGACGGATTATTGGCAGTACAGCACGAACAGCGGCGGAGAATTTATGGACGCGCTTGCCATATCCGGCGTTTTGGATTTATATAAAAGCGCATGGATGCAAAATCAATATTTATGGTCGCTCTATGTGTATCCGGAGGGATCTTACGGTTCGTTCGGCGACGGTTCGAACAGGTATAAAGCAGAGGAAGGCGGGTATTCATCGCAAGCGATGAACCGGATCGCCGCTTTTACCGGGAATCCTGTTGCCAAGTGGCTTGCAGAACAAACGGGTGGTATTGACACATCGTTCAGCAATTACTATTTGCTATACCGAATGCAGGTAACGGCACATGTTCCGACCGATTATCCGCTTTCACATGAATTTAAGGATATAGGATGGGCAGTGATGACCAATGACCTTATTGATTCAAACCGAATTCAGTTTACCTTTAAATCCAGTCCGTGGGGATCGTACAATCATTCCCATGCCGATCAAAACAGTTTTATCATTCAGGCGTACGGTGAAAACTTAGCGATAAAAAGCGGATATTATGACTCGTATCATACAACTCATGATAATAATATAACAAGAAAAACCTTTGCGCATAATACAATCACAACGGATGATACGGACGGTCAGGGATATTATACGGATGAAAACGGCTCAAACGATACGCTGGATGCAAAGGGGAGGCTCGTGCAGTTTGCAAACCACATGAGCTTTGACAGTCTTACGGGAGACGCAACTGATGCGTATCTTAACAGCCCGGCAGGCAACACGGAAGCGATCGGAAAGTATGTTCGAAACATCGTTTATTTACGCCCGGATACCTTTATTGTTATTGATGATTTGAAAACAAATAATGAGAAAAAATCGCAGTTTAAATGGTGGCTTAATTCGGAAAATCCAATGGAGTATGGAGATAATTATGCAATCATTACAAAGGGGTTAGCCCGTTTAAAGGCAAATGTTGTATATCCTAAAAATACAAAAGCTGCGTATTACGCAGGTTTTTATGACTTAAAAGGAAAGTATTGGCCGACCAATAAAACGTATGAAGGAAGAAACGAACAGGATCGGGTTTCCTTTGCGACTCCCTTATGCGCTTCAACGAAAATGGTCACAACAATGAATGTATATAAGGAAAATGATGCTGCGAGGGACGCACTTGTCACGTATTCCGGGGACAAAAAATGTATGCGTCTTTCCTACGGCGATACCGTGGTTTTGGTGAATTTAACAGACGGAGAAGTTACGTGCGACGGGATAAAATTTGATGGAGCGGCAGTAACTTACAATCGTGATTCCATCATGATGACCGATGGTACAAAATTATATAAAGATAATACCCCGTTGATTACATCGTCAAATAGGGCAACGATTGCCGTGGGGTGCGGACAGTTATGCATCAGCAGTGATGATGACGCAGAGGTGTTTATTAAGGGCTCAAATGGTTATTTGGATGGAAATGGTGTCGATAGGTTGGTTGATTTGAGCGGACGCAGCATCTCGCCGGCGATCGGTTTGACGCCGATTAATAGCGCCGACGGGATCAGTCTTAAGGCGCAGCGGGGTACGTATTGCCTTATTGTGTCCGAAAATAATCCTGTTCATATCAATGATATGATTCCGTCCAATGTAAGACTGAGCAAAAACGATGGTATACTGACTGTGACCTGGGATGGCAGAAACGACTGTGGGTATGATGTTGAAATCAACGGATCGATTGTCAATCAGGTGGAGAGCCCCTATGTTGTCATACCGGATACCGATGAGGATATAAGTGTTCGGGTACGTGCAACGATGAACCATGTTATATCTGATTGGAGTGACAGGGTCAACTACTGTTTGGCGGAAGAGGCAAAGTTTGGCACGGTAAAGTATATGAGAGATGCGGAAAACAAGCTTATAGCAGAGATGTATGTAAGCGGTGTGCCGGATAATGCGGTGATTTTAACGGCAAGGTATGATAGTGACTATATATTAAAGAATCTGATCACGACAGAGCCGATTACCGGAACAAACCGTATTGAAATCGGCGATGTGGATGAGAACAGTACGGATACGATAAAAATATTCATTGCTGAAAAAAATACGCTGCAACCAATGAAAATTCAATCGATTTACCGTGCAGACACCACCGATTTAAACACAATATTTGTAAATGATAAAGAAGTGGAAGAGTTTTCAAACGAAAAAGACACATACACGGTTGATATTCCGGAATCGGAGGCAGACGAATATCCGAGCATTCTTGCCGAAGCAGTCGATGGAACGGAAAGAATTGTTTACGCACATAATTATAAAACGAAGGAGACCAAAATAAAAATAACGTCTCAAAGCGGAAAGAAAAGAACTATTATCATTAAATTTAATGTCATTTATGAGAATAAGCATAAAGTAAAGGGCGCGGACACAAGCAATAAATTTGTGAAAGACAGCGGCACCTCCGATGGAACAATGGTAAGCGGTGCGGCGACGTTTACCTATCAAATGAACAATGTTTCCCGTCGGATTCCTCTAAGCCTCTATTCCAAAACCCAAATAAACGGCGGCGAAAGCAATTTCGGTTCGCGTCTGTGCAGTGACCGTGCAACCAACTCCGGCAATAAGATGGGGTTAGAAAGCCTGGCCGACGACTTGACGGGCTGGGATTATTTTGTCCTTCCCAATGATGGTTATTATAGCCAAAGCAGTCAATGCAGTAATGAAAAAATAACCTTTGCACTGGCAGATGATGCCGAAATTGTTGTGCTCGGAACAGGAAAAGTTGAATCCTTAAAAAATAATGGGTTTCAGTCAGAGATCGGTTCTTACGGCGTAGCCAGATACATGAATGTTGTCGGTGACGAGGATATCTATTATAATACCGTGCTGAACGGAAAATCTGTGGATGACGTTGATGCTTCCGGGAGACTTAAAAACTATGATCTCATATCCGAATGGGTTGATGTCAATCCATTAACCAAAATTGATGCTTCCACAGGAGACAAGGTCAATTACACCAAAGAGGATTATGAAAAGCTCAGACCGTCAAAGGATCAATTTACAAAAACAGGCATTGCAAAGCCATGGACTCATAGCTATTATTTTTCAAATAAATATTCAAAAACCTACCGTATCGAAAGGGAAGGAAAGAATGTTACGCTCGATTTAAGCGGGATGGGAGGCAACAAAATTTTAGTGATTGTCAAGGGAAAAAGCCTGCGCGCGCCGATCGGAAATATCAATTTTTTGGGACCGATTCAATTTGATGATATCGAGGACGTTTTAATGGCCGGCTGTACGGATGACAGCCAAAACAAAGCTGAAGCATGGCATACATGGGATTCACTGATAAAGTATGATTTTTCGGATGGCGCAAAAGCATACTATGATGATGGCGTGATAAAGCTTGGTGACGATGCTATCGGTTTGGAAGGTGCATGCTATTTTCCGATTTACACCAATCTTTTAAAAAATTGGAACCTCGCGGCATGGCAAAAGGCGTATTACTTTGGAACCACGGAAGTTTCCGGCTATCAATATCCGAGGTTTGCCGATACCCTCCACGATTGGTATAGCTTTGATTTAACGAAGCCTGCGTATCTGTATGTTGTATGCGGCGGGGCTGCCCCCGGGTTTATTGATTCGTCATGGGAAAAGGTTTCGGACGATCGTCCTTTATTCAGCACGACGGGCATAGCAAAAACCTACAGAAACATTTATAAAAAATACATCCATGTCGATCCCAAAGGGACGGAACATGTCGTGATGCAAACGCCCGGCAGCGGGGGAAGCGCCTATTATCTCCTGATTAAACCCGAAAAAGAATAATTGGAGGATTCATCAATGGACAAAGAAAATCGTAATTTGATATCAAATTTTAATAAAGGGTGGACGCTTCGAAACGCAGAAAATGATTCTGTAACCGATGTGATTGCCACGGACGCGCTCCCAAGTGAGAACAAGGCGATCCTTACATTAAGTAAGGATAAGCCTGTTCTGCAAAAATATGAATTTACGGCAGATATATCCGATAAGGGAGCATATCGGTTTTGTGTGGAATATTCTGTCAGCGGTGCGAGAAGTCAGTTGGCAGCTTATGGATTGATTACACTTTTGGACAGTGCCGGTAATGGGAAAAGAAGATTATACATGAAACGGAACGGAAAATACCTGGAACTGACATTTGTCAGCGAAGAAGAGTGTCAGGCTCGGATAGAGCTGGGAATGAAACAAGCCGGAAGTGTGATTTGGAGCAATCCTGTATTAAATCAATGCGAAATGCCAAAAGCGAGGAACGTCAAAATCGCATCGGTTCATATGGATGTAATCCGGAGCAGCACATATGAAAACAACCTCAAAAGAATTGAGAACGGGGTATGCGAGGCAGCAGCAAATGGTGCGGATGTTGTGTTGTTCCCGGAGACAATTGCGGACCGTGCTACAGAAATGCCGGAAGATAAGGTGTTCGAGCCGATAAGTGGTACTTTGTGTTCGTTCATGAAAGAACTTGCGGAAAAAAATAAGTGTTATATTATTTTTACTTATCATGAGACGGACGAAAACGGTTTAAAGCATAACACAGCCATACTGATCGATAGACAGGGAGAAATCGCCGGAAGATATGTAAAAACGCATCAAGCGTTAGTGGAATATGAAAGAGGAATGGTTCCGGGGGATCTTTATCCCGTTTTTGATACGGATTTTGGCAGAATCGGAATTTTAATTTGTTGGGATGCGTATTTTGCGGAACCGGCACACGAACTTTCAATGCAAGGCGCTGAGATTCTGTTTGTTTCGACCGCCGGGAATCCTACATACCGACACATTGCAAGAGCAAAAGAAAATGGGGTTTACGTCGCAGTGGCATGCGCAGGGCAGCAGGATGATTCCGGAATACATCCAACCAAAATAATCAGTCCGTCCGGGCGTATTTTATCACATACCGATGAAGACGGCGGCCTTGCATTTGCGGAAATTGATTTAAACAAAAATGATTACATTTACTGGTTGTCCGTCGGCGATGCAAATACAAATCCCAGGGAGGTATATAGCAACGAGTACAGGGATGACATCATCTGATTGTTTTGTGGAAAGGCTTGGGTTTTAATGTCGAGATGTTTGGATCACTCTATCTTTCGGTTGGATGTTGACTGGTTTTGTCTAGTGCTATATATTGTTGTTTAAAGGATAAATTGACTGTGTGAGGAGTTGCAAGGTTGAAAAAAACAAAGCAAGAGAAATATAATACAGAATAAAAAGGCACAGCAAACAGACCATTGTTAAATGGTCACAGACAACTGACAAACCCACCATTCCAGGTGGGTTTTGTCATACATATTAGATTTTTAATCCATGTTGATAAAAAGTGCAAATCCCTCTTCCAAAGGATATTTGCAATTCTCTTCATGTTCTGCACAGCCGCAGTGAGTAAGCACTGTTCGGAAACTCTTTCGTTTCCAAATGAGGGATTGCCCCAAATATGAATTTGTTATACGGAGCAAGGTTTCGCAGAAACACATTAATGACAATCTTTTCTGTATGAATTTGGAGTGTTCCCGAAAAAGTTTTTAAAGCATTTAATAAAA
>CAKSFQ010000003.1 GCA_934454115.1 uncultured Clostridia bacterium
ATCCCGGGCCTAATGCATTTGCAGGTAATGAAGTTACTGCACCGAAATTTGAAAATTAAAATTAAAAGCTGAATTCTTGGTTTGAACTTCCGGGTATTCAGCTTTTTTAGTTGCTGATGCTACATATGTTTCGGCAGCGGAAGGCTAAAAAATTCTGTTATTTATCCGTATTGATCATTAAAATTTTCCTTAAAACTCTTGACAAGTAACCGTTCGTTTGCTATAATTATAGTAACCGAACGGTTACCATTGTTTAAGGAGTGAAATTATGGCGGGAAATACGAAAGAGCGAATCTTGGAAACTGCACTTGAATTGTTTGCACAGAGCGGATATTTGGGAACTTCTATGAGCGATATTGCGGGTGAACTGGGAATCACCAAAGGCGCTTTGTATAAGCACTATACGAGCAAACAGGATATACTTAGCAGCATTGTGGAACGGATGAACAAAATGGACTATGAACGAGCCGAAGAATATGAAATGCCGGAGGTGGAGCCGGACGGTTTTGCGGAAGCTTATTTGCACACACCGATTGAAAAGATCCGTGCCTACGCTATGGCGCAGTTTAACCATTGGACAAAAGAGCATTTTCCCTCAAATTTTCGAAAAATGCTGACATTAGAGCAATACCGCGATCCAAAGCTTGCTAAGCTTTATCACGATTATCTGGCGACCGGACCTACCGAGTATATGGCGGCAATTTTTCGAAAGCTGACGGATTCCGATGATGCTGCTATGCAGTTGGCGCTTGAATTTTACGGTCCAATGTTCCTGCTATACAGCGTTTACGATGGGGCAACCGATAAAGAAAGCATTGCGCCCCGGCTTCGTGCACACATTGACCGCTTTATTGAGAAAATCGAATCAGATTACAGAAAGCCGGGAAGAACACTATGAAACTCTATTTTGGAAATGCCGTCACCTCGGCGACAACGCTTATGATTCTTGCTCTGCTCGGATTTATCGTCTATTCAGTCTTTAACCGTGCAAATATTGAGTATTGGGGATGCAGAAGTGTTATAGTGCTGGTTTTCGGACTTGTGGTCTGCTGCTTTGCGGCAGCACGGGACGGTTTGGATAAGACTATTCAGCACGCCATCGACGGAAGCTGCGCACCGGGACTGTTCCCGCTCGTCAGTGTGCCCACCATCGTCGGCTGTATCGGTGCGCTGCTGATTATCATTGCCGCCATTGCTACGCCGATTGCAAAAACGCAAAAGATGCGCGAGGTTTGGTTCTATGTGATGTCGAGCGGCGCAGTGCTGAAAATCGTGACGATGGAGATCACACGAATCATTCTTTGAAGTGAAAAGGAACTGTACTTATGCCGCAATCGGTGACAGCGACAATGTGATCTATGTTGATCCGAACGAGAAAGTCGTTGCCGCAGTATCTGCCTACTTCAAACCGGCAGTACATAACCGCATTGACTTTATCGAGAATATTCTGCTGTCGGCAATAAACAAAAGTCCTTTATTCTGAAACTATATCCGAATTTTTGTGTTTTTCTTGACAATTCAAAAAAAATAAGATTATACTGCAACTAATGAACATTAATTGGCAAAAGGAGAAAAACTATGTCAGAAAAAAATATCATCATTCATCTTGAAACAAAAGACGATTACAAAAATGTCGAGAACCTGACTCGCGAGTCATTCTGGAATGTTTACCAACCCGGCTGCATGGAGCATTATGTGCTGCATTGCTATCGGGACGATCCTGCATTTGTGCCGGAGCTGGACTTTGTTATGGAGTTTGGCGGCGAGCTGATCGGACAGGTCATCTATGTGCGGTCGGAAATTGAGTGTGACGACGGAAAAAAGGTGCCGATTATGACTTTCGGACCCATCAGCATTGCACCCAAATATAAACGGCAGGGCTACGGAAAGCGGCTTCTGGATTATTCTATGGAAAAAGCCTGCGAACTGGGCGCCGGTGCGCTTGCCATCACAGGCAATATTCTGTTTTACGGTAAATCCGGCTTTGCACCGGCCAAAACAAAGGGCGTTCGCTATGCGGACGATCCGGAGGCGGACTATTTTCTCATCAAGGAGTTGACTCCCGGCTTTTTGGATGGCATTTCCGGTACCTACAAAGACCCGGAGGGCTATTTTGTCTGTGAGAAGAACCCGAAGGGTTTTGAACAGTTTGAATCAACCTTCCCGAAGAAAGAAAAACTGAAACTGCCGGGACAACTGTTCTGAACAGGAGGAATATGATTATGATAGAGTCAAAATGCGGGTTATTATGCAGCGATTGCAGTTTTCGTAAAACAATGGACTGCAAGAATTAAGCAATGCAAAAGGTGGTGTAAAACCAGTGGCTTCAAGTAAAAAATATCTTGATTATATTTTGGAGCAGTTATCCGATTTAGATGATATCTCTTATAGGTCTATGATGGGAGAATATATTATTTATTATCGCGGTAAAATCGTTGGCGGAATATATGATGACAGATTGCTTGTAAAGCAAACAAAATCCGCTTTGGAACATATGCCGGCAGCTAATTATGATTTCCCGTATGACGGAGCGAAAGAAATGCTGTTGGTTGATGAAGTTGACAGCAAAGAGTTCCTTACAAAACTCTTTGAGGCAATGTACGATGAATTGCCGTCGCCAAAACCAAAACGAAAGAACAACGGCATTGGAGGAATAACCGATGAACTATATTCGGATCACAAAAGAAAATATTGACAAGGAACATATCTGCTGCGCCATGTCTGGCAAGCAGAGTGTTGCAAAAAAGGAATGGCTCAAGCAGCGCTTTGATGATGGACTTGTTTTCTATCGCAGTGAGGAACGCGGCAAATGCTTTATCGAATACATTCCGGCTGAAAACGCATGGGTTCCTATTATTGCACCGAGGTTTATGTATATAGATTGTTTTTGGGTATCGGGTTCATTTAAGGGACACGGATACTCAAATGATTTGTTAAACAAGTGTATTGAAGATAGTAAAGCAAAGGGGAAAGTCGGACTTTGTATTCTGTCTTCGGCTAAGAAGAAACCGTTTCTTTCAGATCCTAAACATTTAGCATATAAGGGATTCAAAGTTGCGGATATTTCAGATGCAGGTATTAATTTAATGTACTTACCATTTGATGAAAAATCTGACGTACCACAGTTTAAAGAGTGCGCTAAGCATCCTCGTATTGATGATATGGGTTATGTTTTATACTATACAAATCAATGTCCGTTTAATGGAAAATATGTGCCAATACTTGAACAAGTTGCAAGCGATAACAGCATCCCTTTTAAAGCAATTAAAATAGAAAGCAAAGAGCAGGCACAGTCCGTTCCGAGCCCATGTACATCTTATGCCTTGTTTAAGGACGGAGAGTTTTTAACCAATGAGCAGCAGAATGATAAGAGGTTCTTAAAATTAGTACAAGGTTGATGACATACGGCTGCACCACGAAATCTATTTGTCAGACCCAAGGAAAACGAAACCGGAAAATGGAAAACGGTTGTTAGACATCCTATTAAAAAGCTGTAGCCGGACTGACGAGATAGGAGATTGTAATGAACGAATTGCGGGCGAGAGTCATCTCGCAGGAAAAAGGAATGTATAAAATCAGCAACAATACAGAGGTAAAGGCAGCTACTGTATCCGGCAAATACAGATATGATGTAAAAACCGTATCCGACTATCCCGCGGTCGGCGATTATGTCATTGCCGAGTGGCCGGAGGACAACAGCAATGCGGTCATTACGGGTCTGTTTCCGCGAAAGAGCTGCTTTATCCGAAAAGCGGCGGGTACAGGAAACCGGGAACAGGTCGTTGCTGCCAATATTGATACCGCTTTTATCTGCATGTCGCTCAATAACAACTTTAATATACGGCGGCTGGAACGGTATCTGTCTGTTACATATGACAGTGGTGCAACACCCGTGGTGATTCTGACAAAATCGGATCTTTGTTCCGATGTAGAAAGCAAAATCACCCAAGTGCAAAATGCTGCGCCGGGTGTGGATGTTCTGGCAATTTCCTCGCTTGACGGGGACTATGAAGCGGTTATGACATATATTCTGCCGGGCAAAACCGTGGCATTCATTGGTTCGTCCGGTGTCGGAAAGTCAACGCTTATCAACAAGCTGACCGGTACAGACAGAATTGCTACATGCGAAATCGGGAATGACGACAAAGGACGGCATACAACGACACATCGTGAACTGATTACACTTCCAAACGTCGCTTTTGTCATTGATACACCGGGTATGCGCGAACTTGGTATGTGGGATAGCAGTGACGGCATTGGCACGGCTTTTTCGGACATTGAGAAATTATCCCATGCATGTAAATATGCCGATTGCACCCACACAGCAGAGCCGGGCTGTGCTGTTCGGCGGGCAATTGCGGACGGAACACTTGATGAAGCCCGTCTTGAATCCTATCGGAAACTGAAAAACGAAAATGACTATGCGGTGGACAACAGCCGATACCTTGAAGCCAAAAGGGCGAAACTTAAGGAAATTGCAAAAATCAACAAATCGGTCAGAAGAAACAGATATTAACATACAGAGCGGGGGCAATCCCTCATTTTGTGTAAACCTCAAATTGGCTCGGCCACGCTGACATAAAAACAACACTGGATATCTACACCCATCTTTCAGGAACCCGGCTGACACAATCCACAGAAAAATTACTTGACTATATCAATGAAAATTATGAATCATCGACCTAAAATTTGACTACTTTTTGACTACCAACAAGCGTAAAAATAAAGTAATTTATCGTAATTTATCGTCAAGTCAAAACAAGAAAAAACCCACGAAATCACGCGATTTGCACGCTTTTCGTGGGTTTTTCTTTGGCGGAGAAGGAGGGATTTGAACCCTCGCGCCGGTTTCCCGACCTACACCCTTAGCAGGGGCGCCTCTTCGGCCAACTTGAGTACTTCTCCGAATTTAAAAATATTAAATTAAAGTGGCGGAGAGGCAGAGATTCGAACTCTGGGTGCTTTCGCATCACTAGTTTTCAAGACTAGCTCCTTAAACCACTCGGACACCTCTCCGAGCACAAATGTGCCGCTCAGGTGCGACTCGATTAGTATATCACAGGAAAGGGGACTTGTCAATACATTTTTCAACTTTTTCATAAAATTCCATAAATTCGACAAAGTCAAATCTCCGTCCTCCCAAATATATCGGCGCATACAAATCCTCTCCGGATAATACCACGTATATTTTCGTCTTTTCTGCTCTACACCCGGAATCGGTAGCCGGCGCCCCATACGGTCTCAATATATTTTTGACTGCCGTCCTTTTTCTCTATCTTATCCCGGATTCTTTGGACATGTACCGTGACCGTCGAAACATCACCCATAGCATCCATGCCCCAAAGGCGGTCAAACAACCGCTCTTTACTAAAAACTATATTCGGGTTTTCCGCCAAGAAGAGCAGCAGTTCAAATTCTCTGACCGGCATCATCACCTCTTGACCACATATAAAGACTCGATGTGCATCCTTGTCGATCTTTAAATCCCTTACGTGAATCACATTTGGTTTTTTTTCGCCGGATTTATTGACCAGTTTCTCATAGCGTGCAATATGTCCCTTAACTCTTGCGACCAGTTCTGAAGGCGAAAACGGCTTTGTCATGTAGTCATCCGCGCCGAGCCCAAGACCGCGCACCTTATCAATATCCTCATTCTTTGCCGAAAGAAAGATGATCGGAACATCCTTTTCCTTGCGCAGCTGTGTGCAAACAGAGAACCCATCACGTTTAGGGAGCATGATATCGACTATCACCAGCGCATAATCGCCGGTGAGCGCCATTTGCAAACCACGCTCTCCATCCGCAGCGATATCACATTCAAAATCGTTTGCCTGAAGATAATCCCGCTCCAATTCCGCAATACTTCTGTCATCTTCAATAATTAAAATTTTCATACCTGATTCTCCTTTGATCGGTTGGTCTGCAAGGTCGGAAGAAACACCGTCACACAGGTTCCACGCCCCTCCTCGCTGCGGATCCATATTTTTCCGTTATGCGCCGCAATAATCTGCCGGCAGATGGCAAGTCCCAGACCATTTCCTTCAATCTTGTTGTTTCGTGAGGGATCGCTGCGGTAAAACCCCTCAAAGACCTTTTCCTGCTCCGCGGCCTTGATTCCGATTCCATGATCGGAAAAAGAAATCGTCACGCCTCCCTGGATCTCCTGTGCCGCAACATGAAGGCTGCCTTTCTCTCCGTCCTTATACTTAATGGCGTTGGTAATAATGTTACTGTATACACGCCGCAGCTTTTCGGCGTCAAAACGCACAAAACAGGGTGTCCTTGGAATTTCGTACGTGAGGCACATACCGCCGTCCTGCAGCTCCAGTTCAAATTCCTGTAAGGTCTGTTTTAAAAATGCAAAAACATCTCCCGTTTTCATATGATAGGGAATCTTTTGCAGCTCCAGCTGGGAGTACAAAGACAGGTGATTTACCATGGTTTCAATGGCCGATGCCTTTTGATGGATGGTTGTCAGATAACGCTCCATCTTTTCCGGCGTATCGGCAATCCCCTCCATGATTCCCTCGACATATCCCCGGATTGAGGTGACCGGCGTCTTAATATCATGCGAGATATTGGCAAGTAACATTTTTTGTTCCTGCTCCCAACGAAGATTTTCCTTTACATTCTTTTGAAGATGCAGCCGTAGCGCCTCAAAGGATCCGCAAAGCTCCTTTAGCTCAGCGTCCTCCGACCCGGAAAATTCGTAGGTCAGGTCACCATTTTTCATATGTTCCATCGCAACCGTAATTTCCGAGATGGGTCGGAGAATACTGCGTGACAGATAAGCTGTGACGATAGCGCCGGTAGTGAGCACCACAGCAATCGCCATCAGCGCCCATAAAATAATATAACGCATAACCGCCGGATTGGAAAGTGTAATGCCCTCATCCAAAGAAAAGGGGTGCAAAAGGGCAAAAACCGCTACCAGGCATACCGACAACAAAAGAATCAGCAATACGGGCACCAGCAGCATCACCAAAGAGCAAATCAAGAATTTACGCTTTAAGGACATCAGTCTATCCTCCCGACAAAAAATGTTTTCCCGTTAGAGCCTTATACCTCCCGTTTTAAAAACAAATAGTAGCCTCCGGAGAAGAAGATCAGCCCATAACCGGCAAGAATTGCAACCTTTGCGCTGATTGCTCCAAAGGGAAGCGTATATCCGAGCCACAGGGTATGCCACTTCATGTATCCGGTAAACAACAGACCACTCAGGTGTGGGATAAAAATTCCCGCAACATATAACAGGATATAGATTATTATACACGAAAACATCGCCATTGTCGAGCTTTTTCCGAATTGGTTGATGCATGCCGCCATCAAAATCACCACAAACAACGGCACGATATCCAAAAGGTATGCGCCAAGGGGATAGAGAATATTCTGTCTTTGGCCCGCAATCAGAAAGTCCATACCAAGCGCCGTAACGCAAAGAATCAGCAAATAACATAAGGCTAGCAGGGTGACTGCGCTGATTTTGGCCGCATAGATCTTGAAACGGCTGATCGGCCGCAGCAGAGCCGCCTTTAACGTCCCATCCTGAATCTCGGTTGCAAACAAATCGCAAACCGCCATCATCGAAACAAGCGGCGTTAAAAATTCGATAAATAGCGTCATCATCGCCATCGCAGCGTTGGAACCGCCAAGATTCACGCTGCCTTTGCTGACGCGGTTTAAAAGCACCTTACCTAAAATATTAACCAAACTGATTGCTACCCCAATCAGCAACAGTACCAGATATTTTTTTCTCGCAAGAAGCTTTTTCCATTCATTCATGGTACCAATCCAATATTTTTTCACAGAGCAACGCCTCCTCTCTCACTGCGCACCACGCTTAAAAAATAATCTTCCAGACTCGGGTGGAATTGTAATGCCCGCTCCATGCTCTCAAAGGCCAGCATTTTTCCCTCGTGCAGCACCGCAATTTTATGACAGGTTTTCTCCAGCTCTGAAGCGATATGGCTGGCAAGCAAAAAAGCAACGCCATGCTTTTCGCAAAGCGCCGTAATCATCTCACGGATTTGGATGATTCCTTCAATATCCAGACCATTTGCCGGTTCATCCAAAACAACAAATTCCGGATTGGACAGCAGCGCAAGAGCAATACCAAGCCGCTGCTTCATGCCAAGTGAAAACCGGCCTGTTTTATCATTGCGATAGTGATCCAGATGCACCAAAGACAAAATGTACCGAATACGATCATCGTCAACCCCGTCATAATAAGCTGCGGCCATCTTCAAATTCTGCCACGCGGTCATATTGAGGTGGATTGCCGGCATCTCGATGAGCGCTCCCATTTTTTCTGCGGCCTTCTCATAATTCTCTAAAATGTCCTCGCCGAATATTTTAACGCTGCCGCTGTTAGGCGTGCTGAGTCCCGTGATCACACGCATGGTCGTTGTTTTTCCGGATCCGTTCGGTCCTAAAAGCCCGACAACTTCTCCTCTATGCACCGTAAGCGAAACATTCTCCACCCCACGGCCGTTTTTATACAGCTTTTTTAAGTTATTGATCTCTAAAATATGTTCCATTGCCGTTCTCCTATTCGATTTTTTCTGATTCAATCGCCGCAAAGCAGAGCCAAATCTGGCTCTGCTGCGAACAAAGAAAGGGGGATTTGTTATTGCTGTTATTTGTTTTCGCGGTCATCCGCGGATAGTACGGTTTCGGTTCCGTCCGCATTGCGTACAGTAACGCTCTGGCCGTAGGAGGCACGTTCTTTCGCCTCTTCCATTACCTGCCTTACGGTCTCTTCGGACGCGCCGCTCGGAATCTGCATTGTTGTAACGCCATTTTTATCATAGGAGATAAGCGGCAAAGCTCCCAGATCCACCTCCGCAATGGTTGTTGTTCCAATGTCGGAAGACTCAAGCGTGAATGAAATTGTCATGCGATGCTCCTGACCCTGACCGTCAAAACCGGTTACAATAATCCGACCATCTGCCCGTGTCGGGAACCCTTCCGCATCCACTGACATGATGCCGGAAACCCTGTCTAACACAGGATCTCCGCCGACAAACATTGCATCATAGAGTTTTTCATCAATACCGGCTTCATAGTCCACATAATCCTCCGGGTTCTCCAGCATGTCCCGGCGACTCCGTTCGGTCGAGTCCTTGATATTGGAAACCAGCAGCGAAAGTCCGGAGGATACCCAATCCGGCATCTGTGCACCGCTGAGTAACACCTCGTACGTATGGCTACCGCCGCTTGACTCCGTCATAATAAAGCTGTTTTTTAAATCGCCGACCATCGTATCTGCAATCTTCTCCAAAAATGTCACAAGCTTTTGTGTGGTTGCATCATTCGGATCCAAAATCCCGGCAGAAGATGTGCCATACGGTTCCGAATATTCGTTGCGGTATGCCTGAGTTCCGTTTTCGTTCGTATAAATACTGATCGAATCTTTTTCGCCGATATAAGATTCGCTCTGATAGCTCTCATAAGAGCCATCCGCGTTAAGTTCCGTCGACTTATTGGAGCGATATTGCTTGTACGGTCTGTCGCTGTCCGCAAAGCGATAAACTCTCTCCATCGATGCGATTTTTTCTTCATCAAGCTTCATTTCCATATTCATCTGTATGGTGGCATTGTTTTGAAATGCAATATTCTTTAATGCGTTTTTACAAACATTATAACCGTTTGCATTTTCGTAGTTTGCAAACACTGCCGCAGTCAATAGCGCCACACCGGCCATTGCAGCACAAGCAATCCTTGCATATCTGGTTTTTAAAATAGTTTTCATTTCTTTCATACCTTTCCGACTCAAAATTGAAACGCTTTGGTGTGAGCCACTATCCAAAACGCGGCATACAAGCGCTGAACGCAATATGCCCGGCACACGGGGATCAAGCCCGTTATGCCCGGTTGTGCCTAAGGAAAAGAAAAGCAACCGGCCGCCGATCTCTCTGCCTTACATAAACTATTATAAAACCTCTGTTTATCTTTTCTATAAAGCATATCTTAACATTTTCTAAATTTTTAAAATAATTTTCTTTATCTTTCTAACCGAAATTTTATTGTATTTACTTGACAAAACGGGATAAATAGCGTATGATAAGTAAGCAGTTTTCCTATGTCCCAGTACCTCAGTAGGATAGAGGGTTCGCCTCCTAAGCGAAACGCCGTAGGTTCGATTCCTATCTGGGACGCCACGCGGAGCAAAGCTTTCTTTGCTCCTTTTTTTGCAAAAACATCCGCACGATTGGGGGCGCGGACATATTCGTGGGCTATTTTATGCTGCTAATCCAAGATTATGCCTGTACTCCCGATTGCTCCAAAAGACGGGTCATCACAAACCGTGATGACCCGTCTTTTGTCGTTTCAAACCTTTTCAGAAATTCTTTTTATTTTTACCTTTTTCTTTTTTAAGCTGTTCCTTCATATCCTCGTGCCGGCGCAGGGTTTCCTGTGTGATATCCTCCAGATACCGCCGTTCTTCAAATCGTTCTACCAGGCCGCTCTGTACCATCGGCTCTTGATGGGCATCCTGGTACTTGTAAATCAGCTTCAGCATAATTGGCGTCAGAATCGTGGTCGCGACAACCATGATAATAATCGGTGCAAAAAAGGCATCCGGCATCAGACCAAGCGCGGAACCTTTGGTTGCGACGATCAGGGCAACCTCACCGCGCGATACCATGCCAACACCGATTTTGGTGGCCTGAAGATTGGTGTAGCGGCAAAGCTTTGCGCCCAAGCCGCAGCCGATAACCTTACTGAGGATTGCGACCAGGGTCAAGAGTACCGTAAAACAAATCACAGTGGAGTCAATTTGATCAATGACAACCTTTAAGCCAACGCTGGCAAAAAACACCGGCGACAAAAGCATAAAGGACAAGGAATCGAATCTTGTTTGCATATAGGTGGTATGGCGGTTGTTGGAAAGAAGCAGGCCGGCAACAAATGCGCCGGTGATATCCGATACACCGAAAAACTTTTCGGATGCGTATGCCATCAAAAGACAGAAAGCAAAGGCAAGAATCGGGAAACGGCGCAAATCCTTCCGATAGTTATTAAACCACGGAAGAATCAGCTTGCAGAAAATCAGAGCAACCACGGCGCAAAAGACGAAGAAGCCCAGTATTTTCAGACTTACGATAGCCAGACTGACCGAAGAGTCTGCAAAGCTGGTAATGATCGTCAGCGCGATAATACCTAGAACATCGTCGATTAGGGCAGCGCCCAAAATCGCATTACCGGATTTTGTGGACAGCTTGCCGAGTTCTTTTAACGTTTCGACTGAGATACTTACCGAGGTTGCGGTCAGCACAACGCCGACAAAAATATTTTGCAGCATTGTCGTGTGGTCGGCGCCGGGGTTGAAAAAGGAGGTCAGCCACCAACCGGCCAGCAGCGGGACAATCACGCCGATGACCGCAATCACTGTTGAGGCTATGCCACACTTTTTCAATTCCTGAATATCGGTTTCCATACCGGCGCTGAACATGAGCACAATGACGCCGATTTCCGCGACATTACTGATAAGCGTGGTCTCGCCGATCCAGCCGAGACACGCCGGCCCTAAAAGCAATCCCGCAAGCAACGCCCCCACGACCTGCGGCATCTGAATCCGTCTTGTCAGCAAGCCAAGCAGCTTGGTGCTGAGCAGTATCACTGCAATGTCCAACAAATATTTGACTTCCATGGTCTCTCCCTCTTTCTGTCAGGTTAGACATAATACTCAAAACAGGAATCATTATACTATATAATTTTTTTAAAATCTACTGCAAATTCTTCCAATAAATTGCTGCAATTCCATCTTTATTTGGTTGTTTCGACACATTTTTTTGCACCTGTTTTTCTGTTTTTTCTTTCTTTTGTTTTGTGCGGAAAAACCGATGCATCATTGTCAAAAAAATATCAATCAAATTGCCTTAAAATCGACGTTTTTACAGGAGATGTCGGGAATCTTTTTCTTGACAAACGGGGTAGAAAACGATATACTTATGCTAATGTTATGGCGCAGAAAGCATGAACCTTATACCGCGTCAAGTCCAAATTTATCACAGAAAATCAAAAGGAGGGAAAGCAATGAGAAGTTTTCGCGGCGGCGTACATCCTGCCGATCATAAATCCGATACCTGCGAAAAACCCATTATTGATTTGGCGCCGCCGAAGGAGCTGGTCTATCCGCTGTCGCAGCACATCGGCAAGCCTGCCGTTGCCTGTGTCAAGACCGGGGACAGTGTTCTTATGGGGCAAAAGATTGCAGAGGCGGACGGGTTTGTTTCCGCAAATTTGCATGCTTCCGTTTCGGGCAAGGTAAAAACTGTTGAAAAACGGCTGCATCCAAACGGCGTCATGATGGACGCCATCGTGATTGAAAATGATTTTGAGGATCGGATGGATCCGTCCGTTTTGGATCGATCCGCGGATTATCACGATTTGTCAAAAGAGGAGATCCTTGCCCGGATTCGGGAGGCCGGTATAGTGGGAATGGGCGGTGCGACCTTTCCGACCCATGTCAAGCTTTCTCCGCCGGCGGAGGCGAAGATCGATTATGTGATTGTAAACGGGTCGGAATGTGAGCCGTATCTTACCTCCGATCATCGTGTGATGCTGGAAAACCCGGAGGAGGTCTTGGACGGGCTTTGCATCGTCTTACAGATTTTTGGGCTGCAGTGCGGCTATGTCGGCATTGAGGACAATAAGCCGGCTGCCATTGAGAGAATGAAAGAGGCGGCCGCAAAGTACCAAAACCCCAAAATTCACATTGTGCCGCTCAAAACGAAATATCCGCAGGGAGCGGAGAAACAGTTGATTGATGCGATCTCCGGGCGAAAGATAAAGCCGGGGCAGCTGCCGTGGCAGTCGGGGTGTATCGTTTTAAATATCGATACTGCCGCATCCATTACGCGTGCTGTTACTTTTAAAATGCCGCTTGTGCAGCGGATTGTTACCTTGGGCGGCGACGCCCTGAAGCAGCCGATGAACTACCGTGTTCGTATCGGTACGCCGTTTTCTTATGTGATTGCACAGTCCGGCGGTACCACCGAGACGCCGCGAAAAATCTTAATGGGCGGCCCCATGATGGGAACCGCGGTTCCCGATTCGGACGTCCCGGTCATTAAAGGGAGTTCAGGGATCCTGGCGCTCGGCGAAAAGGCGGCGCATCTTGCCAAGGAGAGCGCATGTATCCGCTGTGCAAAGTGCGTCTATGTCTGTCCCATGCAGCTGCAGCCGAATTTACTGGATTTAAAGGCACGTATCAATGATTATGACGCCTTGGATAAGCTGCATATTTACGATTGTATCGAGTGCGGCAGCTGCGCCTTTGTCTGCCCGTCAAAACGGCGCCAGGTGCAGCAGATTAAGGTCGCAAAGGGAAAGATGCGTGCAATGCAGACGAAACAGGGAGGGAAATAAGATGGAAGAAAAATTGGTGGTGTCCCACGCGCCGCATATTGCAGGCAAGGAGACCGTTTCCGGGATTATGCTTCATGTTGTGATTGCTCTGTTGCCGTCTCTGCTTGCCGGATGCCTGGTCTTTGGTTTGCGTGCGCTTTGGGTTACCCTGATTAGTGTATTGTCCTGTGTGATTTTCGAGGGGCTCTGGCAAAAAATTTTAAAAAAGCCGGTTACGGTATCCGATGGCAGTGCGGCGGTGACCGGTATGCTGCTGGCGTTTAACCTTCCGGCGCAGATTCCGCTTTGGATGCCGGTTGTCGGTTCCTTTTTTGCCATTATCATTGTCAAGCAGTTCTTTGGCGGACTGGGTCATAATTTTATGAACCCGGCGCTGGGGGCGCGTGCGTTTTTGCTGGCGTCCTGGTCGCTGGCGATGACAACCTGGCCGGCGCCGATTCATACCGCGGCAGACGCGGTCAGCACGGCTACGCCGCTTGCGGCATATGCTGCCGGGGCGGAGAATCTGCCGTCTTATCTTGATTTGTTCCTTGGTAACATCGGCGGCTGCATCGGAGAGACTTCGGCGCTTGCCATTTTAATCGGCGCGGCGTATCTGCTGCTTTGCGGCGTGATTCGGCTGCGTGTGCCGGTGATTTATATTGCGACCGTGGCGCTTGGAACCTGGATTTTTGGCGGACATCACGGATTATTCAGCGGCGATGCCCTGTACCAGGTTCTCTCCGGCGGTTTGATGCTGGGCGCCTTTTTCATGGCAACCGACTATACCACAACGCCGACTACGCCGAAGGGGCAGATTCTCTTTGCTCTGGGCTGCGGCATTTTAACGGTCGTGATTCGTATATGGGGCGGATACCCGGAGGGGGTTTCCTATTCCATCTTGCTGATGAACATCGCAACGCCGCTCATTGATCGGGTGACGGCGCCGCGCCGTTTCGGCACAGCCAAAAGAGAGGAGGCGGCAGCATGAAGGAAACTTTGACACTGACCGGAAAGCTTCTTTTGATTTGTGCGGTGATTGCGGCGCTGCTGGCGTTTGTAAACAGCGTTACCGCACCGATCATAGCAAAGAATAACCAAGTTTCGTTTGAAACATCGATGGCCGAGGTGCTGCCCGGCGCCAACGGGTTTGAAGAGGCAGACGCCGCCGATTTTGCACCCTCGTTAGGGGGCGTTTCGGTCGATTCCGTCTATGCGGCAAAGGATGCCGGCTATGTGGTAACCGTGGTGTGCAGCGAGGGTTACGGCGGTGATATTTCGGTCATGACGGGGGTCAACCGTGATTTCACGGTGGCACAGGTCAAGGTAATGAGTATGAGCGAGACGCCGGGACTTGGCGCCAAATCGACCGAGCCGGCCTTTTCGGATCAGTATCGGGGACTGCATGACGGAATCTCGGTCGTAAAGGGCAGCATTGGCGGCGAAAATGAAATTGCCGCGATCTCCGGGGCAACGATTACGTCAAAGGCGGTGACTAAGTGCGTAAATACCGCACTGGAGGCGGCCGCATTTGTAGGGGAAAAGGAGGGCGGTGAGCAATGAAACAATCGGGATGGAAAACATTTTTAAACGGATTGCTTACAGAGAATCCGACCTTTGTTCTGCTTTTGGGTATGTGCCCGACCCTGGCCGTTACCACCGGCGTCACCAACGCCATCGGTATGGGGCTTTCGACCACGGCCGTTTTGATCTGCTCAAACATGGTAATCTCACTGCTGAGAAACTTTATCCCCGGTAAAATCAGAATCGCCTCCTATGTGGTGATTATAGCCGGCTTTGTTACGGTGGTGCAGATGCTTTTAAACGCCTATGCACCGGCGCTTTCCGGGAGTCTTGGTATCTATATCCCCTTGATTGTGGTAAATTGTATCATTCTCGGCCGTGCCGAGGCATTTGCCTCGAAAAACAGCGTCGGAATCTCTGCATTGGACGGTCTTGGCATGGGACTTGGCTTTACCGGTTCGCTGACCTTGATTGCCTCGGTGCGCGAGGTGCTGGGATCCGGCAGCTTTGCGGGAATTTCACTCTTCGGAGAGGGCTTTATGCCGGTCTCTGTTATGATTCTGCCGCCGGGTGCATTTTTGACGCTGGGAATTTTGCTTGCCGCCATCAACGGCATCGCAAACAGGCGGAAACGAGGAAAGGAGAGTGCACAGCATGATTCGTGATTTACTCATTATCAGTATCGGTGCAATACTCATCAACAACTTTGTCTTAGTACAGTTTTTGGGTATTTGTCCCTTTTTGGGCGTATCCAAAAAGGTGGAGACTGCAGCCGGAATGGGATTTGCCGTTATTTTTGTCATGCTTTGTGCCTCTGCGATCACCTGGGTGGTACAAAACTATCTGCTCGTTCCGTTTCATATTGAATATCTGCAAACCATTGCGTTTATCCTGGTTATTGCGGTGCTGGTACAGTTGGTGGAAATGTTTTTGCAAAAATCCGTGCCGGGACTTTATCAGTCACTGGGCGTTTATTTGCCCCTCATTACAACCAACTGCGCCGTGCTGGGTGTTGCGATTCAAAATATCAGTAAGTTCAGCGGCGCATCGATGAGCTTTTTAAAATCCCTGACCTACGGCACCTCGGCCGCCATCGGCTTTTTGGTGGCGATTGTACTGTTCGCCGGTGTACGGGAGCGGCTGGAATCTTCGGATATTCCGTCCTTTTTAAAGGGAATGCCGATCGTTTTGATTACGGCGGCGCTCCTCTCCATTGCGTTTTTGGGATTTTCCGGGCTGAGTTTTGGCGCTTAAAATAAAAAAGGGGGTACGATGCTATGAGTCAGATTTTGGTTCCGATTGCGGTCATTGGCGGTATGGGATTGCTTTTTGGCGCATTGCTGGGCATTGCATCAAAAATATTTGCGGTAAAGGTGGACGAAAGGATTCCTCGCATTGTAGAGGCGCTGCCCGGCGCAAACTGCGGCGGCTGCGGATTTGCCGGTTGTAATGCCTATGCGGCTGCCCTGGCTGCCGGTAAGGCGGCGCCCAATCAGTGTCCGGCCGGCGGCGCCGCTGCGGCGGAGAAGATCGCTGCCATTTTGGGCGTGACCGCGGAGGAAAAGGAAAAAACGGTTGCCCGTGTTCTATGCAACGGCAATGCGGATCGTGCAAAGGAAAAGTTCGAGTATGACGGCCCGATGGATTGTCATACCGCGATGCGGCTTGGCGGCGGCGAAAAGGTTTGCGCCTACGGCTGCTTAGGGTATGGCTCCTGTGAAAAGGTCTGTCGCTTTGGTGCAATCTCCACAGAGAGCGGCGTTGCCGCCGTGGACGAGGAAAAGTGCGTTGCCTGCGGTCTTTGCGTCAAGGAATGTCCGAAACAGGTTATTCGGATTTTGCCGGCAAAAAGTCACTTCAGTGTGATATGCAGCTCCAAGGATAAAGGAAAGGATGTGCGATCCGCCTGTCAGGTGGGGTGTATCGGTTGCGGTATTTGCGCCAAAAACTGCCCCAAAGAGGCGATCACGCTGGAGAATAACCTTGCGTATATTGACCCGGAGCGCTGCGTGAACTGCGGCATTTGTGCAAAAAAATGCCCGCAGCATACCATATGTAAAAATGATGCCCTGGGTGTGCATTTTGTGATGCCGCAAAAGGCCGTATAAGGCGTTTAAAAGGCTAGAAAATAAAAGTAAAATCCTGCCGTTTTTCATACAAACGGCAGGATTTTTTTACAGCGTTTTCTTTTCGTGGGCGCGTTTTGCCGCGGTCACGGTGTTGCGCATCAGCATGGCGATTGTCATGGGGCCAACGCCGCCGGGCACCGGCGTAATCGCACCGGCAATCGGTTCTACCTCCGCAAAGTCTACGTCGCCGCAAAGCTTTCCGTTTTCGTCACGATCCATACCAACGTCAATCACAACCGCGCCGGGCTTTACCATATCGGCCTTTACAAACTTGGCGATGCCGACCGCGGCAACCAGGATATCGGCGCGTTTGGTAACCTCTTTCAGGTTCTGCGTTTTAGAGTGGCAGACGGTCACGGTGCCGTTTTGATGCAGAAGCAGCATAGACATCGGTTTTCCGACAATATTGCTCCTGCCGATCACCACGCATTCCTTTCCGGCGACCGATACGCCGCTTTCTGCAATCAGTTCCATGACGCCGGCCGGCGTGCAGGGCACAAAATCAAAGTCGCCGATCATGATTCTTCCGACATTGACGGGATGAAAGGCGTCAACGTCCTTTTCCGGCTTGATGTGGTGAATGACGGTCTTGTCGTCTAAGTGTCTTGGCAGCGGCAGCTGTACCAAAATGCCGTGGATATTCGGATTCTGATTCAGCTTTTCAATCAGCGCAAGCAGCTCGTCCTCGCAGGTTTCTGCCGGCAGCACATATTTTTCGGAATAGATCGAAAGCTCGGCACATGCCTTTTCCTTGTTTGCGACATACACCTTTGATGCGGAATCATCGCCCACCAGAACGACGGCCAGACCCGGTCTTGTGCCGGCCTTGGTCAGCGCCGCGACTTCTTCCTTTAAATGTTCCTTGACTCTTGCGGAAACCAGCTTTCCGCTCAGTATTTTTGCCATTTTGCATCGCTCCTTTTTTATGGTCGGAAATCAGACAGTTCGGACTGTTTCCGATTAAGTCTGTGCGTCCGGCTTTGACAAGCGCCCGATAGACCAGGGCGTAGTTTTCCGGACGCTTATATTGCAGCAGTGCGCGCTGCATTTGTTTTTCTTCGTACGTTTTTGGGACATAGACCGGCTTCATGTCCCTAGGGTCAATCCCGGTATAGTACATACAGGTGGAAAGACTGCCGGGGGTCGGATAAAAATCCTGCACCTGCTGAGGATTTAAATGATGATCGCGCAGGTATTCTGCCAAAGCAATCGCGTCTTGCAGCCGGCTTCCGGGGTGGGACGACATCAGGTAGGGAACCAAAAACTGCTTTTTATCGAGCCGCTGATTGATCGCGGCATATTTTTGCGCGAACCGATCATAGACCTTGCGGCCGGGTTTTCCCATATACTTTAGCACGTGATCAGAGATATGCTCCGGCGCAACCTTTAGCTGACCGCTGATGTGGTATTTGCAGAGATCCTCAAAAAAACGGTCGTCTTTATCATAGATCAGGTAATCGTATCGAATGCCGGAACGGATAAAAACCCGTTTGACGCCCTTTAAGGCACGCAGCTTTTTTAAAAGCAGACGGTAGTCCTCGTGTGTAACCTCCAGGTTTTGGCAGGGCGTGGGGAAAAGGCATTGCCGGCCTTTGCAGACGCCGCGTTGCAGCTGATCCTTGCAGGACGGCCCGCGAAAGTTGGCGGTCGGTCCGCCGACATCGTGGATATAGCCCTTAAACTCTTTTTGCTTTGTGAGCAGAGCGGCCTCGGCCAGGAGGGAATCATGGCTCCTGGCGGTTACGGTTCTGCCCTGATGATAGGTTAAGGCACAGAAGTTGCAGCCGCCGTAGCAGCCCCGGCAGGAGGTCAGGGAAAACTGCACCTCGGCGATTGCCGGGATACCGCCCTTTGATGCGTAGCATGGATGATAAGTGCGTGCGTAGGGCAGGTCGTAGACGGCGTCCAGCTCTTCGGTACTTAGCGGCGCGGCCGGCGGATTTTGTACGACATAGTAGTCCCGGTCAAGCTGCGCCAGCGGTTTGCCGCGCACGGCGTCCTGTTGCTCATACTGCTGCATGGTTGCTTTAGCGTAGGCGGTTCTGTCGCCCGAAACCGTGGAAAAGTCTGCCAAAATCAGAGTGTCCGCCGGCAGATTTTCCGCTTTGTCCTCGCGGTAGACCGTCCCTGCCACAGAGCAAATGCTGCGCACCGGCACCCCGGCGGCAAGGTAAGCGGCAATCTCAACAACCTGTCGCTCGCCCATGCCAAAGATCAAAAGATCGGCGCCGCTGTCAATTAAAATGCTGCGGCGGACGCGGTCGCTCCAATAGTCATAGTGGGCAAAGCGGCGCAGGCTTGCTTCAATGCCGCCGATGATAATGGGCACGTCTCGTCCGTAGGCCTCGCGGATACGGTTAGAATACACGATGGTTGCACGGTCAGGGCGATGTCCGATTTCTCCGCCGGGAGAATAAAAATCGGTGTTCCGTCTCTTTTTTGCGGCGGTATAGTGATTGACCATCGAATCAATGTTCCCGGCAGAAACCAAAAAGCCGAGCCTTGGCTGACCCAGCCGTTTCATCTCGTCACAGCTGTGCCAGTCGGGCTGCGCAATGATGCCGACGGTGTAGCCGGCATCCTCAAGCACGCGGGAGATGATGGCAGGACCAAAGCTTGGATGATCCACATAGGCATCGCCGATTACATAGACAAAATCAAGTCTGTCTATGTTTCGCGCCTGCATATCTTTTTTTGAAATTGGTAAAAATGGATGATTGCTGTTCATACTGTTATCATACATGATTTCTGTCAAAAAAGCAAGTCCCGGATTGGTTTTATCCACGTAAATTGTGCGGCGCAAAAAGCAAAACTGCCCCTTTGCGTGCAAAAAGTGTATTTTGATGCTGATGTTGCAATTTTTGTGGAATTGGGGTATAATAGCTAGCGAATACAGAGACAAGAGAGGGGCCTAACCAAATGAAAGACTATAAAGGTGCGGTTTTTTTTGACGTGGACGGAACCCTGGTGGATGAACGGCTGAAGATTTACCAGCCGACTGAGATGACCAAGCGGGCGATCGCAAGACTGAAAGAGAACGGGTATCTGGTTGGGATTGCAACCGGCAGATCACGCTGCTATATTCCAAAAACTGATATTGATTTTGATTGCTATGTCAGCTCGAACGGCGCGGTTGCCGAAGTGGACGGAAAGGAAATTCATAACGATTTTATCTCAAAAGAGGATTTAAAGACGCTGATCGAATATATGGAGAACGAGGGAATCGGCTACGCCATAGAGGGGTCAAAAGCCTGCTATGTGCAGGCTGCCGCAGAGGAAAAGTTCCGTAAATTTTTAGAGATTTATCACATTCCGTTTTCCGATTGCTTTTCTGTCCTGGACGACCTCGAGGGAAAACGGATTAACAAGGTGATTATCACCTTTTCCAAAATGCAGCAGTATGAGGCGATGAAAGAGAAGTTTGCCGGCCGTTTTTCGGTGATTCAGCACCACAAGAATCTGTCCGCCGATGTCGGCAAGACCTATATGAGCAAGGCAGTCGGCGTCCGCGCCGTGATCGCTGCACTGCATCTTGATATGAAAGATACCTACGCCTTTGGAGACGATGGCAACGATGTGGAGATGCTGGAGACAGTCGGCTGCGGCATTGCCATGACGCCGCACGCCAAGGGACTTGATAAGGCAGCGGATTATATTACGGGCGGCGTCGGCGAAGAGGGGATTTATCACGCGCTTGCCCATTTTAACCTCATATAGGTGATAGGAAATAATAACCCCCTGTGCGGATGCTGCCGCACAGGGGGTTATCAGATGGATTATTCAACCGTAACAACCCAGTTAAGGTCATCCGGCAGAGCGCCGGTCTGGATGCCGGTAATGGTATCAAAGATACGTTGAGTTACCTCGCCGATTTGGTTGTTGTTAATCTTCATCACATGGTCTTCCCAACGCAGCTCGCCGACCGGAGAGATGATTGCCGCGGTGCCGGTGCCAAAGCATTCCTCCAGCTTGCCGTCTTGGTATGCGTCATAGATTTCCTGGATGGAGATGCGGCGTTCGGAAACGGGGATCCCCCATTTTTTAAGCAGCTCGATGCTGGACATACGGGTGATGCCGCCCAAAATACTGCCGTTTAACATCGGGGTGACAACCTCACCGCCGATTTTAAAGAAGATGTTCATTGAGCCAACCTCTTCCACATACTTTTGTTCTACGCCATCGAGCCAAAGTACCTGAGAATAGCCGCGGTCATGGGCAATCACCTGTGCCTTGATGCTGCTTGCGTAGTTGCCGCCGGTCTTGGTAAAGCCGGTTGCGCCGCGGACAGTGCGGACATAATGATCCTCTACATAAATTTTAACGGGATCAAGACCTTCCGGGTAGTAAAGACCACTCGGAGAGCAGATGATGAAAAACTTATATGTGTGAGACGGTCTGACACCCAGGGATTCATCGGTTGCGATGATAAAGGGGCGAATGTAAAGCGACGCGCCCTCCTGCTCCGGGATCCAGTCCTGATCCAGCGCGACCAGCTTTTTGAGCGCCTCCACACACAGATCAACGTCAAGCGCCGGAATGGCAAGACGGTCTGCGGAAAGATTCATACGTTCAAAATTTTTATACGGGCGGAAGAGGCGGACATGGCCGTCCTTGGATTTATAGGCCTTAAGACCCTCAAAAATTTCCTGCGCGTAGTGAAATACCATGGCGGAAGGGTCTAATTGGATTGGGCCGTACGGCACAATGCGGGGGTCATACCAGCCCTTATCCTCCGCGTAGTCCATCACAAACATGTGATCGGAAAAAATCTCACCAAAGGGCAGATTGTCCATGGTGGGTTTTTGTTTGGGTGTTGTTGTTTTTTCAATACGAATTTCCACCTTGAGTAACCTTCTTTCCTCATTTTCATACAATTTTTTGCTTTTTTACAGTATAGCACAGGAAAAAACAAATTTCAATATATAAACTTGACAAAAACTGTACCATTTTTACCTTGACTTTATTTACCGAAATATATTATAATCAAAGGCAAGATGAAAGGCGGCGAAAGTCGGCCGCAAAAAGAACAGGAGGAAGAGTAGCGGTGGAGAATAAAACAGGATCGGGAGAGTATATTGCCGTTGCGGCGCTGGAGGACGGCGTGACCGTCATCGGCCTGACCAGCGGCCGGGATACCAAGTTTCATCATACGGAAAAACTGGATCGCGGCGAGGTGTTTATTGCAGAATTTACAGAGGTTACGACAGCAATCAAGATTCGCGGCAAGGCGAAGGTTTATACCAAGATGGGCGTTGTAGAGAGCGGCGAATAATAAAGGATATGCAGCGGAGGGGGATTTGCTTGAAACGTAAGACAAAAATTATTTGTACCTTAGGACCGGCCACGGACGATCCTAAGGTTTTGCGGGAGCTGATGCTGGGCGGCATGAACACGGCGCGGCTTAATTTTTCACACGGCAGCTATGAGGAGCATAAGCGGCGGATTGACGCCGTAAAGGCAATGCGTGATGAATTGGGGCTTCCGATTGCCCTTCTTTTGGATACCAAAGGGCCTGAAATCCGAACCGGCGATTTTGAAAACGGAAAAATAATTTTGGAAAAAGGGCAGAAATTCACCTTGACACCGAAGGAGATGCCGGGTACGCAGGAGATGACGCACATTACCTATCCGGGTCTTTCCAGGGATGTCGAAAAGGGCACCCGTATTTTGATTGATGACGGTTTAATTGAGATGGCCGTGACCCAGATTAAGGGCGGCAACGTGATTTGTGAGGTGTTAAACGGCGGTCTGGTGAGCAATCGTAAAAGCATCAACGTACCTGATGTGAATCTGACCATGGACTATATGAGCGAAAAGGATGTCGCCGATATTAGGTTCGGCGTGGAGCAGGGCGTTGACTTTATTGCAGCCTCTTTTGTGCGCAGCGCCTACGATGTTTTGGAGATTAAGAGGGTGCTGGAACAGTGCGGTGCGGAGACGATTCAGGTCATTGCCAAGATTGAAAACCGCCAGGGCGTTAACAACGCGGATCATATCATCAAAACCTGTGAGGGGATTATGGTGGCGCGCGGCGATATGGGGGTTGAGATTCCGTTTGAGGAGCTTCCCTCGGTACAAAAAGAACTGATTGAAAAATGCTATCGCAGCGGACGGCGCGTCATTACAGCGACCCAGATGTTAGAGTCGATGACGCACAATCCGCGGCCGACCCGTGCGGAGACCTCTGATGTTGCCAATGCGGTATATGACGGCACCTCGGCCGTGATGCTCTCCGGCGAGACGGCGGTGGGTGAGTACCCGGTCAGAGCGCTGAAAACAATGGCGCAGATCTGCGTCAAGGCGGAAGAGGATATCAACTATATCAAGCGCTTTGAGGGCAGACACTTGATGGGCGGTATGGATGTTACCAATGCTATCTGCCATTCGGCGTGCACGACGGCACACGATTTGGGCGCGGCTGCCATTATCACAGTCAGCAAGTCGGGCTTTACACCGCGCGTGCTTTCGGGGTTTCGCCCCAAGTGCCCAATCATTGCCGGTTGCATGAGCGACCAGGTATACCGTCAGCTGGCGCTTTCCTGGGGGGTTACACCGATTCATACGGAGATGAAAAAGACCTCGGATGCATTGTTTGACCATGTGGTGGATCAGGCGGTCAAGCAGACCTCGTTGATTGAAAAGGGTGATGTTGTGGTAATCACCGGCGGTACCTCGGTGGGGATCAGCGGAACGACCAATATTTTAAAGGTGCAGCTGGTGGGCGATATCCTGCTCAGCGGTACCAGCAGCTCCGGGAAAGCAGTCTGCGGCAAGGTTTGTGTGGCGCAGAATACGGCCGAGGCGTTAAATAATTTTGAGGCAGGCGATATTCTGGTAATCCCTGAGACCAGCAATGACATCATTTCAATTTTGCGCAAGGCCTCTGCAATTATCACCGAAAAGCCGGGACTCAGTTCCCACGCTGCCGTTGTCGGCATGACGCTGGATATTCCGGTGATATGCGGTGCGGCCGGGGCAACCAACATTTTAAAGAACGGCACAACGATTACCATTGACGGCGTGCGCGGTAGGGTGTACAGCGGCGTTGCAAAGATTATATAGCGGCGTTGCCGCGTTGCCTTGGCGGCTATCTGCCAAAGCAGAAAGGTTGTGAAAATCGGTATGTTCCGAACCAAGCTGCAAGTTCGTTACTGCGAAACAGATCGGATGGGTGTGGTGCATCATTCCAGGTATTTTCCTTGGTTTGAGGTGGGAAGAACGGAGTTTTTTAGAACGTCGGGCATGTCCTATGATGCGATCGAGAAAAAGGGCGTTTGGCTGCCGCTGGTGGATTGTTACTGCCGGTTTTACTGCGGCGCAAGGTATGGAGATGAAGTTTGGGTTGAGGTTTGCCTTAAGGAACTGAGCGCGGCAAAGTGTAAGTTTAACTACCGGGTCATTCGCGTCTCTGACGAGGCATTGCTGGCGTCCGGCAGCACGACCCACGGTTTTACAACGCCGGAGATGAAACCTATCAATCTCAAAAAGAAAGAGCCTGTGATTTATCAGCTGTTTTTATCGCTGCAGGAGGGAGAATTATGATACCGAATATTCTGACGACCGCCAGATTGCTTTTGGTACCGATTTTTGTGTACCTTGTGCTTGGTGCGCAAAATTTGCCGGGTGCGGCAGCGGTTTTTGTGCTGTCCGGCGTAACGGATGTGGTAGATGGGTATATTGCCAGACATTTTAATATGATAACAAACTTTGGTAAGATTTATGATCCGTTTGTGGACAAGCTGATGCAGATTGCGGTGATCGTCTCGCTTGCCATTGCCAGAATTGTTCCCTATTGGATCATTTTGGTTGTACTTTTGAAAGAGGTCAGCATGATTGTCATTGGCGGCATTTTGTATCTCAAAAAGATTGTAGTGCATTCTAATTGGTACGGCAAAGCGGCAACCGTGATCTTTTATGCGATTGTCTTTCTGATGATTTTGTGGAGTGATATGCCGCATGTATGGTCTACGGTTCTGCTGGTGATTATGATTGCAGCCATGGCCTTCTCGGCCGGTGCTTATTTGGTCGATACGGTGCGGCACTATGATGTAAAGCGCGTTTTAAAGTAGGGTTGTTGAAAAAATTATGACCGGCTGAGTGTGCAGCCGGTCATTTTGCGGGTGAGATACTGTATGAAACAAGAAAAAGAATACCATGTTTTGCGGCTGGTTAAAAATTTAAAGTATCGGCTGGTGTGGCAGGGAATTTTGGTCGGCGTCGCCGCCGGTGTGATTGTCTCGCTTTACCGGCTTTTGCTCAGCCGTGCGGAGCTGTTTTCCAAAATGATTTATGCGGCCGCAAAAGCACATGCGTGGACGGTTGTCATGGTGTTTGCCTTGCTGATTCTGATCGGAATTTTTGTGGGATATTTAGCGGAAAAAGAACCCATGATTAAGGGCAGCGGTATTCCGCAGGTCGAGGGACAGATTTTAGGTTTTTTTCAGGTTTCGTGGTGGCGGATCATGTTGGGAAAGATTGCAGGCGGCGCATTGGCAATCGGCGCCGGGCTATCGCTTGGCAGAGAGGGTCCCTCCATTCAGCTGGGTGCGGCGGCCGGTGAAGGCATTGCCAAGGGACTTAGGCGTGATGAGACCGAAAAACGGTATCTTTTAACTTGCGGCGCCAGCGCCGGATTGGCTGCGGCGTTTAATGCGCCGCTTGCCGGGATGCTGTTTTCTCTGGAGGAGGTTCATAAAAATTTCTCGGTCAGTGTGCTTTTGTCGGCGCTGTCCTCGGCGGTCACGGCAGATGTAGTCAGCAAGCTGTTTTTTGGAATGGATTCGGTGTTCGGCAGCCACATGCTCAGCCCTCTGCCGCTCCGCTATTATCTGTATCTGCCGTTGTTAGGGATTATCCTTGGCGTTTGCGGCTGGATTTATAACAACACGCTGCTCGCCGCGCAGCAAGCCTATCGAAGGATTACGTTTCTAAAGCGCCCTTATGTGATGGTAATTCCGTTCCTGTTTGCCGGGCTTTTTGGATTTTGCCTGCCGGAGATTACCGGCGGCGGTCACGGCGTGGTGGAGGCTCTGCTTACCCATAAGCTAGCGCTGGGGACGATGGTTTTATTGCTTGTCGCAAAGTTTTTGTTTTCGATGATTTCGTTTGGAAGCGGTGCGCCGGGGGGAATTTTCTTTCCGTTATTGGTGCTGGGCGCATTGGCGGGCAGCATTTTCGCAAAGATGATCGGGCTCGATGAAGAATATTTTATCAACTTTGTGTTTTTGGGCATGGTTGGCATGTTTACGGCGATTGTACGCGCACCGGTTACCGGGATTGTTTTGATCGTGGAAATGTCGGGTTCGCTGACCCAGATGCTGACCGTTTCCCTGGTGGCGGTTTGTGCCTATCTGATGGCGGATCTGATGGGTGCAAAGCCGATCTATGAATCGCTGCTTGCCAATATGAGAAAGACGGCGCCGCATGCGCCGGAGGAATATGCGGAAACAGAACGTGTCCTTTTGAATTTTGCGGTTGAGACGGGCTGTACTGCCGACCAAAAGAGGATTGACGAGTTAAAGTGGCCGGATCGCTGTCTTTTAGTCAGCGTCACCCGCGGCGAAGAGGAAATCATTCCACATGGTGACACCAAAATGCAGACAGGGGATTATGTGGTGGTGCTTTGCCCGAAGGAACGGGAGAGCTTTTGCCGTAAGCGTCTGCAGCGGCAGTTTGGGCGCATGGGAGTCCGGAAAAGGAAAATATAAAAAAGGATTGCTGCGGCTTTCGCTGCGGCAATCCTTTTTCTGCTTTGGTTATTCTACCGTAACAGATTTTGCAAGGTTACGGGGTTTGTCGATGTCTAAGCCCTTTAAGGAGGCAACATAATAGGCAAACAACTGCAGTGGAATGACCATTTCGGACGGAGCGGTAAGAGAACCGCAGTCCGGAACATAAATCACGTGATCCGCTTCCTTGGCAATCTCGGTATGTCCTTCCTTGGCGATGGCAATCACGACGGCGCCGCGTGCCTTGACCTCTTTGATGTTGCTGAGCATCTTATCATACAGGGTGTCCACGCCGCAAAGGGCAACAACAACCGTTCCCTTTTCGATCAGGGCAATGGTGCCATGCTTTAATTCGCCGGCCGCATAGGCCTCGGAATGAATATAGGAGATTTCCTTCAGCTTTAAGGAGCCCTCTAAGGCAACTGCATAATCCAGGGTACGGCCTAAGAAGAAGATGCTCTTGCTGTTATAGTGCAGAGAGGCAGTGTACTGGATTTCGCCCTTGTTACTAAGAATTGCTTCAACGCGATCCGGCAAGGTCTCCAAATCCTTTAAATAAGAGGCCATCTTGCCGTCCGTGAGCAGCTTGCGCTCTTGCGCAATGTAGAGTGAGAGCAGGTAGATGGCGGTCAGCTGCGTGCTGTATGCCTTGGTGGTTGCCACGGCGATTTCCGGCCCGGCCCAGGTGTAGAGAACGTCATCGGCCTCACGGGCTATGGCGCTGCCGACCGCGTTGACAATCGCAAAGGTGCGTGCGCCAAGATTCCTGGCTTCACGCATGGCAGCAATGGTGTCGGCAGTTTCGCCGGACTGGCTGATGACGATTACCAGAGAATGCTCGTCTACAATGGGGTTCATATAGCGAAATTCCGATGCAATCGAAGCCTCTACCGGAATACGCAGCATCTGCTCGATGACGTATTTCCCGACCACGCCAACATGATAGGCACTGCCGCAGGCAACAACGTAGATACGGTTGACCGTGCGCAGATAGTCTGCGGTAAGTGAGATGTCGTCTAAAACGATGCGCCCGTCCTTGATGCGGGGACTGATCGTATCGCGCAGCGCTCTTGGCTGCTCCATGATTTCCTTGAACATAAAATGCTCATAGCCGCCCTTTTCCGCCGCGGAGATGTCCCAGTTCACTTTGAAAACTTCTTTATGGACTTCCTCACGGTCGGTGTTATAGATTTTTACCGCGTCGGCGCCAAGCAGAACGATTTCGTTATTTTCCAGGAAATAGACGTTGCGGGTATGGGACAAAATAGCCGGAATGTCAGAGGCGATAAAGTTTTCTCCTTCGCCAAGGCCGACAATCAGCGGACTTTCCTTGCGGACAGCGACAAAGGTGTCAGGGGTGTCGGCACAGAGAATACCGAGCGCATAAGAGCCTTCGACCTTTTGAATGACCTTGGTGACAGTATCGATGATATCACCATCATAATAATATTCAACCAGGTGTGCAATGACTTCGGTATCGGTTTCTGAAATAAAAGAAAATCCCTTTTGGATAAGAAATTCACGCAGACGAATATAGTTTTCGATAATGCCGTTATGCACCACCGCGAATCGGCCGGAATTACTCAGATGCGGATGCGAATTGGTATCGGACGGTTCGCCGTGGGTTGCCCAGCGTGTGTGGCCGATGCCGACCGTGCCGATCATTGATTTTCCGCCGTTAATCTTCTCGGAGAGAATCGCCAGTCTGCCCTTGGATTTTTTGACATCGATGCCGTCCGGCGTCATCACGGCGACTCCGGCGGAGTCATAACCGCGGTATTCCAGCTTGCTAAGACCGTCTAATAGAATCGGCGCTGCCTGCTTACTTCCAACATAACCTACAATTCCACACATAAATTGGTCTCCATTCCGCCGCCCTGCATCGGCAAATTTTTGATCGTCTCTTATCGGCAGGGTAGAATCATAAGAGACGTTTTTATCGTTTTTTGCGCTATTTTGATTTGTGCGCCGTGTGATACCATTCCTTTTCGGTGTGGTAAAGCGCACCAAGGATACCGGTCGGAATCCAGCTAATCAGGTAGGCAAAAAGACCGGGTATATGTAAGATCGTTTTTGCGTTCCATTTTCGGTCGCGAACCAGCCCCAAAAGGATGCAGAACAACATACCAAGCAGGTAAAAATTCAGCAATAAAAAAGTCAATGGCTGCGCCCAGAATGATACGGGTGCGGCTGCTTTTCCACACCATAGCTGATGGATTGCTGCGGCGTCAAGCAAAAGGAGCAGAAGAAAGCAGAGCGGCATCAAAAGATTGCTCCAAAAACGGAGGAAACCGCCGAACTGTCCGCGGCGCAGCATCTTGCCGCCATAGTCGCGCTGTACCTGCGTAATTCCCTGCGTCCAGCGCATGCGCTGATGCAGAGAGACAGAAAACGAGGTCGGCTTTTCATCATAGACCACGGCCCTTGGTACATAGCAGATCTTCTTTCCGCCAAGCGTCAGCTGCGCAGTATACTCCGCATCCTCAGCCAGGGTGTGTGTTTGCCAGGGGATTTCATCCAAAAGCTTGTGTGACAGGGCAAAGCCGGTGCCGCCCAGACTGCAGCCGAGACCGAGACGGTGATAGCCCATCTGCAGCATACGGTTGCTGATCCAGTACCATAGTGCGTAGGAATGTGAAATCCAGCTATCGTTCGGATTCTTGGTATCAATATAGCCTTGCACGGCAGACGCACCGCTTTGCAATGCCTCATTCAATTCTGCAAAAAAGCGGGGATCGGCGATATTGTCCGCATCAAGAACTGCAAAGGCGTCATAATGCTCTTTTGCGGTATACAATAAAGAAAGGGCGCTTGCTAACACATAGCCCTTGCCGGCATTGTCGGGATTTTGGATTACCAGAACGTTTGCGCCCCAGGCGGCGGCAACCTGTTCGGTACAATCTGTGCAGCGATCCGCTGCCACAAACACGTGAAGATGCGATGCCGGATAGTCCTGCGTCTGCAGGCTGCGCAGCAAATCGCCGAGGACACCGGCCTCGTTATGTGCCGGAATCACAACGGCAAATCGGGTGCAGTCGCCGTTCCCCTTTTTCACCGGCGGTGAAAAAAGGGAAAAGAATCCGATGGCAAGGTAGTAGACACCAATCAGAAACACAGTAATTTGAAGAAAGACAGAGACTGCATTTGCGATATCATGCGGCACGAGATCCCTCCTCAACTTTCTTTATTATAATACAGATGTCGGTTATTTGCAAGACGGATAGATTACAGTTTTTTTACACTTTTTACGACAAGATAGATAAATCCGGCCACCAGGTAAATCGCGATGCCGATCATCGGGATACGGATATTCCAGTAAGAGGAAACCGTCAGCGCGGGATTTGAGAAAAGCTTTTGCGCGCACTGTTCCATGATTGGACGCAGTTTATTAAACAGGGCAAGCCAAAGTCCCACGCCGGTGCATGCAATCATAAAATAGCCATAGTGACGGGCACGCAGCGCATTCTGAAAGATGCCGGCCTTTGCGAGGGAAAACAGCGCCACGGCACATACGGCAAATACAGCCGTGAAAACCCACATAGCGCCCTGCATGTATAAAATGGTAGAGCTGCTGCGGTAGCCCTGGCGAATGCCAAGCAGTATAAAAATGGCAAGCAGACTCCAGCCCAGGTTAATCATATACCAGTTGGCCAGACGATCATTTTGTTCACGCCGGGACATGCCCTGCGTACGGGTTGGTTTTTGATGGTTCTTCTTTTTCATCGGTATCATCCTTTCTCTATATCTCATCATATTCATACATCATCATGGAAATGATTGCAGACGCCACCGTCTCTGTGCGCAAAATGCGGCGTCCAAGACCGATCATGCAAAGTCCGGCCTCCTTGGCAAGCGCTGCCTCTTCATCGGAAAAACCGCCCTCCGGGCCGATCAGCACACCAACGTGTACGGGAGAGACCGCTTGCAGCACACGTTTTAAGGAACGGTCGCCGCTATGTCCCAGTTCCTCATAGGGCATTAGCGCAAGGTCAAAGCCGCGCAGGGCGCCGAGCGCCTCTTTGAATGACATGGACTTTGCAACGTGCGGTACCAGACCGCGGCCGCATTGTTTGGCGGCCTCTTTGGAGACCTTATTCCAGCGTTTTTGCTTTTCAAGCTCCTTTTTTTCATTGTCCAGCTTTGCAACGCAGCGCTGCATGGCGGTCGGAACAATGGCATACACGCCGAGTTCCACCGATTTTTGAATGATGGATTCCATCTTTCCGGATTTGGGAATCCCTTGAAAAATCGTAATCTTAAGCTTTGGCTCCTGAAGGGAAAACCGTTTTTCGATGATGTGCGCGGTGCACTCTTTGGCGTCAAGAGCGGTCAGCGCGGCGGTGTATTCGTAGCCGGTGCCGTCAAAGAGCAGCACACGGTCGCCGGGCTTTAGCCGAAGCACCCGTGTAATGTGCGCGGCATCCTCTAAAATGACGGCGGTATCGCCGTTAATATTCGATGGCTCTGTAAAAAAACGGCGCATATAAAACGCTCCTTCCTTTAGCCGAAAGAGAGTAATCCGAACCCGCCTGAAAAGGTGAAATTTCGGCATCTTTTGGCTTGTCATCGATGCTCCGCGCCGAGCCTTGCTGCATCTTCCGCACCAAAATCTGCTCAAAATTGAATCCTTTTCAGGTCGTAGAATTTTGAGAGAGCGGATTTTTGGTTGCTGCATAAGCAAAAACGGAGGTAATCCTAACGGATTGCCGAGTATTGGGCGCAGCGAAAGCGGAAATCCGCCTCTCAAAATCGGAGTTCGGATTACTCCCTTTCGGCTAACGTATTGACGAGCATTTTTACGCAGGATTGCGACAAATTTGCTTTTTTAGACCACATCGGCTCTTTTAAAACAACGCACCTATCATATCACAAAGGGCGGCATATTGCAAGCGCTATTTTATGCCGGGCGGCAGGTGATGGCCGCCCAGTCGTCATCCTTGCGGATGCACTGAATCAAAAGACCGGCTTTTTCCAGCGCGGCGGTGACCTCGTCTAGCCGTTCTAAGATAATACCGGAGCAGATAAAGGTTCCGTCCTCTTTTATAAACTTTTTGACAAAGCCGGAAAGTCCGATAATGACATCGGCAACAATGTTCGCGATGACAACGTCATAGGCGCCGAGTTGTTCCTGCAGCTTGGGGTCGGTTAGAATATCACCGGCCATGACATGATAATTCTCGTCGGTCAGATGGTTGAGCCTTAGATTGCGGTAGGCAACGTCAACGGCGTTGGGGTCAATATCGATTGCGGTGGCAGACTGTGCGCCGAGCAGGAGCGCAATAATGGACAAAATGCCGGAGCCGCAGCCAAGATCCAAAACGGTGTCGCCCTTTTTCAGGTGTTTTTCAATTTCCTCGATACAAAAGCGGGTGCTGGGATGCGAGCCGGTTCCGAAACTCATTCCCGGATTTACGGTAAAGACCGCTTTGCCCTCAGTGTTTTCGGCCGTTTCCCATGCCGGCTGAATCAGGATTTTTTCTCCGACAGGAATCGGATGGAAGTACTGTTTCCATATCTCCGACCAGTCCTCGTCTTTCACCTTATCGGTGGTGATGGAGAGCGTGCCGTACTGACCGTCATCGTCCATCTGCTTTAATTCCTGCATACTGCTGCGGATGGCGGCAAGCTGTTCCAGACCGGTCATGCCATCGGAGAGATAAAGGGTGATGACGGTGTCAGCGTCTTTCAGACGCTCTAATTCTTCGTCGACGTAGTCCCAATATTGGCGGTTTTGCTCCAAAAATTCTTTAAAATCGTCTTTGTCGGCAATCTCGATTCCGCTGATGCCAAGCTCCAGCAGTCTGCCGCTGACCGGGTCAATGCCGGCCGCCGTTGTGGTAATGCAAACTTTAATCCAATCCATGGTATCATCCTTCCGTTTTATTGATAACACGGCGAAAACGCCGAACGATTCCGCCGGCGTTTTACGTGTATTTTTGGTTTATTTAAAGATCTCACGCATTTTTTCAAAAAAGTTTTTGCTCTGCTTGTATTTCGAGGCGTCAACATTTTCATCAAAATGGCGGAGCAGATCTTTCTGCTTTTCGTTCAGGCCTTTCGGGATTTCCACCTTGATGGTGACATACTGGTCGCCACGCTGGTTGGAGTTGAGCTTCGGCACACCCTTGCCGCGCAGACGGAATACCGTGTTTGGCTGCGTCCCCTCCGGAATGTGATAAGAAACCTTGCCGTCTACGGTAGGAACCTGTACCTCAGCGCCCAGAGCCGCCTGTACAAAGGAGATGGGATAGTCGCACAGAATATCGTATCCCTGGCGGACAAACAGCTTATGATGCCGTACCCGAATGTTTAAAATCAGATCGCCGCTGGGACCGCCCTTGCTGCCGGCATCCCCTTCGCCGCGGACATAAACCTGCTGACCGTCATCGATTCCGGCCGGAATCTTTACCCGCACCTTTTTGGGCTTTCTCACGCTGCCCTCGCCGTGACAAGCGGGACAAGGCGTCTTAATGATGGTGCCGCGGCCGCCGCAGGAATCACAGGGGCGGACACTCTGAAAACTGCCAAAGGCAGTTCGCTGCATAGAGCGTACCTGGCCGGTACCGTGACAGGTCGGACAGGTTTCCGGTGAGGTGCCGGCCGCTGCACCGCTGCCGCCGCAATCCGTACACCGCTCCAAATGGTTGACGGTGACGTCTTTTTCTACGCCAAAGCATGCTTCCTCAAAGGTTAAGTCCACATTGTAGCTGATGTCTCTGCCACGCTGCGGCGCGTTCGGGTTTGCGCGCTGACCGCCAAAGCCGCCGCCAAAAAAGCTGCTGAAGATGTCGCCCACATCAAATCCGTCAAAACCGCCGCCGTAATTGCCGCCGTAGCCGCCGGCGGCGGGATCAAAGGCGGAATGGCCAAACTGGTCATACTTTTGCTTCTTTTCCGGGTCGCTCAGCACCTCGTAGGCCTCAGAGGCTTCTTTAAACTTTTTTTCGGCGCCCTCTTTATCGTCCGGATTTAAATCCGGATGATATTTTTTTGCAAGCTTTCGGTAGGCCTTTTTAATCTCGTCTGCCGATGCGTTTTTTTCAACGCCGAGAACCTCATAATAATCTCTTTTATCTGCCATAACAATAACCTCATTCTATTTGAAAATGGGCGGACAAAAGCTGCCCGCCCTTCCACCGATACCGATAGGACACCTCCGGCAGCGGCTTGATGCATGGAACTGTTTATTTGTTATCATCGACCTCGGTGTACTCGGCATCTACCACATTGTCGCCGCTCTGCTGCTGTGCACCGTCTGTGCCGCCCTGTGCCTGCTGCGCTTGCTGTGCCTGTTGTGCTGCGGCGTAGAGCTTCTCCGATACGGCATAGAACTTTTGAGAAACCGCCTCGGTCTGTGCCTTTACGGCTTCTACGTCAATCGGAGACGCCTTCAGCAGCTCTTTGAGTTTATCAACCTCTGCCTGGATGGCGGACTTTTCTGCCGCGTCAACCTTATCACCGATTTCGCCTAAGGTCTTTTCGGTCTGATAAACCATATTGTCTGCGTTGTTGCGAACGTCAACTTCTTCCTTCCGTTTTTTATCCTCAGCGGCGAACTGCTCTGCCTCTTTGACAGCCTTTTCGATATCGTCGTCCGAGAGGTTGGTGGAAGAAGTGATGGTGATGTCCTGCTGCTGGCCGGTGCCCAAATCCTTTGCGGTTACCTTTACGATACCGTTTGCATCGATGTCAAAGGAAACCTCAATCTGCGGTACGCCGCGGGGAGCCGGCGGAATGTTGGTCAGACTAAAGCGACCCAAGGTCTTGTTGTAGGCTGCCATCTCACGCTCACCCTGCAGTACGTGAACCTCAACGCTGGTCTGACCGTCTGCGGCAGTGGAGAATACCTGACTCTTTTTGGTCGGAATGGTCGTATTTCGCTCAATCAGTTTTGTAAATACGCCGCCCATGGTCTCAATACCCAAAGAAAGAGGTGTAACATCGAGCAATACCAAATCCTCGACATCGCCGGCCAATACGCCGGCCTGGATCGATGCGCCGATCGCAACGCATTCATCCGGGTTAATGCCTTTATGCGGCTCTTTGCCGATAAACTTCTGAACAGCCTCCTGAACGGCCGGGATTCTGGAAGATCCGCCGACTAACAATACCTTGTCGATATCGCTGGGGGACAGGTTGGCGTCACGCAGCGCGTTACGGGTCGGTTCCATGGTTTTTTCAACCAAATCAGAGGTCAGCGCGTCAAACTGTGCACGGGTAATGGTGATATCCAGGTGCTTCGGGCCGGTGGTGTCTGCGGTGATAAACGGCAGGTTGACATTGGAGCTGGTGACGCCGGAAAGCTCAATTTTTGCTTTTTCGGCAGCCTCCTTTAATCGCTGCAGCGCCATCTTATCCTGACGCAGGTCAATGCCGTTTTCCTTCTGGAATTCATCGGCCAGATAATTCATGACCTTCTCGTCAAAGTCATCGCCGCCAAGACGGTTGTTACCGCTGGTTGCCAATACTTCAAATACGCCGTCGCCAATCTCCAGAATGGAGACATCGAAAGTACCGCCGCCCAGATCGTAAACCATGATCTTTTGATCGCTGTCCTTTTCGAGGCCGTAGGCCAGTGCGGCCGCCGTCGGCTCGTTGATAATACGCAAAACTTCAAGACCGGCAATCCTACCTGCGTCCTTGGTTGCCTGACGCTGCGCGTCACTGAAGTAAGCCGGCACCGTGATAACTGCCTGCGATACCGCCTCGCCGAGATATGCCTCAGCGTCCGCTTTCAGCTTTTGCAGAATCATTGCGGAAATCTCCTGCGGAGAATAGTTTTTGCCGTCGATCGATACCTTGCGGTCGGTACCCATGTCACGCTTAATGGACATAATAGTACGATCCGGGTTGGTGATAGCCTGGCGTTTTGCAACCTGGCCGACCAAACGTTCGCCGGTCTTGGTGAATGCAACGACGGACGGGGTGGTTCTTGCGCCCTCCGGATTGGTGATGACGGTCGGTTCGCCGCCCTCCATAACCGCAACGCAGGAGTTTGTGGTTCCTAAATCAATACCAATAATTTTTCCCATAATATATCATCCTTTCTATATATAACTCGCTTGGTTTATTTGCTTACTTTTACCATAGAATGGCGGATTACTTTATCCTTGTAGAGGTATCCGCGCATCAGCTCTTCCAAAACGGTGTTTTCCTCCGCATCGCTTTCCTCCGTCATAACAGCGTTGTGCTTTTCGGGATCAAAGGGCGAACCGACAGCGTTCATCGCCGTCACACCAATATCGGAGAGCGCGTCCTCAAACTGTTTTTTCACCATCTTTACGCCGTCAAACAACCCGTTTTTGTCCGGGTTCTCTTCTCCGGCGGCTAGGGCGCGGTCTAAATTATCCAGCACCGGCAAAAGCTTTGCAATGGTGTCGCAGACCGCAACAGAATAAATATCGTCCTTTTCCCGTGCGGAACGCTTTTTAAAATTGTCAAACTCCGCAGCGGTGCGCATCAGACGATCGGTCAGGTTTTTGACAGATTCCTGCGCTTTTAAAAGCGCAGTGTCCTCTTCCGGAACCGCTTCTGTCGTTGTGTTTTCTTCCGGTGTATCTTCCGGGTCTTGGGGTTGTGCCTCCTGTGTCTTTGGGGGTTCCGTTTCGGTCACCGTTTCTTTTTCTTTCTTTTCTTTATCTTGCTTCATTGCTTTCATCTCCTTTGTTTGAAGGGTTCGGATTTAAGCGCTCCGGCGGTGCGCCCTCCAGGCGGCCGCTGAGCATCTTGCTGAGTTGCTTGGAGAAAAACCCGACCCCGGATACCACCTTGGCATAATCCATACGGGTGGGGCCGACCACGCCAATGATGCCGGTCAGATCGGAGCCAACCTTGTAAGTGGAGAGCACCACACTGTTGCTTTTCAGTTCCGGCAGCTCGTTCTCATCCCCGATAAAGACCTTGACCTCACCGTCCTTCATTTCGGGAAGATCGCCGATCAGTTTACCCAGGCTTTGCTTATTATCAAAAAATTCAAGAATCTCTTTAATTTTTTGAATATCGTTGTATTCCGGAAAACGCAGAATGTTGGTAGAACCCTCCAGATACACCTCACGTTTGTCGATTTCCGAGATGGCCTCGTGCACCAGCTCCAAAACGGAGGATAAAATCTCCGGGTTGCAGCCGAGCGCATTGACGACCTCAATAATACGGTTCAGGTTGATTTCCGAACGGGTATAGCCGACCAGATTCTGATTTAAAATCTCGGTCATCTGGGTTAAAACTTTTTCATCCACACGCTCGCGCAGGCGCAGCAGCTTGTTTTTGATCAGCCCGGAACTGTCGGAAACAATCACCATGATCGTTTTTTCATCCACCAGAACCAGTTTAATCCCCTTGATGGTGCCGTACTCAATGGTTGGTACCATGCCGAAGGTAGGAAGATTGGTGATACCGGAAAAAGCAGCGGAGACATCCTTGACAATCTTGTCAAGCTCCCGGATCTTATGCAGCATAACGCTGCGCATCTGCTGAATCTCGCCGGTTGTCATGCGGTAACGCTCCATCAGAGAGTCAACATAAAACCGAAAACCCTGACTGGAGGGAATCCGCCCGGCCGAGGTGTGCGGCTGTACCAGAAACCCCATCTCTTCCAAGTCACCCATCTCATTGCGGATGGTGGCGGCGCTCAGATTCAAATCCGTGTTTTTGGCAATGCTTCTGGAGCCGACCGGTTCCGCGTTTTGGATATAGCCTTCCACAATGGCACGCAATATTGATTTTTTTCGATCATCCAATGCCATAGTATCATCTCCAAAAAGTGTTTTGTTAGCACTCGCTCCTATAGAGTGCTAAAACCTTTATGGATAGAATAGCACGAGTGTTGGTATTTGTCAAGGATTTTTCAAAAAAATTTCCACAAAATTCATCCGTCTGTACAAAAAGAAAGTATGCGTAATTTTTGAAATGATGAAAAAAAGAAGAAATGGGGGTGTTTTCTGGAAACAGAGGGAGGAGATTTTTGCAGAAAGTTTTTGAAAACACTTGAAATCACAAGATAGGGTATGCTATAATCAAAAATTATGAATCGTGTCGAAATGACAATACGGAGGTGACAAGGATGCAGTTTCAGGTCGTATCAAAATACCGGCCGGCCGGAGATCAGCCGGAGGCAATCGGAAAGATTGCGGACGGAATTTTGCGGGGCGATCGGTTTCAGACGCTGATGGGGGTCACCGGCAGCGGAAAAACCTTTACCATGGCAAACGTGATTGAAAAGGTACAAAAGCCGACGCTGGTTCTGGCGCACAATAAGACGCTTGCGGCGCAGCTTTGCAGCGAGTTTAAGGAGATCTTTCCGCATAACGCGGTTGAATATTTTGTTTCGTACTATGACTATTATCAGCCGGAGGCGTATATTCCGCATTCGGACACCTATATTGAAAAGGACGCCTCCACCAACGAGGAAATCGATAAACTGCGGCACAGCGCCACGGCAGCGCTGTTTGAACGCAGGGACGTGATTATCGTAGCCAGCGTCTCCTGTATCTACGGCCTCGGCGATCCGATCGATTACAACAATATGGTGGTATCCTTGCGGCCGGGCATGGAAAAGGACCGTGACGAGGTCATTGCCAAGCTGATTGAGATTCAGTATGAGCGTAATGAGATGAACTTTGTCAGAAACAAGTTTCGGGTGCGCGGCGATGTGCTGGATATATTTCCGTCGGATTCTTCATCGTTGGCCGTGCGCGTGGAGTTTTTCGGAGACGAGGTGGAGCGGATCTGTGACTTTAACCCGGTGACCGGCGAAATCGTTGCAGAACGCAAGCATGTGGCGATTTATCCGGCGTCGCACTATGTCACTACGGCAGAAAAGCGGGAAAAGGCAATTGAAAGCATTGAAGAAGAACTGGCCGCACAGCTGCAATACCTCCGCAGCGAAAATAAGCTGATTGAGGCGCAGCGGCTGGAGCAGCGCACGCACTATGATATTGAGATGATGCGCGAGACGGGATTCTGTAACGGAATCGAGAATTATTCGCGCCACATCAGCGGCCGCGCAGCGGGAAGTCCGCCGTTTACGCTGATTGATTACCTTCCGGATGACTTTTTGCTGTTTGTGGACGAATCCCATGTCACCCTGCCGCAGGTGCGCGCCATGTACGCCGGCGACCATTCCCGGAAAGAGAATTTGGTAAAGTACGGATTTCGGCTGCCGTCGGCGTTTGATAACCGTCCGCTGACCTTTGACGAGTTTTACGCCAAGCTGAATCAGGCGGTCTTTGTCAGTGCGACGCCGGCCGATTTTGAAAAGGAGCAGTCAACGCAGATTGTAGAGCAGATTATCCGTCCGACCGGGCTCTTGGATCCTGAGATTTCCGTGCGCCCCATCACCGGGCAGATTGACGATCTGTACGGCGAAATCTGCGCAAGAACCGAAAAGGACGAGCGCGTTCTGGTAACCACGCTGACGAAAAAGATGGCGGAGCGGCTGACGGAGTATCTGGAGGAAATGGGCGTCAAGGTGCGCTATCTGCACTCAGACGTCCATACCATCGAGCGGATGGAGATTATCCGCGATCTGCGGCTGGGCGTATTTGACGTTTTGGTGGGGATCAACCTTCTGCGTGAGGGGCTGGATATCCCGGAGGTATCGCTGGTTGCCATTTTGGATGCCGATAAAGAAGGCTTTTTGCGCAGCGAGACCTCGCTGATTCAGACGATCGGCCGTGCCGCTCGTAACGCGGAGGGAACGGTAATCATGTACGCCGATACGGTGACAAGATCGATGGACGTTGCAATCACCGAGACCAATCGGCGGCGGCAACTGCAAAAGGCCTTTAACGAGGCGCACGGGATCACGCCAAAGACGATCCGCAAAGAGGTGCACGAGGTGATTGAGGCAACCCAGGCAGTCACGGTACCGAGAAGCAAGGGTAAGCGTGAGGAGACGCCGGATAGCGCAAAGACCGTTGCAGAACTGACAATGGAGATGAAGAAGGCGGCAGAGTTGCTGCAGTTTGAGCTTGCGGCGCAGATCCGTGATGAAATCAAAAGGCTTGAGGCACAGGAGGATATGTGATGGAAAATCAATATATTGTAGTAAAAGGTGCAAAAGAGCATAACTTAAAAAACATTGACGTAAAGATTCCCAGGGACAAGCTGGTTGTTTTAACCGGCCTGAGCGGCTCCGGCAAGTCCTCGCTGGCGTTTGAGACGATTTATGCCGAGGGGCAGCGCCGCTACGTGGAATCCCTGTCGGCATACGCGAGACAGTTTTTGGGACAGATGGAAAAGCCGGACGTGGAGTCGATTGAGGGGCTTTCACCGGCGATTTCGATCGATCAGAAAACGACCAGCCGAAATCCGCGCTCGACCGTCGGTACGGTCACCGAGGTGTATGACTATATCCGATTGTTGTTTGCACGCATCGGCGTGCCGCACTGTCCGAAGTGCGGCAAAGAGATTAAACCGCAGTCGATCGATCAGATTGTGGACACGGTTAAGGCGCTGCCGGAAAAAACCAAGTTTCAGATTTTGGCGCCGGTGGCACGCGGACGGAAGGGCGAGTTTGTCAAGACCTTTCAGGACGCCAGAAAGAAAGGTTTTGTAAGGGTGAGAGTTGACGGCGAGATGCTGGAGCTGGGCGAGGAAATCCCCCGGCTGGATAAGCAAAAAAAACATACCATTGAGATTGTAGTAGACCGCCTTGTCGTGAAAGAGGGAATGGAAAAACGGCTGACCGATTCCATGGAGACGGCGCTGCAGATGGCGGACGGACTTGCGTTTGTGGATATTATCGGCGGCGATACCCTGTATTTTAGCCAGAACTATGCCTGTGATGACTGCGGCATCAGTATTGAAGAGCTGACGCCGCGTATGTTTTCGTTTAATACGCCGTACGGCGCATGTCCAACCTGTACCGGACTTGGCAATATTGTCAAGATTGACCCCGATCTGGTGATTCCGGATCGGAGCCTCAGCATCAACCAGGGCGCGATTTTGGGCAGCGGCTGGAGCGGGACAGAATCCGGCAGCATTTCACGGATGTACTATGAGGGCATGGCATCGCACTACGGATTCTCGCTCGATACGCCGATCCGGGATTTGCCGGAGGGAATTTTGGATAAGATTCTCTACGGTACGGGCAATGAAAAAATCAAGCTGACCTATGACCGCAAGTATGCCAAGGGCATGCAGCTTGCGCGGTTTGAGGGTGTGATTCATAACTTAGAGCGCAGACACCGCGAGACCAACTCTGAATGGGCAAAGGCAGAAATCGAGACCTTTATGGTGAACATGCCGTGTCCCGACTGCGGCGGCACCCGGCTGCGCAAAGAGACGCTTGCGGTGACGATTGACGGTAAAAATATTCACGAGATATGCAGTCTTTCCATTACAAGGGCACGGGATTTCTTTGTGACGCTGCGCGAGAAACTCACGCAGAAGGAGTCGATCATTGCCAAGCAAATTTTAAAAGAGATTGACGCGCGGCTGACCTTTTTGGTTAATGTGGGGCTCGACTATTTAACCCTGTCGCGCAGCGCCGGAACACTGTCCGGCGGCGAGGCGCAGAGGATTCGTCTGGCTACGCAGATCGGATCCGGTCTGATGGGGGTTGTTTATATCCTGGACGAGCCGAGTATCGGGCTGCACCAACGGGATAATGATCGGCTGATTGCCACCTTAAAGCATCTGCGCGATTTGGGCAACACCCTGCTTGTGGTGGAGCATGACGAGGATACCATGCTTGCGGCCGACCATATCATTGACATCGGTCCCGGCGCCGGGATTCACGGCGGTGAAATTGTGGCACAGGGAACGGCACAGGAGATCATGCAGTGCGTTTCGTCAGAGACCGGCCTGTACCTGAGCGGAAAAAAGAAGATCGAAGTCCCCAAAAAGCGCCGCAAAGGAAACGGCAACAAGCTGGAGCTTTTGGGCGTTGCGCAAAATAATCTGAAAAATATCAACGTAAAGATTCCGCTTGGGACGTTCACTTGTATTACCGGAGTGTCGGGCAGCGGAAAAAGCTCGCTGGTGAATGAGGTTTTGTACAAGGTGCTGGCCAATGAACTGAACGGCGCTAAAAAGCATCCTGGAAAGTTTCATAAAATCAAGGGGCTGGAGTATCTGGATAAGGTGATTGCCATTGACCAGTCGCCGATCGGAAGAACGCCGCGCAGTAACCCGGCGACCTATACCGGGCTGTTTGGCGATATCCGCAGTCTGTTTGCCATGACGCCGGAGGCAAAATCCCGCGGTTACGGCCCCGGCCGCTTTAGCTTTAACGTAAAGGGCGGCCGCTGCGAATCCTGCAGCGGTGACGGAATTATCTGTATTGAAATGCACTTTTTGCCGGATGTTTATGTGCCCTGTGAGGTGTGCCACGGCAAGCGATACAATCGGGAGACGCTGGAGGTACGTTATAAAGGGAAAAATATCTATGATGTGCTGGAAATGACGGTAGAGGAGGGGTGTGCCTTTTTTGAAAACATCCCCAAAATTCAGCGTAAGCTGCAAACGCTTTATGATGTGGGGCTTGGGTATATCAAAATCGGCCAACCCTCTACTACGCTGTCCGGCGGTGAGGCACAGCGTGTCAAGCTTGCAACCGAGCTGAGCCGGCGCGGCACGGGAAAGACGATTTATATCCTGGATGAGCCGACTACCGGCCTGCATACGGCAGATGTGCATAAGCTGGTAGAGGTGCTGCAAAAGCTGGTGGATGTCGGAAACACCGTAGTTGTGATCGAGCATAATCTGAATATGATTAAAACGGCGGATTATCTGATCGATTTGGGGCCGGAGGGCGGCGAAGGCGGCGGAGAAATTGTTGTCTCCGGCACGCCGGAAAAGGTGGCAAAATGCGTGACGTCCTACACCGGACAATATTTAAAGCCTTATTTGGGAAAAACAAAGTAGAAAATTGGCGCAAAAATGCAAAAAAAGGCAAAGCAGCGCAGAAATTTTTATTGACGTGATTTGGGCGTAGTGGTATAATATATGAAATTAGGTTGTGGAGTGATTTCGATTGAAAAATGAGCAGGTAACTCATACACCGCAAGGCCTGGCAGATGTTTTGTGGGAAGAAGCGGAATTAAAATTTCATATCGAGACGGTGGCAAGATCCATTTTTAAGCAAAACGGCTATAAAATGGTTGAGACGCCGACTTTTGAATATTTTGATGTTTATCATACGGCAACGCCGAACCATGCGGAGAGTATGTTTAAGTTTTTTGACGCAGACGGTCGTACGCTGGCGTTGCGGCCGGATTTTACGACATCGATTGCCCGGCTTGCGGCGACCAAACCGCTCGGCGGCAGCTTGCCGCTGCGGCTTTGTTACGCCGGTAACGCGTTTCAAAATGATGAGGCGTTCAGTAAGGCCAGACAACGGGAGTTTTCGCAGGTCGGTATTGAGCTGATCGGTGAAAACAGCGCCCGTGCGGATGCGGAGGTCATTCGCATCGCCATTGAAACGCTAACAGCGGCCGGAATGCGGCAGTTTCAGATTGACATTGGTCAGGTCGGCTATTTTTTGAGCCTGGCAAGCGCGGCAAAGCTTGACGATGAGGCGGCGGATGCACTGCGTCAGATGATCAACGACAAGGATTTTGTCGCGATCGAAAACTTTTTAGAGGGTTTTCCCATGCCGCAGGATTTAAAGGATATCATGATGGATCTTCCCAATCAGTTCGGGACGGTCGGCGTGATCGATGCCGCAATCAAGCGGGAGGGGATCCCGGGCGATGCCAAGGCGGCGCTGGAGAATTTAAAGCAGGTTTATGATATTTTAAAGGAACAGGGGCTGGAACAGTATATCACCATCGATCTCGGTATGGTGCCGCATATGGACTATTACACCGGGCTGATTTTTAAAGGGGTTGCGCACGGCGTCGGATTTCCGATTTGTTCCGGCGGCCGGTATGATAATTTGATGGAAAAATTCGGCCGCAGGCTGCCGGCAACCGGGGTTGCCATCGGCCTGGAACGCCTGATGGCAGCGCTCAGAGACGAGGAGGTCAAGACAGAGAGCGCAGTCGAAAAGGAATATTTGACGGTAGCGCTTGCCAAAGGACGCCTGGCGGAGCTTTCCATCGATATTTTTGAACGTCTCGGCTTTGATGTGGCTGAGATGAAAACCAAGACGCGCAAGCTGGTTTTTGCGGATGAAAAAAGAAAATTCCGTTTTATTCTGGTTAAGGCGTCGGACGTCCCGACTTATGTGGAATACGGCGCGGCCGACATCGGCATTGTCGGGAAGGATACGCTGCTTGAGAGCGGTAAAAACCTGTATGAGGTACTGGATTTGGGATTTGGCGCATGCAAGATGGCGGTTGCAGGGCCGGAAGCCATGCGCGGCAAATTAGAGGGCAGAAACATTATGCGTGTTGCCAGCAAGTACCCGGAAATCGCGAGAGAGTATTTTCACAGATCCAAAGGGCAGACGGTGGATATCATCAAGCTGAACGGCTCGGTGGAGCTTGGGCCGCTGGTGGGTCTGTCCGACGTGATCGTCGATATCGTAGAAAGCGGGAAAACGCTGTACGAAAACGGACTGGCCGTGCTGGAAGATGTTTGTCCGCTCAGTGCAAGACTGGTGGTAAACCGGGTAAGCATGAAGCTGCAGCGCGAGACGATTCTGCGCCTGATTCACGAAATGAAAGGGGAACTGCACTGATGCGCTTATATCCTGCCATTGATATCATTGACGGACAGTGCGTCCGTCTGTCCCAAGGGGATTATGAAAAAAAAACAACTTATGCCAAGGATCCCGTCAGCGTTGCGGAAAAGTGGCAGCAGCAGGGCGCGGAGTTTTTGCATCTGGTGGATTTAGACGGGGCAAAAACGGGCACGATGCCGAATTTTGAACTGGTAAAGAAAATTGCAAAAACACTTTCGATCCCGGTGGAAATCGGCGGCGGTATCCGTGACCTTGATGCGGTTAAAAAGTATTTGGACGCCGGCGTATACCGCGTGATTCTCGGCACGGCCGCGCTCAGACAGCCGGAACTGGCAGAGCGTGCCGTGGCACAATACGGTGATCGGATTGTGGTCGGCATTGATGCCAAGGACAATATGGTTGCCGTCAGCGGCTGGGAAGAGGTCAGCGGCGTTTCTGCTTTGGATCTTGCAAAACGGATGGAGAGAATCGGCGTATCTACCGTGATTTATACCGATATTGCAACGGACGGAATGCTAAGCGGCCCCAATTTGTCTGCGATGCAAACCATGACAGAGCATGTCACGATGCACGTGGTTGCGTCCGGCGGTGTGACAACGCTTTCGGATTTGCAAAACCTGAAAAAAACAGGCGTCGAAGGCGCCATTGTCGGCAAGGCGCTCTATACCGGCAACCTTTCCTTGCCGGAAGCGGTTGCGGTGTGCCGATAAAGGATGATTTGTGCCTAAAAATTACATGGACAGAAGGGTGATTACAATGGATTTTATCAAAGAACTGAAGTTTGACGAAAAAGGGTTAATCCCGGCGATCGCGCAGGACGCAGTCAGCGGTGAGGTGTTGATGTGCGCGTATATGAACGAGGAAAGCTTAAGGCTGACCATGGAGACGGGGCACGCGACCTATTTCAGCCGCAGCCGTCAGGAATTGTGGGAAAAAGGTGCGCATTCCGGCAATCTTCAGCATGTACAGGCGATGTATGTGGACTGTGACGGCGACGCATTGGTTTTAAAAATCCGTCAGGACGGCGCAGCTTGCCACACCGGCAATTTTTCATGCTTTTACCGCAAGGTGGTTGACGGTAAGCTGGTTGAGATACCGACCAACTTTATCGCAACGCCGAAAATTTTATATGATGTTTACAATGTCATTGTCGATCGGGTAAAGAACCCGAAGGAAGGCTCTTATACCAACTATTTGTTTGAAAAGGGCATAGATAAAATGCTGAAAAAGGTGGGCGAGGAATCGGCCGAGGTGATTATCGCGTCCAAAAATTATGTAAAATCCGAGGTGCAGTACGAGACGGCGGATCTGATGTATCATCTTTCCGTTGTTTTGGTAGAACAGGGACTTACCTGGGACGATGTGTTCTCAGAGCTGGCATCTCGTTACCAAAAATAAGCAGAGAAAATAAAAGGAATGTCGAAACAGAATAAATTTTGAAGCCGGTCAGGGCGAAAGGAGATTTATCATGAAAGTCGGAATCGAACATTTAGGGATTTTTACAAAGGACAGCGCCGCATTGCGGGATTGGTACGTGAAAACGTTTGGCTGGAAAGTCGTGTATGACAACGGCAAGGGTACTTATTTTTTAAAGTCGGATAACGGCGTCATGCTGGAGATTATGCAGAGTGAGATTGACGGCGGCAGCCACGATATGAAGGCAACCGGGTTTCGGCATCTTGCGCTTTCCGTTTCGATGGAGGAATTTGAGACAATCGCGGATAAGCTGAAACAGAACGGCGTTAAGGTGTTAACCGATGCGGCGGTTTCGGCAAAGGGCGTCGGCACTATGTTCTTTGAGGATTTGGACGGCAACGTGCTGCATTTGATTTCACGTCCGTCTCCGCTGTAAGTCATGTCTGCAAGAAAGTGGATTCGCTGTCTGGCCGTACCCATCGCAATGATTATGATTGGATGTTATCTGCTTGGGCTGCGGATTTATCAAAATCACGCGGAATACGTCACGGCGCCTGTGTCCGCGGCGGTTCCTGCACCGACAGAAACGGCCGCTGCATCGGCGGCGATTCCCGACAGCGAGAAAATCAATATTAACACTGCGTCAGAGCAGGATTTGATGAAATTGCAGGGAATCGGCAAAACGCTTGCAAAGCGGATTGTAGAAAGACGGGAGCAGCTGGGCGGATTTTCCGTTGTGGAGCAGCTTCTGGAGGTAAAAGGGATCGGTGAAAAGCTGCTGCAGTCGATTCGGGATCATATTACGATCTAAGAAGCAGTCAAACACTGCCCGACAGGATGCGATTTCGGTTTGGCAGCTTAGGCTGCATGATTTGCCTAAAATAAAAGTAGAATAGGAGAACCGCTATGGGGATTTTTACGCGTTCCTTTGACAAGCCCGGAAAGGGTGTTGATTTAAATGCGCCGCCGAAACGGAGTTTTTTCCGTTTTTGGGATATTTTTGGGAGAAAGTTTACCCACTTTGTTCGGGTCAATCTGGTCTATGTACTGACTTCGATTCCGACCTTTCTTTTGGTGTTCTTTTTGACGGGGCTCGTTTCCAGTGCGATTCTGGATGTGCCGTCGCTGCAGAGTATGCTGCAGAACCTGGCGCAGCAGACGGCAGAGAACATGGGTGACAGCAACCTTATGACGCAGCAACTCAATCAGATGATCGTCATATTTGATTTGTTTATGCGTTTTGTGCTGACTTATCTCTTTGTGATCCTGTGGGGTATGGGGCCGGCAACGGCAGGGCTGACTTACGTTTTACGTAACTTTGCCAGAGAGGAACACGCGTGGATCTGGAGTGATTTTAAGGACGCGCTAAAGAGTAATTTCAAGCAGTCGGCGATCGTATTTTTGATTGATCTGGTTGTGTTTGTCCTGTTTTACGTTGCGTTTGCCTTTTATCTGCAAATGTCGGGATTCCTCGGCGCAATGCGCTATGTCATTGTGGTGATTGCCATTATCTATACCATGATGCATTTTTACCTTTATCCCATGATGGTGACCTTTCAGTTATCACTCAAAGACCTGTATCGCAACGCCCTGTTGTTTGCAATCGGCAAACTGCCGTCCAATCTTTTGATCCTTGCAATTTTGCTTTTGATACATGTGGGCTCCGTCCTCATGGCAATCAACTTTGGCGGCAGTTATTTTATGCTGATTCTGTTTGTGATTTTACTGCTTGAAATTTTGATTTTGCAGAGCTTTTCTGCCTTTATCGTAAACTTTCATGCATATCCGAAGATGAAAAAATATATGATTCTCAATACGGATGAAAAAGTTAAATCCGATACCTTCCAGGATATTGGCCGAACGGAGGAGAATGATGTGTCGGAGGATATGATGAGCCCCTATACGGATTACAGAAAATATACGGAGAATCCCCCATCCGATGACAAGGACGGGAACCAATAACCAATGAGAGGAGAGGTCGGTCTATGATGTTAGAAAAGATCAATGCCTCTGCCGATATCAAGAATTTAAATGAGGAACAGCTAAAATTGCTGGCGGATGAAATCCGACAGTTTTTAGTGAATCATGTATCAAAAACCGGCGGTCATCTGGCTGCCAACCTCGGCGTCGTGGAGCTGACCTTGGCGCTGCACAGTGTCTTTGATGTTTCCTATGATCGTATTGTATGGGATGTCGGGCATCAGGCCTATACCCATAAAATATTGACCGGGCGGAAGGATCGCTTTGATACGCTGCGCCAGATGGACGGTATGAGCGGCTTTCCGAAAACGGAGGAGGATCCGTCCGACGCATTTAATACCGGGCATAGCTCCACCTCGATTTCAGCCGCCGCAGGTTTTGCGGCTGCCGCAAAGCTGCGCGGCGAAGAACGGGTGGCAGTCGCGGTGATCGGGGACGGATCGCTCACCGGCGGTATGGCCTTTGAGGCGCTCAATCATGTCGGTGTGATGAAGGTGCCGCTGGTTGTAGTATTAAACGATAACGGCATGTCTATTTCCAAAAATGTTGGCGGACTTTCTCATAATTTGCGGCGCATCCGAAATACCAGACGGTATTTCGCGCTGAAAAGCAACGTAAAGTCAACGCTGGATCGGATACCGCTGATCGGGCCGCCGATGAAGCGGTCTATTCATAAAATCAAAAAGGCGTTAAAACCGATTTTGGTACAAAATGTCTTGTTTGAGGATTTGGGGTTTCGTTACTTCGGCCCGGTGGACGGCCATAATATCGAGGATTTAAAGGTCGTACTGCAACAGGCGTATTTGCTGAAAGAGCCGGCCTTTGTGCATGTGCGCACCAAAAAGGGTAAGGGGTATTTCCCGGCAGAGAAGAATCCCGAATTTTTCCACGGTGTGCCAAGCTTTGATTTGGAGACGGGAAAGCCGCTGCAAAAGGAAAAGACCAAAGACTGGTCGACCGAATTTGCGCAGACGCTTTGTGCCATGGCGGAAAAGAATCTGCGGATTATTGCGATTACCGCAGCGATGCCGTCCGGGACGGGGCTCAGCCTGTTTCGGGAGCGGTTTCCGAAACGGTATTTTAATGTCGGAATTGCAGAGCAGCACGCGGTGACCTTTGCGGCCGGGCTCGCCAAGGCCGGTATGATCCCATGTTTTGCCGTCTATTCTACCTTTTTACAACGGGGATACGACCAGCTGCTGCACGATGTGGCGCTGCAGCATTTGCATGCGGTGTTCTGTCTTGACCGCAGCGGCCCGGTCGGCGCGGACGGCGAGACACACCAGGGCGTGTTCGATATTTCGTACCTGTCGCATCTGCCGGGATTCACCATTTTATCCCCGTCAAACGACAAGGATTTTAAGGCGATGATGCACTATGCCTTTGAAGAATGCAAGGGCCCGGTTGCAATCCGCTATCCGCGCGGTACGGTGCGATGCGAGAATGCCGCGCCGGAGCTTCCGGTCAATCAAAGCTATCTAAAGCGGGATGGCAGCGATGTTTTGATGATCGCTGTCGGGACTGTGGTGTATGATGCGCTGGACGCGGCCGACCGTCTGGGCAAAGACGGAATCCGTGCGGCGGTATTGGATGTCCGTTGTATAAAACCCATGGATACAGAGGCCTTGCTGCGGCACAGTGATGGAAAAAAGGTGATTGCCGTGCTGGAGGATAATGTGATAACCGGCGGCCTTGGCGAACAGGTCGCCGCCCTGCTTGGAAGAAGGGTGCTCTGCTTTGCCTATCCGGATGAGCCGATTGTGCAGGGAACCGTTTCTCAGCTGAAAGAAAAATACGGTCTGACGGCTGAGAAGATCGCAGCAAAATTGATGGCAGAGATGAAAAAGGATGGAGAAGTTTAAGGAGAAATCATGGTGAAACAGCGATTGGATCAGTATTTGGTGGATCATAATATGGTAGAGAGCCGCAGTATGGCGCAATCCATGATCATGGCCGGCGAGGTTTATATCAACGAACAAAAGGCAGTCAAGGCCGGAGAGAATGTTACCGGCGAAGAAAGGATTGAGGTGCGCGGTAAACGCCTGCAATACGTCAGTCGCGGCGGATTAAAGCTGGATAAAGCCATGAAGGTTTTCCCGATTGACTTATCGGAAAAGATCTGTATGGATATCGGGGCGTCAACCGGTGGATTTACCGACTGTATGCTCCAAAACGGCGCAAAGTCCGTCTATGCGGTGGATGTCGGCTACGGGCAGCTTGCATGGAAGCTGCGCCAGGATCCGCGCGTAATCAATTTAGAACGCACCAATATCCGTTATGTCACCAAAGAGCAGGTTATGGAGGATATCGACTTTTTTTCGGTGGACGTGTCATTTATTTCGTTAAAGCTGGTTTTGCCGGTCGCCTACGCACTGCTTGCCCCAAACGGGAGCGGCGTTTGTTTGATAAAACCGCAGTTTGAGGCAGGACGTGAGAATGTCGGAAAAAAAGGCGTTGTCCGTGACCCCAAGGTGCATGTTGCCGTGATCGAGCAGGCGCTTCGCTTCACAAAAGAAATCGGGTTTTGCGTATCGGGGCTTGATTATTCGCCGGTACGCGGACCGGAAGGAAATATTGAATATTTGATGTATGTCAAAAAGCAGGGAGAGGATACAGCGTTTGATATTGAGGCGCTGGTAACAAAGTCACACACATTGGATCGGTGATGATATTATGAATCGTTTTGCTATACTTCCAAACCCCATGAGGGATCCGGGGCTTTTAGAGACGCGAAAGATTGCAGCAACGCTGCAAAAGGCAGGATGCTGTGTTTTTATGGAGGATTCGCTCCAAACGGAGGAGATCCCCGGCGTGCATTTTGCGCCGCTGACTGAGATTTTAACAAAGGCGGAGGCAGCCATAGTGCTGGGTGGAGACGGTACTCTGCTTGGTTATGCGCCGATTGCAGCGAAAATCGGTATTCCGCTTTTGGGGATCAATTTAGGCAACTTAGGCTTTCTGGCGCAGACCGAAAAGGGCGATTATCAGATTTTTGAGCATATTATCCGCGGTGATTACGAATTGCGCCGCTGTATGATGCTCGACTGTGTGATTTTAAAAAACGGCATAGAACAAGAGCGTTATCTGGCGCTCAATGATGTGGTGGTTTCCGGGGACGGGTATTCTAAAATGGTAAATGTTTCGGCCTCGATAAACGGAACCTGTATCGGCACTTACAGCGCGGACGGTCTTATCCTGGCAACGGCGGTTGGTTCGACGGCGTATTCCCTGTCGGCCGGCGGTGCGATTCTGCATCCGGAGCTTGACGCAATTATGCTGACGCCGATCTGCCCGCACACCTTAAAGGCACGCACTACGGTTGTGCCGGGCGGCGATACCGTAGAGATTGTTGCGCGGCCGCCGTATCGCTCCTCTGTTTTGGTGATGGTGGACGGAAAGCGGCGGCACGTTCTCTGCGAGGACGAGCAGGTTCGTGTGACGCGGTCGGACTGCAAGACAAAGCTTTTGATTGCCAATAAAAAGAACTTTTTTGATGTATTGCGGGAAAAACTGTCCGATTAACGTATGATCGCGCATTTAGCCGGACAAAAATCGCTTTGAATACCGAAACGAGCTGGAGGAGGAGCGGTATGTTAAGAGAACTTCATATCAAAAATGTTGCGGTGATTGAAGAAATCACAATGGATTTTTTCAACGGATTTCATGTTCTGACCGGTGAAACCGGCGCCGGAAAGTCCATATTGATCGATTCGATTTATATGGGGCTTGGCGGTCGGACATCGAAGGATTTGATCCGTACCGGCGCCGAGAGTGCGACCGTTGATTTGTGTTTTGAAGTAAACAGCGCCGCTGCAAAAAGAATCGAAGAAATCGGTATCGATACAGAGGACGGGATGCTTTATATCAGCCGAAGACTTGATGCGGACGGAAAAAGCAAATGCCGCATTAACGGGAGAATGGTGCCGCTCAGCCAGCTGAAAGAGGCGGCGGCTTATCTTTTAACCATTCATGGACAAAATGATAATCAGAGCCTGCTTGATCCCAAAACGCACCTTCAGTTTGTCGATCGGTTCGGGAAAAATACCGACCTGCTTGCGCAATATCGTGCGCAGTATCAAAAGGTGCTGGCCTGTGAAAAGCGTCTTGACAGCCTGGTGGTGGATGAAAAGGAAAAGGCGTATCGTGTTGACCTTTTGCGGTTTCAGGTTCAGGAGATTACGGCCGCCAATTTAATGGACGGCGAAGAGGAGGAGCTGCGGCAAAGGCAGGAGTATCTGTCCCATTTTGAGCAGATTGCGCAAAGCGGCAGCGGCGCTTATGAGGCGCTTTACGGTGCGGAAAGCGCGGCGGCCTACGATCAGGTGTCGTATGCCTTGCATCAATTAGAGGAAGTCCATCGGTTAGACGAAAAACTGGAGGGCTATTATCAGACGCTGCACTCAGTATTAGCGGATTTAGAGGATGTCACCCATGAACTCAAATCCTATATGGAACAGGTGGAATTTGACCCGTTAGAGCTGGAACAGATCGGCGATCGCCTGCAGATGATCGCCGGGCTGAAAAGAAAGTATGGCGGCTCCGTTTCGGAGATTTTATCCTATTTAGAAAAGGCCGAAGAGGAATTGGGCAGCATCGAAAATGGCGATTCCCTGCGTGAGACGCTTAAAAAAGAACTTGAAAAAGAAAAGGCGGTTCTGGGCGACCTCGCAAAGGAATTGACGCTGCGGCGGACCGAGACGGCCAAGGATTTACAAACCAAAATCATGGAGGAGCTCTATGATTTGGATATGCAAAAGATGCGGTTTTCCGTTGGGATCGAGCCAATCCAAAAGGACGGTGCACCGCATTTTACGGCAGATGGATGCGACCGGGTGGAATTTTTTATTTCGGGTAACCCCGGCGAGCCGTTAAAGCCGTTGGCAAGGATTGCGTCCGGCGGCGAAATGTCACGGATTATGCTGGCGATAAAATCCGTGTTTGCGGACGGCGACGTTGTGGAAACATTGATTTTTGACGAGATTGACACCGGCGTCAGCGGCCGTGCCGCACAAAAGATTGCCGAAAAGCTTTGCATGCTTGCAAAGCATCACCAGATTCTGTGCATTACGCATCTGGCACAGATTGCCGGTATGGCGGATGTGCATTACCTGATTGAAAAGCATTCCGATCAGGAATCCACGGTGACATCGATCCGTCAGCTTGACGAGACGGAACGCAAGGCAGAGCTGGCCAGAATCATTGGCGGCGTTAAGGTTACCGATCTGACCATGCAGGCCGCACAGGAAATGTTAAACCTGGCAGCCGCGGTGAAAGAGAGGCGGTAGGATATGGTGTTGCGACAGTACGGTTATGTCACGGCGGTTATCGGCGATACGGCAAAAATCCGCGTTGATCGCCAAAGCGCATGCGGCGGAAACTGCGGCGCATGTCATGGCTGCCCGAGCGGCGCGGTTTTGATTGAGCAAAAGAACGACCCGGGTCATCCGTTTTTCATCGGCGAAAGGGTGATTCTTGTGATGCCGTTCCGCAGCTTTTTTTCCGGGTTGCTGCAAAGCTACGGCACACTGGCGGTCTCGCTCTTTGGCGGCGCCGTCCTGGGATATCTGATCGGCAGGACGGAGGGCGGCTGCGTACTTGGCGGCTTTTTGGGGCTTTTGATCGGCGGTGCGGTCATGACCCTTTTACAAAAGAAGAGGTTTTTGCCTGTTCGCGTTTTGCGCGAAGAGGAGGAAAACGGTGTATCGTCTTATTTTGACAAGGGAAAGGATACCAAGCATTTATGAAAGAGCCAAAGCGAATCACCGTTTTTTTGGGATATTACGGCAGCGGCAAGACGGAACTTGCCGTCAACTATGCGCTGTACCTGAAAAAACTGGGAAAAGAAGTTACCATTGTTGACTATGATTTTGTCAATCCTTATTACCGAACCTACGATGTCAAAGAAATGTTGGCGCAAAACGGAATTTCGGTCATTGCCTCGGCGTACGCAAACACCAATCTGGAAAACCCCGCGCTCCCGGCGGAGGTTGCGTCCGTGTTTGAGGAAAAAGACTGCTATGTCGTTTTTGATGTCGGGGGCGGTGAGGACGGCGCCATTCCGCTCGGGCGATATCATTTGGAGTTTTCCCAAGAGGCGTGCGATGTGTTTTTTGTCTTTAACGCACGCAGATTGATGACGGCCGATCTTGCCGGCGCACTGGAGGCATATGCGGAGATTGCCGCCGTCTCGCGTCTTGCGGTGACAGCCATCATCAACAATACGCATTTAAAAGAGGAAACAGACGCGGCCATGCTTTTGGAGGGACAGGAGATTGCCGAGGCGCTGGCAGAGCGAACGCATCTCCCGATCGCGTATCTCAGCGGCAAGCCCGAAGTCCTTGCCGATTTGCCGCCGCGATATCGGGAAATGGAATTTCCCATTCACTGTTATATCAATCTGATCTTTTAAGGAGGAGAATGCATATGGCAAAGGTTACGTTTCGGACTGAACGATGTAAGGGCTGCGGTCTGTGTACCACAGTTTGTCCTAAAAAAATTGTTCAGATGGACTTACATGCGATCAATGAAAAAGGCTTTCATCCGGCCGGAGTGACGGATGAGGCACAATGTATCGGTTGTGCATTTTGCGCAACGATATGCCCGGATTGCGTCATCAAGGTGGAAAAATAGGAGGGATTGCAATGAAAAAAAAGGTTTTAATGAAGGGCAATGAAGCGTTGGCCGAATCGGCGATTCGCAGCGGATGTCGTTTTTTCTTTGGTTATCCCATCACGCCGCAGACTGAGGTCGCAGCGTACATGGCAAAGCAGATGCCAAAGCGCGGCGGCACCTTTTTGCAGGCGGAGAGCGAAATCGCGGCAATCAATATGGTGTACGGCGCGGCCGGCGCCGGTGCACGGGTGATGACAAGCTCGTCCAGTCCCGGTATCAGCTTAAAGCAGGAGGGAATCTCCTATATCGCCGGGGCGGATCTTCCTTGTGTGATTGTGAATATTGTGCGCGGCGGTCCGGGACTCGGCGGTATTCAGCCGGCGCAGTCCGACTATTTTCAGGCAACCAAGGGCGGCGGCCACGGTGACTATCACTTGCTTGTTTATGCACCGTCCTCCGTACAGGAGATGTCGGATCTTGTCAGCCTTGCATTTGATAAGGCAGATGAATACCGTATGCCGGCTATGATTATGGGAGACGGTATGCTGGGTCAGATGATGGAGCCGGTTTCTTTTCGGGAAGAGCGCAGCTTAGAGAGCCTTCCCCAAAAGCCATGGGCGACCACCGGCACCAAAATGCAGCGAAAAAAGAACATCATCAACTCGCTTTACTTAACGCCGGAGGAGTTGGAGGAGCGCAACGACACCCGTGAAAAGCGTTACCAAACCATCATAGAGACCGAGACACGCGCCGAGGAATACCGAACCGAGGACGCGGAATTTATCATTGTGGCATACGGCACCATTGCCAGAATTGCCATGTCGGCGGTCAACATGCTGCGCGAACAGGGAATCAAAGCCGGACTGATACGGCCGATTACCCTGTGGCCGTTTCCGGCAAAGACGATTCAAAGGTATGCGGATCAGGCAGAGGCGTATTTTACGGTAGAGATGAGCCAGGGACAGATGGTAGAGGACGTTCGCCTTGCGGTCAACGGGAAAAAGCCGGTCTATTTTTACGGCAGAAACGGCGGCATGGTGCCGGATCAGGACGCGATCATGCAGCAGGCGAAGCAATATTTTCAAAAATAAGAAGGAGTGGATCGAATGAAAACCGTATTTGAAAGACCGCATGCGCTCAGCGACGTGACACTTTCTTATTGCCCGGGCTGTACGCACGGTATCATCAACCGTTTGGTGGCAGAGGTCATTGACGAACTCGGCCAGGAGGGAAACACCATCGGAATCGCTCCGGTCGGCTGCAGCGTGACGGCGTATAATTTTTTTGAATGTGATATGCAGGAGGCGGCGCATGGGCGTGCTCCGGCGGTTGCGACCGGGATTAAGCGCGTGCTTCCCGATCGGCTGGTGTTTACGTATCAGGGAGACGGCGACCTTGCGGCGATTGGTACCGCCGAGACGGTACACGCCGCGGCAAGAGGCGAGAATATCTCGATCATCTTTGTAAACAACGCAATTTACGGAATGACCGGCGGTCAGATGGCGCCGACTTCTCTGGTGGGGCAGATTACCCAGACCACGCCGTACGGCCGAAAGGTGGAGAATCAGGGTTACCCGATTAAAATGTCGGAGATGCTTGCAACCCTGAAAGGCGCTGTCTATATTGAGCGAACCGCCGTGGACAGCGTAGCAAATATTAAAAAAACCAAGGCGGCGATCAGAAAATCGTTTCAGTGTCAGTTAGACCGCAAGGGATTTTCGATGGTTGAGGTGTTGTCAACCTGCCCGACCAACTGGGGTATGAATCCGGCAGAGGCCATGCAGTGGCTTCGGGATCATATGATGCCGGAATATCCGCTGGGCGTTTATCGGGACTGCCTGTCCGGGGAGGTAGAGGCATGATGAAAAAGATTGTTTTTGCAGGCTTTGGCGGTCAGGGCGTCCTGTTTGCCGGAAAGGCGCTTGCCTATGCCGGAATGGACGCGAAAATGCAAATTTCCTGGCTTCCCTCCTACGGGCCGGAAATGCGCGGAGGAACCGCCAATTGCTCAGTGATTCTCTCGGATGATCCGATCGGGTCGCCGCTGGTGCTTGCGCCGGATGTTTTAATCGCGATGAATAAACCGTCGCTGGAAAAATTTGAACAAAAGGTTGCGCCCGGCGGACTGATCGTGCTGGATAGTTTTTTGATCGATAAAAAGGTGAGCCGCAGCGATGTTACGGCGATCTATATCCCGGCAAAGCAGATGGCAGAAGAGGCGCAGTGCGGCAAGCTTGGTAATATGATTATGCTGGGGGCGATGCTGCAGAAAACCAAACTGCTTTCCGTTGAGGCGGTAAAGCAAAGTCTTGCCGCGCATACGCCGGCATCGCGGCACGAGCTTTTGCTGCGCAATCAGAGCATGCTGGATATGGGCTGTCAGTTTGTCTGTGACTAAAAATATACAAAAGAAACGGTGGTATGACAAAAATGCTGCTTTCCATGGAGCATATTTCAAAAAGCTTTTCCGGCAAGCCCATTTTGCGCGATATCTCCTTTACGATTGAGGAAGGAATGCGATATGGCCTGATCGGTGTAAACGGCGCCGGAAAATCAACCCTGTTAAATATTTTGATCGGCGAGATGGAGCAGGATGCAGGTGAGATTTTCAAAAGCGGAAACCTAACTGTCGGATATTTAAAGCAAAACTCCGGCCTGAACCGCAGCAGTACGATCATCGAGGAAATGCGCAGGGTGTTTTCAGATGTTTTGGCGGCGCAGCAGCAGATGCGCCGGTTAGAAGATGAAATGGCGGCAATCACGGATCATACCCGCGCGGATTATCGGGAGATCTCGGCCGAATATGCGAAAAAACAGGCGTATGTCGATAGCCGGGACGGTTATATGATAGACATTACAATCAAGACGGTGTTAAACGGCATGGGGTTTATGGACAAAGATCTGGAAACCCGGATTCAAACATTGAGCGGCGGCGAGAAAACAAGGTTGGCAATTGCCCGGCTGCTTCTGGAAGAGCCGAACCTTTTGATTTTGGACGAGCCGACCAACCATCTGGATTTTAAGACCCTCCGCTGGCTGGAAAACTATTTGCTTTCCTACCGCGGATCGGTGCTGGTGGTATCGCATGACCGTTACTTTTTGGATAAGCTGGCAACGCAGATGTTAGAGTTAGAACGCGGAATCCTATATAGCTATAAAGGAAATTACAGCGCCTATGTAAAGCAGAAGCAGGAGCGAATCCTGCGCCGGACGAAGGAGTATGAGGCGCAGCAGACGGAGATCAAAAAGCTGCAGACCTATGTGGATAAAAACAAAGCGCGTGCATCGACCGCCGACAGTGCAAAGTCCAGACAAAAAATGCTGGATAACATGGAACGGATTGAAAAACCGGAGGGTGATATTAAGCCCATTTGTCTGCATTTTACCATGACGAAGGAGCCGTTTAAAGACGTGCTCTCCACTGAGGATTTAGAGGTTATGGTCGGCAGCGAAAAAAAGGTGCTTTGCAGTCACATCAATTTTTCGTTAAAGCGCGGCGAAAAGGTCGCAATCATCGGTGAAAACGGAATTGGAAAATCCTCCTTTTTAAAGACGATCCAGGGCATTTTGCCGCATGAAAACGGGACATATACCTGGGGTAAGAATGTCAGCATCGGCTATTATGAACAGGAAAATTTAAATCTAAATCCCGATCGGCTTGCAATGGACGAGCTTTGGGATCGGTTTCCACATGTTCCGGAGGCGCAAATCCGCAGAATGCTGGGAAACGTCCGCCTGACTCAAAATGATGTTTTTAAGCCGGTTTCGGTCATCAGCGGCGGCGAACGCGCTAAGCTGGCTTTTTGCATCCTGATGCTGGAAAAGGCCAACGTGATGCTTCTGGACGAGCCGACCAACCACTTGGATCTTCCATCTAAAGAAGTTTTGGAAGAGGCGCTGGAGGAATACGGGGGAACTCTTTTGTTCGTATCGCATGACCGTTATCTTTTAAATAAGCTGCCGGACAAAATCATTGAGATGAACCAAGACGGGATTACCGTTTATGAGGGAAAATACGATGACTATATGGCGCAGCAGCAGATCCGGACGGCAGTTGCCGCAGAAGCTCCGAAGCCGAAAAAAAAGGCACAAAGCGGATCGTATCGGAGCAAGGAACAACGGCGTGCAACGGTGCAGCGCCGCAGCAGAATCCGAGAACTGGAAGAACAAATTGCCTGGCTGGAAAAAGAAACCAAGCTTTTGCAGGAGGAACTTAGCGAGGAGGCGGTTTACACCGATTACCAGCTTGCCACCGAGAAAACCGTCAAGATTGAAGAAAACAGTAAAAAACTGGACGCTTGCTATGAAGAATGGGAGCTTCTCCAGGACGAAGAAACCGAAGAATAAAAAGAAAAGCGTCCGCCAAAATCTGGCGGACGCTTTTGTATGGAAATCAGGATATTTGACTGATGCGCATCAGTACCGAGGCGGCCTCGGCTCTGGTTGCGGTTCCGTCCGACAAAAAGCTGCCCTTGTCATCGCCGGTCATAATTTTATGCTGCCCTGCCCAATTGACGCATGGCTTTGCGTAATCCGAGATGCTGCTGCTGTCGGTATAATCCGCAGTTTCATCTGCTGCGGTATCCATTCCCTTGTAGGCTGCATAGCGGTATAGGATTGCCGCCATTTGCTCTCTGGTGATGGGTTCGTTCGGTGAAAATGTGGTTTTGTCGGCGCCGGTTACGATTTGGTTTTCGGTTGCCCAGCAAACGGCTGCTTCGTAGTAGCTTTGATCCTCTAAATCAGAAAAATCGGCGCTTTTGTCAACCTGCGGTTCGTTTTCCAAACGGTACAAAATCGTCACAAACATAGCTCGTGTGAGAGCGTCGTCCGGCGAGAACGTGTCTTCGTTGTCTCCGCGCATCCAATTTTTCTGATTGACGAAGCTTACGGCGTCAAAGTACCAGGCGTCCCGGCTGACATCTCGGAATTTTGAGTCAAAGGCACGCGGTGCGTTTTGATCCTCTCCGCGATCCGGGGCTTGCCCCGGCTGTCCCTGAACATTTTGTCCCGGCGGCATCATACCGCCGCCGAACCGCCCTTTTGCAGCGCTTTCCGCTATCGTGGTGGTTGCGGCCTGACTGCCGTCAACCGTGAGCGTATAGCTCTCATCCTCGGAGAGCGCCGCATCAGAGTAAAAGACGTAGTTCGCCACGCGAGGTGCGGCCATGCTGCAAAGAAGGTTACCGCTGCTGTCGGTGATCGAAATAGCGCTGTCCTTACTGATCGATATGGATGATGCGGCATTGCCATTCTCAAAGGCGCCATCGCCCTGCGGCATCTCCGGCGGCGTTCCGGTATCGCCCGTGCGGTCGCCGTGATCCTGCGGCGGCGTCATGCCCTCGCCGCCGGGGAAACCACGGTCGCCCTGCTGCGTTTGCGGCCGGTTGCCGCGCGGCTTATCGCCGTTTGGATCATCTTGCGGCATATCACGGGGCTGCGGTGGATTTTGTCCGTCACCGCGTCCGTCAAGGGATGGCGGATTCTGATCCGGGGTAAGGGAGCCGCTCTCGTTTTCGCCCTGGATTGGGTCAAAACCACCGCCGCGGCCGCCGCGTCCTGCGCCGGCGCCAAATACCAGATAGGGCTGAGAGCCGGAAGCCGGGCTTTGTGCCATGCCGGAGTTCCCGACTGCCAGCACCGTGCCGCCGGTAATCTTAAATTCGCCGTCACTGTCAAGCGGTGAGTTTGCGCCGGAGTTGGTCGAAAAAACGGTGACATTTCCGCCGGTAATCGTCAGTGTTCCGTTTGAATCCAGACCATCTCCCTTTTCGGTGTTCACATAGACGGTGCCGCCGTCAATATCCAGACTGAAATTGTGGTCGGTAAGATCTGCGTTTGCTGCATTGATGCCGTCATCCTCGGCATTGATTTTAATATCGCCGGAGAGAATTTTAATGTTTGCGCCCTCGAATCCCTCATAGCAGCTATCAATTTGGATGGACGGGGCATCGGCCGCGTCCGCAGCGCCTACGATAAGGTTGGTGTCGCTGTGAATTGCGTCGTCGCCGGCCGAAAGCTGCAGTGTTCCGCTCGGCACAGTCAGGTCGGATTCGGCATTGATGGCGTCATTGACCGGGGCGTCAATCGTTAAATGTACTTCTTTGATTACGAGAGAGGCGTTGCCGTCCTCTTCTGTGGAGGCGCCGGATTTGATGCCGTTTTTCCCGTTTGCTTTGATTTCAAGGTTGCCGCTGCCGCTGATGACAACCTGTGTGCCGTCCTTACATTTGATGACGGCGTTTTCTGCGCCCGCGGTAATTTCGTCATTGTTTTTCTCGGTATCGCTAAGATAATTGTCGGTGTTTTCCTTGATAATCAGATTGACGGCGCTGCTTTTATGGATGCTGATCGGCGCCGTATCATCTGCGCTGAGGGTAAGTCCGTCTAAAACGAGGCTGATATCCTTGACGCCCTTTTTTACGGTGATGCTGCCGTTTGCACAGTTGCCGGATACCGCGTAGGTTCCGCTTTTTGTGATCGTCAGCGCGGTGTTTTCGATCTCATAACCATCGCCTGTACCGCTCTCGGAAATTGCCGTATCAGAAAAGACAAAGGATACCTTGGGGTTATATTGCGCATCCTTTGCAAAGCTCATTTTCGGCAATATCAGTGAGAATGACATGACAACTGCCAGCATCAGGGATAAGCCGGTATGTGCAATTCGTTTGTTCATGGTAGATACCTTCCTTTCTTGGTTGGTTTGTAACTTTCATTATACACGGCGTTCTGAAAAAGTTCTGAATTTTCAGAGTTATTTCAGAAAATTTCGATAATCTATGGAAAATTTGCAACGAATATGTTATATTGAATATGAGGTGGCAAAAAATGAGAGTTTTGGTTGTCGAAGATGAGCCGTTGATCTTAAATGCAATCTGCAAAATTTTGCGGGACGAGGGGTATGAAACGGACGCCGTCGAGAATGGGAGCGACGCGATGTATTATATCAAGGAGGAATCCTATGATCTTGTGATTCTGGATATCATGCTTCCCGGCATGGACGGAATTTCTGTGCTGCAAAGAGTGCGGCAAAGCAAAATTAACACACCGATTTTAATGCTGACCGCAAAAAATACGGTTGCGGATAAGGTGTGCGGGCTAAACACCGGGGCGGATGACTATATGACAAAGCCCTTTGACACCGCAGAGCTCTTGGCGCGCGTGGGGGCGCTGACAAGACGAAAGGGCGCCATTGTGATGAATGACCTTGATTACGGTGATTTAAGGCTGGATTTAAATACTGCAATGCTGCATCGGGGCGATCAGTCGATGCAGCTGACAAAAAGGGAATTTGAGGTCTTAAAAATACTCTTTCAAAACCCTGGGATTACGGTGACAAAGGAGAGCTTGATCGTACATGTTTGGGGATCGGACTCCGATACGACAGAAAATAACGTGGAGGCGTATATTTCATTCCTCAGAAAAAAGATGAAATATCTGTCGTCTCATGTGTGGATCAAAAACATCCAGGGGTTGGGCTACCGGCTGGAGGAAAATCATGCTGAAAAAATATAAACGTAATTTTATTTTATCCAATCTTTTGATGGTCGGCATGGTTTTGTTTGCGGCAGAGGCCATTATCTTTGGCTACTTTTTTCATGCCGGCATCGAAGAACTGAAAACCACCATGTCACAAAAGCTGGAGCCGTATGATGCCATCCGGGATGTATTAAGGCAGCATCCGCAGGCGTTTCGTGCGCCGGCGGCGGAGGCAAGCCCCGGCGATTTGCCCGATGCGAATCACCGGCCGCCTGCTCCTAAGGAAATGCCGCAAAAGGAGGAAGCGGATTTTGAGAAATCGTACGCAAAATCCATCTTTGTTTTCTTTTATAATACACAAACCAGGGAAACCACGGTGATTTCAAGAGATGCCGATGACTTTGACGAAGCGACCCTCTCACAGATTGCGGAGGAGGTGCAAAGCGAATTGGAAAACTTCGGAACGCTGCGCGACCGGGATCTCTATTATTTCAAGCAGGGCAGCGGCGAGGATATGAAGATTGCCATCGCCGATAAGAACTTTATCCGATACCAAATGTTAGAATGGTTCCTCATGCTTGCGGCGATTTTCATCGGGGCAATGCTGATTTTTTACCTAATCAGCCGCCGCCTGGCCGCTATGGCGGTTCGGCCGCTGGAGGCGTCGATCCAAAGAGAAAAACAATTTATTACCGATATATCGCATGACTTAAAAACGCCGCTGACTGCGATTTTAGCAAACAATGATATCTTATCCAAAAATCAGACCGCAACCGTCGCTGAAATGCAGCAGTGGATTTGCGGTACCCGGCAGGCGGCAGAAAATATGCGTAGCCTGATCGAGGAAATGCTTGTGCTTTCAAGATCGGAAAACGCCGAAGGCCACGAAGAAGTGCAAAAAATCAATCTATCGGATGTGATTGAACAAAACGCTCTTGTGATGGAGTCCGTGGCCTATGAAAAAAATATCGCTTACGAAACAGAAATTGCACCGGGCATTTTTATATACGCAAATCCTGGGGATGTCAATCGCGTGGTGTATTCGCTGATTGACAATGCGCTGAAATACGAGCCTGTCGGCGGAGCCGTCATGATTTCTCTGTCGCGCAAGGGAACCCGTGCCGTCTTTCGCGTGGCAAACCGTAGCGCCGTGTTTACCGGGGAGGAAGCAGCGCATATTTTCGAGCGGTTTTATCGGCTGGATAAGGCGAGACAAACCAACACCGGCCACGGCCTGGGACTTGCCATTGTGAAAAACCTGGTCAGCAAGATGAACGGGAAAATCGAGGTTAACAGCGATAGGAAAGAGGGGACTGTCTTTACGGCGACATTGCCGATGGAAATGAAGCGAAAGTAAAAGAAAAAACCATAAAATCGATTCAGAGGATTGTAGCATGGATGCAAAGTGACATCCGGTAGTACGCTTGACGTAGTTTGCTTATGATATATCATTATCAGAAAAAACACAACGCTGCGCGAACCGGGTGGGTTTCGTGCCTACAATCCTTTTTTATTGCATATTGTTTGATATAAAAGGAAAAATAAAACAGGCGGAAGGTTGCAGTATCGCATTGATGTCATCTGAAATAAAAAAATAGTCCCAAAAACAGGCGTAAATACGGACTATTGCAGAAAATTCCCCTGATGTGGCAAAAAATAAGAAATACAAAACCGTATGTTCCGTGTATAATGCGTATTGTACAGAGGGACACAGGAAACGGAAGGAGTCGCATGATAATGAATGAGCGGCAAAGAAGAATTCTAAAAACTCTGTATCAAAACCAAACTTTTATGACATACCAAAGATTGGCTCAGATGGAGGACGTTTCGGTCAAGACGGTTCGGAACGATATAGAGGCAATCAGGGGATTCCTGGCAGAGCGGCAGACAGACGGGCTTGAAACAAAACCGGGATATGGCGTCATGCTTTCCATCTCGGAGGAAGCGTGGCAGCATCTGGGCGGCGAGGAAAATGCAGAAGAGAAAAAAATCTTTTTCTTTATCCTGCGGCATCTGTTTCGGGACGACGTTTTGACGGCACAGCGGCTGTCCGAGCAATATTATCTGGGAAGGTCGCAGCTGGATAAAATTCTGCAAAAGGTTTCCGATTGGCTGGAAAAGCGGCAAATTGTTCTGGAACGGAAGAAGGGCAAAGGACTTTCCATACGGTATAGCGAGTTTCATTTTCGGCTGGCGTTCTGGGATTTTTACACAGAGTTTGGCGCACAGTATGCCGATCTGATGAACCAAAGAGAGCCAAGATACGCACCGCTCCCTGCCGGGGAATATACGGCAATATGTGCGGCGCTGGACGGGTTTGAGGCAGACCTGACGGCACAGGCAATGCTGGACACCGAGAAAGAATTTGGGATTCGCTGGAATCTGTATTCCGGCACCCAATTGTTGTTTTTGGCATCGCTTGGTATCGTCCGTGCCAGAAAGGGGCATGTCGTTGCGATGCCGAAAGCGGAAAAAACGCCGGTAGACGGTATATCGGATGAGGCAATGGCAAAAAGCCTGGTTCAGCATTTGACCGAATCCATCGGTGATAACATTGCGAGCGGGGAATATGACTATATGCTCTTCCTCATTGCTATCGCCGAAATCCAGCAGTTTGAGGATGACGCGTCGCGCAGAAATTTTGAACTGCAGAACACGGCGCTTTGCCGGATGACGGTACGGGCGGTGAACCTGATTAGCGACATCACCGGAGTATCGCTGTTGGAGGATCGCTTTTTTGTTCATCTGATGATGATCCAGCTTAAGGCGTCCGTTGCAAGACTACGGTTCGGAATCCTCTTTCCCAACCAACTGCTGCCGCAGATCAAGGCAAAATACCCCAACATGATGGCGACGGCGCAGCTGCTCGGCAACATCTTTGAAAACGAGCTGCACCTGATTATTAATGAACACGAAGCAGGCTTTATTGCACTTCATATCGGAGGAGCGCTGGAGCGGCGCATGATTTCGCTCTCGGCCTGCATCGTCTGCGAATATGGCATCGGCATCTCACGCATTTTGGAAGTAAAAATTGCACGCAACTTTCCGGAACTGCGAATCACCAATGTGTTTTCGGTACGGGAAATGCAAAAAATTAAAAGCGAACCGTGCGATTTTATTATTTCGACCATCTCGCTTTCAGCCTATCAGCTGCACCGGGACGTAGTAGAGGTCGGACATCTGCTGGACGAAAGGGATGTGGACAAGTTAAAGCGCTATATCAAGACGCTGCGGCTGAGCCGAAAGGAAACGATGCGTCATCTTACACCGAATGCGGAGCTGTTCCGCAAAGAGCTTCTGTTTTTGCGGTGCGAGGTTTTTTCCAAAGAGGTACTGCTTAAGACGCTTTGTAAAAAGCTGGAGAATATGGGCTATGTAACCGCGCAGTTTGAAGCGTCGGTACTGGAGCGGGAACACAGTATGGCGACAGACATTGGAAAAGGAATTGCGATTCCGCACGGACTCGGAGAATATGTCAACCGTTCGACGGCGGTGTTTGTAAGCCTAAAAGAGCCGGTTGTCTGGAATGAAAACGGGGACAAGGTGGATATGCTGTTTCTTCTGGCGTTTGACTTTGAAGAGGACGAGAAGGTGAAGGAGCGGATCATCGGATTTTATAAGTCGATGGTTGCGTTTATGGAAAACGAATCGGAATGTGAAAAGCTGAAGAAAATGACGAAAGAAGAGGAAGTTTTAAAAATATTACGATTATGGTAGGAGGTTTTTTGTATGGTACAGGTAGACTATCAGATTAAGAATGAAGAGGGTTTGCACGCAAGACCGGCTTACGATTTTTGTAAAACGGCAGGAAAGTTCCAGAGTAAGATTGAAATTTTGAAAAACGGCGATATCTACGATGCAAAAAGCATTTTGATGGTGCTTTGTGTGGGCGCTGTCAAGGGCGAAACCATTACGATCAGAGCAAACGGCGAGGATGAAGAAAAGGCCGTCCGCGCCCTGGTAAAAACCTTAGATGCGGAGTGAGAAAAATGAAAGTTTTAAAAGGAATCCCCGGCGCGCCGGGCATTGCTTCCGGACCAATCTTTTATTTGAAGAGAGAGGCAAAAAAGAGCACGCCGATCACCATTGATGAGACCATCGTGAGAGCACAGGCATCGGTGAAGGCCATGCAGGAGAAGACACTGAAAACGCTGGGTGAGGAGCAGGCAAAGATTTTTGCGGCCTACGGAATGCTGCTGGAGGACGCCATGCTGATGGAGCCGATCAAGGAGGACATTGCGGCCGGTACCGAGCCGGAAACAGCGATCATTAAGGTTTGTGAGTCGATGGCCGCGATTCTTAGCGCAAAGGAAAACGAATATTTGCGCCAGAGAGCGGACGATATCCGATATATCGGAAAGCTGCTTTTAGAGGTTTTCCGCGGAGAGGACGGCGACATTGTCTTTCCGGACGGTGAGGAAAAATATATCCTTGCCGCAGATGAACTGACGCCGGTTGACACCATGCGGTTCGACCACCGCCGCCTGGCAGGGCTGGTGACCGAATACGGCGGCGCAGCGTCTCATACGGTGATTTTGGCAAAGTCCATCGGAATCCCGGCTGTGGTTGGTGTGAAGGACTTGAAATCGGCGGTCGGTAAGGGCGATGCATATTTAGACGGATATCGCGGAGAGCTGGTAACCGAGCCGGATGCAAAGACAGCGCAGAAGTATCAGACGCTTTTGCTGGAAGAGGCGGCGCTTGTCAAACGTCTGGAGGAAATCAAAAAGGCGGACGCCTATACCAAGGACGGCAGCAGAATTGCTGTTTGTATCAACATCGGTAAGCCGGCAGACCTTAGCGGCAGTAAGGAACAGAAGTTTGACGGCGTTGGTCTTTATCGGTCGGAATTTTTATATTCCTCCTATCAGACCATGCCGAAGATTGAGGAGCAGACCAAGGCATACCGCACGGTAATTGATGCCGTCGCACCAAACCCGGTGACGATTCGGACCCTGGATGTCGGCGGTGACAAGCCGCTTCCGTACCTTCCGTGTGATGCGGAGGAAAATCCGTTTTTGGGTTGCCGCGGAATCCGTCTTTGTCTGAAAAACCCCGATGTATTTATGGCGCAGCTGGAAGCGATCTTACGCGCCGGCGTCGGAAAGCAGGTTAAGATAATGCTGCCGATGGTGTCCAGCCTTGATGAGATCAGGTCGGCCGGGGAGCTTTTGCGGCGCACCAAGGAGCGGCTCAGACAGCAAAATGCGGATTACTGCAAACAGGTTTCACTTGGTATCATGATTGAGACGCCGGCGGCCGCTTTAATGGCAAGGCAGTTTGCAAAGCAGTGTGACTTTTTTAGCATCGGAACAAACGATCTGGTACAGTATGTGATGGCAGCCGACCGGGGCAATGCCGCAGTCAGTGCACTCTATCAGCCGTGTCATCCGGCAGTACTTCGTCTCATTTTCGATGTTATCGCGGCCGGAACGGATGCCGGAATTGAGGTCAGCGTATGCGGCGATTTGGCCGCGAACACAGATTTTACCGAGATTTTGCTGGGCATGGGACTGAAAAAATTCAGCGTGCCGCTGCCGATGGTCAGCCGCATGAAGTATAAAATATCCGGCATTGACCTTGCGGATGCGAAAAAGTTTGCAATGGATGTTCTTGCGGCAGAGGACGAGCACGCGGTACAAAAAATGATTGCGAAAAGGAGAGAGACGGTATGAATGTAGCAGAGGTGCTGAAAAAGAAACGGATTTCACTTTCGCTTGGCGCAAAGGATAAAGAAGATGCGCTAAGACTTATGACAAAGCTGCTGGATCAAACCGGCGCGCTGGCTGATCCAGAGGCGTTTTTAGAGGACGTTTTAAAACGGGAAGAAATTTCGACCACCGGGATCGGAAACGGAATTGCGATTCCGCACGGAAAGTCAGAAAGCGTGAAAGAGACAACGGTTGCGATTGCAAAGCTTGATGCGCCGGTCGCCTGGGAGAGCGTGGATGATAAGCCGGTTCAGCTGGTGGTTCTGCTCGCGGTCGGAGACGGGGATCAGGGCGGCAATCATGTGCGGCTGCTGTCGCAGATCGCCAGAAAACTGGCAAGCGAGGAAACCTGTCAGCGGTTGCTTGCGGCAAAGGATGCGGACGAGCTGATCGCCATTTTTTCAGAATAAAAAGAAGTAGAAGTGTGAGATGCTATATCAAAATAAGAAAGGAGAATGAAAAATGAAAATTGTAGGAATTGCAGCCTGTACCTCCGGCATTGCCCATACTTATATTGCAAAAGAAAAGCTGGAAACGGCCGCAAAGGAACTGGGACATGAGGTGCACATTGAAACGCAGGGCACCATCGGTACGGAGGACGCTCTGACAGAAAAGGATATCCGCGAGGCAGATGTCGTGATTATCGCAGCGGATATCAAGGTGGGCGGCAGAGAGCGGTTTGCCGGCAAACGCATCGTTGAGGTGCCGACCCATATTGCCATTAAATCGCCGAAGGCGCTGATTACAAAGATTCAGGACGAACTGAAAAAGTAAAGGAGGATACAAATATGTGGAAGAAGCTGCAACTGAAAAAACACGCATTAACAGGGATTTCGTTTATGCTGCCGTTGGTCGTGGCCTCCGGCTTGCTGATTGCGATCGGTAATATCTTTGGCGGAAATCCGGATACGATTACAGACTATAAGGCGGGTTATACGATTTGGCAGGCAGCGGTTACGCTGGGCGTTTACGGAATGTCGCTGCTCCCCGGTGTGATGGGCGCGGCAATCGCTTATTCCATTGCGGACCGTCCCGGTATTGCACCCGGTTTACTGATGGGTATGATCGCACAGAACATGGGCGCCGGCTTTCTCGGCGGTATGCTCGGCGGTTACCTTGCCGGTTATTTTGTAGAATTTTTAAAGAATCATTTAAAGGTACCGAAGTGGGCGCAGGGCTTGATGCCGATGATGATTATTCCGCTTCTTGCATCGGTCGTGATCGGCTTGATTATGTTCTTTGTCATCGGCGGTCCGATTGCCTGGGCGTCGGAGCAGCTGGAAAGCTTTCTGGTTAACATGCAGACCGGTTCCCGCGGCGTGTTTGGTGCGATTATGGGCGCGATGGCGGCATTTGACTTTGGCGGCCCGGTTAACAAGGTTGCGTCCCTGTTTGCAGACGGCTTGCTGATGGACGGCGTTTACGGCCCGGAGGCGGTAAAGATTTGTGCATCCATGATTCCGCCGTTCGGTGTGGCGCTGTCCTGGCTGATCCGCAGATCCCGCTATACCAAGAGCGAGACTGACAACATTAAAATTGCGTTTCCGATGGGAATTTGTATGATTACCGAGGGGGTTATCCCGATTGCGGCAGTTGACCCGATCCGCGTGATTGCATCTTGTTCGATCGGTGCGGCGGTCGGCGGAAGCCTGATTATGATCTTAAACGTGGGTTCCATGGTTCCCTCCGGCGGTATGTTTATCGTACCGGCAATGATTAACCCCTGGGGCTTTATGCTGGCGCTGACGGCAGGAACCGTAGTGACGGCGCTGCTGCTGGTTCTTCTCAAAAAGGACGCAAAGGCAGAGGATGTCGTTGTGCTGGATGACGAGGAAGAACTCGACTTATCAGAGGTTAAAATCGGTTAAGAGATAGGCGGCGTGAAGGAGGATGCGCCTCGTTCTGCGGGGCGCAGAAAGTTCTCTGTCACGAAGGAAAGGACGGTTTTTAGCGATGTATGTTTCCATGAAGGAGATGCTGGAGGATGCGAATCAAAACGGCTATGCGGTCATGGCAATCAACTGCTTCAACCTTGAGACGGCACGCACGGTGATTACCGCTGCCGAAGAGGAAAATGCACCCATTATTATTAACATCTTTCAGGATCATTTTATTCATCATTGTGACAGTCGGCTGATCTGTCCGATTGTCAGAACGCTGGCGGAGCAATCTTCGGTTTGCGTTGCACTGAATTTAGATCACGGACAGGAACGTGATATTGTGCAGCGTGCCATGGATGACGGATTTTCTTCGGTCATGATCGATGCTTCGCGGTTTGACTTTGAAGAAAACATCAGAATTACCAAGGAAGTCGTGGATTATGCGCACGAAAGAGGAATCAGCGTAGAGGGCGAGATCGGCTGTCTTGGTGCCAGCGAGGGCGGCGCCTTAACACAGGAGGCGATGTATACCGACCCGAAACAGGCGGAAATCTTTTTTGAAAAAACAGGGATTGACGCCCTGGCCATCTCCTTCGGTACCTCCCACGGGAATTATCCAAAGGGGATGACGCCAAAATTTGATATTGAGCGGCTGAAGGAGATCAAGCGCCGCACCAAGGCGCCGCTGGTGCTGCACGGCGGTTCCGGCTCCGGCCGTGAGAATATTGTGAATGCGGTGAAAAACGGAATCAATAAAATCAACGTGGGCTGCGACTTTATGAATGCAAACCGTGACGCTGCCGCCGCGGTTTTGAAGGAGCAACCGGATATCAACTTTTTTGACCTTGTCAGTGAGGTGGAAAAGCGCAGCCGTACCGTAGTTCGGGAATATATTAAATTATCAGGCTCTGACGGAAAAAATAAAAATCTTGTGAAATAAAAAAGGAGAGATATACCATGTTAATCAATATGAAAGAAATGCTTGCAGTAGCGGACAAAAACGGATTTGCAGTGCCGGCTTTTAACATTGGCAGCGAGGCGATTTTAAAGGGCGTTGTCGAGAGCGCCAACGAGCAGAACGCACCGGTTATTTTGGCGATTCACCCAACCGAGCTGGAATATCTGGGCGACAGCTTTATCAAGACCTGTATCGAAGAAGCATACCGCTCCCGCGTGCCGATGGTAATCCATTTGGATCACGGCGGCAAGTTTGAAGAGGTTCTCCGCGCGATTCGCTGCGGCTTTACTTCGGTGATGATCGATGCGTCCCACATGTCCTATGAGGATAACATTGCAATTACCAAAAAGGTGGTCGCTGTCGCACATCCGTCTAACGTTTCGGTTGAGGCGGAGCTAGGAACCATCGGTACAACCGGGGATTCCTATGAGGGCGGTTCCGATATTATTTATACGGATCCGAAACAGGCGAAGGACTTTATTGATAAAACGGGGATCGACTCCTTAGCGGTCGCAATCGGAACGGCGCACGGTATCTACCCGAAGGACATGAAGCCGGAGCTGAAGCTGGATCTTTTGAAAACAATCCGCGACACCGTGGATGTTCCGCTGGTTCTTCACGGCGGTTCGAGTAACCCGGATGAAGAAATCGCCGCATCGGTGAAGATCGGTATTTCTAAGATTAACATCTCCAGTGACATCAAGTTCGCATTCTATGAAGAATGCAGAAAGGTTCTTGCCGAAAATCCGAAGTGGATCGAGCCGAATGCGATTTATCCGCCTTGCATCGAGGCCATGAAAAAGGTGGTTGAAAAGAAGATGGCGCTGTTCGGTGATTTGAACAGAGCAGACCTGTATCGCTAAACCCTTTCCTTATCACGAAAACGAGCTGCCTTTTCGGGCAGCTCGTTTCACTTTGTATTCGTTATAGGTTTACGGTAAATTCCTGCTTGCCGAGCATCAACTTGTCACCGCGCTGCAATACGGTTTTTTCATGAATCCGTTTTCCGTTTAAGAAAGTGCCGTTGGTAGAATCCAGATCCTGAATATAGATGTCTTCGCCATCGGTCAAAATGATACAATGCTGACCGGAAACCGTGTTGTCACTCAGCACCAAATCATTGCTCCGTCTGCGTCCGATGGTGGTCTTTCCGGTGAGAGGAAGAATTTTAAAGTCGTGCGTTCTTGTATCAACCAAGGTCAGCTTGGGATAAATCTTTTCTTCTGTCGGTTCCGGCTGTACAGTCTCGGCCTCTTTCGGGCTTTCGGAATCTTCTGCGTTTTCTTCCTCCGTTGGGAGTCCCGGCTCTTCGCCCGTTTCCGGTGTGTTATCCGCATCGTCTGTATCGTCTGTGTCCGAAACGCCCTCATCACTTACAGGTTCTTCGCTGTCATCCGGGGCGTCCTCATCGTCTCTGTCATCTTCGCCGGATTCATCATCCTCAGAATCTTCATCTTCGTCATCTTCATCGTCATAGTCTGTATCATCATTGTCCTCGATGTCATCATCCTCGTCGTCCTCGTCGAAACCTTCGGAATCATCAAAATCGTCTTCGTCTAAATCTTCATCAGAATCCGCATCGATATCCTTTGCTGCATCTTCTTTTGGTTCCGGCAGCGGTTTAAACAGGGCAATGCAGATAAGAAGCACGCCGATAATCACCAGGCCGATGGCAATCAGCAGCAGCGAATCCAGCAGCGAGAGCCCGCCGTGCAGTAAATTCAGGGTAACGCCGGTTGCAAAGACGTGCATGCTTTGCAGCAGAATCAGTAAAAAAAGAGGGAACAGGATTTTCTTTTTCATAATGAGATACCTTTCTTTTTGTTTGTTGTCCGTTGTTTTGGAGGGTTACACCGTCAAATACAAACCGTAATCGCGCTGTAATCATCCAAGATTTTTGTATATTTTCCGCTTGCACGGTTCTTCTCCACAATTTTTTCCATGCGGCGGAGCCAGTCCTTTGCGTTTTTAGAGCGTTTTAACGTTTTTTCAATCTCGCGCTCGTGGATGTTTTCCCAAAAGCCGTCTGTGCAAATCAAAAAGCTATCGTTCTTCCGCACCATGGCAGGACTGGAAAACACGGGCGCGAAATCCTGATTCAGTCCAAGCAGGTGGGTCAGGCTGCGGCGTGTCCGATCCGTGCGGATTTTGGGATATCGGATGTTGCCGGCCTCATAGCGTGCGTAGGCATCACTGTGATCGGCCGTGATTTCGTATAAAAGCCGATCCTGAAGATGATAAATCCGACAGTCGCCGATGTGTGCCCAGACAGCCAGTTCACCATCGGTGAGCAGAACGGCCGCCGCTGCACCGCCGGGAATGGCGTATTGAAGCTGATACGATTCCAGTTCCTTTTGCGCATGCTCCAAAAAGCGCGGCACGGTGGCGGTGGTGATCTCCGACTGTTCTTTAAAATCGGCCAGAACCGTGCTGACGGCAAGCGCCGCAATATGCGGCAAGGCTTTGCCGTCCGAGACCGCAAAGCAAGCACAGTAGGATTCTTCCAGTATGCCAAGATCATCGTGATTTTCCTGTTTTTCGCCGTTTGCACAAACGGAAGCGAAATCCAGCATAGTCGCCCACCCCAATTCCGATACTTTCCCTATTATATACGAAACCGAAAAAAAAGTCAATACAAACTCCGTTTGGTCGCAATACAGGGGGTTCTTCGTCGGATTTGATCCGCTCCGGCGCGATGCTCGGACGAGTCAAAAAAGAAAAAGCGCAAATAATTGATATTTTTTTGCAAAAATTTTGTAGCATTTTTAAGGCGCCTATGCTACACTGGGCATGGAAAGTAAAAAAACATTTTATATAAAAAATAAAAAGCAAAGGAGCAGAAAACATGGCAGAGAACATTTTGGATCAGTTCAAAGAAAATCAAGAAGTAAAAACCATCGATACCAGCAAGAAGCTGAAGGTTGGTATCATTGGCACCGGCTGGATCGCAGACGCGCATATCGTGGAGTATAAGCGGATGCCGGATGTTGAGATTGTAGCCGGTGCGGACCTGGTGCCCGGCAAGGCAGAGGCTTTCTTTAAAAAGTGGGACGTTGAGGGTGTAAAGTGCTATCCGGATCATAAATCGATGCTGGATGCCGAGGATCTTGATGCGGTCAGCATTTGCACATACAATATGACCCACGCAGAGTGTGCCATTTACGCATTAAAAAAGGGCGTTCACGTTCTGCTTGAGAAACCGATGTGCGTAACGATTGAAGAGGCTGCTGAAATCTGCAGAGCAGAAAAAGAAAGCGGCAAGATTTTGTCCATCGGATTTCAGCCGAGACTTGACCCGAACATGCAGATGATTAAAAAGATCGTACAGTCCGGCGAACTCGGCAAGATTTATTACATTCAGACCGGCGGCGGCCGCCGCAGAGGTATTCCGACACCGTTCGGCACCTCGTTTATTGATCCCAAGACCGGCGGTATCGGTGCATTGGGTGACATCGGATGTTATTCCTTAGATATGGTGCTGAATGCAATCGGCTATCCGAAGCCGCTTACCGTATCGGGTTACAAATCCGCTTACTTTGGTACCCGTCCGGACTACTATCCCACCCATCCGGAATATGCAAAGGCATTCGGTGTTGATGATTTTGCTGCTGCATTTATCCGTCTGGAAGGGGATATTATCTTAGATTTCCGTATCGCATGGGCCATGAATCTTGACACGCCGGGAGATACCATTATCTTAGGTACTGAGGGCGGTTTGCGGATTCCGTCTACCGAGTGCTGGAACGGCACGGTCGGCGGCCCGATGAAGATTTATCACGAGGTAGCCGGCGAGCAGGTTGAGACGGAGATTCCGATCTTAAAGGCGCCGGAAAAAGGTCTTTTCTACGACAAGATCCGTTCCTTCTTAGATGCAATCAAAGAGGGCGGCACGGCGCCGGTTCCGACCAGTCAGATTATCTACAACCAGGCAATCTTAGACGGTATTGTGAAGTCCAGCGAGTGCGGCCGTGAGGTTGAAATCAAAATTCCGGAAATCTAACAGGGATAAAGCACGGTATTTTGCCGGGTGAGGAGTATTGCTATGAAGGTTTTGATATGGAATGAAAACCAGCACGAAAAGACGGATGCGAGGGTGACAGAGCTATATCCGGGCGGCCTGCATCAGTTTATTGCCGGCATTTTAAAGAGTGACACGGTCGAGGTCAGAACGGCAACGCTGGATGATGAACACTGCGGTATCACGGAAGAAATTCTGGATGATACGGATGTTTTGATCTGGTGGGGGCACATGGCGCATGAAAGGGTGCCGGACGATGTCGTAGATATGGTGCAGAGGCACGTCCTTAGCGGTATGGGATTGTTCCTTTTGCACTCCGCACATTTTTCTAAAATTTTTAAACGCCTGATGGGAACTACTTGTTCGCTCAAATGGCGTGACGGCGCACGGGAGCGGATTTGGACCATTAAGCCCAATCACCCGATTGCGGCCGGTGTGGATGAGACGTTTGTCCTCGATCCGGAGGAAATGTACGGCGAGCCGTTCGATATCCCCTATCCGGAGGAAACCATATTTTTGGGATGGTTTAAGAGCGGCGAGGTATTCCGGAGCGGATGCACCTGGACACGCGGTCATGGAAGAATTTTTTATTTTCAGCCGGGACACGAGACGAACCCGTCCTTCCATGATAAAAATGTGCAAAGAATTATGAAAAATGCCGTGCAGTGGCTTTGCCCGATCCAAAGAAATATTGAGATTACCTGTCCGTGGTTTGGCGCACTGGAAAATGAGAAATAAAACAGGAGGTATTAGGATGAAAAAGTTTAGAATCGGACTCCAGTTATATTCCATTCGCGATGCGATGGAAAAGGATATGGATGCAGCGCTTAGAGCTGTGAAAGAAATGGGTTATGACTGTGTGGAATTTGCCGGTTATTTCGGAAAATCCGCAGAGGAAGTAAAGGCGCTTTTGGATAAGTACGGCTTAGAGTGCGTTTCCGTGCACCAGGCTCCGCAGCTGTTTGCCGAGGAAGGCCAAAAAGCTGCCGATTACTTAAAGACGATCGGTGCAACGTATTGCGCCGTACCGCACTATGATGTGAAGAAGCTGCCCGGCACACCTGAATGGGAGGAGACGAAGAAACTGTTTTTAGAGACCGGCAAGCTGCTGAAAGAAAACGGAATCCAGCTGATGTATCACAATCATGATTTTGAGTTTAACAAGTATGAAGATAAGTTCTTGCTGGACTGGATTTTTGAAACGCTGCCGGAGGAATATATGCAGCCGGAAATCGATACCTGCTGGGTACATTATGCCGGTTATGACCCGTCTGCCTATTTGATGAAGTATGCCGGAAGAATCAAGGTTGTTCACCTAAAGGATTTTGTCTGCAAGAATCTGGGTGATGGTCCTGTGTACGCTTTGATCGGCAAGGACGGCAAGGAAGAGAAGAAAGCAGACAGGGGCGAAAGCGGTTTTGAATTCCGTCCGGTCGGACACGGAATCCAGGATATCCCGGCGATCATTGATGCGGCAGAAAAGGCCGGCGCAGAAATCCTGATCGTAGAGCAGGATATGTCGGTTGACCGTCCTCCGCTGGAAGCGGCAAAGATGAGCCGCGATTATTTAAAGAGCCTGGGCTTATAAGAAAAGCAAAATAGGTTTATCAAAGTGATCAAGGGACTGTAAAACGTGTTTTACAGTCCCTTTTTTCATCCGGTACGAAAAATCAGTATTTTTCGTACCGGATTTGACTTTATCCGTTTCTTATGTTACAATGAGGAAAATACTGTTTTAAGAAGGTTATTGCTATGATCATCAAGGAATCTGCCGAAAACTATTTGGAATCGATATTGATGCTCCAACGAAAGAAAGGGTATGCGCGCAGCGTTGATGTTGCCGCGCAGCTGAACTTCAGCAAAGCGAGTGTTTCGGTCGCGATGAAACGGTTTCGCAGCGACGGCTATGTAGAAATGGACGCCGCCGGGAATTTAACCCTGACCGAAAAGGGACGGCAAATTGCGGAAAAAATGTTTGAGCGGCATGAGATGATTGCGCGCGGTCTGATCGCGCTTGGCGTGGCGGAGGATGTGGCGTATGAGGATAGCTGCAAGATTGAGCATGACCTGAGTGATATTAGTTTTGAAAAAATAAAAGAACATTTAAAGAAAAAGGGCGTCATTGCCTAGGCATATTGCGTTTGGGCGCTTTACATACTTTCGGTGTAAAGCCGGGGCTTTGCTTTCGGAACGTGGACTTTTGGCTGCGCGGCGCAATATGCGGCAGCATCGGGCAGGAGGAATCTTGCCCTTATTTTATGAGAGAAAAATGGTGAAAACATGAAATCAGTCATTGTAATCGGGGGCGGCGCAGCCGGAATGATGGCGGCCGGTACCGCCGCCAAGCGCGGCTGTCGGGTGAAGTTGATTGAGCAAAACAAAATACTGGGCAAAAAGCTGCTGATTACCGGGAAAGGCCGCTGTAATGTAACCAACGCCTGTGAAGATGTTGAAACACTGATTCAAAACGTGCCGACCAACGGCAATTTTTTGTACAGTGCGTTTTACGGCTTTACGAATGAGGATACCATGCGCTTTTTTGAAGCTCTCGGTGTTCCTTTGAAGGTGGAGCGCGGTCAGCGGGTTTTCCCGGTTTCCGACCGCAGCCGTGACATAGCGGACGCGCTGCGCCGCTTTTTGACGCAAAATCATGTAGAGCTGATTTGTGACCGTGTCGATCGGATTTTAACGGACGAATCCGGCCGTGCCTGCGGCGTTTTGACAGCGCACCGCGGGGAGATTTACAGTGACTGTGTGATTTTGGCCACCGGCGGACTGTCTTATCAGCAGACGGGTTCTACGGGGGACGGCTATACCTGGGCGGAGGAACTGGGCCATGAAATTACCGAGATCAGACCGTCTTTGGTACCGCTTCAGGTTGCGGAGGAATGGGTGCCGGAGCTTGCCGGGCTGACGCTGAAAAACATCAAAATAACGGTCGTCAATGAGAAAAATAAAAAGATTTATTCCGATTTTGGAGAGATGATGTTTGCGCATTTCGGTCTGACCGGACCCGTGATTTTAAGTGCGAGTGCGCATATGCGCCGTATGAAACAAGAAAGCTATCGGATTTTGCTGGATCTAAAGCCTGCGCTCTGCGAAAAACAACTGGATCAGCGCCTGTGCCGAGATTTTCAGCAGAATCAAAACCGTGACTTTTGCAACAGTCTGGGCGGTCTGCTGCCAAAGGCGATGATCCCCGTGATGGTGGAATACAGCGGTATTTCGCCGCACAAGAAAATAAACGCCGTCACCCGCGAAGAACGGAGCAGGCTGGTCGGCGTTTTAAAACAAATGACATTTCATGTAACGGATTTTTGCCCGATTGAACAGGCGGTGATTACCTCCGGCGGTGTGAATGTCAAGGAAATCAATCCCTCTACCATGGAGTCAAAGCTGGTGCCCGGCTTGTTTTTTGCCGGCGAAATCATCGACGTTGACGCGTACACCGGGGGATTTAACTTACAGATAGCGTTTTCGACGGGCCATCTTGCGGGCTCTTGTTGCTGAGACACGCAAATACTTAGAACGAATATTGGCATAAATGGTGGCCTGCAGCACACAAAAGACAATGGAGAGAAAATAGGTTGCAATCGCCGTGATGGCAAAACGCTGAAGAATATTGTCAATCTCCATTTTTGTGAGCAGCCAGTTCATCACCAAAATAATCAGACAATGAATCAAGTAAATATCATACGAGGCCTGCGAGATACTGGTAAGCAGGCCTTTTCCGCGGCTTTCTAAGGAAATCGTCAATTCCCGTGCATAGGAGTAAAAGCCAAAGCTTGAGAAAAAGCAAAACAGCACCACGATCAGCGGCGAGAGCTTATAGGCGATCAGACCGCCGAATTGCATGTACGACAACACGCAGTGCGCAACCGCGAGAACCAGCCATGCAATGTAGATCACCGGCTTGTTTTGGACAATCATTTTTTCAAAGGCTTCGTAATGCAGCCCGACGTACATACCGCTGATCCAGAAAACAAAGTAGGACGGAAAAATTTTGTGGATTACGGCGGTATAGGGATAGTACATTCTGAAAAATACGGTAATCGCCAGTGCGGGCAAAAGCATCAGAGCAGAAAACAACTTGCTTTTTACCCTGCTGATATAAATCCAGACCGGCATCAGCAGGTAAAACTGGATAATCAGCACAATAAAATAAAACTGTGCCGAGATGTCGCCGGTAATCAAAAAGTGCAGCAGCTGGTCAAAGTTAAATTCGTAAAGGTGCATGACATAAACAAATACCAGGTAGTAAATCACGATAGCCAGAAAGTACGGAAAGCAAATCTTCCGCATGCGATCCCACAAAAAACGAGGATAAGGAAAATGCGCCGCGCTGCCGTATTTGTAGAACAGCTTGACCGAGCTGGTGAAAATAAACGCCGGTACGGCAAAGGTCATCAGCCGTGTCAGGGAGTAAAAAAGCACAGATAAAAAGCTCCACTTCGGAAAGGTGTCAACGCCCTCCGAGAGCAAGTGGATTAAAATGACAAACATACATAAAAAAAATTCAAATACCGAGATCTCTGTAATTTTTCGTTTCATACCCCATTGACGCTCCCCGATGTTTTTTGTCTCACATTATTTTACAATAGCTTTTTGCCTCTGTCAATCTTTATTTCTGCACCGCCGTCCGAAGGAGCGGCGGATCGGCTGAAAAACACCTCGCTTTTTTGCGGTTAGCGACCATATTTTTTCCATATTTTTTGTGCCTTATGACGAAAAGAAAAACAAGTGTTACGGTTTGATTACAATTTAAATACAAATTGAAAACCATGGTTTACATGCCGGGATATGATGTTATAATAAAAGGTGTATTTTAGGGTGTGGCTCTGCGGAAAATCCGCCGCAGAGGGTGCGCCTGCCGCAACTCGCTTGAAAAGACGGAGATTCGACATTTTTTGACTAAAAAGGGAGGTAGTCCGATGGAAAATTCTTCAGATTTTTTGGATCGGATGACATCCCGGCGTGTGAAACGCCACAAAAAGCAAAAGCGAGGTTGGATTATCAAAGGGATATTGTTGGTTGCGGCGCTGTATCTCGTCTTTTCCGTGATTTTTAGCTTTCGCAGCAGCATGACAACGGCGATCGCGTTAAAAGGCGCGATTGAGGAAGAGATTTTGGCAGACGGCTATGTGTTCCGCGACCAAAAGGTGATGATTGCCCCGGCGAGCGGCTATTTGGAGGCGTGGGTCAGCGAGGGCGACCGCGTGCGCGAGGGGCAGAGTCTTGGCTGCATCTATACCGGGGAATACGACCCGGAACGCTCGCAGAAAATCCAGGAATTGACCCGTCAGATTTCTCAGCTGGAGCATGGTGCACCGGAAGCAACGTATAGCGGCAACAGCGTGATGGCGGAACAGAAAATTGCTTCCGCGGTGCGTGATATGTCGGATTTGCGAACGGAACACGATATTTCCAATCTGACGGAGGGCAAAGAGAACCTAAATCTTTTGATTGCGCGCAAGCGAAGCACGGAATCCGGAACGACTGAGGACAAGGACGCGGCGCTTACCGCACTGAAGTCGCAGCTGAAAGAACTGGAAAACGCGACCGAGGGCGGAAAGCATGAACTGACGGCGCCGGCCGCCGGCGTTTTTTATTCCCGGATTGACGGCATGGAGGATAAACTGAGTCTTGCGGCGCTCGATCAGGTGAGCGTCTCTTACCTGAAAGAGCTTGATAAGATTCCGCTGACGCGGAGCAGCGATGTGGTGCAAAACGAACCTGTCGGCAAGGTGGTCAATAACTACGGCTGGTATTTTTCGGCCAACGTCGATGCCAAGGATGCGGAGCGTTTGAAGGTCGGCCAGAGCATTAGAATGCGTTTTTTTGATTTGTCGGACACCACTGTTTACGGGACGGTGCGTACGCTGAGCGGCGAAGAGGACAAAAAGGTGGCGGTCACGATTTACACCAACCGTTATGTCGAGGGAATTTATGCGGCCAGCCGCACCTCGGCAGAGCTTGTTCTGGTTCGCTCGGAGGGGATCAAGGTGCCGGTGCAAAGCCTGCATATGCAGGACAATCAGACCGGCGTTTACGTACTGCGGCTTGGCGTTGCCAGATTTGTCCCGGTGCAGGTGCGATACAAAAACAGTGACTGGGCGATCATCGGCGCGGTCACCGACACGGGGGCGGAATATAAGTTGCAAATCTATGATGAAGTTGTGGTGGAATCAAAGAATCTGGAGGACGGTAAGGTAGTGAGATGAATGGATATCAGAGAAAATATCGAAAAAGTTCGGCAGCAGATTGTTGCGGCGGCACAGGCCGCAGGACGTGACGCAGACGAAATCCGCCTGGTTGCGGTCAGCAAGACAAAGCCGCCTGAAATGGTGGCGGAGGCGATTGCGTGCGGCGTGATGGATTTTGGCGAGAACCGACCGCAGGAGCTTTCCAGAAAATATGCGGACTTTCCAAATGCGCGCTGGCATCAAATCGGTCAGCTGCAGCGGAATAAGGTTAAACATATTATTGATAAGGCGGCGCTGATTCATTCGGTGGATTCTTTGCTCCTTGCGGAGGAGATCGAAAAACAGGCTGCCAAAATTCAAAAAATCCAGAATATTTTGATTCAGGTCAATATCACGGGAGAAGAGACAAAATCCGGCGTATCGCCGGGTGAAACGGTCGCATTGTGCCGGGCAGTCAGCACGCTTTCGCATGTGCGGATTTTGGGATTGATGACCATCTCGGCAGCCGGGTACAGCACAGCGGAAAACGGTGCGGTTTTCCGAAAGCTGAAAGAGCTTTCCGCAGCCATCGAAAAAGAGCGGATTCCGGGCGTTTTGATGCAGGAGCTTTCCATGGGGATGACCCATGATTTTCAGGCGGCGATTACAGCCGGTGCAACCATGGTTCGGGTGGGCAGCGGCATTTTTGGAGCAAGAAATATTGAAGCGGTAAAATAACGGGGAAACCCTTTTAGATACCTGCCAAATTTTTGTGCCGGCAGGGAAAAATAATTACCACCGGGGCACAGCGGTAGAATGGAGTAGAAAATGAGCAGTTTTGTGAACAAGATGATGAGCTTTATCGGCCTGGACGGCAACGATTTTAACGAGGATTATTATGCAGATGATGCACTACAGGAGAACGGTTACGACGAGTATGACGACGAGCCGGTTATCGACCGCCTAAACGCCAGAAGAAGCAGCCGGGTTGTCAAGCTGCACGATAACGCCGCCGCACCGCAGATGAAGGTGGTTGTGATTCAGCCGGAGAGCTTTGAAGAGGCGCGGACCATTACCGATCACTTAAAGGGTAGAAAACCCATTGTGGTGAACTTAGAATCCGTTGAAAAGAATGTTGCACGGAGAATCGTGGATTTTCTCAGCGGATCGGTTTATGCATTGGACGGTGAAATCCAGAAGATTTCAAACGGCATTTTTCTGCTTGTGCCGAGCAATGTCAGTATCATGGGTGAGGAAATGCAGGCCGCAAAGGGCAGCTTCCCGTGGAATAACTAAGTGTGATGCAGGATTTGACACAAGAGGACAGGCTGATCCTTGCAAAGGCAGAGGACACGGTAAGGCTTTCCGAAAAGCGGTATGAGATGAAAACGATGGGATTTTTAAATCCGCATCAGCGTGCTGTCATTTTAGAAAACATGCTTTATACGCCGGATATGAAGGTGGTCTTTGACGGGGGCTATGACGAGGCCGAGCGCACGCAAATGGTGTGCTGTCCGGAATTTTGCGAGGTGGATCGCGACGCTTATCTGAGCGTTTTGGAATGTACCGGCCGTGATATTGCGGCGCTTTCGCACCGGGATTACCTGGGCAGCCTGATGGGACTTGGTATCGTCCGTGAAAAAATCGGCGATATCCTGGTTGCGGAGGATAAGGCCTTCATCTTTGTGCAGCCGAAAATCGCAGATTATGTGATACAAAATCTGAAAAAAATCGGCCGCTGCGGCGTACATCTTGCAAAAAAGAGCGCGGCAGATGTCATTTTGCCGCTGCGCCCCATGCGGGAGATTGAGGGGACGGTTTCCGCCCTGCGGCTGGATGCGGTGTTGTCCTGCGCCATTGGTCTTGCCAGAGGGAAGACGGCAGACCTGATCCGAAGCGGACAGGTCAGTGTAAATTGGAAATCGCAGGCGGAGGTTTCTGCGGTTTTAAAAGAAAATGACGTGATATCCGTGCGTGGCTACGGAAGGATGAAGCTGTCACGGATCGGCGGTCTGACAAGAAAAGGCAGATACAGTATTACCATATGCCGGTATGTGTAGAGGAGGGAGAACGTATGCTGACACCGCAAGACATTGACAGCAAAATTTTTAAACGGGCCATGCGTGGCTATGCCGTAGATGAGGTGGAGACCTTTTTACAGGAAGTATCGGAGGATTATGCAAGACTGTATCGGGAGAACTTAGCGGCGAAGGAGCGAATCGAGATGCTCTCCGATGCCGTCAGACAGTATAAGGCAATGGAAGAAACACTGCAAAACGCGTTATCGGTTGCAAAGCGCAGCGGAGACGATGTGAAACAAAATGCGTATGACCGCGCCGAGGTCATTGTCCGGGACGCGCAGATTCGTGCCGAAAAAATGATAGAGAACGCAAACGGCGAGGTAGAAAAGATTCGCTATCAGTACGAGCAAATGAAACACAGCGTTGAGGTTTTCCGTGCGAAGGTGGTATCGCTGCTGCATGCGCAGCTTGATATTATCAAGGATTATTCGCAGATTGAAGGGAATGAAGAAATCTTGAAAACGGCGAAAACCGTTTTAGAGCAGGGCGCGAAAGAGGAAGAGTCAAAAGAGGACGCAGACACCATGGAGCTTCCGGAAATCGTTCGGGATGCGGACGGAAATTATCAGCCCAAGGCGGATGAGAAAGAATAAAAACGGGGCGGTGTACTTTTTACACCGCCTTCTGCCGCAAAAAGAGGAAAAAACAAAAATAGTGAGGCATGACACATATGGGATATATTATGTTGGGTATGGCAATCTTGATTTTGGATATCATGACCAAACTGGTTGCCGAATTAAATTTAAAGGCGCTGGACACCGTGCCGATCATTAAGGGTGTGTTCCATTTCACCTATGTAGAAAACCGCGGGATTGCATTTGGCATGTTCAGCGATGCGCGACTTTTGTTCATTATCATTTCTATCGCGGTATTGGCTGCGCTTGCCGTTTTGTACGGCAAGACGCGGGTTCGGACAAGGTGGCTGCGCTTTGGCACCGCGCTGATTTACGGCGGCGCGATTGGAAATTTGATGGAACGTATGGCAAAGGGCTATGTGGTTGACTTTTTTGACTTTCGTTTGATTCACTTCCCGGTATTTAACGTTGCCGACATTGCGGTATGCGTCGGCGCTGTGCTGCTGATGATTCATTTTATCATCAACGAACGGGAAGCGCAGAAAACGATGGGGGAAGGGCAGGGAAAGCAAAGTGGCACAGGAGAGAACCTGGAGCGTGAATCCGCAGCAGGCCGGAGAGAGGATTGATCGTTTTTTGGGCAGTGTGATGGAGGACTTTACCCGTTCTCATCTTCAAAAGCTGATCCGCGATCAATGCGTCACGGTAAACGGCGGCTGTGTAAAGTCAAGCTATAAGATGCGCGAGGGAGACCGGGTGACGGTCACCGTCCCCGAAGTAAAGGAAACCGATATTTTGCCGGAGACGATTGCGCTTTCGATTGTGTATGAGGACGCGGATATGCTGGTTGTCGATAAGCCGCAGGGAATGGTGGTTCATCCTGCCGCGGGAAACGAGACGGGAACCTTAGTCAATGCGCTTTTGGCGTATTGCGGCGATACCTTGTCCGGTATCAATGGAGAAAAGCGGCCCGGAATCTTGCATCGGATCGATAAGGATACCAGCGGCCTTTTGATGGTTGCAAAAAACGATAGGGCGCACCAGAGTCTGGCGGCACAGATCAAAGCGCATAGTCTGACGAGAGCCTACCTTGCATTAGTACATGGCGGATTTAAGGAGGACAGCGGCACGATTGCACTTCCGATCGGCAGACATCCGCACGACCGAAAGAAGATGGCGGTCACCGAAAAAAATGCACGCAGTGCGGTCACACATTACTTTGTGAAAGAACGTTTTTCTGGCTATACCCTGGTAGAATGCCGACTGGAAACGGGGCGAACCCATCAGATCCGTGTGCATATGAGTGATCGGGGTCATCCGATTGTCGGCGATCCCGTGTACGGAGTTAAAAAGGAGCCGTTCTCGTTAAACGGGCAGCTGCTGCATGCGTGGCAGATTGGCTTTAACCATCCCACAAGCGGAAAATATATGGAGTTTCAAAGTCCGCTGCCGGCGCATTTTGAAAAAGTTTTAAAAAGATTAAGAAATTTGTAGACAAAAACCATATCTTGTTGTATAATGGGCTGAGAGCGAAAAAGCAGACGCTTTGTTAGAACGGAAAGACCGCGGCGGCGCAGCTGTGCCGAAACGGGAAACTCCGCCGGAGAACGCTCTTTGGAAAGCAAGCCGGCGGAAGTGCTAGGGTTGCTTTTTTGTTGTATAGGAAAGGAGCGAAATCGTCATGACGGAGCGCAAGCGGATTATGGGTGCGGAAGAAATCGCAAAAAAGCTGGATCGGATCGGTATTGAAATCGCAGAACGGAATATGTGCGAAAAAAAGCTGGCCCTTATCGGCATTGTCCGACGGGGAGTCTGTTTGTCACAGCGGCTGGCGCTGGTGATTCAAAAGCATATGCCGAGCAGTGAGATTTTGACCGGCAGCCTGGACATTACTTTATATGGTGAAGATCATCGGATGATCGACCGTTTTCCTTTGTTAAACGGAACCGATATCCCGTTTTCGATTGCGAATATTCCTGTGGTTTTGGTAGACGATATTTTGTATACCGGAAAAACAATCCACAGAGCCTTGGAGGCGCTGTTGGATCTGGAGGAGCCGTCAGAAGTTCAGCTGGCCGCTTTTTTGGATCGTGGACGGCGCTGTTTTCCTATTAGTGCGGATTATGTGGGCGCGCGGATTCCCAGCTCCAGGGTGGAACGGGTTGCGCTGCATATGAAGGAGATTGACGGTGTTGACGAGGTTATCATAGAAAAGGAGAGTTTTTAAAACGCATGAAGCATTTATTGGGGCTAAGAGATGTATCTGCCGATGAAATTGAAACCATTCTAAATGAGGCGTTCCACATGAAACGGGAGGTGCTGCTCGGCAATAAAAAAACGGGTGACCTGAACGGGAAAAGTGTGGTGACCCTATTTTATGAAAACAGCACGCGTACCCGCCTGTCCTTTGAACTGGCGTCCAAATACCTGGGCGCGACCGCGGCGAACATTACCGCATCCGGCAGCAGTGTCGCAAAAGGAGAAACGCTGATCGATACGGCGAAAACGATTCGGCAGATGGCGGCAGATGCCGTAATTATCCGCCATCCGTCCTCCGGCGCGCCGCAGCTGGTGGCAGAGCATGTTGACGCCGCCGTTATCAACGCCGGAGACGGTATGCATGAGCATCCGACGCAGGCGCTGCTTGACCTTATGACGATTCAAGAGAAGAAGGGGACGCTTCAGGGACTTAAGGTTGCGATTGTCGGCGATGTCAAGCATAGCCGCGTCGCACGGAGCAATATTTACGGCCTGAGAAAAATGGGGGCGGAGGTTGTCCTCGGCGGTCCTTCTACGCTGATGCCGGTCGAGATGGAGCAAATGGGCGTAAAGGCGTACTTTGACGTTGACCGTGCGGTGGAAGGCGCCGATGTTATTATGGGACTTCGGATTCAGTTAGAGCGCCAGAAGAAGGGATCCTTCCCCACCGTGCGGGAATATCATAAATATTTTGGAATCAACGACGCGCGGCTCCGCAAGGCGGCGCCGGACGTGATTGTCATGCATCCGGGTCCGGTGAACCGCGGCGTAGAACTGTCCGCCGATGTGATTGACGGTGCAAAATCCGTGATTGAGCAGCAGGTAACCAACGGTGTTTGTGTTCGGATGGCAGTCTTGAACCTTTTGATTGGTGATAAGAGATAAAACAGGAGGATGAGCATGGGCTTACTGATAAAAAACGGGTTGGTGATTGATCCCGAAAACGAAATCGAAGAAAAACTGGATCTTTGGATTGAGGAGGGCATCATCTGCGCCGTGGGACACGATTTGTCGGCGGACGGTGCGGAGGTGTTTGACGCCGAGGGTTGCGTGGTAGCGCCGGGACTTGTGGATCTGCACGTGCACTTTAGAGAACCGGGCTTTGAATATAAAGAAGATATCGAAAGCGGCAGCCGTGCGGCGGCGAAAGGCGGCGTGACAACGGTGGTCTGTATGCCGAACACAAAACCGGCGGTGGATCATCGGGCTTTGGTTGAATATGTCGTAAACCGCGGCAAACAGGTGGGACTTTGCAACGTTTTAACCTGTGGATGTATCACAAAAGGACAAATGGGAGAAGAACTTGCGGAGATTGGCGAATTGAAGGATGCCGGCGCAGCGGCAATATCAGACGACGGCAGACCGGTGTTATCCTCATCCCTGATGCGCAAGGCGCTGGAATACGCCAAGATGTTCCAAATCCCGGTCTTCTCCCATAGCGAGGATTTGGATTTGGTAGACGGCGGCTCGATGAACGAGGGCGGTGTTTCCACCAGGCTTGGTCTGCGCGGCATCCCCAAGGCGGCCGAAAGCGTTGCGGTAAGCCGTGACGTGCTGATTGCGGAGCAGGTGGGCGGCAGACTGCATGTTTGCCATGTCAGCACAAAAAATTCCATTGATGCGATTCGTGCTGCAAAGGCACGGGGCGTACGGATCACGGCCGAGACCGCGCCGCACTACTTCAGTCTGACGGACGAGGCGTGCGAAGGGTTTTGTACCAACGCCAAGATGAACCCGCCGCTGCGCGACCGCGCGGATGTGGAGGCAGTGATTGCAGGCTTAAAGGACGGTACCATTGATGCGATTGCGACGGATCATGCGCCGCACCACCGTGATGAAAAAGAGGTAGAGTTTGATCAGGCATGCAACGGAATTGTGGGACTTGAGACCTCGCTCAGCGTGGGAATTACCTACCTTGTGCGAACCGGTGCGCTGACGCTGCCGCAGCTGATCGAGAAGATGAGCACAGCGCCGGCAAAGATCATTGCCTCTGACCGCGGTACGCTTGGCATCGGAAAGGCGGCGGACATTACGGTATTTTGCCCGGACGAATCCTATGTGGTGGATGCCGCATCGTTTGCATCCAAGGGTAAAAATACACCCTATGACAAAAAAACACTCTGGGGCAAGGTAAAGCTGACCGTTTGCGGCGGAAAGATCGTATACCGCGATACGGATCGGTGATAGAACAGGAGGACATCGTTTTGATCGATACATTGATAAATAAAATTATAGAAAAGAAAAATCCGACCGTTGCAGGTTTGGATCCCAAGCTGGATTACGTGCCGGAGGATATAAAGCAGGCGGCCTTTTCGGAATACGGTGAAAATTTTACCGGCGCGGCACAGGCAATTTTGCAATTTAACAAAACCTTAATTGACGCCCTTTGCGATATTGTCCCGGCGGTAAAGCCACAATGCGCTTATTATGAAATGTATGGGATTGAGGGGATGCGCTGCCTTTATGAGACCATACGCTATGCGCAAAAAAACGGGATGTATGTGATCCTGGACGCCAAGCGCGGTGACATTGGCGCAACATCAGAAGCATACGCCAGGGCATATCTTGGTGAGACGAAAATCGGAGAGAGCAGCGCGGCGGCGTTCGATGCGGATTGCCTGACGGTAAATCCGTACCTCGGCACGGACGGTATCGCTCCCTTTGTCCGGCAGTGCAGCGAACACGAGAAAGGGATTTTTGTTTTGGTGAAAACCTCGAACCAATCCTCCGGCGAACTACAGGATTTAAAATCCGGCGGCCGGTATATCTACGAACACATGGCAGACCTGGTAAAGCAGTGGGGTGCGGATTTAATCGGCACCCACGGTTACAGCAGCGTCGGCGCCGTGGTGGGAGCGACCTATCCGGAGCAGGCCGAAATGCTGCGCAAGATTATGCCGCATACTTATTTTCTGGTTCCCGGTTACGGGGCGCAGGGCGGCAAGGCGGAGGATGTGGCAAAAAGCTTTAACCGTGACGGTTTGGGTGCGATTGTGAATGCCTCGCGATCCATTATGTGCGCGTATCAAAAGCAGGGAGGAACGCTGGGAGATGCGGCGCGCAGGGAGGCAATCCGGATGCGAGATGATATTATGAGCGCGGTAGGAGGAAAATAGCATGATCTGTGAAGTGGTGAAAAAGCAGTGGCTGACGCAGTCCGTCTGCGACATGACGGTGCTATGCCCCAAAATGGCAAAAAATGCTGCCCCCGGTCAGTTTTTGCATATTCTGTGCGGCGGTGACAGCTATCTGCGCCGTCCGATCAGTATTTGCGACGTAATTGGTAATCGGCTTTTGCGTTTTGTCTTTTTTGTAAAGGGAAAGGGAACAGAGGCGATATCAATGAAAAATCCGGGAGAGTTCCTTGATATTTTAGGGCCGCTCGGGCGCGGATTTTCCGTTTCCGGCCCGGCGGAGCATCCGCCGCTGCTGATCGGCGGCGGCATCGGCGTTTTTCCGCTTTTGTATCTGGCAAAAAAGCTGGGCGGCAAGGCGAGCGCCGTACTGGGATTTCAAAATAAAGAGGCGGCGCTTTTGACGGACGAGTTTTCCAAGGTCTGTCAGAATGTCTTTTTATCGACCGATGACGGCAGCGCCGGTTTTCACGGCTTTGTGACCGATATCCTAAAAAATATTGTGGATTCTAACCCGGTTTCAGCAATCTATACCTGCGGCCCCAAGGCAATGATGAAGCAGGTGAGCGTGATTGCCGCACAAAAGGGGATCCCCGTCCAGGTCTCATTGGAGGAGCGGATGGGCTGCGGCGTCGGCGCATGTATGACATGTACCTGCGGCATTGCCGGCGGCCGCAAGCGCGTCTGCAAGGACGGCCCGGTCTTTGACGGAACGGAGGTGGATTGGGATGACTAATATGGCGGTAACCATCGCAGGCGTTACCTGGAAGAACCCGGTCACCACCGGTTCGGGGACGTTTGGATTCGGCAGGGAATACAGCGAGTATTTCGATCTGTCGGAGCTCGGCGCGGTCTGCTTAAAGGCGCTTTCCGCCGTACCGCGGCAGGGGAATCCCTCTCCGCGGATCGCTGAGGTGGAAAAGGGCGTTTTAAACAGTGTCGGTTTGCAAAACCCCGGCGCGGCGGCGTTTTTGGAAAAGGAGCTTCCGTGGCTCAGAACGTTTGATACCAAGCTGATTGCAAATCTTTGCGGCTCCACCGTTGAAGATTATGTTGCGGTCGCAGAAGTTTTAGGGGATCGCGCGGATATGTTTGAACTCAACATCTCCTGCCCCAACGTCAAAGAGGGCGGCATGGCGTTTGGCACAGATCCTAAGATGATTGAGCATATCACGCAAAAGGTCAAGGCGGTGTCCAAGGTTCCGCTGATTGTCAAGCTCTCGCCCAATGTGACGGATATTGCGGAGATGGCTCGGGCGGCCGAGGCCGGCGGCGCGGACGCGATTTCGCTGATTAACACACTGCTTGGCATGAAGATCGACGTGCATACCAGAAGGCCGATTCTTGCAAGAAACATGGGCGGTTTGTCCGGTCCTGCTATCAAGCCGATTGCGCTGCGGATGGTGTATCAGACGCGCCTTGCGACCAAGCTTCCGATCATCGGCATGGGCGGCATTACTACCGGTGAGGACGCGGTGGAATTTATGCTTGCCGGCGCCAATGCGGTCGCGGTCGGTACGGCCGGCATGGTTGATCCGTATGCCTGGATTCGGGTACGCAACGGAATTTTGGAATATCTGGAGAAAAATAATGTTGCCGATGTCAATGAAATTGTCGGCGCGGTCAAAATAAACGGTTAGGCGCACGGGAGCCCAACCGAAGGAAAGGATGCGTAAAATGATGACAAACCAAGAAATTATTGCGATGCTGAAGGAAGCCGGCGTATTGCTGGAGGGACATTTTTTGCTGACCTCCGGGCGGCACAGTGATAAATATATGCAGTGTGCAAAGATTTTTCAGGATGCAAAATACAGCGTTCCGCTGTGTGCAGAGCTGGTCGCACAGTACCGGGACGAGAATGTCGAACTGGTTATCGGTCCGGCTATCGGCGCGATTTCCATGTCCTATGAGGTGGGCAAGCAGCTTGGCGTGCGCAACATTTTTGCGGAGCGCGAAAACGGCGTCATGACGCTGCGCCGCGGTTTTACAATTGAAAAGGGAGAACGTGTGCTGATTGTGGAGGATGTTGTGACGACCGGCGGCAGCGTGCGCGAGGTCATGGATTTGGTTTGCGCCTGCGGTGGCGAAATTGTTGGGGTCGGTTCAATTGTAGATCGCACCGGTGGCGCAATTGATTTCGGCGTACCGTACCGCAGTGCGTTTTCGATGGATATTACCTCCTATGAACCGGAAAACTGCCCAATCTGCAAGACCGGCATGCCGCTTATAAAGCCCGGAAGCCGCACAGTAAAATAACATGGCAGAGGACGCATCAAAAAAGAGAGAAAAAATCGACCATAGCGGTCACAGAAAGCGGCTCGATGAGAAGAATCGGATTGTTGGGGCGGAACAAATGCCGGAGCACGAAGTGCTAGAGCGCATTTTGTTTACCGTGATTCCGAGGGGAAACACCAACTTTATGGCGCATGAACTTTTGAAGATGTGCGGGTCGCTCTACGGTGTCTTGACGGCTTCGCCACAGGAACTGACCAGGGTCGATGGTGTCGGCAGCCGTGCTGCGGAGTTTTTGCATGATTTGCTTCCGCTGCTTGGCATTGTGGAACGCTGCAGAATGGATGAAGAGGGCAGAAACAAGCCTTGCCTTGACACGGTTGAGAAGATGGGAGAATATGCAAAGTCCATTTTTTACGGAAAACTCACCGAGGCTTGTTATATGGTCAGCCTGAATGCAAGCAAGAGGGTGTACCGTCTGGATCGGATCGCACAGGGAAGCCTGGACGAGGTGCCGATTTACACACGTGAGGTCATCAAGCTCGCGTTATATATTGAGGCGGATTCGGTGTTTCTGGTTCATAATCACCCGGCCGGATACCTGGTCCCTTCCCAAAGCGATATTGCGATGACGCAGGAAATCGGAAGAGGCCTTATGACGCTCGGTATTGAGCTGATCGATCATATCATTGTCGGCGGCGGTGATTATATCAGTTTAAAACAGATGGGTGTTTTTTGAGCAAAGGCGAATCCGGCGGCAAGAAAGCTGCCGCCGGATTCCGACACAAAGCGTTTTTTGCATTCTATGCCTTCTTTCGCTGTAAAACGGAGGCTTTAGCGAAGGAGAGAAAAATTTTTTAAAATTTTTTCATTTCGGTGTAGACAAACGGTTTTTTTTAGTATATAATAGAGAAAATTTGGGTATTCTGTGTTTTTTGCCGGCAACGGCAAAAAAATTTTGCCCAAAATCAGGCGAAGCTTTGTTTTTTTGTAAAATCAGGCAAAGCTTTGACAAAAGAAAACAAAAGGGGGAATCGGTTTTGAAGAAACTGACGGGAAAGGATTATGTGTTAGGTTTGCAGCATATGTTTGCAATGTTTGGAGCAACGGTTTTGGTGCCGCTGCTGACCGGACTTAGTGTTTCGACAACCTTGTTAATGGCAGGGCTTGGAACGCTGCTGTTCCATTTGATTACAGGCGGAAAGGTGCCGGCGTTCCTTGGTTCGTCATTTGCGTTTTTGGGAGGGTATGCAGCCATTGCTCCGCTGATTGACGGCGCACCTAATATGGCGATGCTGCCGTATGCATCTCTTGGTGTTGTCTTTGCCGGTTTTTTATACTTAGTACTTGCACTCTTATTTAAACTTTGTGATGTAAAAAATGTTATGAAATTCTTCCCGCCGGTTGTGACCGGACCGATTATTATTGCGATCGGCTTGATTCTGGCGCCCTCTGCAATTTCCAACTGTCAGAGCAACTGGCCGATTGCCATCATTGCCTTTGCGACCATCGTGGTGTGCAATGTATGGGGTAAGGGAATGATTAAGATCGTCCCGATTCTGATCGGGATTATGGTATCGGTGCTGGTATCAATCGTCATGCAACTCTGCGGCGTTGAGGTATTTGACCCGGTAAAGCTGCAGGAACTCTCCGACGCAGCTTGGTTTGGACTTCCCATTGATTTTGAGCGGTCTGTCTTTATGGTACGTGACGGCGCAAAGGCAGTTACGGCAATCATAGCGATTGTGCCGATTGCACTCGCTGCCATGATGGAGCATATCGGTGATATTTCGGCCATCAGCTCTACGGTTGGTAAAAACTTTATTGCAAACCCCGGTCTGCACCGTACTCTGACCGGTGACGGTCTGGCTACGTCCTTTTCGGCAATCTTCGGCGGTCCGGCGAACACGACCTACGGCGAAAACACCGGTGTGTTGGCGCTGACGAAGGTTTACGACCCCCGTGTCATTCGTATTGCGGCATATTTTGCGATTGTTTTGTCCTTCTCGCCAAAGGTAGCTGCATGCATCAGCTTGATTCCGACGGCGGTTATCGGCGGTGTATCGTTGATTCTCTATGGTATGATTTCTGCCATCGGTACCAGAAACCTGGTAGAAAATCAGGTGGATCTGTCCAAGAGCCGTAACATCATTATCGCGGCAACCATCCTGGTGTCTGCGCTTGGTTTTAACAATATCGGCGGTATTTCGTTTGAAGTATTCGGAACCACCATTACGCTGACCGGCCTTGCGATTGCGGCAATCCTGGGTATCGTGCTGAATGCGGCTATGCCCGGTAAGGATTTTGAGTTTGTGGCTGATGAGGAAAAGGCATCCGAAAAGGGTGTGGATTTTAAACTCTAAAAAAAGAAAAGAGGAACCGTTATGAGTAAACTGTTTGTTATGGATCATCCGCTGATCTCGCATAAAATTGCGATGCTGCGGGACAAGAATACCTCTGTCAGAGATTTTCGCGCCTTGGTGAACGAGATCGCGCTGCTGATGGGGTACGAAGCAACTAAAGATTTAAAGATGACAGAGGTCAAGGTAGAAACCCCGGTTGCTACTACCAAGGGACAAGTGATCGAACGTCAGGTGGCGCTGGTGCCGATTCTGCGTGCCGGCCTTGGCATGGTAGACGCATTGATGAGCCTGATTCCTGCGGCAAAAGTGGGACATATCGGCCTGTATCGGGATCACGAGACCTTGCAGCCGGTGGAATATTATTGCAAGCTGCCGAGCGATATTGAACAGCGTCAGGTTTTGGTGCTTGATCCGATGCTCGCGACCGGTGGAAGTTCCAGCGCGGCAATTTCCTTTATCAAAAAACGCGGTGCCAAAAATATTCGCCTTGTATGCGTTATTGGCGCGCCGGAGGGCGTTAAAGCCGTGCAGGAGGCACATCCGGACGTGGACATCTATGTTGCGGCGCTTGACGAAAAACTGAATGAGAACGGGTATATCATTCCGGGTCTTGGCGATGCCGGCGACCGTCTGTTTGGCACCCTGTAAGCCATTGAGTCGGTTTTCCGTGCAGCATAGCAGGAAGGGAGCAATCCGAACCCGCCTGAAAAGATGAAACTTCGGCATCTTTCGGCTAAGAAAGGATAGTAGGTGGATTTATGACAGGGAAAAAAGAGTGGGTTATCAGTGACGGCTTTATGAATGCGACATCAAGCGGAGCCTTTGTGAGTCATGAAGCGGTATGCGTGTTGAACCTTTCCGGACAAACCGCAAATATTAAGATTGCAATCTATTTTGAAGACAGAGATCCGATGAAGGGGTTTACCGCAATCTGTGAAAATGACAGAACGAACCACATTCGTCTTGATAAAATCGTCAATGATCAGGGCGAGAAGATTCCGCACGAAGTGCCCTATGCCATAGTGGTTGAAAGCGATGTTCCGATTGTGGTACAACATACCAGAATGGATGTCAGTCAGGCCGATATGGCGCTTATGACGACACTTGCTTATTCGTGATGCAGAATGAAAAAAATGTAGAACGGAGCTCGGTTTTAACCGGGCTCCGTTTGATATGAAAGCGAAAAGATGTACCTTTATTTTTTGGAATCATGTACAACCGTTTCCAAACAAAACTATCAAGAAAAAATATTGAAAAAAAGCGAAAAAGTCCTTGACAACAGGGCATAGTATGTGGTATAATCATGAACGTTGTCGAGGTGTGGCTCAGTTTGGTAGAGTACTTCGTTCGGGACGAAGGGGTCGCAGGTTCAAATCCTGTCACCTCGACCAAAGTTGCTAAAACCGCCGTTTTTACGGCGGTTTTTTTTCTTTCCCGAAAAATCCCCGAATTTTTATATATTTTCTTTTTATTCCCCCCATAGTCTCCACATCATTGTAATGGTTCTAAGATCCTTATCGTTAAGATTCAGCCCATCGCCGTCCCTTTTAAGATGCCGGTATCCCATTGCCCATTTAACCGCCGCACGCGCCCAGGCGGGCATGTTTTTATCCATATAGTTGTAAATCATGGGATGCTTGAGGTCGTGCAACTCCACGGCCAAAATTTTTACCGTCTATGTTTACTTTTACATCCTCTATAAGCCCTGTTTCGCTCTTGATTTCCTTAAAATATGATCCTTTGGAACTAATGGAACCAAATCCTCTATATACATAGGTTCCGTTTTCTTTGGCGGCTTCTTTCTTCCAAAAGCATTTCAACACCCTATTATTACGCGGGTTTTTATACTTTTATGATACCACATTTTACTTGTTTTGGAAAGCATTTTTACAAAAAATTTGACCGCCGACTTTGTCTTTGTCAGCGGTCTGAGACGGACAGGTTATATTTGTCTGTCTTTTTTCATACAATGAATTATCGGTAAAACAGAAAGGAGCATGCGCTATGGTATTTGATACCGGCTCTGTCATTTTGTGCGTTGTGGGTCTGTTTTTTCTCTATCTTTTTTGCTGGTTTTTTTTAAGACCGCTGAAATGGCTGCTAAAGCTGTTGATAAGCTGCTTGATTGGGAGTGTAGCCATCGTTTTATTAAACCTTGTCTTTGGCGGTCTCGGATGGCATGTTCCGCTCAATCCGCTCACCGCCGTTATCAGCGGTGTAATGGGCGCACCGGGGCTTGTCATGGTTTATGTGCTCTGCGGTATTTTATGACCCCTTGGCTATCACAAAGAAACAATGCTGAAATTTTCCTTTTTCAGGCATGTTCCGATTATTGCCTTCCGGCTACTTTTAAACGGTTCATGGCGCGGTTTAAGGCAGCCTGGGTATGGTAATACTCCCGGATGCTTTGCTTTTGCCGCAGGGCTTCTTCCGCGCGCAGCTTTGCCTCATTGGCACGGCGGATATCGATCTCGTCCGGGGATTCGGCGGTGTCCGCCATGACGGTAGCCCCAAGGGGATCTACCACGATAAAGCCGTTGCTGATTGCAGCGCGGCGCCAGGCGCCCTCGTTTTGAAAGCGCAGTTCTCCGGCGGTCAGACAGGTCACCATCGGCGCATGGCCCGCAAGGATTCCGTATTCGCCGTCAAGGCCTTGAAAAACCAGGGATTCACAGGGGCCTTCATAAAATTTTCGGTCACAGGAGATGATCTGTAAGTGAAAGGTCTTAGCCATATGCTATGCTCCTCTCTTAGGTTCGTTTGGCGATAATTTTTCAGCGTTTTTCCTGACATCCTCTAAGGTGCCGGCCATTAAAAAGGCGGATTCCGGATAATCGTCCGTCTCGCCGTTTAAGATGGCCTCAAAGCCGTCTAATGTGTTGCTGAGCGGAACATATTTGCCGGAAAGACCGGTAAAGGTCTCGGCAACGTGGAACGGCTGGGATAAGAACTTCTGAATTTTTCGGGCTCTTAAGACGGCAAGCTTGTCGGCATCGTCCAGTTCATCCATGCCGAGGATCGCGATAATATCCTGCAATTCCTTATATTTTTGTAAAATTTCCTGCGTTCTGCGCGCGATCTCGTAATGGCGTTTGCCGACAATATCCGGCTCTAAGATACGGGACGAGGACTCCAGCGGATCAACCGCCGGGTAAATGCCCTGTTCCACAATCTTTCTGGAAAGGACGGTGGTCGCATCCAGGTGGGCGAAGGTGATGGCCGGTGCCGGGTCGGTTAAATCATCGGCCGGTACATAGACCGCCTGTACCGAGGTGACAGAGCCGTCCTTGGTCGAGGTAATGCGTTCCTGTAATTCGCCCATTTCGGTCGCAAGGGTCGGCTGATAACCAACGGCGGAGGGCATTCTGCCGAGCAGTGCCGATACCTCCGAGCCTGCCTGGACATAACGGAAGATGTTATCGATAAAGAGCAGGACGTCCTGTTTTTCTTCATCCCGAAAATATTCCGCCATGGTAAGACCGGTCTGCGCAACACGCATTCTGGAGCCGGGCGGTTCGTTCATCTGCCCAAAGACCAGGGCAGTTTTGCGCAGTACCCCGGATTCCTTCATTTCCATCCACAAATCGTTGCCCTCACGGGAGCGCTCACCGACACCGGTAAAGATCGAATAACCGCCGTGCTGCGTGGCGATGTTGTGAATCAGCTCCTGAATCAGCACCGTTTTGCCGACGCCGGCGCCGCCGAATAAGCCGATTTTGCCGCCCTTGGCGTACGGCGCCAGAAGATCGATGACCTTGATGCCGGTCTCTAAGATTTCGACAACGGGGCTTTGCTGCTGAAAATCCGGGGGATCGCGGTGAATGCCCCAGCGCGGTGCGGCATCGTCAATGGGTGCGCCGCCGTCAATGGAATCGCCGAGTACGTTAAACATTCGGCCAAGCGTCACGTCGCCCACCGGCACCTTGATGCAGCCGCCGGTGGCGGTGACCTCCATGCCTTTTTGCAGTCCCTCACTGGCGTTTAGCATGATGGCGCGTACGATGCGGTTGCCCATGTGCTGCGCAACCTCCATAACGGCCTGCTTCCCATGGTTATCAACACGCAGCGCATCCCGGATTGCCGGGAGAGCGCCCTCTTCAAAGGCCACATCGACAACCGGGCCTAAGATTTGCACAATTTTTCCCTTTTGCATGTCATTCACTCCTCTCAGTTTTCGTTCAGCTGCCGTTTGCGCCGCTGACAACCTCGGTAATTTCCTGGGTAATTGCGGCTTGCCGCGCACGGTTATAAAGCAGGGACAAGTCGCGGATCATGTCCTTGGCGCTTGTGGTGGCCGCGTCCATCGCCATCATACGGGCGTTTTGCTCGCCGGAAAAGGATTCTACCATAATACCAAAGAGCAGACCGCGCAGATAGCTGGGTACCAAAAAGTCCATGACCGCCTCCGGTGACGGCGTGAAATCGGCGCTGCCGTAGTCGTAACTTCCCGTGGACTGATGAAACGTTTCGCGCTCTAACGGTAAAAGCTTTAAAATTTGCGGCTCTGATTTTACGGGGCTTACCATCTGGGTATAGATGACGCGCACCTCATCCGTATAGCCGTTGGTAAAAAGCTCAATCATGCTCTCTGCCATGGAACGCGCGCGGTAGAAGTTGGGATCCTGGGCGGTATACAAAAATTCGCCGTCAATCATGATCTTTTTATTGGTAAAGTAGGAGCGTCCGTACTGTCCCACCACAAACAAAGAAGTGTTTTTGTGTTTTTTCATTTCTTCTTCGGCCATTTTTACCATGGTGTGGTTAAAGGAGCCGGCCAGTCCCTTGTCGGAGGTAAATACAATATAGCTGATTTTTCGCTCCTCTTCGGGGATCTCCGGCCGCTGATCAAAATAGATGTGTTCAAATTCCGGCGTATGCTCCAAAATGCCGTGCATGGTGCTTTGCAGACGGATAAAGTAAGGCTCGGTGGCCGCAAGCTGCTTGCGCGCTTTTTTCAGCTTTGATGAGGAAATCAGATACATGGCGTTGGTGATCTTCATGATTTCCTTGACACTGTTGATTCTGGTTCGGATTTCCCGCATGTTTGCCATTTTTTATCACCTGCTTTTATAGGCAAGGACGGCGTCCTTGATGCTTTGTTCGATTTCTTCGGTGAGGGCGTCGCCTGTGTCAAGCTGCGCAATCAGCGCAGGCTGCGTGTTCTTAAAGTATTGCAGCAAGCCCTCGCGGAATGCCTGCATCTTCGCAATCGGTACATCCAGAAACAGGCGGTGCTTTGCCGCGCACAAAAGAATAATCTCCTCGTGCAGCTGCAGCGGATGAGATAACGGCTGCTTTAAAAGCTCCATCAGGCGGTTGCCGTGCGCAAGCAGTTCTTTGGTGGTACTGTCAAGGTCTGAGCTGAACTGGGTGAACACCTCCATCTCCCGAAACTGTGCAAGGTCAAGGCGCAGCCCGGCGGCTGCCTTTTTCATGCCCTTTGTCTGTGCCGCGCCGCCTACCCGAGAGACGGAAAGTCCCACATTGACGGCCGGCCGCATGCCGGAGAAGAACAATTCGCTCTCTAAAAAGATCTGGCCGTCCGTGATGGAAATGACATTGGTCGGAATATAGGCGGACACATCGCCGGCCAGTGTTTCTACGATCGGAAGGGCGGTAATCGAACCGCCGCCGTGGGCATCGTCTAAGCGGCTGGAACGCTCCAGCAGCCGCGAATGCAGATAAAATACGTCGCCGGGATAGGCTTCGCGGCCGGGCGGCCGTTTTAAAAGCAGTGACATTTCACGGTAGGCGGCCGCGTGCTTGGACAAATCGTCATACACAATCAGGACATCCTTGCCCTGGTTCATAAAATATTCGGCAATGGCGGTGCCGGCGTAAGGTGCAATGTACTGGAGCGGTGCAACGCTGCTGGCAAAGGCCGCCATGACAATCGAGTATGACAGGGCGTCATGCTTTTTCAGCGTCTCTACCAGCTTTGCGACGGTAGAGGCCTTTTGGCCGATCGCAACGTAGATACAGACGACGTCTTTTCCCTTTTGATTTAATATAGTGTCCATCGCGATGGAGGTTTTCCCGGTTTGACGGTCGCCGATAATCAGCTCACGCTGGCCGCGGCCAATCGGGAACATAGCGTCAATCGAGAGAATACCGGTCTGCAAAGGGACAGTGACGGATTTACGCTGGGTCACGCCGGGCGCCTCGTTTTCAATCGGAAAGAAGCCGGTGGTCTCAATGGCGCCGAGTCCGTCAATGGGACTTCCCAGTGCGTCCACCACTCGACCGAGCATGGCGTCGCCAACGGCGATACCGGCCATTTTTTTGCAGCGTTCTACCTTTGTCCCCTCGCAAAGCCCGTGTTCATCGCCGAGCAGTACCACCTTGACCGCTTTATATTCGATGTTTTGTACAATGCCGTACCGGCCGTTTTCAAACGCGACCAACTCGCCGTACATGGCGTGTTCCAGGCCGTACACGTTTGCGATTCCGTCGTGAACCTGGGTGACATACCCGATTTCGCGAACCTGTGTTTTGGTGTCAAAGTCTGCAATTTCATTTTTTAAGACAGAGAGAATCCCGTCCTGTTTGATGCTTTCCATAGCACTTCACCTCCGTGTCAGCGTTTTTTGTAAGCGTTTTACCGCGCCGTCAATGCTTCTGTCATATTCGATGTCGCCGATTTGCAGCCGATATCCGCCAATCAGCGTATCATCCTTTTTGCAAACAATCTCGGCATCGTCCGTATCTGCGATGCTGCAAATCAGTTTTTTTAAAGCCGTCAGTTGTCTTTCATCCGGCGGTGTAACATAAAAGAGGGTTGCCGATGCACGGTTTTCTTTTTTCAGCATGGCCTGATCCCATGCCTCCATAATATGCGCCCGCGTGTGAAACCAGCCGTCTTTTACCATAAGGATCCAAAAGGCTTGCACCCGTTTCGGAAACAGGCATTTGATAACTGCCGCCTTTTCCTTTTGAGAGATCGTCGGATTTTCCAGAATGGCACATAGCATCGGCTGCATGAACAGTGTTTTGCACATCTGCATTTCTTCCCTGTCAATACCCATGGCAATCAAAGCCGCTGCGCACGTGCCCGCAAAATCCATCATTGCGCAGCACCTGCCTCACGGATCAGCTCATCCAATAGACTTTGATCGTGCGCGCCGTCCAGGCTGCGCTCTGTCAGCTTTTCGGCGGCAGAAAGAACCAGGTCGGCGACTTCGTCCTTTGCTTTTTGCATCGACAGTTCCTTCTCTTTGGCAATCTGCCTTTTGGCCTCGGCCAAAAGCGCCTTGGCGTCACGATCTGCCTGTTCTAACCGGGTCTGATAAGCGCGGTCGGCACACGCTCTTGCCTCTTTGATGATTTTGTCCGCCTCGGCGTTCGCGCTGCGAAACCGCGCGGCATAATCGGCTTTTTCTTTTTCCGCATTGTTCCTCGCCGTCTCTGCCGCGGACAGCTGATCCTGAATCATTGCGGTCCGCTTTTCCATCATTTTTGTGACCGGCGTAAACAAAAACTTTTTAAGAAGAAAAAACAGTACCAATATATTGACAAAGGTCCAGATGATATCTAAGTTTAGCGTGAGCATCGCGCGTCACCTCCTGTATGCCTGTGTAAAATCACCGAAAGTCCGTTTTGATGATCGGTGTTTTGTCCGGAATTATTTTAAGAACAAAATGACAAGGACTGCGATAACAAAGCCGTAGATTGCCGTTGCTTCTGCCAAGGCACACCCAAGCAGCAGCGCTTTGTTGATGTCGCCCTTTGCCTCCGGCTGTCTGGCGATTGCCTCGGAGGCCTTGCCGGTGGCAATGCCGATGCCGACTCCGGCTCCGATTCCCGTTAATACTGCAATACCTGCACCAATTGCGATCAGTGTTCCCATTGTTTTTTCCTCCAATCTGGTTTTTACAGTAGATGTGACTCTACATTATTTTTCATGGTTGTTACTCGATGGCTTCCTTAATGAACAGAGAAGTCAAAAACACAAAGACATATGCCTGAATGCAGCCGTCAAAAATATCAAAATAAAAACTAAACGGCAGCGGTACAAGGAGCGGCGCCACCAGCTTAATCAGCTCCATCACCACAAAGGCGCCAAGTACGTTTCCGAACAGCCGCATACAAAGAGACAGCGGACGGATAAAGACCTCCAGTACGTTGATCGGGGCGATCAGCGGAATCGGTTCAGCAAAGCTTTTCAGCCAGCGTTTTGGCCCCTTGTGACAAATCCCGGCGCCCTCAATCAGGCATATGCTCATAACGGCGAGCCCGGCGGTCACGTTCAGTTCCTTGGTCGGCGGCGTGATACCGAAGATTCCGATCACGTTGGAGATGCCGATGTATAAAAGTACGGTTCCGAGATACGGAATATAACGCTTGCCCGTATCGCCGAGCAGGTCGGAAAAAAATCGATTCATCCAGTCGACGATCAGTTCGGCAACGGCTTGCTTTCCCTTTGGAACCACCTGCATATGATGCGTCAGATACAGGGATATGAGAACCAAAAACGCCATAATTCCCCAGGTGACGGCGACCGACAGTGGAATCGGAATTCCCTTGCCGATCGGAATCGTAAACGCGGTCGCGCTCTCCAATTCTTCCATCAGCTTACCGGATAATGCATCCATAATCAAAGAACCCCCTTTCTTTTTGTTAGGCATAAGAGAATCGAACACATGCGCCCAATGCTTGTTAAATTTCCGCTCAGCCGTTCTTTCGGGATTTGTAAGGCGCCAGCCTTGCTTCACCCTGCAAGACCAGCTGAACAAAAATTTTTCGGCGCACTGGGTCTGCGAGTCCAAAAAGAGCAAATTTTTTGCAAGAAAAGGCAAAAGCGCAATCAATACTGACGTATTGACGAGCATTGGGCGCATGATTGCGACAAATTTGCCTTTTTGCACCGCATGGGGTTCGAGTTTCTTATGCCTAAACAAAAAAAGACGCTGCGAGAGAATGCCTCTCGCAACGCCCTTGTTGCTTTATGCCAGAATTATACACCCATCGAATCGGTTTGTCAAGCGCGTTTTGCCCGCACGATGACCAAAAAAACAAAAACTTATGGATAAATTTCGTCGAACCTGACAATTATTTCACAAACCCTGTCGAGTGAAGGATCGTTTTTTTCTGCACCGAGCGGCCGCCCGGTCGGTGCAAAGGGAAAGGGGATAAATCTTTCCTTTAATTGGCAATCGATACCTGCTGCAGTTCGTCGTTCCAATCGACCTGATAATCAAAGGCGGCGGAAATGGCACGCACCGGAACCAGCGTGCGGTCATCCTTGATGATTGGAGGCTGGTCAAAGGCGATGGAAGATCCGTTCAGCATGACCGTGATAGTATTTTCTATCTCGGCGCCAAAGCGGGCTTGACTCCCTTTGCTATATATCATAAAAAAAGAATAAAAGGACGGGATGAAATATGATTTGTGAAAAGAACGAGACCTGTTGCCGGGGGTGCACCTTTCTTTGTTTTTGACAAACCTTGCGGATTCATCGAAAAGGTTTAAAAAACTGCTTGACACTTTAGGACAGGTATTTTATAATGATATAAAGTTTGCGATGTATGGTTAAAATGCGGCCATAAAGGAGAGATGAATCATGGATGAACAAAAAAAGAAGGCGCTGGAGAGCGTTTTTGGAAATATTGAGAAACAGTATGGCGCCGGGGCGGTGATGCGCCTTGGCGAAAAGCCGGTGAGCAACGTTGAGGCAATTCCGACCGGTTCTTTGGCGCTGGATATCGCTTTGGGAATCGGCGGTGTGCCGCGCGGCAGAATCATCGAAATCTACGGTCCGGAATCTTCCGGTAAGACCACGGTTGCACTGCACATCGTGGCAGAGGCGCAGAAGATGGGCGGCGAGGCTGCCTTTATCGACGCGGAGCACGCATTAGACCCGGTCTATGCGGAGGCGCTTGGCGTGCGCATTGACGATCTGATCGTTTCGCAGCCGGATACCGGTGAGCAGGCGCTGGAAATCACCGAGCAGTTGGTGCGTTCCGGCGCGATTGACGTCATCGTGGTCGACTCGGTAGCGGCACTGGTGCCGAGACAGGAAATCGAGGGGCTGATGGGGGATTCTCATGTGGGCTTGCAGGCAAGACTGATGTCTCAGGCGCTGCGTAAACTGACCAGCGTTATCAGCAAGTCCAACACGACGGCAATCTTTATCAACCAGCTGCGTGAAAAGGTGGGTGTGATGTTCGGCAACCCGGAGACCACGACCGGCGGCCGTGCACTGAAGTTCTATTCTTCGGTGCGGATGGACGTAAGACGGATTGAGACGATCAAGGCGGACGGCGGCATGGTCGGAAACCGCACCAAGGTAAAGGTCGTTAAAAATAAGGTTGCGCCGCCGTTTAAAGAGGCGGAGTTTGATATCATCTACGGAGAGGGTATCTCCAAAGAGGGTAATATTTTGGATATCGCGGTCAGCATGGATATCGTGCAAAAGAGCGGATCCTGGTTCTCTTATAATGGAGAGCGGCTGGGTCAGGGCCGTGAGGCAGTGAAAAATATCCTAAAAGAAAATGAGGAGCTTTGCGCTGAAATTGAGGCAAAGGTCAGAGAGGCGGCCGATCTTCCGGCGGTAAAGGATTTGGGCGAGGTAGAGGCAACGCCGATGAGCCCGGTGGCAAAGCCCGTAAAGCCGAAAAAGGCTAAGGAATAAGAGAAAAAGGACAGGCGGTGACGCGGATGGATACGGGGCAGCGTGCGCTTGACACGGCGGCAGCGATGCTTGGCAGAAAGATGTATACCTGCAAAGAGCTTTGCGATCGTCTTATCAAAAAAGGATTTTTAAAAGAATATGCGGAGGAGGCTGTCGCAAGATTGATCGAGGCCGGGTATCTAGACGACTTCCGCTATGCGCAGCTTTATATTGAGGACGCGGTTCGGCTCGGTGCAAAGGGAATGTACCGCATTCGGCAGGAGCTTTATCAAAAGGGAATCTCGGACAGTATCATTGCAAAGGCCATGGAAGAGAGTGAGACGGACGAGCGCGCGGCGCTGTATGAGTATGTGGCGGCGCGGCACTTGTTTGACCATATTCATTCGCGCCGGGATTTGGAAAAGGTCAAGGCGCGGCTGGTGCGCAGAGGGTATTCCCTGCGGGATATCCAAAGCGTGATCGAGAAAGCGGAGATTTCGCTGGAGGAAATCTAGCCAAAAGAGCAAGGAGTAGGAAAGATTGAGTAAAATTTCACTGGCATCCCTGGGATGCTCCAAAAATTTGATTGACAGCGAACAGATGCTGGGAATACTGCAAGAGGCAGGCTATGAGATCGTCGAAAACGAAGAGGACGCCGATATTTTAATCGTCAATACCTGTACGTTTATCGAGTCGGCAAAGATGGAGTCCATCGAGTGCATTTTAGAGCTTGCGCAGTATAAAAAGGCCGGGAAATGCCGGTTTTTGCTGGTGACGGGCTGCATGGCGCAGCGCTACAAGGAACAGATTCTTCGTGAGATGCCGGAGGTTGACGCGGTGATCGGCACGAATGAATACGATAAAATTGTAGAGATTTTAAAGGAACTGAAACAGCCGCATCAGGCTTTTGTGCGCTGTGCGGAAGAACCGCTCCTTTGTGAAAACGTACCGCGGCTGCGCAGTACGCCGCCTTATACGGCGTATTTAAAGATCGCGGAGGGTTGTGACAACCGCTGCACCTATTGCGTGATTCCGTCGATCCGCGGCAGATACCGCAGCCGAAAGATGGAGGACATTATCAAAGAGGCAGAACAGCTTGCAAACGACGGCGTGAAGGAACTGATTGTGATCGCGCAGGACACGACCCGGTACGGTAAGGATTTGTACGGAGAATACAAGCTTTCGGCGCTGCTTAGGGCGCTGTGCGGCATAGCGGGGATCGAATGGGTGCGTGTGCACTACTGTTATCCGGAGCTGGTGACCGATGAACTGATCAAGACCTTCGTGAGGGAAGAAAAGCTTTGCAATTATTTTGATATTCCGATTCAGCATTGCAGCGATCGGATTTTAAAGCGGATGGGCAGAAGAACCAGCAAACAGCAGATCACCGCGTTGATTCAAAAGATCCGCAGAGAGATTCCGGACGCGGTCATCCGTACCTCGCTGATTGTGGGATTTCCCGGAGAGACGGAGGAAGAGTTCTTGGAGCTCAAGGATTTTGTAGAGACGATGAAGTTTGAACGGGTGGGGGTATTTGCCTATTCCAGAGAAGAGGACACCCCGGCCTATGATATGGAAGGTCAGATTGAGGAAGAAGAAAAGGAGCGCCGCAGGGAGGCGCTGATGCTGGTGCAGTCGGAGATCTCCCTGGCGTTTAACGAGAGCCGTATCGGCAAGACGGTGCGCGTTTTGGTGGAGGATCGCGACGAAATTATCAAAAGCTATTACGGCCGCAGCTATGCCGATTCGATCGAGATTGACGGAAAGGTGTTCTTTAAGTCAAAAATGCCCCAAAAGCCGGGAAGCTTTTCCAATGTCATGATTGAGCAGGCATTGGAATATGATATCTTTGGAAAAGCAGTGAACGATGGGACAGATGTGGAAACGGAGGGTGAGAAGCATGAATACACCGAATAAATTAACCCTTTTGCGCGTCATCATGATTCCTCTGTATATGTTTCTTTATCTAAGCTGCGGTACGCCGGGCGTCTACCTTGCGATTGCGGTGTTTCTGCTTGCGACCTGGACCGATCACTTAGACGGAAAGATTGCGAGGAAGCGGGGACAGATTACGACCTTTGGCAAGCTGATGGATCCGCTGGCGGATAAAATGCTGATTATGTCGGCGCTGATTTCCTTTGTGGCAAAGGAAATCCCCTATATCACGCCCGGTGTGGTGATGGTGATTTTGGCACGGGAACTGATTGTGACCGGACTTCGTCTGATTGCACTGGGAGAAAACCGCGTGATCGCGGCCAGCGCCTGGGGAAAATCCAAGACGGTTTCGCAGTTTATTCTGGTGACGGCGGTGATGGTGTTTGAAATACTCAAAACATACGTTTCCGCAGCGGCCGGTGTTTGTGACGGGATTACACTTTTTTTGACGGTGGCGGCGGTACTGCTTACCATCTATTCCGGATTTGATTATATCTGGAAGAACCGCAGCCTGATTACGTTTCAGTAGGCGAAAAAGTATCATGAAAAAGGAATGACGGTTTATGCATATCATAGTGGATGCCATGGGTGGTGACGATGCGCCAAGAGCGGTGGTAGAGGGCTGCGTTCTCGCGGCAAAGCAGCTGGATGTTACGCTGACGCTGGTCGGCCGTGAGGCGGAGATCAAACAGGAACTAAAGCGCTGCGGATACCTGGGCGACCGCATTCGCGTTGTGCACGCGGCCGAGGTGATCGGCAGCGGCGAGGATCCCATGAGGGGAATTAAAAAGAAGGATTCCTCCATGCGCACGGCGCTCAACATGCTGAAAAACAATGAGGGTGATGTGGCGGTCAGCGCCGGGAATACCGGTGCGTTGATTTCCGGCGCCACCCTGCTCGTGAAGCGGATTCCGGGGGTGCGGCGTGTTGCGCTTGCCCCGGTTATGCCGACCAGCAAGGGCTGCTTTTTGCTGGTTGACGCCGGTGCAAATGCAGAGTGCACACCGGCGTTTTTAAAGCAATTTGCCATCATGGGTTCGATTTATATGGAGTCGATCATGAAGGTGAAAAGCCCCCGTGTGCGGCTGATCAACATCGGCGCCGAGGAAGAAAAGGGAACGCCGCTGATTACAAAGACACATCAGCTTTTAAAGGAATTGCCGATCCGTTATGAGGGCTATATCGAGGGCAGAGAGGTGCCGCTGGGCGGCGCCGATGTGGTGGTCTGCGACGGGTTTACGGGCAATGTAATGCTGAAATTTATGGAGGGCATGGGAATTGCCTTTTCCGATATGGTAAAGCAGATTTTTTTAAAAAATACGGTCACGAAGATGTCCGCGCTTATGGTAAAGGGCGGCCTAAAGAATTTTAAAAAGGCGATGGATTATACCGAGTACGGCGGTGCGCCGATACTGGGAACCGTAAAACCGGTGATTAAGGCACACGGAAGCTCCAATGCCAATGCGTTTTATCATGCGATTTGCCAGGCAAAACGGCTGACGGAGGAGCGTTTGGTGGATGCGATCGCAGAAAATATCCAAAAATACGGACAGGAAAGTAGAGGAAGCGATACAGATGAGTAAATTACATGCAAAAATAGCGGGACTTGGCAAATATCTTCCGGAGCGGATACTGTCGAATGCGGATTTAGAAAAGATGGTGGATACCAGTGACGAGTGGATTACCAAACGGGTCGGCATTAAAGAACGCCGTATCAGCGATGATGCGACGTTTGCCTCGGATCTTGCGGCCAAGGCGGCGGAAAACGCTTTAAAAGATGCCGGAATGAAGGCGGAGGAACTGGATCTGATCATTGTGTCCACGGTGTCGCCGGATATGTACACCCCGTCGGTTTCCTGCCTGGTGCAGAAGAAAATCGGCGCCTCCCGTGCGGCGGCGTTTGATATCAACGCGGCTTGCTCCGGCTTTATTTTTGCCATGACGACCGCGGTACAATATATCGAAAACGGGATGTATCAAAAGATTTTGGTTTTGGGCAGCGATACCCTGTCCAAGATTACCGAATATCAGGATCGCGCCACCTGCGTTTTGTTCGGAGACGGTGCCGGTGCGGCCGTGCTTGCGGCAACCGAAGAGGAAACCGGTGTGCTGAGCTGTTTTTTGGGTTCGGACGGCGCAAGCGGCGACTGTCTGACGATTCCGGGGCTTCGCTGCGATGAGATTGACCGCGAACGCCGGCCGTTCGGCAATCCGCATACCATTTGGATGGACGGCAGCGCTGTGTTTAAATTTGCGGTTAGGGTGATGGATTATGCCACGCGCAAGGTGGTTGAGGATGCAGAAAAGAGTATGGACGACCTTGCCCTGGTGGTGCCGCATCAGGCAAACCGGCGGATTATTGACGGCGCGAGAAAACGGATGAAGCTGGAGGGCGACAAGGTTTTCTCCAATATTGAAAAATACGGAAACATGTCGGCGGCTTGTGTGCCGATTGCACTTTGTGAGGCGGTCGAAGAGGGCAGAGCCAAAAAGGGCGATCTGGTTGCGGTTGTCAGCATGGGCGGCGGTCTGACCTGGGGCGCCGTGTTGTTTGAATTATAGGGGGCTGCACGACAGCCTGTGCCGGACGGATTTTACGGAGAAAGAGAGGAATGACAGAAATGAAAAATCGGATTTGCGAATTATTGGGAATTGAGTATCCGCTTTTGCAGGGGGGCATGGCCTGGGTTTCTACCGCTGAATTGGCGGCGGCAGTCTCCAATGCCGGCGGCGTTGGCTTGATCGCGGCCGGAAATGCGCCTGCCGACTATGTACGCGACCAGATTCATAAGGCGAGAGAACTGACAAATCAGCCGTTTGGCGTGAACGTGATGCTGCTGTCCCCTTATGCTGATGATGTGATGAAAATGCTTTTGGAAGAAAAAATCGCGGTGATTACCACCGGGGCAGGGAACCCGGGTCAGTACATCCCGGCGCTTAAAGAGGTCGGAACCCACGTGATTCCGGTAATTCCGAGTGTTGCGCTGGCCCAGAGAATGCAGCGCTGCGGTGCGGATGCAGTTGTGGCTGAGGGCTGCGAGTCGGGCGGCCATATCGGAGAACTGACCACTATGACGCTGGTACCGATGGTGGTTGACGCGGTGGATATCCCGGTGATTGCAGCCGGCGGTATTGCCGATCGGCGCGGTGTTGCTGCCGCCTTGGCGCTGGGCGCTGAGGGCGTGCAGATCGGGACAAGGTTTATATGCTCGGACGAATGTACCGTGCATGAAAATTATAAGGCTGCCGTGGTCGGCGCCAAGGATCGTGACGCAGTGGTAACCGGCCGCTTTACCGGGCATCCGGTGCGGAATTTAAAGAATAAACTGACGCGCAGCATGGATAAGATTGAAAAAGAGGGCGACATAGAAGCATTTAACCAGCTGGGCGCCGGTGCACTACGCAGTGCGGTTGTGGACGGCGATGTCCAGATGGGCAGCGTCATGGCCGGTCAGAGCGCCGGTCTGGTGCATGATATCAAGCCGTGCAGCGAAATTGTAAAGGATCTGTTTGACAATATTGCATTTTAGACCAAAGAGGAGTGTGAATCATGAAGACAGCATTTTTGTTTTCCGGTCAGGGTGCACAGACCATTGGCATGGGAAAGGAACTGTGTGAAAATTTTGCGGTTGCAAGCGATACGTTTGACGCGGCGTCTGCGGCAATCGGGATTGATATGAAGGCGATGATCTTTGACGGGGACAGCGAGACGTTAATGATTACCGAGAACACCCAGCCGGCCATTTTGACGATGTCGATCGCGACGTACCGGGTGGTTGAGAGTATGGGGTTTCACCCGGATGTTGTGGCCGGACTGAGTCTTGGCGAGTATAGTGCGCATGTTGCCGCAAAGAGCATGAATTTTAAGGATGCGGTGCGGCTGGTGAAAAAGCGCGGAAAGTATATGCAGGAGGAGGTTCCGGTCGGCGTCGGCGCCATGGCGGCGATTTTGGCATTGGAGCCGGACGCGGTTTATGCCATCTGCAAGGATGCATCGGCAAAGGGTATTGTAGAGCCGGCAAACTTTAACTGTCCGGGTCAGATCACGGTAGCCGGCGAAAAGGAGGCCGTGGCCTATGCATGTGAGCTTGCGAAAGAGCGCGGCGCAAAGCGTGCCGTTATGCTTCCGGTCAGCGCGCCGTTCCATTGTAGCATGTTAAAGGGCGCCGGTGAAAAGCTGAAAAGGGAGCTTGACAATGTCCCGGTTTCGGATCTGACGGTGCCGCTGATTACCAATGTGACGGCGGACTATGTAAAGAGCAAGGACGAGATCAAGGAATTGCTGGTTCGACAGGTTTCTTCTTCGGTTTTGTTTGAAAAGAGCCTTCGGCGGATGCTTGCGGACGGCGTCGATACCTTTGTGGAGGTCGGCCCCGGCAAGACGCTCTGCGGCTTTGTCAAGAAGATTACTAAGGACGCAAATGTGTATCACGTGGAAGATATGCAGTCGTTAGAGGAAATGAAGACTGCGCTGGGCGAAGGAGAAAACACGAATGAAATTTGAAAATAAAACGGTTTTGGTAACGGGCAGCACCCAGGGAATCGGACGCGAAATCGCGTTAAAGTTCGGCGCGGAGGGCGCCGCCGTGATGGTGAACGGCATTGATACCGCGGCTCAAAAGGAGATGGCCGAAGAAGTATGCGCGCTGATCCGAAAGAGCGGCGGCAAGGCAGAATTCTTCCTGGCCGATGTTTCGGATGCGGAGCAGGCCGATGCCATGGTGCGCTTTACCAAGGAACAATTTGGGAGTATTGACGTAATCGTCAATAATGCAGGTATCACGCGCGATAATCTTTTGATGCGGATGAGCGAGGTGGAATGGGACAGCGTACTCTCGGTAAATTTAAAGGGTGCGTTTCACGTGATTCGTTCCGCAGCCAAAATTTTGATGAAACAGCGCGGCGGCGCTATTGTTAATATGGCCTCAATATCCGGCGTGATGGGTAATCCCGGTCAGGCGAACTATTCCGCATCGAAGGCGGGACTGATCGGACTTACCAAATCGGTTGCCAAGGAATTGGCGCACTGGAATGTCCGTGCCAACGCGATCGCACCGGGCTTTATTAAAACCGCGATGACTGATCAGCTGAAGGAAGAGGTTCGGGCACGTTATTTAGAGGCGATTCCGCTCGGATGCTTCGGCGAAGTAGAGGATATTGCAAATTTAGCCGTATTTTTGGCGAGCGATCAAGCAAAATATATCACAGGACAGGTAATTCATGTTGACGGCGGGCTTGTAATGTGATATAGTTTTGCAATAGGAATTGATTTCCTTTTGAAATTAAAAAAAATTAATCCATGATAATAAAGAGAACAAGGAGGATGAAATAATGGATATTTTTGAAAAGGTAAAAGAAATTACGGTAGAACAGTTGGGCGCTGACGAGGACGCAGTAACCCTGGAGGCATCGTTCATTAACGACTTAGAGGCGGATTCCCTCGACATCGTAGAATTGATGATGGCTCTGGAAGAGGAATTTGATATTGAAATTCCGGACGAGGATGCAGAGAAGATCAGCACCGTAGGTGACGCGGTAGAATATATTAAGGATCATCAGTAAGCGTTTACAGCTCCGTATATTTGGCGCCGTGCAGAATTTTCTGCACGGCGGCAGGATTTTACAGAACTCTGCAATCAAGGCGTGATCCTGCGGTTGCAGACTTCTCTGAAATCTTGGGAAAGTAACAGCAGGAGGTTTAGGACTATGAATCGAGTTGTCATTACAGGTGTTGGCGCGGTGACGCCAATCGGTACCGGAAGAGAAGAGCTTTGGCAAAATGTAAAGGCAGGCGTGTGCGGCATTGATCGGATTACCCGGTTTGATCCGTCTGAGTTTGCATGTCAGATTGCGGCGGAGGTCAAGGATTTTGACCCGACCAAGTACATGGATAAGCGCGATGCAAAGCGGATGGATTTGTTTGTTCAGTACGCTGTGGCCGGCGGCAGATTGGCGGTTGAGGACGCAAAACTGGATATGGAAAAAGAGGATTCGGAGCGAGTGGGCTGCTTTATGGGAAGCGGCATCGGCGGTATTTCGACACTTTGTGAACAGCATGCCAGACTTTTGGAGAAAGGCCCCGGCAAGGTCAGTCCTTTTATGATACCGATGATGATTTCTAATATGGCGGTGGGTCAGATGGCGATTACCTTTGGCTGCAAAGGTGTCAACCTGACGACAGTTTCGGCTTGTGCTTCCGGCACCGATGCAATCGGACAGGCTTATCTTGCCATTGGACGCGGCGATGCGGATGTGATTTTGGCCGGCGGTGCGGAAGCGACCGTAACCGAAATATCATTGGCCGGCTTTTCGTCCATGAAGGCGCTCAGCACCCGAAACGATGATCCCAAGGCGGCTTGCTGCCCGTTTGATGCAAACCGAGACGGCTTTGTCATGGGCGAGGGCTCCGGCGTATTGGTGCTGGAAGAATTAGAGCATGCGAAAGCGCGCGGCGCACATATCATTGCCGAGGTTGTCGGCTATGGCTCTACCAATGATGCATATCACATGACGGCGCCTGCGCCGGACGGCGAGGGCGGCGCCCGTTGTATGGCGGCTGCACTGAAAAGCGCCGGAATTACGCCGGAGGACGTGGACTATATCAATGCGCACGGTACTTCGACGCCGTATAATGATAAGTACGAAACGGCGGCAATTAAGACGGTGTTTGGAGATCATGCCTACAAATTAGCGGTAAGCTCCACCAAGTCGATGACCGGTCATATGCTGGGTGCGGCCGGCGGCGTAGAGGGCATTATCACCGCGCTTGCCATTGAGGATGAATACCTCCCGGCAACGCTGCATTATACCGAAAAAGATCCGGAATGTGATCTGGATTATGTGCCGAATCAAGGGCGCAGTGCAAAAATCGAGTACGCGGTTTCCAATTCGCTGGGATTTGGCGGCCATAATGCCTCGATTGTACTCAAAAAATATCACGAATCCAAATAACAAAAAAAGGAGTGGCACTGCCGCCGCCAGATAAGGAAGCATTGGTTTTGAAACCGTGTTTTAGATTTATACTTCGTCAAAAAACGCCGTATACGCCAGTATTACGGCGATTTCTTTCCTAGTCTGAATCTTAAACTACGATTTTCAAAACTGTCTTGCACCCTGAAAATAAAAAGACGTTTGCCGGGGCAATGTTACCTTATCCGGCGGTGGCAAAACGGTTTTGCGGCTCCTTTTTTCCGATAAGGAGAAACAGATGCATGAATATTAACTATCAATTCCAAAATCCAAAGCTTTTGGAGACGGCGCTGACCCATATCTCGCTTGCCAATGAGCATGGAATACAAAGCAATCAGAGACTGGAATTTTTAGGTGACAGTATCCTATCGCTGGTTGTGGCAGACTATATCTTTCATCATTTTCCGCAGCTGGACGAGGGGCGGTTGACTGAAATCCGCGCCGCGGCGGTGTGTGAAAAATCCCTGGCAGAGGCCGCGAGAAACATGGATCTTGGGAGCGGGATTCATTTTGGAAAATCCGAGACGGTTTGCGGCGGCAGGGATAAGGACTCCATTTTGGCCGACACCTTTGAGGCTGTGCTGGGCGCCATTTATTTAGACAGCGGCTTTGAGGCGTGCCGCACCTGGGTGCTGCAAAATCTGGAACAGACCATTACCAATTCATCGAACATGGATTTTACCAATTATAAATCAGAACTGCAAACCTATTTTCAAAAGCGGGATAAGAGCCGTCAGGTGGTGACCTATCACCTGGTAAAGCGGAGCGGTCCGGATCACATGCCTACCTTTTGGGTGGAGGCGGTCTATGACGGCAAGGTGATCGGCAAGGGGCAGGGCGGCAGCCGAAAGGCTGCGGAGCAGATCGCGGCAAAAGAGGCCTTTTTAAAGCTGAAACCATGAGACAGTACCGCGATCCGTTGATTCTGTCACGCAGGAAAAGAAAGAAGATTCAATTGTAAACTATTTTTTAAAAAAGGTTTACAATTGAATCTTCTTGTGTTATACTGGTAAGCAGAAAGGCGGTTGAGTAAAATGAAAATTCGGGATTTGGTGTTGTGTGCGTTGTTTTGTGCGTTGGTGGCGGTGGGGGCATTTTTAAAAATACCGCTGCCATTGGTTCCCTTTACCATGCAGACGGCGTTTGTGATGCTGGCAGGGCTTTTGCTCGGCAGTAAAAAGGGCGCCTATGCCTGCGGTGCATACGTGCTGCTTGGGCTGATCGGGTTACCGATTTTTACACAGGGCGGCGGAATCGGCTATGTCTTAAAGCCGACGTTTGGATATTTGATTGGTTTTATCATTGGCGCTTGGGTGATCGGTGCGATTGCCGGCGACAAAAAGCCGATGCCCTCCTTTGGGCGGATGATTGGTGCGTGCAGCGCAGGACTTTTTGTGATTTATTTCTTGGGCACGGTGTATTACTATCTGCTTGCGACATTATATTTAAATCGGGTCGTTGCGATATGGCCGATGCTGGTAAGCTGCGTGCTGACTACACTGCCTGGCGATATTTTGCTGATGTTTTTATCCGCGCTCCTTGCCGGAAGGTTATGGGCGCCGCTTAAAAAATAAAGTTCATCTTTACTTTTTCGGTGATTTATGATAAGATGAGAATCGGACAAGGCGGCTTTTTGCTGACGGGGCATATCGGGTTAAAGGGCTTTCCCTCGTGATTCTATGAAAAAAGTAAATCATTGAAAAGGTGGTTTTAGAATGAAAAAGTTAGTTTCTGTTTTTCTTGCGGTGATGCTGCTTGGGACGTCATTTGTTTTTGCGGAGGAAACCGTTAAGAATGCGGCAGAGGATGCGCCTCTTACCGCAAACGATTGCAGCGATTGGGCCGCAGAGGATATCGCGCAGGCAAAAGAGATCGGTTTGCTGGATGACGTATCGGGGTTAGTCTATCAAAAAGAGATAACCCGCGAGAAGTTTTGTGAGCTTATTTTTGACTTTATTATGATCACGCAGGGTGGAATTACGACTTCGGAATATCAAAATCAGTTTACGGATACCGATAACCGAAAAGTTGTTGTTCTGCGTGCGGCAGAAATTATCTACGGAAAATCGGATACGGAATTTGCGCCGAATGATTCGCTTACCCGTGAGGAGGCGGCAACGATCATTGTGCGTATGATCAATCGTGTGATGCCTATGCCGGTTACCGAAATGTATTTTGCGTATGACGACAGCGATGACATTGCAGAGTGGGCGTCAAGCGCTGTTCAGGTGATGAGCAATCTCGGCTTTATGAATGGCGTCGGCGATCATCAGTTTGCACCCAAAGACACGTATACCGCCGAGCAGTCGATTGCAACCTTGATCCGAATCTACAAGGCGACAAGAAAAACCTATGAATATGTCACGCCGCTTGGGACGATTACCCGCGAAAAAGATGCCGGCGGACATATTAACTTTGCAATAGAGGCCAATGCAAGAATTGTCCTCAGAAAAGAATTGGCGTCTCAAACGCAGGCTGTTCTTCCGGGGCCGTTTCGGGCGTTTACAAACGAAACAAGCGCAATGTATATCACATTTGACGATTTTGCAAAAATATTCAACGGCACCTGGGAATTAAAGGACAATACATTCCGTTTTCAATATGATGCGTCACAGAATATTGTGCTCAGCGAGTACTCAAAAAATGAAACGTCCGATGGCGGTGACTGGCCGAATAAAACGGAAGCGGCGTCTGTATTGCAATTTTATGATATGCCGTCTATCGTGGTGAACGGAGAAGAAAAAGCAATCAAGTCATCGTACGGCGGGAAAGTGTATGATGCAAATATCATGATGTATAAGGATGAGCTTTATATTCCCGTTCAAATGGTGGCAGAACTCCTCGATTACGAGATTGCCGTAACGGATATTTTGTGGGATTAAATACGGTTCGTTCAATGAAAAACGCATATCACTGAAAAAGTGATATGCGTTTTTTGACTCTGTTTGATGGCCGATGCGGTCAGTGAGCGGGTTATCAATGACCGCATTGAGTGCATTTTTTCAGGAATTTTGCGGCGCGTCTGTGGCCTCATACATAGTTTTTGCCGCGTCTTTAAACGCGGTGTCCTTGACCTCCAGCACGCGGACGTGGATGGGCTTTGCCCCAAAGGCAATGGTGATGACATCGCCGACCTTTACGTCATAGGAGGCGCGTGCCGTCTTGCCGTTGACGCTGATCCTGCCGCTGTCGCAGGCTTCGTTTGCTACGGTGCGGCGTTTAATCAGCCGGGACACCTTTAAATATTTATCAAGTCTCATTTTGTCGGTTCTCCTTTTCTTCAAATTCAGTGATATAGTGGTTTAAATAACGGCTCAGCGCCAGTTCCGGGTCGATATGGTGCTTGCGGCATTGATCCGCAACCCGAAAAAGCAGCGCGCCAAGTCCTAATTCGTCCATCGAAAAATCCTCTGTCTGCGGTGCGGCGTATCCGGCCTTTTCCGCCTTGCGTAAAATCTTTTCCGCACGCATCAGCGCCGGGAGAGCAGCAGAGACACCGCGCATTTCCTCCGCTACGGTTGCCTGGCTGCGATCCTTGCGTTTGATTTCGTCCCAGTCGGCAGGTTCGTTTGCCGTGCCGAACAGGTGCGGATGCCGATGCATCATCTTGCGGCATATGATATCAGTGACATCGTCAATATCATAGCCGCCTTCCTCGGCGGCAATCTGCGCATGAAATACCACCTGTAACAGTACATCGCCGCTCTCATCGGCAATTTTTTGATTGTCACCGCTATCGATGGCCTCAACAAGCTCATAGGCTTCTTCGACAACATGTTTTTTAATGCTTTCATGAGTTTGTTTCCGATCCCACGGGCAGCCGTCTGCGGCGCGCAGCCTTTGCATGATGGAAAGCAGATCCTGAAAGCTGTATTTCTTTTGATTCATTGTGATAACCCCATTACTTTAAAAGTTTGCATTTTGTTAAAACGGCAGCGATTTTTTCGCCCTTTGGCAGACGAAGGATATCCTCGCGCGCGATTGCCTTTACCGCAAAGACGGCAAAGAGGTAGGTCAGTGCGCAAACGCCGAGTTCTGCCGCAATCAGCAGCCGGCGCAGCCAGATATTGACTGCCGCGTTTTCTAAAAATCCTGGACCGGTGACAAAGGTGCCAAGCACAAAACCAACGCCGCCCATAATCAGCGCAGCAAACAGCGGCTTTAGCAGAAAGGCGCTGAGACGGAACTTGATTTTAGCGTGGCGGATAATCTGGGTAATGTTCAGCACGGCGATGATGGTGTAGCAGATAAAGGTGCCAACCGGCGCACCGTCAATGCCAAGGTAAGGAATGCAGAAAAAGTTTACCAAAACCTTGGCGATGCCGCCGATGATCATATTGATGACCGGCAAATAAACCTTGCCGTAGGCCTGTAAAATCGCATTGGTGACCGAGACCACCGAAACGGGAATGATCGCGATACCCAAAATCGCCATGACGGATTTTGCGTTGGTGTCGTGAAAGAGGAGGAAGAGGACTTCCTTTGACAGGGAGGCAAGCCCCAGTGCGCAGGGCGCTGCAAACAAGACGGCGATGCGGATGGCGCTCTCTGTGATGCTGCGTGCCTCAAGACCATTTTTTCGCGTGACGGCGGCCGAGATAGCCGGGACAACGCTCATACCGAGCGCAACGACCAGGGTAAGCGGAAGATTAAAGATCGTCAGCGCCTTGCCGGTGTACATGCCGTAAAGGGTAGAGGCCTCATGCTGATAAAGCGTCAGTCCCTGCCAGCCCTCTTCGGCGACCTGGGTCGCAAATTTTGTTCCCTCGCGGAACATAAAATCGTAATGGGAAAGTACCTCCGGCCGGGTGACCAGACGCCGGGTGATGGTTGCCATATCGATCAGCGAGGTCAGAGAGGAGACCGACGCGCCGATGGTAATCGGAATGGCAATTAAAATCAGCTCCTTTAAAATGGTGTGGTCAGAACGCAGCGGTGCGGTCTGCGGAAGCTTTGCGCGGCGTTTTCTGGTTGCAAAATAGATGATGCTGAGCAGTAAAAAGGAAAGAAACGTACCTATTGTTACACCGGAAATTGCACCGGCAGAGGCATAGACCGTCCGAAGATGGAGGGACTGTACCTTCCTTGCGGCAATGTCCACGGCAGCGGAAAGATTGGTGTCAACGGCCATATTCATAAAAAAGCTTGCCGCCAGCATACCGACAATAAGCTTTGCAGAGGCTTCAATCACCTCAGATAGCGCGGTGGGAAGCATATTTTGGCGACCCTGGAAGTAGCCGCGGTAGACAGAGGCCATCGAAACAAAAAACACGGCCGGCGAAATGGCAAGAATGCCGAGTGCAGAGCCGGGCACCGAAACCAGAGCCTCTAATTGATTATGAAATAGGAAGAGGAGCGCTGTTCCAATCAAACCGATCGTAGCCAAAAAGCGCAGTGCGGTTTGAAAAATTCGTTTTGCGTCCTGTTCGTGATTTTTGGCAGTGCTTTCCGCCACCATTTTAGAAATGGCAATCGGAAAACCGGCCGTTGCGACGATAAACATAAAGGTGTAAATCTGATATGCAATATTAAAATAGCCCATTCCGTCATCACCGATTAAATTGGTGAGCGGAATTTTAAAAAAGGCGCCAATGATCTTGACAATCAGGTTTGCAATTCCCAAAACCAGAGCGCCCTGCACAAATCCGTTTGTTTTGGGCATATTTTTCTTCTCGTTCAAAGCATCCAACTCCTCATCGTATTGTCCACGGAAAACCTATCCTATTATATTATACTTTCTCAAAAAAAACAACTGCTTTTCCTTATTTTTCTTGTTGATTAATAAAAAAAAGGATGCAGGCAATCGCCTGCATCCCCATTGGGTTTTTACTTACGCAATCATCTGATCACTTTGTACCTCGTCCAGTGTGCGGACAACCGAGTGCTTGATGGGCTTCCATTCTACCTTCTTAAACAGGGCAATGACCGCAATCGGAACATATGTCAGCATGAAGATCGGGAAAGTGAATAAATTTAAAATCCGCTTTCCCTTGCTGCAGTGAATCTGATTCCATTCGGTGATGGTGGTAATTGTCCCAAGGATAAAGAACAAACCGTAAAAATTCAATAGCGTCTGCAAAAGCGTTTGCAGCAAAATCGGCGTTTCGGGCGATTTTGCAATCATACCGAGCGGTATGGCAACCGCATTTACAATGGTACTGATTAAGGTCAGCAGCATGGCCGGCATAATCGTCATCAGCATATCAAAGCAGGAAAAGCTACCCTTAAAGATGCCGCGGAAGAGCTGGCCGCCGTAGTTTGCGAACACCTGATAGAACCCCTTTGCCCAGCGCAGCCGCTGCGTATACGACTGGCGGAACAGGGTCGGCTGCTCATCATAGAGAATCGCATCGGCACAGTAACCAATGGTCTCGCCATGGATGACACTGTCTACCGTAAACTCGATATCCTCGGTCAGAAGATGGTGAATCCATCCGCCGTTTTTGCGAATGATATCGGCGCTCACCAAAAATCCGGTGCCGGAGATGGCACAGCTGGTATTCAGCTGCATTCTGGAATTGTTTAAGAACTTTGCCTCACGCAGGAACCAAAGCGAGTAGCCGGCAGAAATCCAGTTGCTGCCGAAATTTTTAGAATTGCGATAACTGGTGATGATGCGGTAGCCGGCAGAAAAGACCTTATTCATCGCAGCGATGTAGTTCGGGTCTAAAAGATTGTCGGCGTCAAAAATCATGTAGGCAGCATACTCCTTTTCGGCATAGTCGCGGTTAATGATCTCAAACATCCAGTCGAGCGCATAGCCCTTGCCGACCTGCTTGTCGTTAAAACGCTCATAAACAATGGCGCCGGCAGAGCGTGCCACCTGCGCTGTGTCATCCGTGCAGTTATCGGCAATTACAAATACGTCCACCAGATCGGACGGATAGTTCTGATTTTTAATACTCTCAATCAGCTGCGCAATCACCGACCGTTCGTTTCTGGCCGAGACAACAACGGCATAGCGATGCAGTGTGTCGGCTTCAAAACGCTTTGGTTTTTTGAGAAGCCCAACAAAAATATAAAAAAACTGATATGCATAACACAAGGTAAACACAATGGAAATCATAAAGTTCAAATAAATGATTGTTTTCATAAGAATCCCCTTATCCCGTTTGCAAGTGCCGCGACATGGCATGCGCGGCACAGTTTCCCTTACGATCACTTTATATTTTATAATCTATCATCTTTCCATTACCTTTATATAGCTAAAATATAAATAACAAATAAATAAATTATAAATTCTTTATAAACATATTGGAAAAATATAGAAAATTGGCGTTAGCATTCTGTTTTCACGCATAAAAGTGCTGTTTTTATAACAAAGAACTGTGCTATTTGCACAAGAAAAACAATGTCCTGTCGTTAAAAATCTACAAAATTAAAATTTGGTTACAAATACCAAATAAAAGGTAATTTTTTTGTGGACTTGGTTCATTTTATGCAAAACAAGGTGGAATAGAACCAATATAAAAGCTGAAAAAGAAAAGCCGCCTCTAAGAGACCGTCGGCGGATTGGTGAGCGAGGATCGTCAATTTAAGACAACGTCTTGCTGAAACTGACTTTATGACAGAATGAAGCCGCCTTTGCCTTAAACCTCGTGTAAGTCTCCGTGTAAAAAGTCGGTCATGAATGGACTATCTTTTTTGAAAAAACTGTGTTATAATAGCTTAGGTATGCAGAAAAGCTACGAAATGAGCAGATGGGAAGGGGTCCTTAACAATGATACGAAAATCTCTCATTGAATTTATTTTTGACGCTGCGTCCATTGAACGGTGGAATGATCATATCCGGCCGTCACGCGGCTTTACGGAGCTGGATAAGCAATCGCACAAGATGCTTTGCGCCTATGTGCTTGGAAAACTGGACCAGGAGATCGATTGGGTTCGGTTGATTGAGGGCGGGATTTTTGAATTTTTGCACCGTTTAGTGCTCACCGATATCAAACCGCCGATCTTTCATCGCCTGATGGAGGAAAAGGGCAGAGAGCTGAATGCGTGGGCAGTGGAACAAATTATGCCGGAGATTTCCTCGATTCCCGGCGGTTTTGCAGAGCGGTTTGCACGGTACTTTATGGACGAGACGGAGAGTCGGCGCGAAAAAGCGGTGCTGGAGGGAGCACATTATCTGGCTACACAGTGGGAGTTTGGCATTATCTACGATATGTGCAGGCGGTATTACGGCATCGAAAATACCAGACACGAGATCGACAGCAAGCTGCAGCGGCTGGAGCGCATGGAGTGCTTTTCAACTTTTATGCAAAACAAAAATTACCAGGGTTTTACGGATCTTTTGGGAGAACTTCGTTTTCAGCAGCGCTGGTCGCGTTCGCCCAGAATCCCGGAAACCTCGGTGATCGGGCATATGCTGATCGTGGCGGTCATGTCCTATCTGTGTTCCTGCGAGATCGGCGCTTGCGCCCAGAGAGCCAAAAATAATTTTTTAGGCGGTTTGTTTCATGATATCCCGGAGGTTTTAACCAGAGATATCGTATCTCCGGTGAAAAACTCGGTGGAGGGCTTAGATGCCCTGATCAAAAATATTGAGCAGGAACAAATGGAGCGCGTGCTTTACCCCTTGATTCCCAAGGAGTGGCAGGACGAAATTGCGTATTATACCAATGATGAGTTTGAAAACAAGGTAATGATGGACGGAACGATTACCTTTGTGACTTCCGACGCCATGAACCAAAGCTACAATCACGCACGCTATCAGCCGGTAGACGGAAGGATTATCCGCGGCTGTGACCACTTGGCGGCCTGTGTGGAGACTTATGTTTCGCATACCTGCGGCGTTACCAGTCATACTCTGCAGGGCGCCAATCGAGAGCTTTGTGCGCAATATAAAAATTCATGCATCGGCGGCATTGATTTTGGCTGCCTGTTTGATTATTTCAGAATTTAATACGGATATCTTCGCAAAAAAATGAGACGGCTAAGTCCGCCTCATTTTTTGCGCTCTGTTTCCGTAAGGTCCTTGATTACCTCGCCCGCGATGATAAGCCCCACAACCGAGGGGACAAACGCTACGCTGCCCGGAACTTGCCGCCGGGCAGCACAGGTCCGTGTCGAGCCGGGCGGACAGATGCAGTGTTCCTTGCAGCTGTTTGTTGGGTCATCGAGCGGACGCATCGGTTTTTCTTTGGAATAAACCACCTTAAGGTGCGGAATATTCCGCTTTTTTAATTCCGTGCGCATAACGCGTGCCAGCGGACAAACCGAGGTCTGGTAAATATCCGCCACCTGAAAGGCGGTGGGGTCAAGCTTGTTGCCGGCGCCCATAGAACTGATAAGGGGTGTTCCGACACGGCTGCAGCCTACCGCAAGCTCAATTTTGCCGGTGACAGTGTCGATGGCATCCACCACATAATCATAATCCTTAAAGTCAAATAATGCGGCCGTTTCCGGCGTATAAAAGGTGCGGTACGTTTGCACCTGAAGCTGCGGATTGATGGAAAGCATACGTTCTTTGGCAACATCCACCTTATATCTTCCAACCGTGTCCCCGGTCGCATAAATCTGGCGGTTGATGTTAGTCAGACAAACCTTATCATCATCGATGACAGCGATACTGCCGATACCGCTCCGCGCCAAGGCCTCTGCGGTAAATCCGCCGACGCCGCCAATGCCAAAGACGGCAACACGCGCGGCAGCCAGCTTTTCCATTGCCGCGCTGCCAAGTAAAAGTTCTGTTCTTGAAAATCGATTTTGCATAGGTCCTCCACTTCATGTTTCGCGATTTTGGTGTAGGCAAAAGCGGAAATCCGTGTCCCAAAATGGAGCTGGGATTACTCCCTTTCGGCTAAAAGTGATCGGTTCTTTCAAATTTTCCCTTTTCGGACAGGCTCAGATAAGGCGGACAATTCGGTGTGTGCAGCCACATTTCCAATGTCGGTAACAATCCGATAGCCGGCGCTTTGCACGCGCCGTTCCAGACAGCTTCGGCATTGCGCCGCCTCGTCCCCGGTACAGATTTTGTTTTCATAAAGGGCGTAATGCTTTCGCACATCAACGGGAGAAAGGTTTGGCATGACAACGTTTGCCCCTGCCTTTAAGCCCATTTCCCGTCCGTTTGGATGAATGGTTCCGAGTGCGGTCGTAGAAGGAATCAGCGCATAGGGAAAGAGCAGCCGCAAAATCGCAATCAGCCGCAGGGTCATGGCAAGAGACCCATTTTCGTAGTTGCGAAACGGGGTGCTGTGGTGGGTGAGATACGGCCCGATTCCGATCATATCCGGCTGCAGTTCTTTTAAAAACACAAGATCTGCCAATAAGGTTTCGTCCGTTTGAAACGGACTGCCTACCATAAAGCCGGAACCAACCTGAAATCCGATCTCCTTTAAATCATAGAGACACTGCTTTCGCCGTTTCAGGGACATTCCGTGCGGATGCAGCCTGGCATAATGCGCAGCATCCGCGGTTTCATGCCGAAGCAGGTAGCGGTTTGCCCCTGCGCGAAAATAGGCAAGATAGCTTTCACGGCTTTTTTCACCGATGGACAGGGTGATTGCACAGTCAGGGTACCTGCTGCGAATCCCCGATACAATGCGGCAAATCATTGCGTCCGTGTAGAAATCATCCTCGCCGCCCTGGAGAACAAAGGTACGAAAACCCAACGCGTAGCCCTCTTTACAGCAGGCGTTAATCAAGTCCTCACTGAGCCGATAACGGGTGGTGTCTTTATTGTCATGGCGGATTCCGCAGTAGAAACAGTTGTTTTTGCAATAGTTCGTAAACTCAATCAGACCGCGGATAAAAACCTTGTCGCCGTAGTATTTGCGCCGCTCCTGATCCGCGCGGCGAAAAAGTTCAGCCTCCGCATTGTCGGCGTGCAAGAGCACAGCTAGCGTTTCTCGGTCGATAATGTGCGTCTTTTGCAGTGCGTCAATTTGCTCCGTAATCGTTTTCATAGCAGCCCTCACAGTTTCTCATTGCTTCAATCGTTTTTTTGGATCAAATCGTCCAGTTCCCAGCCCGGCATCTCGGCGCCGCGCTCAATGACCACGCGGGAGGAGCCGGCGGCAAATTTGACGTTTTTTTACTTCTTTAGCGTTTTTTGACGAAAGAAATTTATGAAAGCGCGTCCAAAATGCGCGTCTTACTCAGCGGCGCGAAAAGGGATAGGGATATGCGCCGCCCGACATAACCAGCGGTTTGTCTTTCATGAAAAACAGCAGCACGACCAGCGGCAGTCTGCCAAACAGAGATAATAACGCGTAGATCGAGGCGCGGGACGGTGTAAACAGATAGAAGAACTTATGCAAAAACAAAACCAGGAGCAGGTTTACCAAAATCCGCAGCGGCACCGGGAAGAATCCGCCGACCATGCCGAGAAGTATCTGCAAAAGCTCCAAAAGAACCATGACCCATTCCAGATGTGGAATGCGGAAATCGCGGATCATATATTCCTCACACAAAGACCCGATGATGTAATATTGCAGAACCGGGATAAAGGCGATCCAAGGGTTTGGAACACTGTTGTTTTTCGCAATTTGATACAGACTGACGGCGGAAGCGGCATAGAGAAGCAGAGTGTAGACCACCCGAAATATCAGATGCGCGCCCATAAAAAAATCGTGCATGACAAAATCTCCTTCGCTGACTGTTTTTTGTCATAGCATTGTATCATACTTTGAACGAAAAAGCAAGAGCGGCGTTAAAAGCGTAGAAATCCGAATTTGGTGAAGCAAATATGACAATGATTCGCGTAAAATTATCCCTTTTTTCTTTTCACAATGCAGATGATAAGCAGGATGAAACCTGCGAAAGCCAAGCCGATTCCGACGCCGTATAAAACGCGGATTCCCTTCTTTTCAAGCGGAATATGTGCAGCTGCCTCCGGCGGCATAAAATCGTGCAATTTCACATAATCGGCATCGGAAATATCATATTGTGTTGTCACGGCGGAAGAGGATTCATATTCCGTGTTGCCGAGTCTTGCCTTTTGATCCAGCCATACGCTGTGTTTTCTTCCATCCTTATCATATGCTATGAGAAAGACGCCGTTATTACTGTCGATTTTATCTATTCTGTTGACGGGATTCAGCTTGATTTTTTCTGCCAGATCAAAAAACTGATCTTTATCTACAAGACAACCGGCCGCATCGTTTTCTTTTGCATAGACAACCTCGATTTTTTCTGTTTCCTCACGGGTGAAAATCCATAAATCGGCCATCACCGTTGCATTTTTATATTTTTCTAAGTCGGTTCGCTCCCGCTCTGCCCGCTTAAAGGAGCCGTCGTTTAAATAATCCTCAAGCCGTTTTGTCATATCGTGTTTTTCGGAATCAACCAGCTTGAATTGATTGCCCTCTCTGGATGCTATTTCATAGATGTAAACATTGTCATTGTCAAACCGGCCGAATAAATATTCTGTGCCGGTCTTAAGATCCGATGAGGAACGGCATTTGGCGTATGTTTGTTTTACACCGATTTCAATATCGCCCTTAATTTTTTCGGTGGGTACGACTTCTAAGGAATCAATCTCTTTGTATGGGGCAGACGGAATATCTCTCGTGGTATAGCGCTCGACCGTACCGAGAAAAACCTTTGCGGTATCTTTATGCAGTAACCCCTCCGGCACATCTCCCGCAAATACCGAAAATGACATGCAAAGCAGAACTGCGATCACAGTCAATAAACCGACAATCTTTTTCATAGACAAGGCCTCCTTATACAATGGATTGGTTTGTATTTGCATTATAACAGATAAGCGTATGCATGTAAAGATTAAAAAATCAGACCGCGTCAGTCGCGGCGGAAAACAGTCTATCGCAGATTCTTCTGTCACAAAAAATTGAATATACCGCTGAAAAAATGCCGGCCTACAACTAAAAAATGAAAAAATTTGAAAAAAGGCTTGCAATTTTTTTCAAAGCATGTTACAATATGAAAGATTGATGTGGGAATGGCGTCTGTATCGGCGTTGTCCCGTCGCACAGTTTTGTGCCGTCAAAATTGAGTGTTTGGAGGTGAATTTATGCCTAATATAAAGTCAGCAAAAAAGAGAGTGAAGGTCATCAAAAAAAAGACGCTTCAGAATCAGATGATTAAGTCTCAGCTTAAGACTGCGATCAAAAAGTTTGAGGCCTCTCTGAAAGAGGGAAAGGCAGTTGCCTCTGAGGCTTATAATTTTGTTGTAAAGAAAACGGATCAGGCTGTGGCAAAGGGGATTCTGCACAAGAATACTGCTGCCCGCCGGAAGAGTCAGTATGCTGCAAAGCTGAATAAGGTTGCATAATTTTACTATTGTGCAAGGTAAAAATTCTACTACATGATCGTTGATTGATACGAAAAAAAAGCGCATTTTTGCGCTTTCAGACTGTCGAAGAACCCGATTTTTTGCTTAATGCAAAGTCGGGTTCTTCGATGCACGCAGGAGGGAATTTAATAAATTCCCTCCTGCCGCAATTGTCGTGTCATAAAAACTTTCGCATATGTCCCAATGCGTTTTTTTCCAGGCGTGATACCTGCGCCTGAGAAATACCGATTTCTTTTGCGACCTCCATTTGCGTCTTTCCCTCAAAAAAACGTAGATTTAAAATATGTCTTTCCCGTTGGCCAAGCTTTTTCATGGCTTCCTTTAACGAGATTTTTTCAAGCCAGGAATCATCAATGTTTTTTTCATCCTTCACCTGATCCATCACAAATACGGCGTCTGCGCCGTCATGATAGACCGGCTCCTGCAGAGAGAGCGGATCTAAAATCGCGTCTAGCGCCGTAGCGACATCCTCTTTGGGAACGTCCAGCTCTTTGGCGATTTCTTCAATACCCGGTTCCCGTCCTGTGGCGGCAGTGATGCGTTCTTTGACCGAGAGCGCCCGATAAGCCGTGTCGCGGATCGACCGGCTGACGCGGATCGGGTTGTTATCGCGCAGGTAGCGACGGATTTCGCCGATAATCATCGGCACAGCGTAGGTTGAAAACTTGACATCATGTGAGGTATCAAAGTTGTCCAGCGCTTTAATCAGCCCGATACAACCGATCTGAAACAGATCGTCGGCGTTTTCGCCGCGGTGGTGAAAACGCTGCAGAATGCTTAAAACAAGGCGTAGATTGCCGTAGATAAATTTTTGCCGCGCCTCCATATCGCCATTTTGAATTTTTTCAAACAGTTCCTTTTTTTCCGTCTCGGAAAGAATCGGTAATTTTGATGTATTGACTCCGCAGATCTCGACCTTGTTCATCATTGCGCTCGCTCCTGTTTCTCTGAAATGGTGGCTCCAATTTCAGTATTGGCAACGCATGATTTTTTATACTGTCGAAGCGATATAATCCTTGTCGAAACAGGTGCGGCTTTTAAATTTTAAGATTTACTTTTTAGCATGATCTGAATGGATCCCTTTGGACGGTTGAGATTTATTCTTTCAGACGGATGTTCGTGATTCCCTTTTGCAATGCAGTAAAAATTGCAGACAGATATGTTAATCCAGGATATATTAAATCGGTTCATAGTAAGACTTGACATATTAAGATGCAATGTGTCGCTACGACAGACCTTAAGAATGATTCTGCTCATTTGTGCGGCAGACAGCAATCACGGCAAGCGTGTCGGCAAGTTGCGTTAAAGCGGCGGCAAAAAGTGCAAGCTCCGCATCGTTCAACTGATTTGCAATGCTGAGCGCAAGTGCATGGACGCCGCTGGAAAATGTGTTAGACGGATTCATCCCCATCACCCCTTTTATGATATGATGCAATAAAAAAAGGGTGCCAATGCATCCCTTTTTGCTCACTTTTTTGGTATTAACGAGTCATAGCGCAAAATAATGTCCGTGACGCCCGGCGCGCTTTGAAAAAGCTGCGGCGGAGCAGAAGAGGCAACGGCAACGATTTTTCCTATGCCGGCCGCATGTGCCGCGGCAATGCCGGAGAGCGCATCCTCAAACACAGTGCAATCCTTTGGTAAAATACCGATTTTGGCAGCGGCACGCAAATAGATATCCGGGTGCGGCTTTCCCGGAAAGCTGCCATCCTCATAAACGCAGCGCTCCTTTTGAAACCAGCGGGAAAGCGGAAAATGCGTAAAATAAAATTCCAGATTTTTAAGATCGGAAGAAGTTGCGATGGTGACCGGGATTTGATTTTCTTTTAAGTAATCCAGATATTCTGCGGCGCCGGGCGCCAAGTGCAGCGTTTTGGGATCAGAGAGGCAGAGACGGCGGTAATGCTCCTCTTTTTCTTCACCCATTTGTGTCAGCTCGTCGTCAGTGGGTTCCCGGTTTAATAAATAGGTCAGAATCAGACGGTTGTTTCGTCCAAGCATGGAAGTCTGAAATTCCTGTTCCGTAACCGGCCGGCCGAGCAACTGCTCCCCGTATTGCATCCAGGCCTGTTTGTGCTTGGGGGTATCATAAAACAATGTTCCGTTAAAATCGAAAATAACACCCTGCATAAAATTACGTTCTCCTTCCATTATGCAAAATGCCGGTTTCAAACGAAACCGGCATTTTTATCATTCTTAAGATCGGTGCGTTTTTTTTGGAAACCTTATTTATCCAAACCGAAACGCTTTCTGAACTTGTCAACACGACCGCCGGTATCAACCAGCTTCTGCTTACCGGTGTAGAAGGGGTGACAAGCAGAACAAATTTCAATACGAATATCCTCTTTTGTAGAGCCGGTCTCAATAACATTACCGCAGGCGCATTTGATGGTGGTCTGCTTATAATCGGGATGAATACCCTGTTTCACGATGTTTCACCTCTTTCAATCTATAAAGTCAGTCATTGTCATACATAATATACTCACAATGCAAGCGTGAAACATTATAGCATAACAAAATATAAAATGCAAGTTTTTTTTCAAAAAAATCAAATGTTTTTTGAAAATTAGTCACCAAGGCACATTCCAATGCCGCGTGCAGCGCGAATCCAGTAACTGTCCTCTTCAACGGCCTTATTCTTGCCGATGACATTTTCTAAGGAATCATAACCAAGCTCTGCGCCGTTTAATACAACCATATTGCCGAACTTGCCCTGCATCAGCAGTTCTACGGCGTAGGTGCCGTAGCGGGTGGACAAAATACGGTCGTTTGCAGTCGGCGTACCGCCCCTCTGTACATGGCCTAAGATGGTGGCGCGGCTCTCTAAACCGGTCAGACGCTCCAGCTGCTCCGATACAACCTCACCGATGCCGCCGAGACGAATCGGATCCGGGCTGTCCGCGACAACCTTGGATACAACGACATCGCCGCCCTTCGGCTTTGCGCCCTCCGCAACAACAACCAGCGCAAAGTTCTTGCCTCTCGCGCGGTTTGCCTTAATGGCATCTGCAACCTTATTGATATCATAAGGGATCTCAGGAATCAGCGCGGCGTCACAGCCGCCGGCAAGTGCGGAGGCGATTGCAATAAATCCTGCATAACGGCCCATAACCTCAACCACGATAACGCGGCTATGAGATTCTGCTGTGGTACGCAGACGGTCAATGGACTCCGTTGCGGTAGCAACTGCGGTATCAAAACCAAAGGTGGTATCGGTCGATGCCAGATCGTTATCGATCGTCTTAGGAACGCCGATTACCTTAACGCCCTTTCTGGAAAAGTCGCGGCCACTGGTTAAGGTGCCGTCGCCGCCGATGACAACCAGCGCGTCGATGCCGGCCTTCTTCAGGTTTTCAACGCCGACATCCGATACGTCGCCATGCTGCTCCTGTCCGTGTTCATCAACATAAGTATAATCAAACAGGTTATCCTTATTGGAGCTGTATAAAATCGTGCCGCCCTTTGAAATGGTACCGGAAATTGTGTTTAAATCAAGCTTTACAAATTCATCGCCGCCAAGATACAGACCGCGGTAACCATGCTTAATCCCAACAACCTCCAGGCCGTACTTTTGAATCGCGGTCTTTGTTACGGCGCGAATTACCGCATTCAAACCGGGGCAGTCGCCGCCGGCGGTCATAACACCAATTCTTTTAACTTCACTCATGAAAACTACCTCCTAAAATATGTTTGTGCGCTTTAAAAAGCGCCGGTTGGCAAATCATAAAATCCGTAGACGTGACTGGAAAGGATATATCCATCTTACTCGTCATACACAGTGTATGCAAAAGCCTTCTATACAGTTTATCCAAAAATCCAAAATCTTATCAGCAGTATGATTTTGCTGCGTTTCAGAACCATTTTACTGCAAATGAAATAAGATTCAAAGTCTAGTTTACAATATTTGAGGATATTTTGCAAGACAAAATTTGATATTTTTTTAACCAACTCAACATTTTGGTAAATTATACAAAAAATAATTCTGTATAAAAGGAATTTGGATAAAAAAGTGTGAATTATGCCGAATAAAATTTCGTAGAATAAAAAATTCTGCCAAATCAAAAAAGGAAAACGTTTTTTTATCTGCAATTTGGCAGATTGGTTTTTTGAAAAAAGAACCATTTTTGTCAGTGGTCAATATGGTGAAAAAAAGCCGAAAATCATGAATTTTTTGTATAAAAAGCCATTGCATACAGGGTTTCAAATAGTGTATAATAAGCGAGAGGAAAAAGAGATGCGAGAGAGGTTGCCTGGGGTGGGCAACGCAGATTATAAACCAAAGGAAAGGGTGCAGAAAATTGGAAAAGGAAAAAGTAATTACTAAAATGACAGAGGCCGGCCTGGTTGCGGTTGTACGCGCCAATACGGCAGAAGAAGCCATTCGGATCAGTGACGCCTGCTTAGAGGGCGGATGCCCGTCTATCGAATTGACGTTTACGGTGCCCGGTGCGCACAAGGTCATTGAGGCGCTGGCAAACAAGTATCAAAACGGCGAGATGCTGCTCGGCGCCGGAACGGTGCTCGACAGTGAGACGGCGCGTCAGGCAATTTTATCCGGTGCAAACTATGTTGTAAGCCCCGGCTTTAATCCGGAGGCCGCAAAGCTTTGTAACCGTTACCGCGTGCCCTATCTGCCCGGCTGTATGACGATTACTGAGGTGCTGACCGCTATGGAGGCCGGCGCTGATATCGTAAAGATCTTCCCGGCGGATTTGTTCGGACCCAAAATCATTAAGGATATCAGGGGGCCGCTGCCGTACGCAAAGATGATGCCGACCGGCGGTGTTGATGTTGATAACGTGGATCAGTGGATCAAGGCCGGTGCGGTTGCTGTCGGCGCGGGTTCTTCGTTAACCAAGGGCGCAAAGACCGGCGACTATGCCGCAATTACCGCTACCGCAAAAGAATTTATCAAAAAGATCAAGGAAGCGCGCGCTCAGTAATTGATTAGCGCAGGTACATAAAAACTGAAAAAGAGAAGGAGAGTTTAACAATGGCAAAAGTAGTTACCATGGGTGAAATCATGCTCAGATTATCCACGCCCGGAAACCAAAAGTTTATTCAGGCAGACGAGTTCGATGTATGTTACGGCGGCGGTGAGGCGAATGTTGCCGTTTCGCTTGCAAATTACGGTCATGACGCGAGCTTTGTAACCAAGGTGCCGGAAAATCCGATCGGTGAATGTGCGGTTGCTGCGCTGCGTAAGATGAATGTTGATACCGGATTCATCGCAAGGGGCGGCGAGCGTCTTGGCATTTACTTTTTAGAGAGCGGCAGCGCAATGCGTGCCTCCAACGTGGTTTATGACCGTGCACATTCTTCCATTGCAACGGCTACGGCTGCGGATTTTGATTTTGACGCGATTTTTGACGGGGTGGATTGGTTCCACTTTACCGGGATTACGCCGGCTGTATCGGACGCTGCGGCAGAGCTGACCGAGGCGGCGCTGAAGGCTGCAAAGGCAAAGGGTGTTAAGGTGTCGGTTGACCTTAACTTCAGAAAGAAACTGTGGAGCAGCGAAAAAGCGCAGAAGGTTATGACAAATCTGATGCAGTATGTTGACGTTTGCATCGGCAACGAAGAGGATGCAGAGAAGGTGCTGGGCTTTAAGCCGGGCGCAACCGATGTAACCAGCGGCGATTTGGAGCTGGCCGGTTATGAGGATATCTTTAAGCAGATGGTAGAAAAGTTTAACTTTGAATATGTCATCAGCTCTTTGCGTGTCAGCCACAGTGCATCGGATAACGGCTGGTCGGCTTGCATCTACTCCAGAGATACTAAGGAATTCTACCATTCCAGAGAATATCGGGTACGCCCGATTGTTGATCGCGTCGGCGGCGGCGATTCTTTTGCCGGCGGTACGATCTGCGGATTTTTGGACGGCAAGAACTTTAAGGACGCACTGGAATTTGGCGTGGCGGCTTCTGCCCTGAAACATACCATTCCCGGTGACTTTAACCTGGTATCCCGTGCCGATGTTGAAAACCTTGCCGGCGGCGACGGCAGCGGCCGCGTACAAAGATAAGATAGGTACGAAAAAAAGATATGCAGCATAGCGCACGGCCGCTGTGCTGCTTTCTTGGTTTTTAAAAACGTATTGGAATTTTAATAATTCCTTAACAAATATGAAATCATTCTTTGCTATAATAAGAAAGTAAAATGGGTAGGTGTGCGGATGCCGAACCGTATTATGTTTCATTTCCGTGCGCCCGGATTGGTGTGTTTTTCAGAACAAATTACACCTTTTAGGAGGTATCATAATGGCTGATTGGCAGCGAAAGATCGGATTATCGAAAAAGAAGAAGGAACCGGAAAAAATTGAGGATTTTGTCTTATACGGCGATGATGACGCTGATGGGAAAGAAACGGAGGGCGTTGATGCGGCGCCGGAGTCCACGGAGCTTTTTGAGACCGCACAGTTAGACCTTGCTAAGATCAGCGAAGAGGAGAAGAAGGCGGAAGAGATGCCAGAGGAAAATGCAGAAGAAAATGCAGTTGCTTTTTCTTGCCCGGAGGAGGAGGCCTATTTTTCGTCGGTGCCGCAGGTGATTGACGAACCTGCGCCCAAAAAACTGTCTGTCTTTTTGCGGCCGCAAAGCAAGAAGTCCATATTGATGGGTTCCGGAATTGCCGCCGGTGCAATTGTTTTGATTGCCGCCGTTGTTGTGGTGTTTTCGGTTGTGATGAATCCGCTGCACGGGTATACCGAGGTCACGGTCGCCAAAGGAAATGTGATTCCGTCGATGAATACCAGCGGCGTAATGGAAGCAAATGCGTATTATTCGATTACCTCATTGGTATCGGGTACCGTGGAGGAATCCAAGCCGGAGGTCGGTGACCGGGTGGAAGCAGGCGCCGTGCTATACAAATTGGATGATACCGAGGCGCAGCTGTCACTCAAACGAGCACAGAACCAGTTGGATAAATCCAAAGCGATCGGCGCATCCAGTAAAGTGTCAACCTCTCGGATTTACGCCGGCGAAAGCGGTGTGATTCAAACCCTGAATATCAAATCAGGCAGCAGCGTTTCGGCCGGACAAATTGTTGCAACGATTTTAAAAAGTGACGGCAATGCGGTTTCCGTGACCTCGTCGGTCAGCGGCACGGTTTCTTCGGTCAGTGTCAGCCGCGGCAGATCAGTCACGGCAGGGACGCTTATTGCCAGCGTGACGGATGATACCACTCTGATAAATCAGAAAACAAACACATACGATCAAAAGAGCAATGAATATGATGTCGAGGCTGCAAAAAAGCAGTTGGAGAATTACACCATTAAATCGCCGGTCAGCGGCATCGTTACGCAGAAAAATGCCAAGGTAGGCGACAATGTTGCGATTACGAATCTGGATAATCCCATGATGGTGATCGTGGATATGAACTCCATGAAGTTTACCTTCCCTGCCGATGAAAAGCAGGTCATGGATCTGGAGGTCGGACAAAACGCGATTATTACCACGGATTCCATTCCCAATGAGACATTCGCCGGTGAGGTAAGCCGGGTATCGCACGAAGGCAAGCAGGATGATGAAGGAAACGTTCGGTTTGAGATTGATGTAACGATTGATGAACCCGGTGATTTAAAGGCCGGTATGACCGTGCAGGCAAAGATCGTTTTGGATTCTGCGACCAACGTGATGTACCTTCCGGAAAAGGCGTTGCTGGAGGCAGATGGGCAGAATGCGGTTGTGCTTGTCAAAGGGGATAAACTGGCAGAGGATACGTCTGACGACAAGGATGGCGGCGCAAGCGATGAAGAGCTTGCTTTTCCGTGGATTAAGGTGCCTAAAGGCTGTCGTTTGGTTACGGTACGCTACGGAATCACAGACGGCACCAATGTAGAGATCATCTCCGGCCTTGCACAGGGAAATGTAGTTGTATACAATCCCAAGTGGGAGACTAAGGACTTGATTCCGAGCAGTGCGACGGCGACACCGTCCCCTGCAAAATCGAACCGGGATACATCGGATACCGATCGCACAGAGTCGCCGAGCGCGACTGCATCTGCAGCTCCGCGGGAAGAGGATGCCGTTGTGGATGAGGAGATCAAACGCCAGATTCAGCAAAAGATTATGGAAAGGCAAAACGGTGAAACCGATGCGCCGAATGTGACAAAAAAGCCGATCGGCGTATCCCTTTAAAAAAATGTCAAAGGGTATTGCGTTTTGAGATGATGCGACCCCATAAAGTCAGACTTTGACAACGCAGCAGTTTGGATGACTGCTGCGTTGTTTTTCTCTCTGTATTGCGGGGATGTTCGCAGACGGGGCGGAGAACAAAATCAGTTCGCTGATTTTGTGAGCGTAAAATGGTTTTTGTGAAAGGTGAGGACACCCTCGTTTTGCAGCTTTGACAATACAGCGGAAAGCGCACTGCGGTCGGCGGCAAGATAGTCGGCCAGTTCCTGACGATTTAAGGGGATCGAAAAGGAAAGGCTGTTTTGCAGCACCGACTGTTGGCTGAGGTAGGAAATAATTTTTTCCCTAAGACTGCGCTTTGACAAGTGACGGATTCGTTCGGTAAAGAAAATATTTTTCTTTGCCAAAAATCTTAAGAGGTTCGATAAAACATAAGCCGCGGTTTGGCTTTGATTTTGGAAGTCAAATTGTATCTTCCGATAATCAATCCAAAGGACGGCGCTGTCTTTGGCGGCCAATACCGATACGGTAAATGGGTGATCGGCACAGGTGAATGCCTCGCCAAAAAGCGCGCCGGGCAGAATCTGATGCAGCAAAACACTGTTCCCCTCATAGTCGGTCTGTCGGATTTGCGCGATGCCGGATAATAAAATGCCAATCTGCTGCGACGCATCGCCGTGAAGAACCAAAGCGGCGCCTTTGTTGTAGGTTTGTAATTTTGCATCGGATTCTTCCAGGAAGGCGGCAATCATTGCTTCGTTAAATTGAAAAAAAAGGGGACATTTTGTAAGAATTTTAAAATATTCCTTCATTTTTTACTCCTTTGGTTGTAGATACAACATACTTTTATCCTCTCGTTTTGTATAGTATAATCAGAAAGTCAGAAAACCATTAAATTAAGGAGGAAATCAAATGCTGCGTAAAATTATAAAAATCGATGCGGAAAAGTGTAATGGCTGCGGTTTGTGTGTGGACGCATGTCATGAGGGCGCCATCGGGCTGGTGAACGGAAAGGCAAGGTTGCTGCGCGAGGATTATTGCGATGGCTTGGGTGACTGTCTGCCGGCCTGCCCGACCGGAGCAATTTCATTTGAAATGCGTGAGGCGCCCGCTTATGACGAGCAGGCAGTAAAGGCGGCACAGGCAAATACGGCGCATCGGGGCGGTCATGCCGGGTGTCCGGGCAGTCAGTTAAAAACCTTCTCCCGTTCGATGAGAAATCAGCAGGAGGAGGTACGAAACGAGAGAGAGCTGATGCAGTGGCCGATACAGATTCAGCTGGTACCTGTAAATGCACCGTATTTCAAGGACGCAAATCTGCTGATTGCGGCAGATTGTACGGCCTACGCCTACGGTAATTTTCACCGTGATTTTTTAAAGGATCACATTGTGCTGATCGGCTGTCCGAAATTGGATCAGGTGGCTTATGCCGATAAATTGGAGCAAATCATCACGCGGAATGAAATCAAAAGCGTTTCGATTGTCCGCATGGAAGTACCGTGTTGCGGCGGTCTGGAAAACGCCGCCAAAGAGGCATTAAAGCAAAGCGGAAAGTTTATCCCGTGGCAGGTTTATACGATCACCACGGACGGTCAAATCAAACGGTAACAAAATACGGGATGGTGATCAAATCAAAATGAAATTTTTCGCAAAATAGGTTTATCGACACGCTTGCGGGATGGAAAATTTTCATTTTCCATCCCGTATTTTCTTAGTAGCACTGCTTTAAAACCGTAAGGATATCTTCGGCGGTCATTACTTTATACGCGCCGCCCAAAACGGTGGAATTTGCAATCTTGGGGAGCATTTCCTCTGTTGCGCCCAGTTCGCGCAGGGTAAGCGGAAGCTCCAACTCCTTTATAAAATCCCGGAGCTTTTCGATGCCGGCCTCTGCCGCCTCGGTTTTACTGAGCGAATCCGTGTCGATGCCCCATACGTTTTTGGCAAAGCGTACAAATTTATCGATGCCATAGGGGGCAATCATGTGATAGTAGGGCAGCGAGATGACTGCCAGACCGGCGCCGTGTGCGCAGTCCGTATATGCGCCAAGCTGATGTTCGATCATGTGCACCTCCCAGTCCTGCTGCTTGGAAAGCCCGGTGATGGTATTTAAGCCAATGGTGGCACACCACATGATATTGCTGCGTGCCTCATAATCATTTGGGTTTTGCATTGCAATTTTTGCGCTGTGAATCAGGGAGTGCAAAACGCCCTCGATGACATAGTCGGTGGTATTGTCGTCATCACCGGAAAAATATTGTTCCATCAGATGCGAGGTCGTATCAAAGATGCCGCTTGCCATCTGATACCTGGGAACGCTGTATGTGTAGGTCGGATTTAAGATAGAGAATTGGGGATTTACCGCGGCAGGGAAAACTCTGCCGCATTTTAGCATGTGATCTTCATTCGTAATGACCGAACCGCCGTTCATCTCTGAGCCGGTGCCGACCATGGTGAGGATGGCGCCGACCGGAACAATTTTGTTTTCAACCGGCTGAAAGTCAATCCAATATTTTTGCCAGGGGTCGCCGTCACAGTAAGCAGAGACCGAGATTCCCTTTGCACAGTCAATGACCGAGCCGCCGCCAACGGCCAGAATCAGGTCGATCTGATGTTCTTTGACCAGGCGTGCGCCCTCTAAAAGCTGCGTATAAGACGGATTTGATTTGATGCCGGAAAGCTCCGTCACGTTTTTATCGGCCTGTTTTAATATAGCAAGCACATTGTCATAAAGACCGCTTTTTTTAACAGAACCCTTTCCGTAAACAAGCAAAACATTTTTGCCGTAATGGGTTAATTCCTCTGTAAGATGCCCGATGGCGTCCCGGCCGAAGTGAATCCTGGTTGGATTGTAATAGGTGAAATCGTACTTCATAATCAAAACCCCTTAATTGACAATGGATATTTTTTGTGCTATCCTTATTGTACAACTTAAACTGTACTTTAAGTCAAGTGTTTTTTGAAAATTTTTTCAAAATTTTTTTGGAGGGATTACAATGACTTACACGGTGGGCGAAATGGCAAAAAAACTGGGCGTTGCACCGTCCGCCCTGCGCTATTATGATAAAGAGGGCCTTTTGCCTTTTGTGAAACGCAGCAGCGGGGGTATCAGGATCTTTCAGGATTCGGACATGGAATGGATGCGGATGATTGCGTGTCTGAAGAAAACGGGAATGCCCATTAAGGAAATCAAAAAGTTTGTGGACTGGTGTATGGAGGGAGACACGACCATTGAAAAAAGACTGGAGCTGATCGATCGGCAAAGGGATGCGGTGCTTGCCCAAATGCAGCAGCTGAAAAAGACATTGGCGACCTTAAACGATAAGCATTGGTATTATGAGACCGCAAAGCAGGCCGGCGCCTGCGCCATTCATCATCAAAACAAAGCGCAAAATCCGCAGGAGGAATTTTGCGCGATGGAAAGCGCGGCAAAATAGGCAAAGGTTTTGTGCGACGGTTTGGGAAAAACGCACTGGTCTGCGTTCCGTATCCGATACAAGGTCATGAAAATATTTTTTTGGGCATACTGGTATATAAGGGGTGATTTTATGTGCACAGCGGTAACTTATAAAACGAAGGATTTTTATTTTGGACGGAATTTGGATTATGAATGCTCTTACGGAGAGAGCGTTGTCATCATGCCGCGGCAGTATCCGATGAAGATGCGTATGACCGAGGATTTGCTGCAGCATTATGCGGTGATCGGCATGGCGCACGTCAGCGAGAACTATCCGCTTTATTATGATGCGGCAAACGAAAAGGGCCTCTGCATGGCAGGCCTTAATTTTGTCGGCAATGCAGTATATCAGGATCCGCAGGAGGGCACGATAAATATTGCGCAGTTTGAGCTGATACCGTGGATTTTGGGAACGTGCGCTTCTGTCAAAGAGGCGGAGTGTGCACTCAAGAAAATCACGCTGACAGGTACTTGCTTTCGGAAGGATATGCCGGCCGCAAAGCTGCATTTTATGCTGGCGGATCAGCATGACTGCATTGTCGCAGAGCCGATGGCGGACGGGATGCATATCCATCAAAATGCAGTCGGTGTTTTGACCAATAATCCGCCGTTTCCGATGCAGATGTTTGCGCTGAATAACTACCAGGGACTGTCAGCTTATGCACCGGAGAACCGTTTTCCGGGTAGTATACCGCTTTCTGTTTACAGCAGAGGTATGGGCGCTATCGGGCTGCCCGGGGATTTGTCCTCGCAATCGCGTTTTATCCGCGCGGCATTTGTGCGCGGCGCCTCTGTTTCCGGCTGCGGCGAGGAGGAAAGCGTCAGCCAGTGTTTTCATATCCTCGGCGCGGCAGAGCAGCAGCGCGGCTGCTGCCGACTGAAAAATAACAAGAACGAAATTACCATATACACAAGCTGCATCAATGCGAATCGGGGAATCTATTATTACACTTCCTATGAGAACAGTCAAATCACAGCGGTTGATATGCATAAGGAGGACCTTGACGCAAAAACCCTGATCTGTTATCCGTTTTTGTGCAAGCAGAATATTTTTTATCAAAACTGATTGCCGCGCACTGTATGCCATGCGTGCCGATAAGCCCGATGCCGTGAGAAGTCTCATTGGAAGAAACCGCCCGTAAAGGTTTGGTTTACGCTTAAAAAACTGTCAGAAAGCCAACCGTAGTCATAAAAAAACAATCAGAAAGCCAACGAATATTGACTTTTTGCTGTCTTTTTAATAAGATAATACAACAATGCGGCATATGCCGGCAAAACAAAACGGTCAAAGCAGAAGGAATATTTTGATACGGCGAGGGGAACGGGGAGGACAAAAAAATGCGGCTTCATAGAAAATGGACGAAGAAAAATTACTCAAGCAGCAGGCTTCGGCAGATTTATAATATGCTGTATCTGGGCTTTTTTTCGTATTTTATTATCTGCTTTATTTTGTCTGCGTGCAGTTTTTTTCTGTACTTTTCGCTGAATAAAACCAGCCGTGAATATATGGAAAAGAGCTACATGGATACCCTAAACAAAAACATGCTCCAGTTTGACAACAAAATATCCGCGGCAAACACGCTTTATAAAAATATTGCTACCAACGATACGGTAAACAACATTATCGCAGTCGGCGTTGCCGGGGATTCTATCAATGCGGTTTCGATGTATCTTTCCAGAGACATGACAAGACTCTTAGAGTCCACGTCCTTTGAAAGCGCATACATCTATTTCAGGGATTTGGGAGAGGTAATCTCAACGACGCATACCGATGATGCCGCGTCCTTTTTTCAGTATTACTATAAGGATTCGGGCATTTCGTTTGAGGAGTGGGAAAAAATCATGCATACGCCAAATCTGGCGGCGCAGCTGGCGGTTACCTCGGAAAACGGAAGCCGCTGTCTGGATCTTATATATCAGCTGCCGGCTTATGTGGACGATAGTTATGTGCACGCGACGGCGGTTTTCCGCATCAATGATTCTGTCTTAAAAACGATAACATATAGCAAAAGCAAGACGGGACAAACCGTGATATTAAACAGCAATGACAAGGTAATTATGGCAGACACAGCAGATTTGCCGCCGCTTATGCACTATGCCGACTATAAAAATGATATTATTTATGATGGCAGCACCGTTTCTGTCTGTGCGACATCGGCATATACGGGCTGGAAGTTTTTGTATATCAGCGACAACAGTGAGCTTTACAGCGCTTTGAAGAGGGCGAGAACGTTTTGGCTGGTCTTTATTATTTTTTCTTTGATGCTCTGCTGCGGACTGGGCGTATGGTTCTCGGTGAAAAATTTCTTTCCGCTGAGCGAACTGATTCGGATTTACAAGCGTCAGGAAAACAAAAACAGCGTCCGTACAAACGGCTATGGCATTGTCAAAGAGGCACTTAACGATTACGTGTCGAGTAAGCGCAGCCTGAACATTTTGGAGGGAAACCTTCAGGAGCTTTACGTAAACACCTATCTTTGCGGATTGCTCCAGGGAAATTCGGTAAATTCATCCTCGGATCTGGTTGATTTTTCCTCAGAGCTATTTACGGTGATTCTGTTTCAGCCGTATAACAACCGAAATCTGTTCGGGCAGGATGATATTGTGAGCACCAAGGAAGCGGAAGAGATGACCTTTCTGATTATACAGAATGTTTTTGAGGAATTATTCAACGAAACCGATACCTGTAAAATCATCCGATATGATAGCTTAATTGCCGGCCTTTATTGTTACTGCGATGAAGAAAATTCGCATATCTACAAAACGACCATTTACAACGCGATTGCCCACGGCATGTCGGTGATTAAAAGCAACTTTAAATTTGGCTGCAACATCGGTGTTTCCTCTGTTAAGAAGGGATTTGAAACAGTGGCGCTTGCCTATCATGAGGCAAAGCTGGCGCTTGGGTGCAGTATTTCGGGCGCAGACAATATTGTGTTTTATGATGAGGTTTATCACGCAAATGACGGCGCCGAACGTTTGTTTTACCGTGATTTTAACGATTATCAGAAACAGCTTGTAGCATACCTTAAAAAAGGCAATCAAAAGGAGGCCGTAAACACCTTAAAAATCATTTTCAGGGATTGTATCAAATCCATCGGCATTGAAAAGGCAAAGGTGATTTTACTCCATCTGACAAGCACCATGATCTCATTTTTTGACTTTAACGCGGACGCGGATCGTGCGGATGAGCCGGTGGAAATTTTAAACAGCATGGATTTTAACAGTCCGGCCGAGGTCTTTGAAAATCTTGAAAAGCTGACCGAATATATCTGCATGGGGTCAAAGAGTGAGGAAAAGCCTTTTGCAAAGGAGAGCGATGCGGAAAAGACGGATAATCTTTTGCCTAAAATCATTGACTATATCCGTGAAAACTTTGCGGACAGTAATTTAAACCTAAATACCGTCAGCAATCATTTCGGGTTTTCATCGTACTATATTTCAAGGCTTTTTAAAGGTGCAACCGGGGAGACCTTGGTTGGCTTTATCGCGCAGCTCAGGATTGAAAAGGCAAAGTATGATCTTGAGCATACGGATTTATCCATTACGGAAATCTATAAGCGATGCGGCTTTGTCAGTGAGAAAACGTTTTTCCGAACATTTTTAAAATATGAGTCCGTAACGCCCGGAAAATACCGGGCTACCAATAAATTTTAGCCCGAAGTTGAGATTTTGACTATAAAATCCGCCGTCGTTTTGATTATGACGGTGGATTTTTTTTGTGCCCCATGATACAGTAAGAATAGGAAAACGAAAAAATATTGCAGGGGGTGTATGATGGCCGGTATACAGAACGGGATAAGAGGAGGTGCTTTTACAGATCAACAAAAACAGAAAATAAAAGGACATGATAAAGGAGTACGCAATGAACGGTAATTTAGAAAAATTGTGCAGAAGGATCACCGACTGCGCTGACAATCAAATGGGAATCTGGCAGTGGGGGCAAGGCGTTGCGCTTTACAGCCTGTCGCAGGTAGCCAAAAAGCAAAAAGCGGAATTTTGCATGGACTATATCAAAACCTGGATTGATGGTAAACTCAGTGAGGCATATCCGGGAAAAAGCATCAACACAACGGCACCGTGCCTTTCCGCATTGGAACGATACAAGCTGAGCGGTGAAACAAAGTACATAAAACTGTGCGAAGATTTTGCGGACTGGTGTATGGCACAGGCGCCGAGAAGCGAGAGGGGCGCCTTTGAGCATTCCTGTACCGAAAACACATATCCAAATCAGATATGGGCAGATACGCTTTTTATGGGTTGCCTTTTTCTTGCCGAATACGGTGTTTTTACCGGCCGCAACATGTACGTGTATGAGGCGCTGCGCCAGTACAGACTGCATGATGAATTTTTAAAAGACAAGTCCACGAATCTGATTGTGCATGGTTACTACGGCAACGAACGCAGACAGGAGGGCTGTGTGTGGGGTCGGGGGAACGGCTGGCTTGCCGCAGGAACACCCATCATACTGTCCCTGGCGGACGAGAGCTTTTCGGATTATCATGTGGTAAAAGAGAATTTTATTCGTTATATGGCATCGCTTGTGACCTATCAGAACGCGGACGGAAGCTGGAATACGGTGGTGGATTCGTCCGATTCTTATCCGGAGATGTCGGCAACGGCGGCGTTTGCGTTTGCCCTCAGTGAGGGGATGCGTCTTGGGGTTTTGGATAAGGATTGCTATAAGAAACATGCGGATTTGGCATATGCGGCGCTGGAAAAAAATATCGGCGCGGACGGAACGCTGCAAAACGCATCGGGCGGAACATGCATTATGCATACGGCAGAGGAATATAATGCCATTCCCGTCTGCTACTCTCCATTTGCGCAGGGATTAGCCATTTTGGCGTTAAACAGCCGATATTGATTTTATGATATTGATGGATTTTTATAAAAATGAGGAGGAATCAAAATGAAATGTAAGATGAGAATCACGGCGATGCTGATGATTATGGTAATGCTGTTTGCTGCTTTTCCGATTTTTGTTTCGGCACAGGATGCACAGGATGTGATCATCGGCGCACCGATGTTTTTGAATGCGGACGGCGCGCAGATCGGATATCCGACAGCCGGTGAGGCATTTAAGATCTCGGTCAATGTGATGGGCAATGCGGAAAACGCGCGCCTTATTGTGGGCTTTTATAAGGATAGTCAGCTTTTGAACGCTTATCTGTCCGAAGAGGTGAGCGCCTCGGCCGATGCGCTCACGATTGAAAACCTCACCATGCCGGAGGGCAGCACGATGCGCCTTTTTGTATGGGATAACCTCACATCTTCGATGCAGCCGCTGGAATTTTCAGCGCCGGTCAATCTGCGCGGAACGGCGGCGTATAACCGTGTTATGCTTTTCTGGGATGCAGCGGACAGCTATAACAAAGGAACCTTTGATGTATACCGCGACGGAGAGAAAATCGGCACGGCAAAGACCGACAAAGGCGGCTATATCATTGAGACCAAGGATTATGACAACGCGCACAGTTATTATGTGAAAGACGAGCTTAACAGGGTGAGCAACACGGTCAGTCTAAAGCCTGATATCCCCAAGGCGGATGATATTTTAAATACATACGGCGCATGGATTAGTAAGGATGATTCGTCAAAGATGACGGATGATTTGAATGGTCCGACGCTTTCTGCTATGAACGGTGACGAGATTTATCATGCTAATGAAACAAATACCAGACAATGGTTCGGATATATAGGCACAAATGCCTTTTCTACCGGTCTTGCAACACCGGACGGAGATAGAGGCTTTAAAAGTCCCGATAATGAATCAAATGCATGGATTGTAACAAAATATTTAAGGAAAGACAATAACAACGGCAGGTATTGGGTACAAGACGGAGGCGCACGTATTACCGTCAACGAAGGCACATTTAATGCAGATGCGACAAGCTATCGTGTGTACGTTGAGTATTGGAATGATTTCAGATGCTGGGATAATGTAGACTCAGATTGGAAAGGTCAGCTTAAGCCGTATATAAAGATTGGATATACAAAAACGGCAACGGATAAAGCGGAAAACAATGTTGTTGATTTGGTTCAAAGCAGCAGTTTATCATCGGAATGGAAAGTGGCGTTCAAAGATTTAACCGATGCATATTTTGCAAAAAAGACAAGCGGCGATGTCAATCAGATTGTTTTGAGATCCGGAAACGGATACACAAATTATATACGTCGGATCGCAATTCTTCCGACGGAGTATGTCAGCCAGCTGGCAAACCCGGACAACGTCTTTGACGAGGCAAATC